>NZ_RAQK01000001.1:1940364-2587152 GCF_003610455.1 Sulfitobacter guttiformis | reverse complement strand
GGCACCCATTCAATGCGACGCACAAAGGTCACCCAGATCTATAAGAAGACGGGCAACCTGCGTGCCGTTCAGCTTCTGCTGGGTCACACCAAGATGGACAGTACTGTGCGATATCTTGGCGTTGAACTTGAAGACGCTTTAGCAATCGCGGAAATTATTGGGATTTAATCTAAATAGGTCGTTCGGCAAGGACGGCCCAAACCGGCCATTGGCCGATCCTTGGGACGCTGCGTCGCAGCTTTCGCGTTGCGGCCATTCGCGCATTTTGCAGCATTCTGGCGGCTTGATTGTCGGCTATGGGACAAAACACATTCGATGAACGTCATCGTATCGTCGCGGGATGAAGAGGATCTCGCTGTGCGGTCACAACTTGCAACTTGTGCTAACAGCCCGCACACTAAAAACTTATTAGTGTACAGAAGGTCATTTTGATGGGCGGTTTGGCAAACAGAACGGTCGGTCTTCTGCTTTGCGCTATCACAGCGCTTGTAATTTGCAGGGAATGGGGTGTCGCAGAGTGGACGCAGCCTGCCAAACCGCTTCTCGTTCTTGTCGTCGTTGCGATCCTTCTTTTTCAGGTGCGATGGTCCCGCAAGGCGTTTGTCGCCGTGGCCATGCTCATCAGTATCTCGCTGGTTGCCACGAACACTGATTGGCGCTTGATCATTACGCGCGGGCTCGAAACCGCTGCGTTCATCGGCGCCTTTTTCACCGCGCTGTCAACGCTTCGTACGGTGGCGCAGACATCTCCGGCGATCCAGCGAGCCGGAACCTTCCTCGCAGGTCAGCCCCCTGGCAGGCGCTATGCAGCATTGACCGTTGGCGGCCAAGCGTTTGCCTTACTTCTGAACTACGGGTCGCTTCAACTGCTTGGTTCGCTGGCGACAGCCAATGCGAACTCCGAACCCAATCTGGAAATCCGCAGGCACCGTATTCGGCGGATGCTTCTAGCAATTCAACGCGCCTTTGTCTCGGCCTTGCCATGGTCGCCGCTTTCCTTTGCGGTTGCGATCACTGTCAGCGTCATTCCGGACACCAGCTGGGGCGAGGCATTGGTTCCAGGCTTGATCACATCGTTCCTGCTTGCAGGGATCGGCTGGTCACTTGACTCGATCTTCAAGCCTCGGCTGACAGTTAAGCCGGTCCGCAGCGCCCCGGAAGGAACCTGGGCAACGATGCTACCGCTGGCGCTATTGTTGGCGGTTTTGCTCGTTGGCGTGGTGACACTGAGCGCGCTGACACAGGTTCGAGTGGTGGGTATTGTCGCTATCCTAGTGCCTTGCATCGCGGTTGTTTGGATGCTTCTTCAGCATTGGAACGAAAATCCAGTTTCTACCACGTGCGGACATATCAAGGCTTACGTGCTGCAAGAGCTTCCCAGCTATCGTGGGGAGCTGACCTTGCTGATGATGGCGGGTTTCATTGGCACAGCGGGGTCGCAACTGTTTGCTCCAATGATGCAGGCGACCGGGTTCGACCCGTCTTACCTACCGGCCTGGATCATTCTGGTATCGTTAGTCTGGATCATCCCGTTGGCTGGACAGATCGGCATGAACCCCATCCTTGCCGTTACGCTGATTGCGCCGCTCATTCCGACAGCCACTGATCTTGGAGTGCAGCCGATAGCGATCGTTGTCGCGATCACATCGGGATGGGCGCTGAGCGGTGCGAGTTCGCCATTCACGGCGACGACCCTTCTGATAGGTTCATTTGGCGGTATAAGCGCAACCCGCGTCGGATTGGTGTGGAATGGTGCCTACACGTTGATCTGTGGCGTTGTGTTGTCGGTCTGGCTCGTTACATTTGCATATCTATTCTGATCACGCCAGCTTCGCGATCGAACGCAGAGGCCGGAACTTCGGAGACAAAAAGGCAGGACAGTCTGACCGCTCCGGGCTCGGAGCCGCCATGCGGCAGTGTAGAAAGCCGCTTTCAAGGGGAACGCATGCGTCGATTTCAACGGCCCTTAACGGACCTTCGTGCTGGTTTTTAAAGCAGCGGTGCGGCGTCCCCAAAGCGGTCATTCGTCGTTTGTGCAGCAATCTGACTACCCAAAGGTCCACAGTGCGGGCGAAACGGACCTTCATCCGGATCGCCCGCCCGTGCTGATCTACAATTGGAATAGGCCCAAGGCACTCACCACATCCCGCTTTGTCGCCTCAGTGCGGTCGCGCGCCCGTGCCGTGCCTTCTTTGATCACCTCAAGAATGTAGCCTCGGTCCTCGGCAAGCTGTGCCCTACGCTGGCGAATTGGGCCTATGAGCTCCTGAAGGATCGCTTCCAGACGCGCCTTGATCTTGCCATCGCCAAGCCCGCCGCGCTGATATTGTCCCTTGAGCTCGGCAAGCCCGTCCTGGTCCTGATCGAAGGCGTCAAGATAGGTGAAGACCACATTGCCTTCAATGCAGCCCGGGTCTTTAACGCGCAGGTGGTTCGGATCTGTGAACATCGCTTTGACGGCACTTCGGATCTGCTCCGAAGATGCGGACAGAGCGATTGCGTTGCCTCCGGATTTAGACATCTTGGCCTTGCCGTCGATACCAGGCAACCGGCCCAACTTGGGGATGATCGCCTGCGCCTCGGGCAGAACGGAGCTGCCTGCTGTTGCGTTGATGCGCCGCACGATCTCGTTCGTTTGCTCGATGAGCGGGGCCTGATCCTCACCGACCGGCACGATGGTCGCCTTGAAGGCCGTGATGTCCGCCGCCTGCGCTGCCGGATAGCACAGAAATCCAGCCGGAATATCGCGCCCGAATCCGCGGGCGCGGATCTCGTCTTTGATCGTCGGGTTTCGTTCGAGCCGCGCGACCGTGACAAAGTTTAGGTAGAGCATCGACAACTCGGCCAGCGCCGGCAGGTGTGATTGCAGACAGATGGTCGTGCGCGCGGGATCAATGCCCACGGCCAGATAATCCAGCGCGACCTCGATCACGCTTCGCCGCACCTTCTCCGTATCATTGGCGTTGTCGGTTAGAGCCTGGGTATCAGCCAGCAAAAGAAATTGTTCATGGCTGTCCTGATAGCGCAGCCGGTTTGCAAGCGAGCCTGCATAGTGCCCGATGTGAAGCGGTCCCGTTGTGCGGTCGCCGGTCAGAATAGTTGGTCTGTTCATTTGCTTCTTCCCCTGAAACGAGAGGCGGTGCATTGGGAAGCTTGGAAAACAATAGGCCGCCCATGCGGCGGCCTCGGAATACGTTTGGTAATCCGGCCACCCTGTCAGGAGGCCAGCCACCAATTCATTGCGATGATTATCGTGTTTTCCATGAAATACTTGCTATCGCCGGGAAGATCGCGCGTCAATCAAATGGTAGTAAGGGCTCAGAGCGGGCTTCCAATACACATGCATACAATTTCTATATTGAGGGTCTGCATCTTCGCATGCTGATCTCAGATTTCGCGCTTGCAGCGAAGGTCCGCTTTCCGCCGTTCGAGCCCAAACTCACCAATGCAGCCTGATGCATGACTGTCGGATATTCCAGGGCAGCCTCAAACGTTCACTGCTCCCGTGCATTGCATGCTCATCGCCATTTTTCTTCAGTAGAGCATGAGCAGGTTTTTACTGGATCAATACGTCTGACCAAACTCAATCTAAGAGCAACTTGCATTGCTTTAAATGCCACCTTCACACCCAATATGTAAAAGAAAGGGTCAAAATTAATTTACAAGCGTAAATTTATCTCGACGCGCACCCTCAGGCCTATATGATAGGTCAGACACCGATCAAAGGACGCTGAAACCATGAAGCCCCGCATTAAGACTATGGAAGAATTGTCGGTCGCAATTGGCGTATCAAGGCCAACCCTCTCGCGTTTTTTTCAGGATCCGGGCTCGGTCAAGACAAAGACAGTCGAACGTATCCAAGCAGGACTCGAGCGCGTTGAATATGTTCCAAATTTCTTCGCGACCCGCCTGAACCGCAAGACGACAGGCATTATAGGGGTCATCATTCCTTATCTTAATGACCTGTTCTTCACCAAGCTCCTGCAATCTGTTGAAGTCGCCGCCTTTGAAGCGGGCATGACCGTTATCACACAATGCTCCCACTCCGATCCCGCGATCGAAGCGCGTGCCGCCGAGACCCTGATGTCGATGAATGTCGATGGGGCCCTTGTGGCTCCGCTGGGCGATCAGAGTGACCAGTCTGTGCATCTGCGGCTCAAATCACGGATGCCTTTTGTGTTGCTGGATTCGCGCCCCAAATCAATGCCGAACGTTGATTTTGTGGGGTCAAACCACACCCAAAGTACTGGGTTAATTACTGAATACCTATGTCGGGTCGGCGACCCTCCCGCTTTTCTCGCCATGCCGCGGGTCAATTTCAACGCCCTTGAGCGCGAAGTCGCATATATCGCGCGTATGGAGAAATTGGGGTTTGAGCCGGAAATTCTTGGGACCGAAGCGGTCAGGGAAAACGGGTATTTCGAAGAGCATGGAGAGGCTGTTCTGGGGGATGCGTTTGCGCAAGGACGCTTGACGGATCGCTCGATTCTCTGCGCGAATGACCGTGTCGCGATCGGCGCTCTCCGCGCGGCAGCGCAGCATGGGCTCTCCCCTTCGCGCGGTACAAAGGGCGGATTGCGGATCGCGGGGCACGATGATTACCCGCTGTGCCCCTTTCTGACCCCCGCACTCACCACCGTTGCCCAAAACACGGATGCCATTGGCGAGGAAGCCGTTTCAAGGATCATGCAGATCATTCGCGGGGAGGTTTCAGGGGATGAGCCTGAAATCACGCTCTTTGATGGCGAGTTGAAATTGCGCGAATCCGCATAGCGCCTAAAATTGCTGCATTGCAGCAAAAGCATCGCTTAAAAAATAGCTTGACTTGAATCTCAGTCACCCGCAATCTTTACGCATGTAAAAAAGGGAGGACGTTCATGTCTATTAAAAGAACACTGCTGAGCACTGTAGTGGGGCTTGGCCTGACTGTCGGTATCGCAGCCGCACAGGATCAGGTCACGACACTCACAATTGCGACCGTGAACAACGGCGACATGATCCGCATGCAGGGTCTCACCGCTGACTTCACCGATAAGAACCCCGACATCGCACTCGAATGGGTCACGCTGGAAGAGAATGTTCTGCGCCAGAACGTGACGACCGACATCTCCACCGGTGGCGGTGCTTATGACGTGATGACAATCGGCACCTACGAAGTCCCGATCTGGGGCAACAACGATTGGCTGGTGTCTCTCAACGACGGTATGGCCGACGACTGGGATGCGGGCGATCTGCTGCCTGCGATTGCGGGCGGTCTGACGGTAGACGGCAACCTCTATGCCGCACCGTTCTATGGTGAATCCTCAATGGTAATGTACCGCACGGACCTGATGGAGAAAGCAGGGCTGGAAATGCCCGATGCGCCCACATGGACGTTCATCCGCGAAGCGGCTGCCGCAATGACCGACCGTGACAACGAGATCAACGGTATCTGCGCACGAGGCAAGGCAGGATGGGGGGAGAACATGGCGTTTCTGACTGCCATGTCCAACTCATTTGGCGCACGCTGGTTCGATGAGGACTGGAACGCACAGTTCGACACTCAACCTTGGGCAGACACGCTCGACTTTTATCTGGGCATGATGAACGAGTCCGGCCCCAATGGTGCCGCCAACAACGGCTTCAACGAGAACCTGACATTGTTCCAGCAGGGCAAATGCGGCATGTGGATCGACGCAACTGTTGCGGCATCCTTTGTGACGGGCGCGGACTCTACCGTTGCGGACAGTGTCGGCTTTGCGCTGGCGCCGGACAACGGCCTTGGCCCGCGTGGCAACTGGCTTTGGGCGTGGTCACTGGCCATTCCCAAGTCCTCCGAGAAGCAGGACGCCGCCAAGAAGTTCGTGAGCTGGGCAACAAGCAAGAGCTATACCGAGCTGGTCGCCGCCAATGAGGGTTGGGCAAACGTCCCTCCCGGCACGCGGACATCACTCTATGAGAACCAAGAGTATCTGGATGCTGCCCCCTTTGCGGCCATGACACTGCAAAGCATCAACTCCGCCGATCCGACCAATCCGACGGTTGATCCGGTGCCCTATACAGGTGTCCAGTTTGTTGCGATCCCCGAGTTTGCAGGCATCGCAAACCAGGTGGGCCAGCAGTTCTCTGACGCACTTGCCGGCAACCAGACAGCGGCGCAGGCCCTTGCCGCAGCACAAGAGTTGACGGTCGAAGAAATCGAAGCTGCGGGCTACTGAACCCTTGCACTTCGGCCAAGCGGCGCGCCATTGCGCCGCTTGGACCCCTCCTACCCCACCCCTTTTCTGAGCCTTCCGCGAATTCCACTCGGTATTGTCGCAAGTCCCAGATCGTCTCAACCCCGAACAAGACTGAGGAGCCTTCCCGTGGCGACAGCACATTCAAGATCCGCGGCCCGTATTATGATCGCTCCGGCAGTCTTTGTCTTGCTGGTCTGGATGCTGGTCCCGCTGTGCATGACGCTGTACTTCTCCTTTGCTGATTACCGCCCCATGCGCGGCGTTTTCGAGCCTTGGATCGGCTTCGACAATTATGCGCGTTTTCTCACCTCCAGCTCGTTCCTGTCCTCGCTGTTCACAACCCTGTGGATGGTGGGGAGTATCCTCGCGATCACGATCACAGGCGGTGTCACCATGGCGCTTTTGCTGGACAAGCCGATGTTCGGCCAAGGCATCGTGCGCATCCTTGTCATAGCGCCCTTTTTTGTCATGCCAACTGTGTCGGCATTGGTGTGGAAGAACATGTTTTTCAACGTGGACAACGGGCTGTTTTCTTATGGCTACAAGTTTTTCGGGCTTGAGCCGTTTGACTTTCTCAGTCAAGCGCCGCTGTTCTCGATCATCATTATCGTTGCCTGGCAGTGGCTGCCTTTTGCCACGCTGATCCTGCTGACGGCGGTGCAATCGCTCGACAGCGAACAGCTGGAAGCCTCCGAGATGGATGGCGCGCCTGCTTGGTCGCGCTTTCGCTTTATCATCCTGCCGCACCTAAGCCGCGCCATCACGGTGGTGATCCTGATCCAGACGATCTTTCTTTTATCGATCTTTGCCGAGATATTCGTCACCACAAACGGCGCATTCGGCACCCGCACACTCACCTATCTGGTCTATCAGCGCGTGCTGGAAAGCCAGAACATCGGTCTGGGTTCGGCGGGCGGCATTGTCGCTGTCATCCTCGCCAACATCATCGCGATCTTCCTGATGCGGATCGTTGGCAAGAACCTCGATAGCTAAGGGAGGACACCACCATGGCACGCGCAATCACACCTCAGAAGAAAATCATGTGGACCGCCCTTGCGTGGACCTTCGGCCTGATGATGTTCTTCCCGATCCTGTGGACCTTCTTGACCTCGTTCAAATCCGAGGCGACGGCGATTGCCGATCCGCCTGTCTGGCTTTTCTTTGACTGGACGCTTGAGAATTACATCGACGTGCAGGCGCGCTCCAACTATCCCAAGGCGCTGATGAATTCGATCATCATCGCCGTCGGCTCCACCGTGCTGGGCATCATGATCGCTGTGCCTGCGGCCTGGGCGATGGCTTTTGTGCCGGGCAAGAACACCAAAGATATCCTGCTCTGGATGCTTTCCACCAAGATGCTGCCAGCTGTCGGTGTCCTCTACCCGCTAGTGCTGCTGGCCAAATGGCTGGGTGTTATGGATAGCCGTATTTTGCTGATCGTGGTTTTGATGCTGATCAATCTGCCGATCATTGTCTGGATGCTATATACCTACTTCAAAGAGATCCCCGGTGAGATTTTGGAAGCCGCGCGTATGGATGGCGCAGGTCTGAAATCTGAAATCCTTTATGTGCTGACGCCGATGGCCCTGCCCGGTATCGCCTCGACGGTTCTGCTCAACATCATCCTCGCCTGGAACGAAGCGTTCTGGACCATCCTGCTTACCACCGTTGATGCAGCGCCTCTCACCGCGTTCATCGCAAGCTTTTCGGCACCCGAAGGTCTATTCTACGCCAAGCTTTCGGCGGCTTCCATGCTCGCCATCGCACCGATCCTAATCATGGGTTGGTTCTCTCAGAAACAGCTCGTTCGGGGCCTCACATTCGGAGCCGTAAAATAATATGGGCCAGATATCCCTCAATCAGGTCACCAAGAGTTTTGGCGACAACCAAGTCATCCCGCCGCTGGACCTCGACATCAACGAGGGCGAATTTGTCGTCTTCGTCGGTCCCTCGGGCTGTGGCAAATCCACGCTTTTGCGGCTGATTGCCGGTCTGGAGGATACGACCTCCGGCCATATCAGCATAGACGGCACGGATGCTACGACATTGCCCCCCTCCAAACGGGGTCTGGCGATGGTGTTCCAATCCTACGCCCTTTATCCGCACATGACCGTGCGCAAGAATATCGCCTTCCCGATGCGGATGGCGGGCCTTGACGAGGCGACCCAAAAAGCCAAGATCGACGCCGCTGCCGCGGCGCTGAACCTCACCGATTATCTGGACCGCAAGCCCGGTCAGCTCTCGGGCGGACAGCGGCAGCGGGTGGCCATTGGCCGTGCCATCGTGCGCGAACCCTCTGCGTTCCTGTTCGACGAGCCGCTCTCGAACCTTGATGCGGCCCTGCGTGTCGGTATGCGGCTCGAAATTATGGAGCTACATGCAAAGCTGAAAACAACGATGGTCTACGTGACCCATGATCAAGTTGAGGCGATGACAATGGCCGATAAGATCGTCGTGCTCCAAGCAGGCGTGATTGAGCAGGTCGGCTCCCCGCTGGAGCTTTATCACACGCCGCGCAACAAATTCGTGGCGGGCTTTATCGGATCGCCCAAGATGAATCTAATCGAGGGAACGGAGGCAGCCAAACATGACGCTACCACCATCGGCATCCGCCCCGAGCATCTGACCGTGTCCAAGACCGAAGGGCTCTGGAAAGGTCGCGTGGGTGTGGCAGAGCATCTGGGCTCCGACACCTTCATTCATGTGCATGACACTGGATTGATGGAGATGATGACCGTGCGCATCACCGGCGATATCGCGGCAAAACACGGCGATACGATTTATCTGACGCCGCTCGCGGACCAAATGCACCGCTTTGACGCCGCAGGGTTGCGCATCACATGACACGGCTTGCTGGAAAATCTGCCCTGATTACAGGAGCTGCCCGCGGCATCGGTCGCGGCTTTGCCGATCGGTATCTGACCGAGGGTGCGACAGTGGCGATTGCCGACGTAGATATGGATGCCGCGACGCAAACAGCCCGTGCATTGGGGGATGGCGCCTATGCCGTCCACCTCGACGTGAGCGATCAGCACAGCATTGACGGCGCCATTGCCAGCGTGGTCGCGCGTGCAGGCAAGCTTGATATCCTGATCAACAATGCAGCCCTGTTTGACGCCTCCGAGACCGTCGACATCACACGCGAGAGTTTTGACAGGCTCTATGCCGTGAATGTGGCTGGCACACTTTTCACGATGCAGGCGGCGGCGCAGCAGATGATCACCCAAGGCCATGGCGGCAAGATCATCAATATGGCGTCGCAAGCAGGGCGGCGCGGCGAAAGCCTTGTGCTGGTCTATTGCTCTACCAAAGCGGCGGTCATCTCGATGACCCAATCTGCGGGGCTGAACCTGATTGCCCATGGCATCAACGTCAATGCCATCGCCCCCGGCGTGGTGGATGGTGCCCATTGGGAGCATGTCGATGCCATGTTCGCCAAGCTGGAGGGCAAAAAACCCGGCCAGAAGAAGGCCGAAGTGGCCGCCGCCGTACCCGCAGGCCGCTTTGCGGTGCCTGACGATCTCACTGGCATGGCGGTTTTCCTCGCCTCGCCCGATTCCGATTATATCGTGTCGCAGACGTATAACGTCGACGGCGGCCAATGGATGAGCTGATGAAACCGAGCCTGGCAAACCTTGCCCAACTCCCCTGCGGAATCCGCAAACCCGCCTACAACCGCGCTGATTTATCCGCAGGGATTGTCCATATCGGTCTGGGTAATTTCCACCGTGCCCATCAGGCGTGGTATCGACACCGCCTGTTCGAAGCGGGCATTGATCATGACTGGGCGATCATCGGTGCCGGCGTGCGCGCGGGCGATGCGGCACAGCGCGACAAGCTTTTGGCGCAGGATTGCCTAACGACCCTGATCGAGCTGGCGCCGAATGGTAAATCCGCTGAAGTCTGCGCCTCGATGATTGATTTCCTGCCGGTGCAGGAGGGCAACGCCGCCTTGATCGCGCAAATGACGGATCCAAGGATCCGCATCGTCTCGCTCACTGTGACGGAGGGCGGGTATTATATTGACGCGGCCACAGGCGGCTTTAACGCAGCCCACCCCGACATCGTGCATGACGCCGCGCACCCTGACCGCCCTGTTACGGCATTCGGCGCTATGATTGCCGCCCTCAGACAGCGCCGCGATGGAGGCACAGGGCCCTTCACCTGTCTGAGCTGCGACAATCTGCAAGGCAACGGCGCAGTGCTGCGTCAGGCGGTCGTCGCGCTTGCACGCATGTCGGATATGGCACTGGCGGAGTGGATCGGGCGCACGTGCAGCTTTCCCAACTCGATGGTGGATTGCATCGTGCCCGCGACCGGTGCTGCGGAAATTGCATTGGCAAAAAGCTTTGGTATTGACGATGCCGTGCCTGTCACCCACGAGAATTTCCGCCAATGGGTGCTGGAGGATGATTTCTGTGCAGGGCGCCCCGACTGGGCCCGCGTTGGTGTCACCTTCTCAGACAATGTGCATGGCTTCGAGACGCAGAAAATTCGCGTCCTGAACGGCGGGCATCAGGTGATTGCCGCCGCCGGCGAGTTGTTGAGCTTGGCCACGATCGCCGAGACGATGGCCCACCCCCAGATCCGCGCCCTGTTGCACAAAGTTGTGGGAGAGGAAGTCACCCCGCATATGCCACGCGTTCCAGGCTACACCCCGCACGAATACCTCGAGCTGGTAGAGCGACGTTTTTCCAACCTCGAAATTGCGGACACCACACGGCGCGTCGCCTTCGACGGCTCAAGCAGACAACCGGGGTTTATCGTACCCTCCATCCGCAAAGCACTGGACGCAGGGACCCCCGTGAGCGGCCTTGCCTTGGTGTCCGCCCTTTGGGCGCGGTATTGTGAAGGCACCCGCGAGGACGGAAGCCCCATCGCGCCCAATGATCCCAATTGGGCCACGCTGCACAGGGTGGCAAAAGCTGCGCGGAGCACGCCTGCAACATGGCTGGAGATGCGGCAGTTCTACGGCGATTTGGCCGATGACAGCCGTTTTGCCGATGCCTTCTCGCGCTGGCTTTCATTGATTTACACCAGCGGAGTCACATCCGCCCTCGCCGCCTATAGTGACTCATGAGCTTTCTCGGGATTGATATCGGGACCTCGGGGTTGCGCGCTTTGCTGGTGGATGGGAACGGCGCGCCAATCGGCTCGGCGGAGCAGGCATTCACGACGTTCAATCCCCATCCAGGCTGGTCCGAACAAGACCCCGCAGACTGGATCGCAGCGCTGGAAGCCGCCATCGCCACGCTGCGGGCAAAGTATCCCGCGTTTGAGGGTCTGAAAGGCATTGGCGTTGCAGGCCAGATGCATGGCGCTGTTTTGCTGGACGAGGATGATGCAGTTTTGCGCCCCTGCATGTTGTGGAACGACACGCGCAGCCATCGCGAGGCGCGTACCCTTGATGCGCTGCCCGACTTTCGCGCCCTCACCGGCAACATCGTTTTTGCGGGCTTCACCGCGCCCAAACTGGACTGGCTGCGCAGCCATGAGCCTGACATCTTCCGGCGCACTGCCAAGGTTGTGCTGCCTGCGGGGTATCTGAACCACTATCTTACTGGCGATCATGTGGCCGACATGTCCGATAGCGCGGGTACCTCATGGCTCGATGTGGGCGGCCGCGAATGGTCCGATACGCTGCTGGCGCACAGCAATATGCGCGCGGGTCAGATGCCGCGTCTGGTTGAGGGGAGCGAGAAAGCAGGGAGCTTGCGCGCCTCGCTTGCCCGCGACTGGGGCCTGAGCGGCGAGGTAATCATCGCTGGGGGTGCGGGCGATAATGCCGCTGCGGCCTGCGGTCTGGGCTTGCTGGAGGAGGGAGAGGGTTTCGTCTCCCTTGGCACGTCCGGTGTCCTGCTTCTGGCGCGCGACCGCTACCACCCTGACCCGCAGACGGCCGTGCATAGTTTTTGTCACGCGGTGCCGGAGCGTTGGTATCAAATGAGCGTCATGCTGTCGGCTGCCGACTGTCTTACATGGCTGTCGTCCATTACCGGCGCCCGCGCGGAGGCGCTGACATTCGCTCTTGGAGATGATCTCCAACCACCCGGCCGCGTGCAATTTTTCCCCTACCTCTCGGGCGAGCGGACCCCGCATAATGATGCGGAAATCCGTGCAGGGTTTGTGGGCCTCGGCAAAGATACCGACCGCGATGCCCTTACACGCGCCGTTCTGGAAGGTGTCTGTTTCGGCTTGCGCGACGGGTTCGAGGCGCTCATCTCCGGCGGTAGCAAGCCCGCACATCTGTTTGCTATCGGCGGTGGCAGTACCTCGCGCTATTGGCTGTCGCTGCTGGCCACAGTGATAAAAACACCGCTCCACCTTCCGGAGGGGCGCGAATTCGGGGCTGCCATGGGTGCTGCGCGGCTTGGCATGACCGCCACGCTGGGCGCGCCTGTGTCGGAGATCATGGGCAGGGTGCCAACGGCGGAGATTATCGAGCCGATTGCCGCGTTGACCGATGCCTATGACGCGGCCTACCTCGCGTTTCGCGCAGGCTATCACCTCCTGAAGTCCCACACAGCGGGGGGCGAGATATGATCCTATGCTGCGGCGAGGCCCTGATCGACATGATTCCGACGCCAACGGCAACAGGGCAGAACGGTTTTGTCCCGCATACAGGCGGCGCGATATTCAATACCGCAATCGCGTTGGGTCGTCTGGGCGTGAAGGCAGGCATGTTGACAGGCCTATCGCAGGATATGTTCGGCCAGCAACTTTTGACCGCATTACAAGACAGCCATGTAGATACCTCCCACATTATTACCGCAGATCGCCCCTCCACTCTCGCATTCGTAAAGCTGGTTGAGGGGCATGCCACCTATAGCTTTTTTGATGAGAACTCGGCGGGGCGCATGATTGGTCTGGAGGATATGCCCAGCCTGCACAATGAAGTATCAACGCTCTTTTTTGGCGGTATCAGCCTTGTCTGCGAACCTTGTGCCGAGGCCTACACGGCGCTTCTGGTACAGGAGGCCGATAGCCGCGTCATCATGGTCGACCCCAACATCCGCGAAAGCTTTATCATCGATAAGGCGCGCTACCGCGACCGTCTGGACAGGGTGATCCGGCGGGCTGATATCATCAAGGTCTCGGACGAAGATCTGGACTGGATTGCCCCCGCTCCCTCGGACTTGGATGCAAAAGCCCATGCCCTTCTGGACAAGGGTGCGTCCATGGTGATCGTGACACGAGGGTCGAAAGGGGCCAATGGGTATTTGGCAAATGGCATCCGGGTCTCGGTCCCTGCGACAAAAGCCGTGATCGTCGATACGGTCGGCGCAGGCGACACATTCAATGCAGGGGTTCTGGCAAAGCTATCCATGCTGGGCCTTTTGAAAAAGCCGGATCTTACCACACTCGACGCCGCTACATTTGAAACCGTGCTCCGCTACGGTGCCATGGTCGCGGCGGTCACAGTCTCACGCGCGGGAGCAAATCCTCCGTGGGAAGCAGAACTGCTGCCGTAAACGACTCGGAAGAGAGGTTTTTCGGAACGACGTCCCAAACCAAACGGCAAACGATAAAGCAAAATGTTTTCGCTACCAAAAGATGAGGGTTTATAGATGACACTCAAAATTGCAATCAACAGTTTCGGGCGCATTGTGTTGTATGTCACTGAGAACTGACCCATGTGCAACTTTGCCCCTGACGGGATTAGTCGGGGGTTTTTTTGGAATGATAGACATGGGATTTTTGAGCGTAATTCGACGATGAGCATTGAGGGGCAAGATACCCCATTCGAGAAATTTCACGGCGGACTGGGCTGTCTCGCAACACCATCAGGAAGTGCCTACGGGCTGACATCATTGAGTCCAATTTCCGAACGCCGGCGCGACCAAGCAACTGGAGCCGTTTGCGGAGAAATTGTCGGGCTGGCTGCTGACCGAGCAGCGAAAGGCGCGCAAGGAGCGGCGCACGGCCAAGCAGCTGCATGCAGATCTGGTGCAGCTTGGTTTTGATGGATCGTACGAACGCGTGGCTGCCTTTGTTCGGGCATGGAAGACAGACCGACAGCATGCAATGCAAACAACTGGTCGAGGGAGATTTTTGCCCTTGGTGTTCCAGCCTGGCGAGGCGTTCCAGTTCGACTGGAGCGAAGATTGGGCCACTATCGGCGGTGAACACGTCGAGTTGCTGGTTGCCCATATCAAGCTGTCACATTGCCGTGCGTTTTTGGTGCGAGCCTATTTGTTGCAGACCCACGAGATGCTGTTCGATGCCCATTGGCATGCCTTCCGCGTGTTCGGCGGCATTCCGGGCCGTGGCATATACGGCAATATGAAGACGGCTGTTGATCGTGTCGGGCGCGGCAAGCAGCGCGATGTGAACGCACGCTTCTTGGCGATGACCAGCCACTATATCTTTGAAGCAGAGTTCTGCAATCCTGCTGCCGGTTGGGAAAAAGGCAAGGTTGAGAAGAAAGTCCGCGATGCGCGCCATCGATTGTGGCAGGTCGCCCCTGTCTTCCCAGACCTCAAGGCACTGAACAACTGGCTGGAAGAGCACTGCCCACATTCCTTGACGGCTTTGTTGAGCTGAGCAAACGATTGTCACCGACATGCCTGATCACCTTTGATCGCAACCGCTACTCTGTTCCTGCCAGCTTCGCGAACCGCCGTGTCAGCCTGCACATCTACCCCGAACAGTTGATCATCGTGGCCGAGGGGACCGTGATCTGCACGCATGAGCGCATCATTGAGAGGTCGGACCACAAACCAGCCGCGTCATCTATGACTGGAGGCACTATCTAGCGGTGCTTCAGCGCAAGCCTGGAGGAAATCGGGAGATGGTCGATATCCTGTAGTTGATCATGCACCATGATGAACAGGCCGTGCTCTGCGCCGTAGAGATGGGACTGGAAATCAGGAGTGCCAACCATAACCCATGTACGGAACATGCTTCACTGGCTGGTGGATGGCACGCCAACCAACCTGATGTGAGCCCGCCTTCAGCTCTGGCCTTGAGTAAAGAGCCAGAGGCCAATGTCAGCCGCTATGGCGGGCTGCGGCACGGAGGTGCGTTCGATATCTTACCACATGAAGGCTGCACGCTTCCCGGCTTACAAGGACCTGTCCGGCTTCAACTTCTCCGCCAGCGAGATCAACGAAGCCTTGTGCGCCAATTGCACCGGTGTGAGTTCATTGACGCCGCTGAGAGTGTCGTCCTGATCGGTGGATCAGGTACTGGAAAGTCGCATGTTGCGACAGCCCTTGGTATCCAATCCATCGAACATCATCGCAAATGCGTTCGCTTCTTCTCGATAGTCGAACTGGTCAACGCGCTGGAGCAAGAAAAAGCCTTAAGCAAATCCGGAAAGTCGCTGAAACGTTGGTCAAGACGGAACTCGTGACCCTCGATGAATTGGGCTGCCTGCCGTTCAGCACATCAGGCGGCACGCAGCTGTTCCACCTCCGCAGCAAACTCTACGAGTGCACCAGCGTGGTCATCAACACAAACCTCAGCTTCAACGAATGGGCAACGGTCTTTGGCGATGCAAAGATGACTACCGCGCTCCTAGACCGGCTCACCCACCGCTGCCACATCCTAGAGACTGGCAACGACAGCTATTGCTTCAAAGCCAGCTCCGAGATTGCAAAACAGAAACGAAAGGAAACACCGGCATTGACCACATCATGGCGAACCAAGCATAACGACTGTGCGAGTCAAATCTCGGTGACAACACCGGGTCAGTTCTCGGTGACATTCAACAGTCGCAGCACTTTTTGCTCTTGCTATGCCACAACATGCCGCTGCCGACTTGGCGGTAACGTTTCCCGCTGCTCGCGATTATGCAAATCAACCTGTGACACTTGAGGGCGATCTGTTTAGGCCCAAAGGCGACGGCCCTTTTCCGGCCGTTGTTTTGATGCATGGCTGCTCAGGCTTGCAGCCGGATGTCGTGACGGCCTTGACCACTCATGCGCAGCAGCTGGTCGACAATGGATTTGTGGCGCTTGCCCTCAATAGTTTCGGGCCCCGCGGCATCGGCGGCGGGCAAGTGCGCCAGACGTTTGCGAACCTGTCCGAAGCGCGTAGCTACCGCGTCGAATATGCACTGCAAGCCAAGACCTATCTCGCCAATCTGCCATTTGTTGACAGCGATAATGTTCTCCAGATTGACCAGTCAAATAGCGGGAGCGTGGCCCTCAAGCTATCACAGCTTCATGCCCCTGCATTTCGTGTACAGGCCTCATGTCACCCATGGTGTGGTGCCTTCAATCGCGTGGGCACAACAGTAGAGCTTACATCCCCTTTGATGATCTTTGGCGGTGTGGACGATGACTGGGTGCCACCGACGGCCTGCGCTAAGGCAACGGCCAACGGAGCTGACTATAAGGTCGTCATCTATCCCGATACGGCACATTCATTTGATCTGAGTATCGAAATGCAGTGCTATCAGGGGCATCTGGTCGGCTATACCACTGCTGCGACCACTGACAGCCAAGCCCTGATGGTGGCATTTTCCAACGGCCACATAACTGGTGCAACTGAGGCCAAACCAACCTTGCAGGCGGCTGGGAACACGGTGTTTCTGAGCGCTACCGAGATCAGTAAACTTATGTCCACTGGCGCAGTCAATGGCGTGAACGAGTTTGGCAATCCCTACACGATCTCTTTTGACGCCGATGGTTCAATGTCTGGTTCCGCTGGCAGAGATGATAAATTTAGGGATACCGGAAAATGGTGGGGGGAGGAGGACATGCTTTACCGTCAGTACATAATCTGGCTTGACGCTGCGAAAGCCTGTTTTCGCGTTAGCTTAACGAGTGATCAGATAAACTGGCACGACGTAGCCGGACACTTTTCAGCGCTGATACACTTGCGCGTTAGAGCCTTCTTTGTGTCGGCCGACTGTCAGCGCTTTGCATCTCCTCTGTGAGATTTTTCCAGCTATACTCGGGAACCGAAATTGCCGCCTGTGGAGGGAAAGATCACTCTGCCCCGCTCCTTTCTTGTTCCAGGAGTTCGCGGGGAAGGATCAGTTCGGGTTGCCCCCAATCAATTAATTTGAAAGACCACTCTGGCGACATGTGCAGCCGCGAAGCAACGGCTTGCGCCGTGCGCGCAGGCGATGCTGCATCAGAAATAGCCGCAGGGGCAAAAGGCGCCTGTCCCGCACAGCAGACCTTGGTTCAAGGTGCAGCGAATAACCGGCACCTGTTGCCGATCGATACGAACTGCCCTTAGCCGGCCTTGGTGCCTGACGCACCAAACGGCAGCTTCGACGACTAAGCTTCCTCTTAGTAGGAGTTTTTTCTTACTTGCCATCAGAACCCCGTGTGTCGATAGGCCCCTGATTGTCATTCAGGTATGCAAGCATGCAAAACGCTGGTCGTCAGAATTGGTCCAATATATCACCCGCGCGTCTTGATTGTTTCGATGCCGTCCCAAGCCGAGTTGGTTGCAATGCGCTGTGGCCCATAGAAAGCAATCCGTGTTGAAGCATTCAGGCGTTCATCCGAAGTAGTGATCTCCAAATAATTGTGGTCAGACAACGAACTGGCGTCGATGCTCTGTGGGCAGGGCTATGACACCTTCATGTGTGGAGGCGAAGGCAAATGCGCCAGTCTGGGCGCTGCTGCGAACTTCCGACCGGTCGAGAACCTTCAAGGCCAGCGGACCGTAGGCCGTCTCGACCGGAGCGGTACGGAGCGCGGGCAGCGCCCCGAGCAGCCGCGCGCGCTCGGGTGCCTCCATCATGACTAACCCGTTGGGGCCTGGATAGAAGCTCTCGCTGGCACGTCCCTGCGAGATCAGGACGCTGTGTCGTTCCAAAAGCACGTGCCAATAGGTCACCGCACTCCGGCCCCGTGCGAAAGCCGCCAGCCGGGTTTCTTCGGCCAGATGGCGAGCGCGGGCCAGAACCGGTTGGCCAGCCGCGTCCATCATCAGCAGGCAATGCTGCGGTGAGACCAGCAAGGCCCGCTCTCCTGACGCGACATCGGGCTTGATGCGCACCGGCGTACGGCTGGGATCAACCTGGCCTGCCTGAAGGACAACTTCGGTGCAGCCTATCCAGAGAACTTTCGACGGTCCGTGATCGTGCGTCATCACCAGATCGCCCGTGCGAAGGGTCTCAACCAAGACCTCCCCCACGGGGGTGCGGATGGCGGTGCCGGAGGCGAAGCACACTACGCCGGTGTTTTCGGAGGTGAAGCTGGAGTTGTCGGCACTGGCGCCGGAAAAGGTAAGGCTGCCGCTGCCGAAGCTATCGTTGTCACTGTAGTCGGCGCCATCGACACCTTCATTGGACTGGTTGAGGATGCCATCGTCAGCCTGATCGGCGTGCAGCTCCCAGATATCGTCGTAAAAGGCCGAGAGGTCGATGAAATCATTGTTGGTGGTGTCGCTATCGTTCAGAGCGCCGCTGTTGCCGCTGTTGAAATCGGTGATCGTATCCGCGCCGTCTCCGGCGGTATAGTGAAAGATATCGTCACCACCACCGCCCGTGAGCCTGTCATTACCGGTGCCACCGGTAATTGTGTCGTCCCCCGCGCCGGCTTCGACGGTATCGTTTCCGTCGCCACCGGAGACCAGATCATCACCGTCGAAAGTGCTTATCAGGTCATTGCCATCGCCACCCTCAACGGTATCCGCGTTGTTCGCGCCGTTGTATGTCGAGATGGTGTCATCACCGGTGCCGCCGTCGATACTGGACGCACCACCAACACCCGACGTGGTGATGCGGTCATTACCAGCGCCGCCAAAGACAGTGTTCTCGCCCCCCGCGAGATAGATCGTGTCCCGGCCATCGCCGCCGTCGACCCAGTCATTCCCGCTGCCCGTATAAATGATATCATCGCCGAGTCCGCCATCGATTATGTCGTCGCCGCTGTTGGTATTGGAGCTGGCGATATAGTCGTTGCCATCGCCGCCGACGATATAGTCGTTGTCAGCGCCCCCATCCAGCGTGTCGTTACCTGCCCCACCCTGCAGCGTATCCGATCCCGCCTCGCCGTAGAGCTTGTCGTTATCGTCGCCGCCATCGATGCTGTCGTTGCCCGCGCCACCGCGGATCGAGTCGAGGCCCGCTCCGCCGTCAATCGTGTCTCCGCCGCGCCCGCCCAAAACAGTGTCATTGCCGCTCAGCGAATATATGGTGACGCCGGGTGCATCACCAACAAGTCCCGAATAAGTGGCCGACGCATCGAAAAAGTCAGCAGAGTTAGAGCCATAGAAGGCTTCGATATTGCTGAAACCGGCCGTTTGGCCGCCTGCTGCGATGGTGCCGTCTTCGTCACCGGTGAACGTGACCGTGGCACCGGTTGCGAAGGACGCAAGCGACACCAGATCCTGATCGGTGCCGCCATCGCCACCGTCGATGACGACGCCGTCGATACCGGGGGTTCCACCAAAAGCGACGGCTGAATCGAAGATAGAAAAGAGATCGGACCCGTCGCCACCCGACAGAGTGGCCGCACCGCCATAACTGCTCAGCTGGTCGTCCCCGGCACCGCCGTCCAAACTGTCCGCGCCCTGATCACCCATCAGCACGTCATTGCCGTCGCCGCCGATCAGGGTGTCATCACCATCCCAGCCGCGCAGGGTGTCATTGCCTGCCCCGCCGATGAGCGTATCGCCCGCGCCAAGGCCAACGCCGCCGTCGATGCTGTCGTTACCGCCGCCGCCGTCAACATAGACAGCGCCCGCCCAATTTGTAACGGCATCCACCGTATCGTTGTGGTCGGTCAAAACCAGATGTTCGATCTGGGAAAAGGTGATGGTGTTGGTGCCATCGCTGATCGTGCCAGCCTCGCTGCTGGTATAGGTTACCGTCACAGGAACGGTCAGCGCGGTAAGGTCAATGGTGTCGAAATCTACACCGCCTTCGCCGCCTATGATCGTATCAGTACCAAAGCCGTCGCGCAGGATTAACGTGTCCTGATCATCGCCCCCGTCAATATAGTCGGCTCCGGTGCCACCAGTGATCGTGTCCGACCCCGCGCCGCCAAACAGGCCGACACCCACGCTGTCGCTGCTGGCATCCAGTACATCGTCGCCATTGCCGCTAAAGACATTTTCGATCTCGAAAAAGGTGATCGTATCAATCCCGTCGGTGATCGTGCCCGCCTCGTCACCGGTGAAGGATACCGTGACGTCGCCGCTGAGAGTGCCGCCGTCGATGGTGTCGGAGTCTACATCTGTACCGTCGGTGAGCCCTTCACCGCCGATGATCGTATCATTGCCGAAGCTATCCTCGATGATGAAGGTATCGGCGTCATCGCCCCCGTCCATATAGTCGGCACCGGTGCCTCCGCGCAGCGTATCCATGCCGCCTGTCGCCACGATGCTGTCATCGCCGGCACCACCATCAAGGCTGTCATCACCGTCAGAGTTCATCAGCGTGTCGTTGCCGTCACCGCCCATCAAAGTGTCCTGACCCAGACCTGTGGTCAGGAAGTCATTGCCCGCCCCCCCTTCGATGTAGTCGTCGCCATCGCCGCCAGCGAGAGTATCGGCACCGGCGCCACCAATAATGCTGTCGTTGCCCGCGCCACCGTCGATCAGATCATCGCCGTCATCCCCGACCAACGTGTCCTGACCAATCCCGCCAAAAATAGTGTCATTGCCGATACCACCGTCGAGGCGGTCAGATCCTGATCCGCCGGTCAGCTGGTCATCACCCGCCTGACCGTAGCCTTCACTACCCACACTTCCCAAGGTCAGCGTGTCATTGCCGCCGCCCAAAAAGACCTGCTGAAAGCCGGTTGAGGCGGTCGTGTCGACGGTGTCCGCATAATTGGTTGTGATAATTTGTTCGAAACCTGTGAAGGTTCCGAACGTATTTGTCAGTGTTGTTTGGTAATCATAAGTGGCGGTCGTGCCGGATATAAACGCGATGTCCACGCCATCCGTGCCGACGGGCGTCGAAAAGACGATCGCATCATAGTCGCTGCCCCCGCCGCTATCGGTGATTGTGTCGTTGTTATGATCATCCGACACGGCAACGATGTCATTGCCGGTTCCGGTTTCGACCCGATCGTTGCCCTGACCACTTTCAACGTAATCGTTGCCACTTCCGGCGTTTATGGTGTCATTGCCGACGCCTGCGTCAATGCTGTCGTTGCCTCCGCCGGACTGGATCGAGTCATTTCCGCTTCCGCCTTCGATCGTGTCATTGCCCGCACCGCTGACCAGCGTCTCATTCGCAGAAGATCCCAAAAGCTCGGCTGTGGAATTGCCGACCCTCAGTTCGGTGAAATAATGCAGCTCGGTTGGTGCGCCGAGATTAAAATTCGATCCCGAGCCCGCCTCGCCAATCGAGCTCCAAGCGCTGCCGTTCCAGATCCATATCAGGTTATTATCTGGCTGGACTGACACAAAAAATGATGAGGGCAGACCAGTGAAGTCAAGGACATGCCCCGAAGAGGACACACTGATCGAGCTCCAGAATGCGGCGCTGTTATAGTTCGCGGTGGTGACCGTATAGGTTGTCATGCTGAATCAAGCCTCATATTCGTTGGTCAGCAACCATGTTGCTTTTGCAGCGCAGGCGTGGATCAAGGGCGTGGCAGTATTGACCGAGACGCCGCTCCAAGTGGCTGCTTTGTTCGGGATACCAAACGTACAAACCGAATGAGATGTGGCCACAAGCGGCCCCGCGGTAGTTGTTTTGTTGGTCTGGGCGGGTAGTGTTTGTGCACGGAGTGCTGCAAATGTTTGGCTTGTTTGCGAAGCCAGGCATGACATCAACGAAGAAAGCGGCGTCCTCATTGGACCGGTTAAAATTCGTGGAGGTGGACAAGTTTTTTTGGCTATAGCCCGCAGAGCTTCCAAAGCCTGAATTCATAGTCGCCAACAGATACTGCCGTTTAAAAAGGGAGTGAGCCTGACCCTCGATCATGCGCCCTGCAGGGCGCGCAGGATCATGATCAACCGCGATTACGGAGAAAGCCGCAATCTGGTCGAATGTATCAAATGGAACTTCCGAACAGACCGACATCAAAGTGCGTCCGCCTGCGCACACA
The DNA here is from genome assembly GCF_003610455.1 of Sulfitobacter guttiformis. Classification (NCBI taxonomy): domain Bacteria; kingdom Pseudomonadati; phylum Pseudomonadota; class Alphaproteobacteria; order Rhodobacterales; family Roseobacteraceae; genus Sulfitobacter; species Sulfitobacter guttiformis. The sequence continues at coordinate 2,564,960 of NZ_RAQK01000001.1, read as the reverse complement.
GGGCGCACCCATCCAAATAATGGACGGACTGCGCAAGGCGCGGGTTGGATTTGAAGATACACAGGTGCAAGGTTTTTACCCATTTGGAATAGATACTTGTCACTGATGTTTAGAGAGAAAAGCTTGCAAAAATTTTAAATTCTGAAAGCTAATTTTGATCAACTTTGAAGCATTGCGCGCCACCCAGGACGTCAAATACTGATCGCTGTCGCAATTACAGACGCCTGCTCTTGCGTGCTCTGTTTCGACAGATGGCATTAGCATAACCGGCGCGAACTTCAGTCGGCTCCTCGGGGGAGTCTTTCTGTCAAGCCACTCAGATCAAGCGGACCTTCACGCTGGTGACTTTAACGGCAGCAAAGTCCGCTGAGCGGACCTCGAACATAACAAAGTGCTGCACAACTGTTCCAATGTCCGCTTCAGAAAAGCTGCGCTGCCGCGTCGAGAGCTTGCGTGAACGGCAGCAATGGGCGGGAACCGTACAATCTCATCAATGCGGCAGCCATTCCATGGAGTAGCGCGAGCCTGGTATGCAGCGTTTTCTGATCGCCTTTTTCCTATGCTCGGCTGCAATGACTGCAAGTAATAGGAAAAGCCTGGCACGTTCATGCTCCAGGCTCGCCCTCCGTTTCGATTTTCAATGGCTCGCCACAATGTTTGCAGTGGATCGCGTCCGGTTCGTGCCGGTTCAGGCCGCATTCTGGGCAGTTATGCTTGATCTTGGAGGGCTGGAAAATGGCGCGTGCCAATTGCACAAACAGTGCAACACCCACAACCATGATAAACACCGACAACAGCTTCCCTCCGGGCGTCGTCATGGTGATATCACCAAAGCCTGTCGTTGTGAGCGTCGCAACCGTGAAATAGAGCGCATCAATGTAGCCGACGATGCCAGCCCCATCATCAAAGGCCATTACGAAGACGAACGACGTGGTCACGAAAATGAAGACAAACAAGTTCACCGCGGCAAGGATCGCGTCTTCGTGGCGGCGGAAGAACAGGCTCTCGCGCCGAAGGTCACGCAACAGATGATAGGCGTGGATCAGCCTCAGGCCTCGCAGCACGCGCAGGAATGCAAAACTCTCAGTGACAAACGGTGCCAACAGCAGCGACAGCACAACGATCAGATCAGCAAGGGTGTAAATACGCATCAGTTCCCGGCGCAGGTTTTCGGAGATCAAGAAACGGGCAGCGAGGTCAAGAAGTATGAGCAACCCCAGGCCGGTATTCAGCGCGGTCGTGACAGGTGTAGTGGGCATTGCGGCTGTTGCGATGAAATAGACTATGGTCATCGCATCGAAGACGATCAGCCCATAGCGAAACCGCCGGGCACGCTGGCTTTGTCCGGTGTAGAGTAACCTGATTGTCCGGCGCAATTCTTTCATCTGTGCAACATGCCACAGGTTTTCGCCCGGGACCATATGCAGAACAAGGGCATTTGTGTGAACAAGATAGTGGTCCCCGCATTGGGAACTCCTGACGTAACCTGAGCAAATTCGCTGCCTGTTTCAGAGGCAGCGTTTGAAGTGCTCGACACTCTGCGTCGGCGGCGGCGTAATTTCCCTGCGGGGCGGATGTTGTCTTTCATGGGCAAACACAACAGGTAGCATTTATTCTCGTGGATGGCTGGGTCTGTTCGTATAAATTGTTGCGCGATGGCTCTCGGCAGATCGTCGATTTCCAGATACCGGGCAATTTTTTGGGCTGAGGTCAGTCCTCTTCCGCACCGCCGACCACAGCGTCGCGCCAATTACGGCGACCAAGACCTTGGAAGTGCTGGAAAGCAACCTCATGTAAGCGTTTTCTAAGACCCCGCGTCTGGCCACAGTTGTGCTATGGGCCGCTTCTCGCGACGAGGCGATGGTGGTATAGCATCTGGTCGGCATTGGTAGGCGAGACGCACGTGAAAGGGCGGCACATCTCCTGCTCGAACTCAGCGCTCGGCTGACCCTTGTAGACTGGGAACCCGCGACGGCTTCGCCTGTCCGCTCACTCGATATCACCTCGCGGATGCGCTCGGCCTCAGCGCTGTGCACGTCAATCGGGTGCTTCGTGAGTTGCTTGAGGATGGGTTGGAAACCTTCCAGACGGGCCAGGTGACGATCCTGATTTTGAAAAGCTGGCCGAACTTGCGGAGTTCGACAGCGCATGTCTGGATCAGGAGGGTCCGCTGCTAAAGTAGGACCTGTAAGGCTACAGCCCGGGCAAGGCACGTGGCGTTGATCTTGCGACCGGTGTCGTCCTTCGCGAAGCGAGACTGATGTTCAGCGACTGCGTCCCTTCGAACACCTCCACAAAGGTGCGGTGAAAGCCTTCTCACCCCTTCATGGAAGTCAGCATCATGATCCCATCCTACAGCCCGCTTAACTTGCGGCTCCATGCGTGGCGTCAGAGATGTAGTGACGCGCCATCCGCGCCTCGAACGCCGCGTCCACCGGAACGGAAGGGTCATAGGTTGGGCTGTCCATGACAGTTTTCCGATCAACATCCAGATTGACCAAACGCTCTGCCCATGACACGTCCTTGGCAGAGCGTGGCGAAATCAGGACATGTTTGCCCGGCCACCAGTTCTTTGTATCCACGGTCAGGAAATGGATCGTCCAATCGGTATCGTCGATCAAAAACCCCTCGACATGACCGATAGAGCCATCGGTGGCCTGAAGGTTATAGCCGGTCACGGCATCGATGCTGCGCAGATGGGGCTCATCGCCCTCATGCCGCTTGGCGTCAAGCGCGTCCTGACGCAGCTGTGAATTGGCGTAATGCGTCTCTGACATGCCCGCGGTCCAGCCGCCATAACCCCCCATGTAAAAGCCGTTTCCCCAATAGGGGCTCAGGTTATAGTAGCTATACATGCGTTCTTCGTGCTGCCGCGACATGGGTTTATGCGTGTCGATGGCAGGGCTCTCCTTGACCGATGCCATTGTCAAGCGAACTGGAAAACTGCGGGCAGACGTATCCGGGTGACCCAGAACCGAAACCGGCAGCAGCACCTTGCGCTCGGACAACCAGTTGCCAGTATCAACGACGATCCAGCGGAGCGTCCAGCTTTCGTCATCGAAAAGTAAATCCGTCATGGTGCCGACGTTGCCGTCGGTCGCTGCGATCGTGAAACCCTTGAGAGTTGAAGCCTCTATTAGCATCGGATGTTTTCCTTTTATCTGACCAAGTTTGGCGTGCTTACGGCCGCCGCCGGTTTTGCGTCACAGGGTTAGTCGCGTAAGGCGGGTTCGGAACTTGCACACTGCAAACGTTTTTTCGGTAGCCTAATGTCATGGCCTTGCGATCAAGGCCGATGACTCTGGATTATAGTTGCGTACTGCGGTGCGCCGCGCACTGATCCGTGTTAGTTCGCCCTGTGTTGCGATGGCTTATGATTGGCGATGTCGGTGGCCTTGGACCATCCTCCTAATAGATAGGAATGCAATGAACCGGATCGTATATATCGTCGGCCTCGTGGTCATCGTCTTGGTCATTTTGGGCTTTTTTGGCCTGCGCTGAGCGTAGAGCCGCTACAAAGCAGTCGGGGCGGATTGAGTTGGGGATGCCTTTACGGGCCCGTTTCCCATCGCAATTACTGGTGCTTCATCCTTCATCTATCGGCCAAAAAGAGAGATATCTCCCATGAGTACACTTCTGATTATCATTGTCCTGCTGTTGGTGTTCGGCGGCGGCGGCGGTTACTACGGCTACAACCGCTATGGCTCGCGTGGCCTCGGCGGCGTCCTCGGCCTTGTGATCGTTATCTTCATCGTCCTTTGGTTTTTGGGTGTGCTCGTTTAATGCGCCCAAGGTTGGCTGCCGGACCCGTTTGATGGATCGGACAATGCCGGATCCTTGGCATCCCAATCAGGTTCGCCAGAACTATCGTTGCTGGTAACCTGATCTGGATCAGTACACGGATTGCATAAGCGACTTACGGTCCGGGGCAGAATGGTGGCATTTCGAATACTTCCCACCTCAGAGGATTCAAATTTTCCACTGCCTCGCTGGCCCATCAGCAAGAGCAACGAAAGAGGAAAGCGTGAAGATCATGTGACGGGGCCGATCACGATACTTTTTCTGAATTAAGGACTGTCCATGATAGATGATGGCGATGAAGCAACTCTCGCCAACATATCGGCTGTTGGCTGGAAGGACGTGGCCTTTCGCGTCAAGGACCAAGTCGCAAAGGACCGCGTGGGCCTGCTTGCCGCTGGAGTGGCATTTTATGGTATCCTGGCCCTTTTCCCGGCCATCACCGCAATCATCGCCATCAGTGGCATATTGATCGAGCCGAGCCGGATCGTCGCACAACTCAACAGTTTTTCGGCGTTAATGCCAGAAGAAGTGATCACCATCATAACCAAGCAGGCCACAGCGGTCGCTGGTGCCCGCCAGGGCGGGCTGGGATTTACCGCCATCCTTGGCCTGCTAATTGCCTTATACTCAGCGTCCAAGGGCACTGCGAGCCTGATGCAGGGGCTCAATGTCGCCTATGACGAAGAAGATTCACGTGGATTCTTCAAGCGGATGCTGGTGACTTTCGCTCTGACACTAATGCTGATCGCTGGGCTGATCTGCGGGCTTACCGCGACCTTGGCTGTGCCGGTCGTTCTGGGTTTTGTGGATATGGGGCCTGTCGTCGCGATACTGATCAACGCCACACTATGGATCGGGTTGATTGCGCTGACGATTGTGGGCCTATCTGTTCTTTATCGTTTTGCACCTTCGCGCGAAACGCCGGAGTGGAAGTGGACTTCGGTCGGCGCGGTTGTAGGGTGCCTCGTCTGGATTGTGGCCTCGGCCAGCTTTGCGTTCTTTGTCAGCAAATTCAGTTACTATAACCAGAGTTTCGGCGCCTTGGCTGGCGTCGTCGTGCTGCTGATGTGGTTCTGGATTTCAGCCTATATTATCCTCATGGGAGCGGAATTGAACGCCGAGCTTGAGGCGCAGGCCCGTGCCGTCGGGGCTGACGACGAGACTGGTCCGCGTGGCACCGCAAAAGCCGACAAGCCGAGTGCGGTAGCAGACACATGACACTCCAATCAATTTTCATATCAAGAGAGAGATTTTATGTGCTGGAGCGGTGAAGCGTCGGCTGTATTGGCCGCTGTAGGTATAGGTACAACTGTTTACGCAGCATACAAAAAGGAACCGGCACCGTTATGGATGGCCTTGGGCTATTTCTCGTCTATGGAGCTTTTGCAAGCCTTTACCTACTCGGTCATTGATCAATGTTCACTGCCCTCAAATCAAATCGCCACCCTGCTGAGCTATCTGCACATCGTGTTCCAGCCCTTCTTTATCAATATGTTGGCTATGTATTTTATACCGCATTCCGTGCGCGCGAAAATTCAGTGGCCGGTTTATGCAGTCTGTTTTGTTTCAGCCATCATCATGCTTCTGCAGCTTTATCCGTTCGAATGGGCGGGGTCATGTCCACTGGGAGAAGTCATGTGTGCTGAGCGAATGTGCTCAGTGTCCGGAGACTGGCATATCGCCTGGGAAGTGCCGACAAACGGTATGCTGAACTTCATAACTGTCGATACGTGGGCATCCTTCCTGACCGCGTATCCCAGTTATTTCGTCGCTGCCTTTTTGATGCCCCTTCTCTACGGGTCCTGGCGGATAACGGTGTACCACTTCCTGATTGGCCCACGCTTGGCGATGTTGCTGACAAACAACCCTAATGAAGTGGCCGCGATATGGTGCCTGCTGTCAATTGGCATCCTCCTGCTTGTTGTCAAAACACCGATAAGGCAGTTCATGTTTGTGAAGTCCTGGTGGCTCTGGCCAAAACAGAACGTCTGAAAGCAAACCGATTTATGATCGGCTATTCTTTGCCGGGAAGAGAAAAGGCTGAACGGCCGCGCCCCGCAGTCCTCGACTGCAAGGGAAAGCTCCTTAAAATTACGAGCGCGGACTAACCTGCGTCTGTGCGCGCGAGCTGGGAAACCAGCAAGGTGCAACATGATCATCGGGACACTTCGCTTGTGGGTTCGATTAATCTCACCTGAAGTCGGCGTCAAAGATCTCTTCGTATCCGCCTTGAACAGTGGACCGTCACAACGCCCCCGCCCTCAAACTTTTGGGCCGGGACGTCTTCTTATATAGCCAATACCGGCGCACTCACAGGGGTTCCTATGTCAAAGTTTTTCAATACCAGTAATCGTCTCTCCGCGCTTGGAAATTTCGGAACCGACCCCGGCTCGCTGAGCGCGGACATTTATATTCCGAAGAACTTCCCGAAGAACGGCCCGCTTGTCGTCGTGCTGCATGGCAGTACCCAGTCGGCGGAAAGCTATGATCTCGGATCAGGCTGGTCCACTCTCGCCGACGAGTGCGGCATAGCGCTCCTGTTCCCGGGGCAAAGACTGGCCAACAGCCTCATCGGGAGCTTCAACTGGTTCGAGACCGGCGACAGCCAACGTGACGGTGGCGAGCCGCTGTCTATTCGTCATATGATAAAACAGGTCGTTGACGATCACGACATCGACCCCGCGCGCATCTTCATCACAGGGATGTCCTCGGGTGGTGCCATGACATCCGTGATGCTGGCGACCTATCCAGAAGTGTTCGCGGGAGGGGCGATCATCGCAGGTCTTCCGTATGGGACCGCAAACAACATGATGGAGGCGATCATTCGCATGCATGGCTTCGGCAGCCCGTCGGACAAACAGCTAGACGCACTTGTGCGCGGAGCCTCGGAATTCTCTGGCCCATGGCCGACGATCTCGGTCTGGCATGGTGGCATCGATGAAACCGTGGACAATATCAACGCCAATTCGATCGTCGGTCAGTGGCAGAAGATCCACAAGGTCGAGGGCCCGCCGACACGCGTCGAAACAGTCGACGACTACCCTCGCGAAGTCTGGTGCGACGCAGGCGGGCGGGTAGTGATCGAGCAATACATCATCGGGGACATGGGGCACGGCACGCCGATCAGTGCTGACGGCGACGAGGGCTTGGGGGAAGCAGGCAAATATATGCTGGAAGTCGGCATTTCCTCGACCCGCCACATCGCGGATTTCTGGGGTCTGACGGGCACCCGCGAAGCGAACGGCGCAAAGCCGAAAACTGCAGCGTAGATCGGCGGGTATGTTGGTCCGAGCATAGCTGATCAGCAGCGTCTTATCAGCGGCAATTCATGCAAGACGCACTGCGAGGTAACGCGTATCTTTCTCCGCCCGGAATCCAGACCGCAATAATGCGCAGCCCTGTAAGTCTCGTTCGGGTGCACTTCGCGTGCAAAATTAGCAACGAAACGCTCCGTTTCAGGGCTTCTTCCCGCTGTTCTCCTGTAAATCCAAAAGAGTTTTGCGGTCAAAAGCAGGAACTGTCGCCCCCCCGCTTTCATGCATCACCTGTTCAAGCAACTCGGACACGGCGACACTGGCGGCCAGCGGAAAGGACTTTTCCAACTTCGCGAGCGTTTCAGCAAGCTGGGCGACGACATCTGTGTCGGTCATCCCGTATCGTGCGATCGCCGCGAAGGACCGGCAGGTGACATCTCCAAGATCAAAGACTTCGGTCAAGACGCGCAACTGGCCGCCCTCGTCGAGCCGCATTGGGGAAGGAATTTCCCTGTCGGCCAATCGGCCAAAAACTTGTCCCAGCCGGTCGATACAGTAAAGCGCGGTGGTAGGGTCGTTGATGCCGGGTGAAAGGGAGCGTTGCGCCAGTTCCACGATGCGGCGGATGGCGAACTCCAGATCCTGATAGGATGTCCGATCCCGTCCAATGACGACCGCACCGCGCAGATCCTCGTCAATTTCGTCAGAGACCCTTGCCTTCGGATAGGCTGTAATCACGCACGTGCCTTGTGTGACGAACACGCCGGGGCGTGCTGCAATCGACAGAACAAGATCATTCTCAGAGGCGAGCCGCATCAGCACGTCACTGCCGATACTCTGGACGTATCCATCTGAATCGGCAGCGATTTGCCTGCTGTCATCCTCGAATTCGTAAGTAAGAGTTTGCCCGGCCGCTTTGTCTGCCGGCCCTTGGCCAAGTCGCTCGGGAAAGACCTGATCGACGGCGGCGCAGCCCTCGACTGCTAGCTTTTCCAGCAGTGTTTCGACCCGGATCGACGTTGCGATATGATGGATAAAGTAGAGCAGGACAGCGACACTTGCTGCGGCCATCAACACACCAAACGCAACCGCCAGATGGGGGACGAAGCTGGAGAAGCTGGCTCCCTCCGTGCCCCGCACCGACCTCAGCACGAACAGGCAATATAGAAAGGTCGCGATGAACGTTCCCAGTACGATCTGGTTGCTGCGATCCCGCATGAAGTTGCCAAGCGTTCGCGGACCGAACTGCGAGGAGGCAAGCTGCAACGACAGCATCGTGATCGAAAAGATCAGGCTGGCCACCGTGATCATCGAACTCGCGATCACCGACAGCGTCGCACGGGCCCCTTCGGGCCCGAAGGTGAAGAGAGCGCCTGGCCTGTCCGACTGGGCCACATCCAGCAGACCATCGACCTCGATGAGCACAAAAGAAAGAGCGATAGCCGACAAGGCCATGGCTGCGGGCACAAACCAGAAGCTGGAGTTGAGCCGTCCCCAGAGCGCTGTGACGCGGGTTATCGAAAATGAGGCCGCCATGACCTTCTCCTTATTTTAATACAATCTACCGGTGCCGACAGAGCAGCCGGTTTCCGATGGGTTGCTTGCTTTGTCCTCGGGCCGAGCGCTTTGGACCGCGAACACCATTTATGGTGGTCATTGCATCAGTCGTATAATCACGGCGCGCAGGCTGAGCCCCTCAACAATTCCTTTCTGCGTCATCACAGCGTCTAGCCACAGCACAAGGTTGGCGATCCCGGCATCTTGAAAGGGCAGCCCATCCCTCGGCGCATCTGGTCCATTCCTCTGAGAAGTATCACGCGGGCCAAGCGCGGCGCTGATATCGATCATGCCGCACTGCTCAAATTATCTGTGGAGATGCCCTCGACCGCAGCAAATTGGAGCTACAGATGACGGACCTTACGAGAATCGATTTGACGCGGCGCGACCAATTTGGTCACGGCGTCGATTTCTGCGTCGACGGTGGGCCATTTGGGCAGGGCTAATCTCGATCAGCACCATCTCACTTATCCTGTGGTAGGTTTCTTGGACGTTTGGTGCCACACTCAGCCTGAACGCCATCATGGAGAATTCCCGTAGGTCCATCGCTGCCGTGCCTCATCCGGTCAGATATGCGTCCAAGGCCGTTCGGGCACTGACCGGGGATATTTCTCTATGATCCTGTCCTAACGCCCCCCGCCTGGCGCCCTACCCGCTTGGCGGGGGGAATCATTCGGTAAGACAACAAATCAGAGGAACATCCATGACCCAAGATAAAACCCCGAAATCCGACACCTCAAAACACGGTCTTGGTGCCGAAGGTACCATATCCCAGGCTGGTCGTTCCGGTGGCCGTCTGCCACGAGACATCGGCACGCAGGATGAACTGAAGCGGGCCAACGAACGCCCCGCCGGCAAAACTCGCGTCAACAAAGCCGACGAGAAAGAAGGGCTGTCGGAGTAACTGGGAGGGCGTAACGCGTCAGCCAGCCGGGGAGCATCGCTTCTTTCTGGCGGCTGAACCGATGGGGCCTGATCCTGAGGTACACTTGGAACAGCACCCGATTACGAAATGCGTCTTTGGCGAAGACCCCGCACGAAAGCTGTTAACCTGACCACCCCGCAAATCCTGATCTTTTCCATTCTCATTGCCATGATGGCGCTGTTCCTGTGGGGGCGGTTTCGCCATGACGTCGTCGCGTTAGCGGCTCTTTTGGTCTGCGTCATCTCAGGGTTGATTCCGTCAGGAGCAGCCTTCGCAGGCTTCGGACATCCGGCAGTGATTACGGTGGCCTGTGTGCTGGTGCTCAGTCAGGGGCTGCGCACCACCGGTGCCGTGGATTGGCTGGCGCGCAGCATCCTGCCGCGCGATGGCGGACGGATCACAACCCTGTTGGCGCTGATCGGGCTGGGTGCTGCTCTGTCGGGCTTCATGAACAACGTGGGCGCTATGGCGCTTTTGATGCCAATCGCAGTGCAGCTGTCGGACCGGCTGGATCTGATGCCCGGACAGATCCTGATGCCGCTCGCCTTCGGCACGATTTTGGGTGGCATGACTACGCTGGTGGGCACGCCACCCAACCTGATCGTTTCGGGCTTCAGGGAAGAGGCGGGGCTTGGTCAATTCGCCATGTTCGACTTTGCCCCTGTGGGAATCGCTGTTGCAACCTTGGGCGTTCTCTTTGTGTCACTCATCGGCTGGCGCTTGGTGCCCGCGCGCAAATCTGCCGCTGGCGCCAGTTTTGACACTGGCACCTATCTGACCGAGGTGCGCGTTCCTACAAAAGGCAAGGCTGTCGGGATGACAATGCGGGGCTTCGAGGACGAGATCAAGGACAGTGGCGCACAGATTGTCGGTCTGGTGCGCAATGAGGTGCGCATAACCGCGCCGCATGGTTCGCGCCAAATCCACGCGGGTGATGTTTTGGTGCTGCAAGCCGATGTAGACGCACTCGCCGAGGCGCTGTCAGTGTTCGGCATCGAGCTTGAGGCGCAGAAAACTGCCTCGGATAGTAAAGACGACAAGGCAGACGATGCGTCCGAAAAGACATCGAAAGCGGCAAAGGCGGAAACCGCAATCAAAAAGGCTGGCAAGATCGAGGATGCCGATGAGAGTGATGAGCGTGACGAGGATATCATCCTACGAGAGCTTGCCATTCTGCCAGGTGCTACCATTGTCGGACGTTCTGCGATCGATCTGCGGTTACGCACGCGCTATGGGCTCAATCTGCTTGCCGTGTCGCGCGAAGGACGCCAGCCACAGGCGCGGCTTCGCAAGCTAAAGCTGAAGTCCGGCGACCTGCTGCTGATGCAGGGTCCGGCAGAGATGATGGCCGAATTCATCAACGATACGGGTTGCGTGCCGCTGGGTGAGCGTGAGTTGCGCATCCCCGACAAACGTATGGCGATAGTTGCAGGCGCGATCATGCTGGGTGCGATCGGCATTGTAACGTTGGGCCTGCTGCCGGCCCCTGTGGGCTTTGCTCTTGGGGTGCTGGCCTCGATGCTGTTGCGCACGGTCCCTCTGCGAAAAATCTATACAACGATTGATTGGCCCATCATCGTTCTGCTGGCTGCGTTGATCCCGGTTGCGGGCGCTATGCAGTCGACTGGCGCCGCCGATCTGCTGGCGCGGTTTCTGGTCGGGACCATTGCGCAAGGTAACCCCATCGCCGCGTTGGCAGTGGTCTTGATCACCACAATGTTCCTGTCGGACGTGATGAACAATGCCGCCACTGCGGCCATCCTCTGCCCCATCGCCCTGGGCATTGCCGCCACTCTTGGCGTCAATCCGGACAGCTTCTTGATGGCAGTAGCGATTGGCGCATCATGCGCTTTTCTTACGCCTATCGGACATCAGAACAACACGCTGATCCTTGGCCCCGGCGGCTTCCGGTTCGGTGATTACTGGCGGCTGGGACTTCTGGTCGAGGTTATCGTGGTCGCCGTCAGTATGCCCCTGTTATTAATCTTCTGGCCGCTCTGAATCCGCATGAGAAGAGCTAAGACAATCTTCCTATCGCATCGGGAATGCGCCAGCACGCCTGCAACGTTGTATGCTGGACCATGGAGACTGAACTGTCCAAGAACGGACGTCTGCTGAATGGCATGATAGTCAAGCTCAGCCGCGGATCGCTTCCCGCCTCGGCACTCATTCGGTGTGGTTAGTGTCCGATTCCGGCAAATGAACCAATCTTGATGGGATATATTAGTCCTGAGGCAGCACCGGAATTTCGAAACGAAATATCGTTGCTGACTTGCTGGATATAGCCTCGACAACTCCGCCATGCGCCTTCGCAATTTGCGATGTGATATAGAGGTCCAGTCCGAGGCCTTGCAGTGAGCCAAACCCCTCAGACCGTGAAAACGGCTCGAATAAGTTGGGGATTTTATCTATCGGGATGGGTTTGCCGGAATTGGTCACCGACAGGACAAACTGCCCGTCAGACTTCTCAGACCTCACGAAGATCGGTTGGCTTTTTGATCCGTGTGTCACCGCATTGGCCAGCAGATTGGACAGCAGCTCCTCGGGGCGTATGGGGTCGCATTTAACATTACCGTCAAAGGTGTAAAGAAACTCAATCTTTCGACCGGGATGAGTAAGCCGGATTTTGTCGATGACACGTTCAAATCGCGCCTCAAGGTCGTCATGCAGATCGAGATCGACGTGGATGCCATCCCCCAGTGGGGCGCGGGCAAAGTCCATCGTCGCATCAATGAGCTTAGCGATGCGTTCCGCGCTTCCCCCTATAGATGCAAACATCTCAGCAACCTTTTCGTTATAAGATTCCCGTGCGGTGATGCGCACGGTCGAGCCAATAGCCGCCAAAGGATTGCGAAGATCATGGCTGAGAATAATGGCGACGAACTGCTCTCTCAAGGCCGCCTCGTCTTCGCTCGATGTCAGCGCCTGCGCGTTGTCCTTGTCTTGAGTGACATCACGCCCACTGTCCAGGAAACAGGAGCGCAATCCCGCATTCCTCAGCAAGTGTCGACCAACCCGATCCGATATCATAGCTATCTGCCTATTGGGTGCTGCCATGCAGCACAACAACAAGCGGGCCGTTATTCGGGAGGTTCTGCGGAACACATATATCCGCACTCAATGATCCGGGGTTCGTTCCGAAATTACTCAGCGCAGTGAGGCGCCAAATGGTATCCTAAGACATGAGCGTGAAAAATCCTGACGTGTTAAATTTCCACAGGAATATGCATATAGTGGCAGCCAACCCTGATTTCGTTCAGTTTTGCACGAATTAATTTTAGTTCCTGACAGCGCCGCCGAAGCGCTGCGAAATGCAATCCGTCCGATGCATGGCCCCTATTCTCCACCGAGACTGCCTTCCGGTGAAGAGATGAAAACGAAAGCTAAATCCTGAATTGTGTGAGTTCGCTGCTTGCGAGATTTTGCGCTTGCAGAGCATGGCGCGTCTGACGGGCTGCGCGGCAGCATTGAGACACTTAGCCGGATGTCTCCTTTGGGCCGGGAGCGGCGGCCCTACATATCTGCATAAAGGGTGGATTCCGGACCTTCGCTGCGTTTCGCAACGAGGTTCGCTAAGCGGGACAAAGTGTGAATTCGGTGCCCTTGCGCCAATGTCTGCTTTTTGGATGTTGACTCGGCTTAGTTCGACCAAGCGTTCTTACACTGCGATGGATTAAAGCACAGGTCAGTTTGTCAGGCCGAACGGCATACAGGCAAGTCTACCGTGTCTTACGTTCTGTCTTTCCTCGGATACTCTAGATTGTTGGTGATCAAAACACGAGCGGCGGTAACATCGATCAAGACTTCTTTCGCGTCTCACTATTGATCGGATAGCCGCTTGCCGGGCGTTTGATCTGTTGAACCAGCATCCGGTCGAGCCAAAGGTCACGCGTTGTACGGAACTGCTCGATACCGATCGACATCTCCTCGTAGCCCGCTTTTGGCTGCGCCTTGTAGGTGCCAAGCAACCTGTGCCACAGAGGCCGGCTGAAGCCAAAATTGCTGTTAGTCTCCTCTTGTATGTTCGAATAATGGACGCGGTGCATATCTGGCGTGACCACAATCAAGCGGAGGAAACGGTCCACAAGTATCGGAAACCGGATATTAGGGTGGTTGAACATCGAAGTTGCGTTCAACAGGATATCGAAGATTAGCACTGCCACAACAGTTCGGGCCCAAAGCCATAAATGCAACCAGCTTGATCCCAATCGACAGCAAAATTTCAACCAGATGAAATCGCAAGCCCGTGGTAACATCAAGCTCGAGGTCAGCGTGGTGCATCCGGTGCAATCGCCACAACACGGGCACCGCATGGAAAATGACGTGCTGCAGATAAATAACCAGATCAAGCACGACGATCGAGACAAGAACCACAACCCACCCCGGCGCTTCGATGACATTTAACAGCCCCCAGCCGCGGTCCTGAGCATGCACAGCCAATCCAACCGCAAGGATCGGGGAACTCAATCGCAGCGCAATAGTATCAATTACAACGAGGCCCAGATTGTTCGTCCAGCGGATCACCGGCGGAATCTCTTCTCTGCGTAGGAGAGTTGCGAGTTCCCGTAGCGCTATAGCCACCAAAACACCAAGAAACACGATGAGGCGAAGGTGCAGTTCAGTGGCAAGAAGGGCTCCTGTAATCAGTTCTGTTGGAGCTTTCGTGTTGCGGTTCGCACGGCGCGCACGTCAGGTAACGGTGAACTGGCCCATCATACCAGCATCTTCATGCTCGAGGATGTGGCAGTGAAACATGAACGGTGTCTTGCGGCTTGCGGGCTGGTCGAACCTGGCGAGGATCTCGGCCTCGCCAGACACCAGTACGGTATCTTTCCAGCCGGTATTCTCGGGTCGCGGAGGGCCGCCGTTCTCGGTCACGACCCTAAACCGCACACCATGGACGTGGAACGGATGCGCGACCATGGTGCTGCGGATTTGCCAGCGTTCCACGGTTCCTCGGGCGACCTCAAAATCGATCCGGTCCATCTCGTAGGGGTGCCCGTTGATGGCAAAGCCACCGCCGCCCATCATCATGCCGCCCATGCCCATGTCGAGCGAGACCTGCCTGGTGGTTGCAATCTCGGCACCCGACAGGTCCTCGGGTGCACCGTCCAGTTGTTCTGGCAGGCGAGTAATCCGCGTCGCGAGCGTCGTGTCAGTCTCGAACTGCAAGACGCCGTAGGCCTGACCCGGATCACTCATCAAAACCGGCTCATTACCGCCCGAGAAATCCACAAGGATCTCAGCCCTCTCGCCGGGTGCAAGGCGCAACGTGTCGAGATCAACAGGCGTGGGAAGGAAGCCGCCATCTGTTGCCACGAGGTGCATCGCGCGCAGGTCGTCGAAAAAGAGCGTGTAAATTCGGGCGTTAGAGCCATTGAGCAGGCGTAGCCGTACGATCCCCTGCGGCACGACCGCTGTCGCGCCGGCCTGACCATTGACCAGCATACGGTTTCCGGCAAACCCATGCATTATATCCATCATGGAAGGGTCATAGACCATGCGTCCGGAGGCATCAAACCGACGATCCTGCAAGACCAGTGTTAGATCGTCGACGCCATAAGTGGACGGCAGGCCGCGCGCATCGTCCTGCCCGTCCGTCACGTGGATGACGCCGGCCAGTCCGAAATAGACCTGTTCTGCAGTGCGCTCGTGGATATGTGAGTGATACCAGATGGTTGCCGGATCCTGTGCAATTGTCATCTCGGGCTGCCATGTGCCACCGGGTGCAATCGCAAGATGGGGACTACCGTCATGCTCTCCCGGGGTCAGAAGGCCGTGCCAATGCGTGCTGATGGGCTCGTCGAGAGTATTCTTCACCTCGGCCGCCAGATCGCCGTTTTGCATCAGGATGGTCGGGCCCAGATACCCCTGACTGTAGCCCGCCGTCGGTGTGGCAGGCCCACCGAAAAAGCTGCTGCTGCCCGACGTCGTCGTCAGGGACAGCCGCCTCGTCGCCCGCGTATCAAGAACAGGCGGCATGGCGAGACGCGTTTGCGGAGCTTTTCCCTGCGCAAACGCACGTCGGACCGGCGTTTGTGAAAGCGCGCCAGCGGTCAGGATCGCTGCCGAGGTCGAGGTTAGGAAATGGCGTCTTTTCATGTTGATCTCTCAAGGGTTGGGATGAAGCACCGCCATGGTCCCGCGCGTCCTGCAAGGGCAGGACGCATCATGTATCATTCAGCCAGAAGCTTCTTGCGTTCAGTGAATTCGGTAGAATCGATCTCACCCTTGGCATAGCGTTCCTTCAGATGCGACAAGGCGCGATCGTGCGCAGCGTGATTGTTTACGGCGGGACCGACCGCACCAGACAGGCGCAGGAGATATATGATCCCGGCAACGATCCCGACCACGATCAGGATCATGAAGATCGGCCCAAGCATCATTCCAAACCCTCCCCATTGGCTACTCCCCCACATCATGTCATGTCCATGATCGTAAAAGCTGTTTCGACCCGGGATTTCCCCGACCTGTGCCACCGCCGACGTCGCGGCGACGCAGAGCGCACCCGCCATGCTCGGGACAATCGCCTTGTTCCTGAATTCCATCCTGTAACTCCTTTTGCGCAGCATCAACTGCGGCCCCTTGTTCTGTTTGATTATATGAGCAAAACAGCGCGCAGACCTTGATCTGTATCAGGACGGCAGTGATAAAGTGCTATAGCATGCAGTTCAGATACACAGGCGCGGATCGCGCGACGGCTCCACTGGAATGGCCGCGCAAGTCTCATTTCGATGCAGCCTTTCCAAGTCAGCGCATTCCACACCCACCAATAAGGATGTCATTTCAGTGAGCTACACAATCAATCGCATGTTCAAAGACTCCACTTTCGACAACATTGACGCCCGCACCCGCCAAGCCCTTGCGGACCATGGCTTCGGCGTACTGACCGGGATCGACGTCAAAAAGACGATGAAGAAGAAGCTCGATGTCGAGATGCCGGCCTATCGAATTCTCGGTGCCTGCAACCCGAAGATGGCGTATCAGGCGATCGGGATCGAGCCGCGGGTCGGTGCGATGCTTCCCTGCAACGTCATCCTGCGCGAAGTTGAGGGCGGCGTTGAGGTCAGTGCCGTCGACCCGGTGGCGTCGATGCAGGCGATAGAAAACGCTGAACTGACGGCCGTCGCGGGCGAGGTGCGTGACCTTCTGGTTAAGGCCGTAAAGGCGATCTGAGATGAGTCTGCGCGCGGCGATCCTTGCAGGGTTGGCGATCCTCGGGATCGCCCTGTTCGGTGTGTGGCAGTTCGCGCCATCATTGTTCACCGAGGCACGTGGGCTGCTGGACGCCGAGCGTCTCGAAATGCTGGTGGCGCGCGCAGGCATTTGGGGGCCCGTCGTGATCGTCGCGCTTATGACCGTCGCGGTCGTGGCCAGCCCGGTCCCGAGCGCGCCGATCGCGCTGGCGGCTGGGGCAGCCTACGGAAATATTTGGGGGACGGTGCAGGTCGTGATCGGTGCCGAGCTCGGGGCGCTGATCGCGTTCGGCTTGGCGCGAATTCTGGGGCATGATGTCTTGCGACGGGTGTTTGGTGATCGGGTCGATGCCGGTCTGCTCGGGTCGCAAACCGCATTGACGGCGACAGTCTTGGCCAGCCGCCTAATGCCATTCGTATCATTCGACATAATCAGCTACGCGGCGGGGCTTAGCAAAATTAACTCTTGGCGCTTCGCACTTGCAACACTGGTTGGCATCATTCCAGCAAGCTTCCTGCTCGCCCATTTCGGTAGCGAGGCGGTCAGCGGAGATCTCGGACGGGCGACATGGGCGGTGCTCGGCCTCGGGCTTGTGACCGGTTTGCCGCTGCTCTGGGTGGCGCTGCGGAAACAGCCAGAAAAGGGAACTCCCGACCACCAAAGGAAATGACTTGAGCTTCCAGTCCTTGGAGCCATCGTATTACGATAGAATCAGAAAGGTTCGCACACCATGAACCACGATCACCATCACACTGCGTCCGAAATACCGACAGGAACCGAGGCGGCGAAGGACCCGGTTTGCGGGATGGAGGTCGCTGTCAAGCCCGAGGGGCGACACGCGGATTTTGAAGGCGAGACTTTCCATTTTTGCTCTGAAAAATGTCAAACCAAGTTCAAGGCTGACCCTTGGCACTACGCCTCGGATCGGGCCGCAGAACAGACAAAGGCGGCACCCGCCGAAGTCCAGTACACCTGCCCAATGCATCCCGAGATCATCCGCGACGCGCCTGGGGCCTGCCCGATCTGCGGCATGGCGCTTGAGCCGATGCTGCCCTCGGACGAGCCAAGCGAGGAGTTGACCGATTTCACCCGCCGAATGTGGATTTCGGCGGGCGCGGCGGTGCCGCTGATCGTCCTGACGATGGGAGGAATGGTCGGTCTGCCGGTGCGCGACTGGATCGGGCATCAGATGGCGAGCTATCTGGAATTTGTGCTGGCCACGCCAATAGTGCTTTGGGCAGCATGGCCATTTTTCAAGCGGGGCTGGGACTCCGTTGTGAACCGCTCGCCAAACATGTGGACGCTGATCAGCCTTGGTGTTTCCGCAGCCTATCTCTATTCGATCTTCGCCACGTTCCTGCCGGGCCTTTTCCCCGAACAATATCGTATGGGCCAGGGCGTCGGCACATACTTCGAGGCATCGGTGGTGATCGTTGCGCTGGTCTTTGTTGGTCAGGTGCTGGAACTGCGCGCACGCGAACGTACGGGTGACGCGATCCGCGCGCTTCTTGACCTCGCGCCAAAGACCGCGCGGCGGATCCTGCCGGACGGCAATGAATACGACGCGCCGCTCGAAAACATCATGGAGGGTGATCGTCTGCGTGTGCGCCCCGGCGATGCGGTCCCGGTGGATGGAACGGTGATCGAGGGGCGTTCCAGCTTGGACGAAAGTATGCTGACCGGCGAGGCGATGCCCGTCGAGAAAGGCCCAGGCGATGCGGTAACAGGCGCCACAATCAACAAGAACGGTTCTCTGGTAATGGAAGCGGGCAAAGTAGGTGCTGATACCGTCTTGGCGCAGATCGTGACAATGGTGTCGAACGCACGGCGATCTCGTGCCCCGATTCAGGGACTGGCGGACCGGGTCTCAGCTATATTTGTTCCAACGGTAGTGGGGGCCGCGATCTTTGCCTTTGCGATGTGGATGATCTTTGGACCCGAACCCGCACTGGTTTTTGCCATCGCTTCAGCCGTCTCTGTGTTGATCATCGCATGCCCCTGTGCGCTGGGGCTCGCCACGCCGATCTCGATCACCACAGCGGCAGGACGCGGAGCGCAGGCGGGCGTGCTGATCAAGGACGCCGAGGCGTTGGAACGTATGGCGAGCGTCGATACGTTGATCGTAGACAAAACTGGCACGCTGACCATGGGCAAGCCGACGCTGACTGACACAGTAGCGCTGGGGGATATACCCGAAGCAGACCTGCTGTCGCTGGCCGCGGCACTTGAACGCGGGTCCGAGCATCCTCTGGCCGAAGCAATTGTTGAAGGGGCCGAAGCGGCGGGCGCAGCGCGTCAAGATGCATCCGACTTTGAGGCCATCACTGGCAAGGGTGTGCGTGGACAGATCGGCGGACGCGCCGTCGCGCTTGGCAACACCGCAATGATGCAAGAGATGGGGCTGGACACGGGCGCGGCCGAGGCAAAGGCCGATACCCTGCGAACTGAGGGCAAGACAGCGATGTTCATCGCGGTTGATGGGACGCTGGCAGGCATCGTGGCCGTGGCCGACCCGATCAAGGACAGCACTGCGCAGGCGATCAAGAAACTCCATGCGCAAGGGCTGCGCGTCATCATGGCGACTGGCGACAACGAACGCACGGCGCTGGCGGTGGCGGGCAAGCTCGGCATCGACGAGGTGCGTGCGGGCGTCCTGCCGGAAGACAAGAAGGACCTGATCGACCAATTGCGGAGGGATGGTCACAAGATTGCCATGGCAGGTGATGGCGTGAACGACGCACCCGCGCTCGCCGCCGGCGATGTCGGCATTGCCATGGGTACCGGCGCCGATGTGGCGATGGAAAGCGCCGGGATCACCCTTCTTGGCGGCGACCTAATGGGCATCGTGCGGGCGCGCAAGTTGGCACGGGCGACCCTGCGCAACATCAAGCAGAACCTGTTCTTCGCCTTCGCCTACAACACGCTTGGCGTGCCAATTGCAGCGGGGTTGCTTTACCCCGTAACGGGCCTTCTACTCTCACCGATGATCGCGGCGGCCGCTATGAGCCTATCGTCAGTCTCTGTCATCAGTAACGCGCTTCGCCTTCGGCGGGTTGATCTTTAGAGGAGAAGATCTGTGTAAGAGCTAAAGCCGACATTCGCCGCGTTGCTGAATCTTTGCATTTTGGGCTCCTTGCTGCTGTTCTTCGCGCTTGCACACTAAACCATTTTCGAGGTGGGAAGCGACAGTCTGCTGAGCGGACAAAATGGACCTACTTTGAACTGCGCCAATGTCCGGTTCGCACCACCATCAAAATAGACAATTACCATATCATTCAATGGATGCGCCGCCCCCGTCCCAATTCTGAGGGATGGGGGCGCTGTCAGGTCACATCGAGACTTGTTCACGTCGGGCTGTCGACCTGTAAACTCGACCAGCAGTTTGCAGGGGCCGTCCAACCTTCGGGTTAAGCCGCAATTTTACGCTGGGCGGCTAACTCCAAGGGAACCAAGATCAAGAATGTCGAACCTTGGCCAAGCTGGCTTTTGACACTGATTGTACCCTCCATCCGTTCAACCATTCGTTTGACTATAGACATACCAAGACCTGTTCCCCCGTAAGTTCTTGCAGTGACAGACTCTGCTTGTTGGAACTCCTTGAAGATCTTTTCGTGATGCTCCGGCGCGATACCAATGCCTGTGTCGATGACTTTAATGGCAACTTGCCCATAGGAATCTTCACCTATGCTCACAGTGACAGAACCCGTATCCGTAAATTTAATCGCATTCCCGATCAAATTTTGCAGGATGGTTTGAAACGCTGTTCTATCTGCAAAATAGAGATTTTCATCAAGTTGATTTTTGACACTAAGGCTAATTGACTTTGTATCTACCAGTGCTGTGAACTCGCTCAAGATATCACTTGCGAGTTTTCCGATATCCATTTCTTCTTTCACAATCTCGAAGTATCCGGCATCGAGCTTGGCTAAATCAAGGATGTCGTTCACAAAACTCTGTAACTTGTCCGCTGATCGATCAAGTATCGACATAAGACTTTTCAATTGTTTTTCAGATTTCGCCCCCTTCAGCAGTTTAATCGAACCGATGATACCTGTGAGCGGTGTCCTGATTTCGTGACTGACGTGCGCGATATACCCACTCCGGGTTTCCATGATTTCTTGCAGCTCTATACGCGCCTTGTTTTCTTCCAAGGCCGAGGTCCTCGCACTCACGATGTCGTCAACGCAGCGGGCCATGCCTTCAAGGATACCTATTTCATCCTGTGTCCAATTTCGTGGGGATTCATCCATGCAGCAAATTGCCCCGATAACCTTTCCAGCAGTCGTATGGATTGGGCTGCCAAGATAGGAACGCATACCGGTTTTGGATATCAACTCGCTGTTTCGAGTGCGGGCATCTTTAAGCAGATCTGGAATAGCAACCGTCTGCTGACTCACCTGTACATACTGACAAATCGACCCCTCAATTGGTATGTCATGCAAATCTGGATCGTCAAAACAAGACCCTGAATGGGCGGACATATATTGGCGCCCCTCTTGCCTTTCAAGGACCGAGACAAAGGAGACGGCTACACCAAAAACGCGTGTTGCAAGAGTGTTAATGTTCAGGAGGCCCTCGTCCATGCTGCCATGCAGCAATCCAAGAGCTTCAAACGTATATGTCTTAGCCATCGTGCTGCTCCCGATAATTTCTAACTGACGATTCTTGTTAACCAATACTGTTTTAGAACCATGATTTTGGCGAATTTGAGGCTGGACATCACTTTCACCTCGCCGAAATAGAAAGCTGTCAATATTTTGGGCTTGGATAAGCGATGTCTGCGGTTTGTTCGCGCCGCGCTTGCTCAAACACCGCAAGTCTCACAGGCTATCAGCGTCGGTCAGGCATGCGACATGGCATCAACGCAAAGAACTTTAAACTCCGGCAATTTGAAATAGCTCCACAAATCCTCGTCTATAGAACATACCCAAGATCATGCTGAGCACGCCATCGATGTGATTGATCCCAGGCAAGGGAGGTGCCACAGCGCAACTGTTTGTCGCGACGCTCGGCGCCTCAAACTAAACCCATGCCGAAGCGACCTGGACCGAAACCTTACCAGACTGGATCACCAGCAACGTGCGCGCCTTTAACTTCTTCGGGGGGCGGCAAGACCTGGCTCGGCTGCTCATCGGCGCAAGCGGCCTGTCTCGACGGCGTCATCTTGGTCTACAAGAGAATGCCGGGCCTCTTCGAATAGGCGGAGCTGGCTCATGGCCCCTCACGGCAGATTAATTTGCAATCGCCTGCCGGGCAATGGACGGGCGCTTCCCCCGCTTGTTCCGCAGAACCACGAAAGCACCCCTGCTGATCCTCAAGAACTGGGGGCCAGACCGGCTGACCGCCACGCAACGCCGAGATTGCATGGAGACCGTCGAGGGACGCTATGGACGCGGATTAACCATGATTACCAGCCAGCTGCCCATCAAAGCCTGGCATGACGTCATCGGGCAGCCGACCTTCGCAGACGCGATCCTCGATCGCATCGTTTACAACGCTTACCGCCTCGAACTCGAGGGACAGTCCATGCGCAAAACCATTAGCAAAATAGATTACGAAATGCCTCAAACCTGATAATTGAAAAACATTGCCTCACAGCAACGCAGCACAGGTTGGCGGATACTCCGGAATACGCACTTATTGGCTTATCGGAGCCCAAATCGCAGTGATTGCCTTTCTTTGCACCTCAGCGATGCTTCAAGCCAATTGTGTCAGACAGCTTACTCTTAGCACCTCACTTTCTGCTTTCGACGAAGCGTTCGCGCCACCACCATTCAGGGTGCTCCCTGCGTACAAAGTCTACAAGTTTTTCGCGCAAGCGCATTTCAATTACTCTGGCTGTCGAAGGATCTGGAGCCATCGCGAAGAACTCAACCGTCATCCCGTTCGACGAATGGCAGGTAACATATGTCACGACTTCATCGTGTTCGATCACGTTGGGATCACTTTTGGCGATTGCCTCAAATTTCTCGCGTAGCACAGCCACCTCTGCCATCGGATCAAGAACAAGTTGGATCGTACAGAGCATGCGTTCATTGACGACTGACCAGTTCTTGAAGGGATAGGAAAGAAAATATTTGACCGGTACTATGATCCGTCTTTCGTCCCATGTACGCAGCCTTATGAACGTGAAGTAAATGGATTCGACGATACACCAGTCACCTTCATATTGTATGCTGTCGCCAATCCTCACAGGCTTCGCAATTGCAATCTGCAGGGAGGCTACGATATTCCCGAGCGTTGTTTGACCGGCAATACCGAGGATGACCGTCAAGACACCTGCGGAAGCAATCAATGTAAGACCCATGTCGGCAAGAATGTCGAACTGCATCAATACAAAAACAAGTGAGAAGCCGACCGTGGCCACCAAGATGATCCGCCGGATAGCATACATCGACGTGTGGAACTCCCGTTCAGACGAGCTGGGCGCATCATAATCGTCGCCCAGATAGCGGCGGGTCACATGGTCGATCAGCGCATCAATTCCGCGCAGCGCGGCAAGACTGAAACCAACAACAGACAGCATTACCAACGCTGGTGTGATGACTGCGATGACCGGTCCTGAAAGGGAAACTATGAAGCCCAGAAGCCAGTATGCTGCTATCGATGCTGTCACCAGCGACAGCGGTAAAGACGCGCGTTCGAATGCGTGACTCAGCACGCGACGATTGGATATATATTTGCCGAGGCCGACAAGTTTCGACGTAAGCATGCCGACACACACGACAGCACCCAACAGCAATGGGAGGGCGATCCATTCCCAAAGATTCAACCAGCCGAATCTTGCTTTTAACGCGCCCGGAATGTGGCTCTCAAAGGCTCTTGGACCAAAAGCATCGTAGAGGACATCAATATTATCGACAGTTTCTCGAGAGAAAAGCCAGACAGGGTCGCCAAATTCGCCGTCAGGGGATTGTGCTGCGTAGCGGGAGAGACGAATAGCGTAGACTTGGCCATCCACGTCGAGATCTTCTAGAAAGTAGTCTCGCCGAGGCTCCGAAAGTGCCTGACCTTCCGCGCGGTCGGTCGTTCGCGCGGAAGGGTCAGCCGGAATGCTCGACCAGTTGATCCGGAGCTTGCGGTCGAAGATAGACGCAAGTTCGGACACAAGCTGCGAACCAAGAGCCTGTTGTTCTTCCTTTGGGATTTCCGACAGATTCATCAGGTGTAAGGCAGCTGAAAGATCGCCCTTTTCAATTAGCTCAAGAAAGCTTCTGAGCGCGGCGCGTGGGGAGCTCCGATCCACATCTTTCGACGGCGCTTCAAGACCTGAATTGATGGTTTCCGTTTCATACCAGAGCGCTGTGTCCTCTTGTGCCGTAAGGAAATCAGGTGTCGCCAGCGTAGCCGCGACACATAGGGCGATAATTGACAGTAAGCGTTTTATGTAAGACGGGACCGGGCTCACTAAGACAGACCGGATTGATCGGACATCAGTTAAGGGATGATTTATTCCGACATTTTCCAAGTGGGTCGCCCTCTATTGAAGATAGATGGTGTTTCGTGGATCGTCCTGATTTGACCGAAGACCTTTAGCTTCATTTCAAGCTACAAGTTCTCAACTGTGACAGAAATTATGTTTTTTTGGTGTTTCCGCATATTGTGTTGGTCAACTATGCGGAACTTAGCTTCTGTTATAACCTCTTCATCAGAAGGCAAATTTGGTGGACAATGGGGACATTCATGGGACATGATTGTAGTTCTTAGGTCGCTGTTGTTCGGCAAGGCTGTCAGAAACTAAAACGGGCAGAACTGATCGAAATCAGGATTGGCGGGCCATCTTCGCATATTCATGCGGAAATCTCACGCCATAGGATTATTCACGCCCCTGCCCCAAGATACTAATAAGCGCCATTAGCGGCCTGTCGGCAATTTCTGCATATCCAGATTGCCCTCAACCTCTTCAATTGCGAGTAGCTACTCTGAGCACAATATATACGTGGTAACGCCTTCCTCGATGAGAAGATCGAAATGGGGCTCGTGACCATTCTGGCACAGGCAGACAGCTGGATTAAGAACGGGCAGAAAACCGAGTTGATCTGGGATGAGGGGTGTCCTCATGAAGGCTGGCTCGAACTCTGCCTGCCAGACCACCTTGCCGCTTTGCAGCAGGCCTGCGTTCCTGTGCATCAATTTCGAGACCTGCTGCGTGAGGCTCTTAACGTGGCCGCAGCTGCTGAAATTATTGATCGTTTCAATCGGTAGAAAGTCCATTAGATTGGCGCCAATAAAATTCCAAACAAAAGTAGGGAGGGGCGGTTTCAATGTGAGATCGGCCCTCCCTAATTGTAGCTAATCGACTGACAGAATGGCGCTGATAAGTGCCCTTCGACATCCGAACACTGGGCTCAATATTTTCTTGAGCCGACAGGTTTCGTCAACCAATCAGATTTTCTATATTATCGCGCACCAGAAATGCGGGATTCTATATCACTCATAGTCCACCGGGACGAGCCTTTAAGCTTCAAAGGTTTTGGAAATGATCCGTCATCAATGTCACGATAAATGCTTGCTTTGGAGCGTTGAAGAAGCATGCAAACATCTTTGATGGTGAGGAGTGGTTTTACGTCGAACATATAGTTCCCTTTCACATTGGCTATGAAAAGGATTTTGGTCTATTTTCCGATATCGAAATTTGGTTTGATAGCAAGTTTTGGAATTTCCTCGCTTAAGATAGCTTCCTGAAAAGTTCGACTGAAGCTTGAAACGCCCTTCGATAACATGCGTGTCTAATCAAAAATATATGAAAATAACTTGGACGTTGACCGGTTCCGCACGATGATATTTGTAAGTTCTTAGATCGAATAACGAACAAAACCTGAGTGTAGCCCCAATGTAATCCCAAAGCGGGTTACGGATACAAACTAAACCCAAAGGATAAATAAAGTATGATATATCAAATACTTAAATGGTGCCCAGGGGCGGAATCGAACCACCGACACGAGGATTTTCAATACAGATGGCTGTATATAAGTCATATTTTGCAGTGGTTTACTGTGCAAAAATTTTAGTGTGCGTAAAAGTGTGTTTTTGGATATTCGCTCTAAAGACTGTGTTCAACACAGTGTTTACAACACTAACGCAAACACAGTGAATGGACAGCCGGAAATCACCCAAACAGCAAACACGCAGGACAACGCACTTACCTAAGCATGCCTTCATCCAAACGCTGCATCGCCTCTTTCGCATTGCCTCAATTTATACACCCGCACCATTTTCAGGCTGAAACGTCAGCAAACGAAATGCTCGGGATCATGCCCAGCTAGGAAATATTAAATATATCTCCAAAATCGCAGGCATTGCAGCCTTCCCACTTTGGCTAATCAGAGTGCCTATATCACCGAACATCCAGCGGACTGAAGAGTTTCAAAAACGCCCTCAAAGTCAGAAGGCTTCCGCGTGGGATCTCCCGGATCACCATTCGGGACGTAGATCACCGTCCCTGCTCGGGCGCGCGTAAGCAAAACGCGATATGTGTTGACTCGATACTGTTTGGCATCTTCTTTCTTAAGGACTTGCCAGTTGGGCGCGCGCATTTTCCGCGGCAGCCAGTTTCTGTTTTCCCAGATCAAGTCATTGCCCCAGCATAAGCCAGCGTAATCAATCTCAAGCCCTTGGCAGACGAATTCAGACAGTGGAGTCTCAAGTGAGTTTGATGACCGAAAATCGCCGTTCGGCTTCAAAAACCAATGCACAACCGCTCCGAGGTCATCAGATCGTGGAGAAGCAGGGATGCCATCGGCGATGAGCCTAGTTGCTCCACTACTCGCGAGAAGCCCAACCCGCTGTTCACCTCTTCTGCGAAGACTTAGCCATTCTTTCATCTCTGCAAGATCGCGGGTGACTAACGCAGGAGGGCTTTCCATTTCAGCCGCAATTGACGCGGCACTTTCAATATCCCCTTCGAGCAGCGCAGCAACCCAACTACCATGAAGATGGTTCCTATGGGCTCTGAGGTTTGTTTGAAGATGAAGTTCAGGTTCCAGATTGATAGCAACATCCGCGCCGTTTGCGATGTCCAACAGCCCGATTAAGCCTTTCCGTTCTCTTAATGCGATTTCCGAAATGTGGGCTGTCCACTCTTGCGATTTTGCGAGCGCCTCGCCCCACAGCATCAAGCCACCTTCGCCGCGGTTAATCTCCTGGCCCGGACCAACCAAACATACCAAGCAAGCCCAAGGCAGTCGCCCCATAATCTCTAGGAACAGCTCAGGTTCGGATTTAGCGCGTCCAAGAAGCTTGAGTCCGGTGTCAGCATCCCAAGCCCGTTGCGCTTCATCAAACACGATGATGTTCTCGGGTGGATCTGAGTCTGGAGCTGCGTGGTCCTTCAGATAGCCCAATAGTGTTTGAAGTGCCTGTTGGGATTGTCGCTTGGCTTCCGGCGCTTTGACTCCGAGACGTTTTCGCGCATCCTCAGCAATGGCAGCCTGGAGGACAAACACCAATGGTCTGTTGCCGCTCAGTAAAGCGGCGGGTTCGTTAGCATCGCGTCCAGTACTTCCTGAAAACACCATGTCCAAACCCAAGAGAGTTTTCCCAGACCCAGGCTCTCCAGTAACAAAGCAAATAACTTTCTTTCCGTGTATCCGTGCATCATCAGCAATCGCCTTCAGACGCGCCGCTGTTCGCTCCAAGGATTCAGCCGCAGCATCTGAACGCCCGATCTCTTTGACCGTATGACCCGAATAAAGTCCACGCGCTGCTGTAACGATATCTGGCGTGGGGCTGTAAGTCGCCGCATCGTAAGCGCGCCAATCAATCTGATTTGGCTCAGCTTCCTCCGCAATTAATTCAATAGCTCTAGCAAGCTGTAGCCCATTAACGAGCAAGCATTGACTAACCCCTTCGATAATTTCGATTTGTGTTCTGTCACGTTGAAGAGCCGCCTTGTCCGCACACAGTATTGGGATGATTGTGCGATTGTGGCTAGCTGCATGGAAGTCGCGGAGACAGAGGGCATAATCAACCGCCTGATCTATATCACCAGATCCAAAACTTGCCGATCCGATCTTAAATTCGATACAAGCTATGCAATCACCAATCAGGATAACGGTGTCGATACGTCTGCCCAACCGTAGAAGAGGCAGCTCTAGCAAGATCCCCCAATCTGAACACTGCGGGTCAGTCAGTGCTTCTTTGAGTAGGCCAATCTGTGTCCGCCAAGCGCGAATTTGATTACCTTCATTTCCGCTGTGCTCAGATCCAACCCGTATCGCAAGTTGCCCAACAATCTCTTCTGTCGAAAGCAGCAAAAACTCTTCTACCCTCGCCGCATAATATGACTTAGTGCTCATTGCTGCCCATTTTTATTTATTTGCTAGACTGAGGATACGCCGCTTTTCATAAGCTACAAGCGGTGATGCCTCTCCATGTTGGGTCTAGCCTCATCATTGCCACTACCAACGCTTACAAACTGCGCCGGGAAACCGCCTGCTGCGCTGTAGCGTCCCGAAAGCGACTATTGATACCACCTGCGGCACAATAAAGTGGTAAATGATTGCTATGCGGGGCAAAGCTATCGTTGGAAAGTATCAAGTATTCTATGCCATTACGTGCCTATGGATGATCAACTCAAAACTGCCCACGCCCACTCTTCTCACCACCGCTCTGAGATTGAAGCCAGCTCCCAATGCGGCTGTTTCAATTGCTGCTCGGTATTCGCACCTACAGAGATCGATCAATGGTGTCATGATGAGCAAACCGCGATATGCCCGCGTTGTAGTATTGATTAAGTCATTGGCGATGCTTCAAATCTCTTACTGCAAGATATGGAGTTCCTTAAGCGCATGAAGGACTACTGGTTTTAGATCGTCGTTCAACTAAGGGCTCACTCTTACCGTGTCTCGCTTCACAGCATTGTGGTGGTTCGACCCAGTTCGAGGCGATGCTTCCGGCCCGTAGCCGCCGTCCGGGCATTGCCTAGAATGATGCGATGCAGCAAGCTAGAGTAGACATTCGCTCCATTAAAAAGTGATATTGGTGTTTGATCGACTCAGCGATACTTGCTCGACAATCCCGAGGCATTTGTCACTATAACCTGAAACCTATTAGCATTTCAGAAAGGAACTTGGATTGGATATCGAAGAAGAATTCCGAGAGTTTTTGGTGAACGTTCCACGAAAAGCCGGTCAACTAAAATTGGACGGAACGCCGCGTAAAATGGCGGAACTTGACCCAATTCTTCAAACTCGAAATCATGCAATAATCTTGGACTATTATGGGTTTGGCGCAGATGATCAGATCATGCCAACTTATGAAGCGCTCGGACAAAATTATGGAGAGCTTACCCGTGAGCGTGTCCGCCAACTTATAGAGCGCAACTATCGCGATCATCTTGATGGCCCGCTTCCTATCGCGAAAATGGTAGACGCGGTTATCACCCAACGAGACTTTTGGTTGGAGCCGGATTTGCTACAACAACTACAAACAAAAAGCTTGATTGGGAATTTCCCGACACTGGTGGGGATAATTGACTACCTCAGAAGCCAAGGGCTTTCCGAGGGCTACACAGTTTGCCACGCGAACTTGGAAAAGGTTACCAGAAACAGCTATTCAAAGCACGAGGCACGGGTAATTTGTAACGAATCAAAGCTGAGGTCGCTGAAGAAACATCTTAAAGCCGCTTATAAAGTTCCGGGTTTGGTCGGCTTGGGAAAACTGAGCTATGTCAAAGGCCCCAAGACCACCGAAGATTTCAAAGTTTTAAAAGATCTCATTGTATTGAACGAGCAAACATGGAGTGCAGTGGAGGGGGAAGATCTCTGGTATATTTTCGAAAATTCGGATGGGAACAGCTTAATTAATGCTGCTGAAAAAGTTTTCTCAATCGTTGAAAGCATTGGAGTGGACCACCTCACTGAAATGCTGTCGCATTCCTTGCGTCGACGTGCTGCAAATACGGAATTTCCCAGCGAGAGCTTAATTCGCACGTGGATTATGCAATCACGTCACTTCGTCGTTGAAGATGGATTAGCCAGCTTCAAAGGTACTCCCGGAGAGTTAGGTGACGGAGAAGATATCCTATGCAATATCATGCGTGGAAGGGGGGCAATACCTACACCTGAAGTCACAAAATCTCTGGTGGCAGAGGGGCTGGGTTCTGCCAATATTGGAAAGCTAATATTCAACTCGCCACTATTGTTTATTGATAAAAAAGGTGGGCGTGGAAATTACTTGGTGACACTGGCATCCGATCTTGCTTTTGATCAGAATTCGACAAATGAAAAAAGGTATGATCGCTTCAAGGATCGGCTCTCAAAAATTGGTAATACTGATCAAGCCTCTATTGGGACTAGGAGGCGAGAACAGTCAATTCTTGCTGATTGGATATTTGGCCAAAAGAATAAGCGACGATGTGCAATTTGCCAACGGAAATATTCCAGAAATGCATTAGTTGTCGCCCACAAAAAGAAACGCAGCCAATGCAGCGATAGTGAACGCCTCGATCCGCACATTGTGTTCCCACTATGTATATTCGGTTGTGATTATCTATACGAACACGGCTTTTTGACGATAGTTGACGGGCAAGTTCAAAGCGGTAATACAGGCCTTAGCAAGACCGAAAGAAGTGCCGTAGGTGCGCTAGTTGGTGTTAGGCTAAAACCTCGCTGGGCCACCGGCCGCCCCGAGTATTTTTGCAATGGATAGAGTGAGTACTAGATACCAGTCATCGTATAAAACGGGCGGTAAGATTTCGAATTTAGGGTTGGTTAGCCAGCATTCAACCGTAAGCCCGCTTTGTCTCTTAGTCGATCAGAATTTCCACATGCAGCGAATGTCCGGTTTCCGACCTCGGTGTCCGATGCTGAGATCAACCTTGCGGTTTGAGTGATCGACATCCTGAAAGCTGCAAAACCATCTCTGGCATACCTCTCAGTCAGATGGTCGACAAATTTCTCGTCGCACTTCCCCCTGCCCTTTTCCTGACGAAACCACCCAGATCTTCACATGCAGCGCAGCGCATCCGTTGTTCGCTACACTGAGTGCAGGCTGGTATCATCAGACGCACACAAGACCAGCACAGCGTGCGTACGACGTCTTTAGCTTTGCTCGTCAGGCTTGCTCTTGTTAAACGGCTGAGCCTTTTGCTTCCTGCTACGAGGTTTCTTTGCAATGACTGGTTTTGGTATGGGCAGCTGGCGGGGCTTAGCAATGCGCCACTGCCCTACTACTTCACTGACTAGCACTGCGCGCAAAACCAGAGTTGGGGGATACAAAATCACCAGCTTGAAACGATAAGTACTTCCCTAGAAAAATCCGCGCAGCAAGATTTGGGGACTGCAGAACCCATTTCAGGAAGCCGATCATGCCGACATTCTGCTTGGCGCTTGCCAAACGGCTCGAACTTGCTGCGCCAACGCTTCATCACACAGCCTTTTGAGATCATCAAAGCGCACCACCCAAAACAGATGGGGCTCTATGTCACTGTTCCGCAGTTGATCCGCATAGAATCCCAACTTGTTGCTGCACACAGCTAGCGCTTCAACGCTGGGCTCAATTCCATGGTAGCGCAGCGTTCTGATATACCCCTCGCTTCGCCCCAGCCAGCAACGGCAAAACTCTGGTGTGTTCTGTACTGCCCCTGACTGGATCAGCTCGTCACGAAGGTGTTCAAGTAGCTTTATGGTCATTGCGTCTCTCCAAATTCTCTCACGTTCATAGGTATTTATCCGAACGCGAAGACGATCTTCGGTTGCTCTGAGCCTTGGTCAGAAAATAACGTAAGAAAAAGGAGATGCAGATGCCAACTTATTCCCCGCGCATGAAACTGTGCGCAACATGCGAACGCTGGGGCGGAGCACGTAAGCTCGATCCAACCCGTACTTTTGTTACCACTGCTTCATCCGGCACCAAGGGCGAATGTTTAGGTGGCGCACATAATAGGCAGCAAGTTCAAGCCCTCGCTACCTGCGCTGCATTTGGCAAATGGCCCGCCCTTCGCAAATAGTTCCACATCGAAAGCTTTCTTACTCCGGTAACATCGCAGAATTATTTGGTGCCTTGAGCCATGACACTCGATAGGCGCAGACTATGATGCAGCAGCAATGTTAAACACTGTGTTACCAACATAGCGGGAACCAGAGCATCCGAGGTGCCCTTAAAACGCAGAAAGCTCAGCGCACGGCGTCTAAGTCTAAGCCGTGGACTGCCGCCTGTTCTGTCAGATCAGCATTAGAACGCTTATGACGAGATGACCTGTAACGTGCGTCTTTAAAATCACTGCTGTGGAGTTTCTTCCATTGCCGTTCAGCCATGTCAGCCGCGCGCAATTCTTGGGATTTGGAAGTGACAGGAAATATGCCCTTACCCACCCATTCGATCAATAGCGTGGCTTGATTCAATGCGCGACTAGCAGCTGAAGCGTTGGCTGATTTGTTCGCTGTATCAGTATTATCAGCCCTTGCAGCCAATCCAGCTTCCACCGCAATTTCTGCAAGCGGCATTTCAGGATGTGACTTACGCAAAATCCATGCTCGATACGTTTTTTCAAGAGCAGTCAGTACAGGCTTCGTAAACACCGGATATCGTGCCTCATAATCTGGATTCACATGTTGCCGCTGTTTTGCTTGCCGCAAATATGCCCGCACCTCCTCGATGGATTTGTCTAAATCCTGATGTACAGGAATCTGCAAATAAATGTTGGCATCATGAATCGGTACTCGCCTACCATCTGATAGTTCCACGCCATGGTTGACCTCGTTGGAAGTGAGTGCCCTGACACTGTGCTCAGCAACCTCACAGAACAGATGACGCCCAGTCAAAATCCACCAACGCAAAAAACCAACTTCAGTCACGGAGCCAAATTCCGAACGGACGTTCATATTTAGCTTCCAATCTTGATTTGCAATCAGCATCTCAATCTCAGAGCTATCACCATGCAGAGCTTGATGCTCTCGTAAGAAAAGCCACCAATAATAATAGACTGAGCATTGCCAAGGTGCTGCGCCTGAAAATGGCGGATTTGGAAGTTTCTCGCTGCTCGTATCGTTTCGAAACGCCTGCGGCGGAGCGTATCGGAAGTACACAACATCCAGATCACGCAAGTGCTTTTGGTACATCAAGTGTTTCCATTCAAAAATGATGACTGCCGCAGCATTGGCAACACTAACCTCAGGTGAATGCCGCCAAACGCCCATTGAGCGGCAATGTGAGATGTTTCCTAAGTCGGCGCAACACCGTGTCGGCAGAACATGAGCAAAAGGAAACTTAACATGACTACAAGACTTGAAGACAAAAACGTACACGATCTGAGCAACGCCATCGAAGCCCTTGCAGCACAGCACCGCAGATGGGAGGCAGGCACTTATGCTGCGAGTAACGCTGAACTTTACGCGCTCCTCGGCTCCACGCTCGACTTCTTCATCAAAGTCCGCAGAAATCTAGATCACTGCAAAGCCATCAACCGATTGATGGACATCTACAAGCTCACCCACAATTCCCAGACAAGTTTAGCCCTGAAGGTTGTTCGTCTCGTATTTGTGGGAACTGATCGCCAAAACAAGATCGAAAACCGCGCTTTTGTCTATTGCCGCGTAATTGAAGTTGCTGCCGGAGAAGGCATCATCGGCTCCGAGCTTCCCCAGTACATTGTTGACAACCACGGCATCGATGAAATCCGGCGTAAGATGCCTTTGAGTTCGTCTGATACTAAGTCAACACATATGGCACGCGAATTTGCAGAAGCAATGCTGGCAGATCAGGCGGAGCTCTTTCCAGTCACAATGGGTGACGGACTTCAGCCAGTTGATGGCGCTCGGTTCAGTCTCGCCCTTGTGCGCAAGAATGACGACGGCACAGGCAGCATTGTGTTTGGCACAAATAACATGGCTGCCGTCAACAACGTCCTCAATATCGCAGGAAAAGCGCTCAAAGCAAATGTTGTCAAAAGAGTTGAACGCAGTGTTGCTGAGGCTGACGCAGATCAGCGAGCACTGAACCTTCAGCAGCTGATGCAAAGCCTACCTGCGCCAAAGGTTTTTCAACCTGAATTGCAGCTGCCTGAAACCGTTACTCTCACGCAACCTGTCACAGCTTAACCCCTCAACTCCAATAGTAGGCAGCGTTGTGCTGCCTACATCATCTCAAATTTAGAAAGAAAATTAACCATGAATTTCGAACAAAGAAACCGCCCAACATCCTTGCGTGACGTCATGTTCAAGAGTGCTGCTGTGGAGCAAACGCTTGAAGACTACGCAAAAAACAAGATCAACAAGCATCTTCTGCTGTATGGGCCAAAAGGTACTGGCAAAAGCGTAAC
The DNA here is from genome assembly GCF_003610455.1 of Sulfitobacter guttiformis. Classification (NCBI taxonomy): domain Bacteria; kingdom Pseudomonadati; phylum Pseudomonadota; class Alphaproteobacteria; order Rhodobacterales; family Roseobacteraceae; genus Sulfitobacter; species Sulfitobacter guttiformis. Next base: position 2,530,966 of record NZ_RAQK01000001.1, on the reverse strand, counting down.
GGCACAGATTGTCCTAAACGCGAGGGTAGGAGATACTGCGTTTAATGATCCCTTTCATGCCAATAGCTATGAAGCAGACTCTGATAGCTTTCAGAAAGTGATGAACTCTTGGCAAATGCAAACTTTGCTGGGCGCGCATACTGGATGCGTCATCTTTGATGAACTAGATCAGTTCTCGATGCCAATGCAGAAACGGTTCCGTGCTTTTATCGACGAGCACCAAGGTGGCATCGTAATTGCGACTACCAATAACCTCCATCTCATTGATGCGCCGCTCAAAGATCGCTTTCGCTGCTTACATGTCGACTACCCTAGCTCAGAACAATGGGCGTACCGCGTCATGAACATCTTCAACGCAGAAGGCTTTACAGTAACACATGAACAAGCATGCGTTCTGCTTCAGGGTTTTGACCAAAGCGGGCGCAACCTCAACGATTGGGTGGAGGATTATATACTTAAGCTAAAGTCAGCCGCGGTGTCGCTGGTGACAAATCAGCAGTCAGCTCAGCCATCTGCGACAAAGCCAAGCCTTACCGCGCAAGCTGTTGCAGGTACTATCAAAAAGGTGATTAAATGATGCAACGCCGCAAACTGCTTCTTGAAATCCTCAACATCAAACAATTAGTCGATATCCGTGTCATAGAAGCTCTCAAACGTCTCGAACAAATTGACGGCTTGGTGCAATGGTACGAAGGGCTAAATCCGTTTCCTCATGTGAAAGAGCTTGCAGAGGGCGAACTCAAGCAATCGCTCGAAGCTGCTGCACATCATCAGATGACGGAATCCGAGTTTAGCGCATTCAAGCGTCAGTGGGATCAAGCGACCCCACTCGAACAGCGTCGTTATCTCTGTGAGCTTGCGGGGCTGTCATACCCTTCTGCTGTCATGGATTTGGAAGACTAAACTGCGCACATAATCAAAGACTAAAAGCCGTCAGCAGCAATGCTGGCGGCTTTTTGCCATGCATCAAGCTGTGGGCAAACACTGTGTCGCGACCTTAGTGCGCAACACAGGCTGTTCAGATTTGTTCGCCCCACAGTCTTTGCCTGAAACAAGCGCCTTTTTCTGTCTCGTTGATAAATACATGGGAGAGGAATGTAACACCAATGGAGCAACACAAACGCGAAAGAGCAGCTTTGATGGATCATCTGCTGTCGAAAGATTGGAATGTTTTTGGCACGTTGAAGTTCATCGATGGACGCACCATCGGCAGACACAGCGCAACCAAAGTATTGCGTTCATACTGGAACAAAATTGATCGTGTGTTCTTCGGCAAAGCTGCTGAGCGACAAGCGGTTCGGGTTCCGCGCTGGTGTTTCGCTCATGAAGGTTCTGACAGTGAAAACTATCATGTCCATTTTGCTTTGCTCGCCCCCATCGCAGACATCGAACATACATGCTGTGTATTAAACGCCGTATGGACGCAGCATCATTACCAGACAGCGCCGCTTGGCAAAAACTGGATCATGCCGCTTCTACACAAAAAGGCTGCCACCAACTATCTTACAGGTGAGTATTGGCAACTGGGCGGGGAAACGCTGTTGGACGATCTGTGTTGGGACCGAACATCTGCCAACACTTTGGCTGAATACCAACATGATGCACAGCAGGCACGCATATTAAGGGCAGCCAGCCCACTCTGGCTTAACGACGCGAAACAGGCACTAGCGGCTCAACAGGCTAGGTATCAGCTACCCGACGAACATTGATGATGCAGCGCGGCTAAGCCCCTGCACGCAAACAGTTCTCGTACAGATAAGTGGATTGCATGTCTTAGGTAAAATCCTTGGCAAATCAATACTCACGAACAAATGCTCAAACAACAAATGTTCAAAGAGCAACTGTTCAAACAGCAATACGTGAAGCAGTACATACACTTAACAGACATAAAACAGCGTCAATGGTTCATACCGTTAGACGCTTTTTTTGTGAGCGTAGGTTCGGTGCAGTATCAATATAGAGTAATAAATTCAGATACTTGGATTAGATTTCGGTCGTCCAAGCCCAAAGATGATCATACGCTTTAACTGTCAACAAGCAGCAAGGAGCGCATATGACACATCTAGAAAAGCTAACGTTCAAATCGGTCACTCGGAACACCAAACGTGATCCTGTGATAGCCCGACGTGAAAAACTGATGGCTGGGCTGAAAGAGCAAAAGCTGGTTTATGCCGCTGCACTCAAAGGCGAAGATCACCGCGTTGAGAAATCCAAATGGATGCAAAATGAGCTGGGCGAGCGCGTACTGACAAAAGCAATGCGCGGCGTGCGTCCGTGGTTCTTTGAACAGGACAACGGTTGGTATGTGCAGTGCCGCTACGGGGCACGTGTGGTTGCGGCAGATGGCAGCAACAATGCTGTGTTCGTCAAAACACTCAAAGACGTGGGCGCGGTGTTGGATGCCTTCATGTCGGCAGCTGGTGCAGGTGAACTGGATCAAGCCATCAGTAAAACAGCTGAACGTGCACCAAGCCTCAAGCCCGGAGCGGCAAAGGCGTCCGCAAATGCATGATGCAGACGCCATCGAAATAGCAGCACTTAATGATCAGGCTCGGCGCACATTTGCGGGATGCCGAGTTATGATCACCCAAGGAGTGCAAGCGCTGGGTGAGGCGTCAGTTGCTGACGTTCTACAGGCAGTTCAGAACTTCGACGCGTTCACAGCTGACAATGATCCATATGGCGAACATGACTTCGGACAAATAACGCACCAAGCACATTCAGTGTTCTGGAAATTCGACTATTACGATTTGGATTTGACGATGCACAGCCCTGCCCCTTCAGACCCAGCTGTCACTGCGCGAGTGCTGACGGTGATGCTGGCTGACGAATACTAAGCAGGTTTAGACTGGCTCGTTACGTTCAGCTATGCCAAGATTCTGCATGATTGAATTTCGCCAGCTGCCTGATGATCATCCTGACCTTGCCTCCTCACCGTTGCTGCGGGCAGCATTGCTGACTTTGCGTTACGCCCAAGAACATAATGGAATTGGGCTCACCTCCAACAAAGCCTTCAAGCGCGTGTTCGTTCACTGGGCAGCCGAGCACTTCGATTGGCCTGACATGAGCTACGATGAGCTGTTCAGCGTCAACAAGGTGCTCAACGAATACGATTTCCCGCCCTTGGAACTGCTGCATTTCTTGCTCGTAGAATTAAAGCTGGGGCGGCATTACAAAGGACAGTTCAAGATCACCAAACGTGGCGCTGAACTGCTTGCCCATCCAGCTCAGCTAGTTGATGCCTTAATACCGTTTTACCTCATGAACATGGATCACAGCAGTTACAGCCGCAGCGGCGATCAAGCGGCAGGGAACTGGGACGTTTGGTTCAATGTGCTCAATGTCGAAGCTGAAGATGGCGGTACGGAAGTCGAGCTGTACGAAGTCTTTTATGGAAAACTCAGTAACGAACCGATGGCGTGGCGCGCGACGTCGTCATTCTACTGCTGTGTGCTGCGCCCTCTTTGTTGGGCAGGTTTATTAAGCAGTCAGCAAGACCAAAGCGCGCGACGCTCAGACGCCTCATATTTCAAAACCCAACTTTGGCGTTCTTGGCTAACACTGGACACTGATGACAGTGTCGAGCCTGCGCAGCGTCACTGAGCGCCACCTCAAGTACAAGGCTTTTGCTGGCGCAGAACCACACAGCCCAAAACCTCATACAATACATATTGTATTAGGTTATCGCCTAAGTCATTGAAAAATATAGCATACGGACTTGGCGTGATTTCGGTCGACCAACCGGAACCTCAGACTTTACAGTCAAAGCTAACAAAACGTTATGTTTTTAGGAGTTTTGACATGCGCCAAGCACAGACATTGAACGAGGCGCAGCTGCGTCGTGTTTTACACTACTGCCGCAGTCGGCGTCATCCAGTCCGCGATGAAACGATTGTGATGGTGAGCTTTTACGCTGGGCTGCGCGCCAAGGAAATTGCAGCGCTGACTGTGGGCAACGTGTTTGATGAAGCTGGTGCTGTGCGCAGTCAGTTCATTCTCAGCGCAGAGCAAAGCAAAGGGGGCAAAACCCGCACAGTGTACCTGAACCAGCGGTTGCGCAAATCGCTGAGTGAGTACGGCGAAACAATACGCAGCGCAGATCAAAACAGCCCTCTGTTCGAAAGCCAGAAAGGCGGGCACTTCTCAGGCAACACCATGTGCCAGCTGTTCCTCGACGTATACAAAGCATGCGGGTTGAAAGATGCATCAAGTCATTCGGGGCGGCGCACCTACATTACGCGGCTGGCGAACAAAGGCGTAGGTGTGCGGTTGCTTGCTGAACTTGCGGGGCACAGCCACATATCGACAACGCAGCGCTACATTGATGTGAATTCAGAGCAGCTGAGCCAAGCAGTCGAGCTGCTTTGAATGTTAAGACCGAACCTCAGCGTAAATTGCCACGAACGCCAGTTTAAAACCCCAATATATCAAAGAACCTTATTAAAATAGAGCATTTATAGATGGGTTGACAGAATCGAATGCGATTTTCATGATGAGAAGGTTCTACTGACCCACTTTTATCAATGTAGCCAAACAATTTGTTGTGGTTTTTGAATTTAGGAAATTTTATGCGTCTAGGTATCATCGTTTCGGCAGCAAGCGCGGTGTTGTTAGCACTTGCAGTACCCGCAATGGCTAGCGAGTTGTCCAACTGCGCCTATAAGGGCAACGTTTCTGGGAAAACCGCCACAATATTAGTACAGGGCGGACAGCCTGTGTCATACAAATGGGGAAGCTACAAAGCGAAAAACGTCTCCATGACAGGAAACGTTATATCCATAGATCAAGCAGTTATCGAGAACTTGAAAGTTGGCGCTACTCAAAGCGGCAAAGCAGCATTTCAGGGGAAGTGGCAGTTTAAAGGGCAAGGCCAGGACGTCACTTTTATCTGTGGCTAGTGCTCTAGAACACGATCTTTATCGTCCAGGTGATAGCAAGGCGCTGCTACCAATGAATGCTAGCGAATTTTAAAACCGTCTAATTATAAATTAGGCTGAACATTGAGTTTTTCTGTGAACTCCGAAAAATCTTCAGTCCTGGGCATCTAGATTTTATTACCTAGCCACTGAACTATCGTTCTTATAGTTACGTAAAAGGCTTACCGAATACCTTTAGCGCGGTAGGATATGAAATACACACAGTCATTTTCTTGTCAGGTGCAGCCGACGGAGATATCCGCCCCAACTATAGATGCCCGAAATTTTAGCGGGACTATTTGAAAGTATTTTGAACTTTGCACCATCAATTTGGATCATTTCACCGCGCCGAGAAATATCTGTAGTTGAATAACTATCACCCCAAGTATATTTTACTGGCTGTCCATCAACAACACTTAGAGTTATCAGTTTTCCGGCAAGTGTTTGGCTATATAGTCCGTCTGCCAACGGCTCAGTCGCAGCTGTTTTAATTGGGATTGAATTTGTCTGAGTGGCAGGTATTTTTTCGGCTAGGCTGGCTTTTTCCTGCATAGCGGGGTCGCATCCTGCTACCGCTATCGCCACAGCTATTAAAGAAAAAATGCGCTTTTTCATATCTCACCTATCAAATATTCCAATAGACTATAGAAAGCCATGCCAAAAAGCTTCTTGTCAACATCTTGGAGAACGTCGCCACACCTCTTCTTATCACAAACAGTGATTTTCCGTCTTTCTAAAACAGCATAATTTTCATTTGCAACCCACGTACGCAAAGTCCATAGCCAAAGCCCCTACCCTGACGCTTGCTGTGCCTGATATTCAGCATACGAAAGCTCGTAGCGCTTGCCTGTGAGCATATCCTTCTTCAAACGTGGCGTAAGGTGGCTGTAATGCCGCTCGATCATGCCGATGCTTGTGCCCATCTGTACAGCCAACGCATGGATGTCCATGCCGTCATTGAGCAGAGAGAACGTGGCATAGGTGTGCCGCAAACTGTAAAGCGTTCGGTTCTGTGCAGTGCGCGGACATGTAATCAGCCCTGTCTCCGTTACAAACGCTCGGAACGTCTGATGCAGGTTCTTTGACACCGTGCCATCCGGCAAGCGGAACACAGGCAAATCCACTTTGTTCTTTAGAAGCTGCTCAAACGGGATGTGTTTGATGTCTTCTGATCGTTCGTGAATGCGCTTGAGATAGTTGATGGTGCCAGAACGGCAGATGATGTCGCGCCGCCCTGTTTTGCCCGACACGCTCATTTCTAGGTATTGCAGCCCCTTGTCTTCGAACAGCGTGACATGCTTCCAGCGCAGGTTCAGCGCCTCAGTGCCGTGCCTCATCCCTGTATTGGCAAGGATCAATACATAGTCGCGCATCAGATGGCGCATGTCAGTGGGCTTGCCCTTTTTGCCCTGTGTGATCCAGCTGGGCAGCTTGCGGATCATCGTTGCGTATTCTTCGCGCGTGAAGTCTGGGCGACGTTCGCTTTTCTCGCCCTTGTTCACCAACAGAGGCACATTCTTGTGCGCCAGAAACCCTCGCGCCACAGCTTCGTCAAACACTCGGTTCATGGCGGAGTTGTGTGTGTTCAACGTGCTTGCCTTGGGTTCACGCCCCATTTTGATACGACGCCACTCATAGAAGTCTTGGATTTTCTGGTAGTCGATTGATGTGACATGCTGCGAGCCAAAGAACGGAATCAAATAGCTCTCTATGCACACGATGTAGTCTTTGTAGACTTTCTTGCCCAAGCCCGCGTTCAGCTGCTTGCGCATGTCCAAAATCGCCAGTCGTGCCACGTCAGAGAATTTCTTGGTGACGATGGGCAAGTCGTTCTTGTGGCGAAATTTGTACTCAAGGTATGCGTCGCCTGCATATTCCTTGGCTTCTTCCAAGTCGCGCTTGCCCGTGCTGATACGCACTGTGTGCCCGTCGATGGTAAAGGCTGCCTGCCAGCGCCTGCTGCGCACGCGCCGATACACACGGACTGCACCGTCTAACAGTATATGTGTGTCGTCCCGCAGCTGCCGCATCATGCTCTCCTTGCTTGCACAGTACGGCTCAAACTACGGACAAGTCTACTACAGTGTGTTTTTGGGACTTGGGTTTCTGTGGCGCAAAACGCGCTGTTACCTGTCTGTGATATAGATTGCTGCGAGACACCAAGGGCGGGAAACGGACTTTCGCTGCAAGTGCGCGGGCTCTGAGGCAATCTGGCGAAAGCAGCCGTTCAATGAGAGGTCACATCTAGGAATGCTGCAAATGATCTAATGGCGGCAGTGAGCCCAATGTGATAGATGCTGCATCTTGTATATTTTAACACATAAAGTGGGAAGCTGACCTGACCGTCGAATGATGAACAAAAAAATCCTTGGTTCTTGCGACCGAAGGTACCCAGACTTGTCCTGCTGAATAAGAGAGATAAAACTGCAGGGAATATTCTCGCCCACAGCACAAGGTGGAGCTCAAGGTAAATGAAAAGAAAGAGGCAGCTCACAGAGGCAGGGCACAAGAAGATTGTGGAGGGCAACTTCAACAGATGGATGAAGCGGGCGCACGAATGCCATGGGGATCGTTTCGACTACTCTAGCACCGCCGAAGCCTTCGAAACCTCCAAACGGCCCAAAGTGCCCATCAACTGCCCAGAACACGGCGGTTTCATGGTCGCCCCGGGTTTGCACATAACGAACGATGCTGGGGGCTGCCCTGATTGTGCTTCAGAGTTGAAGTCTAAGATTAAAAGCCAGATGTATCTTGAGCGTTACCGCGAATGGCTTGCAGAGAGGTTGCCCGAGAACGTTGAAGTCGTTGGGGAATTCAAAGGCCCAAATGCGTCGCTCCAATTAATGTGCAAAAAACACGGCACCATTAAGACGACCAAGGCTGTCTACCTAAAGAACAGTAATTCTCACGGATGCGACGCATGCGCTCGTGATGCAACCATAGCATCAAGGCTCCTCGCTCTAGACGATGTCCGCGACGAACTGGCAGATGATCTACCAAACCACATCCACCTTCTGGGCTTGCGTCGTGGTGAGTCTGGAACCCGCCTTCAAATGAAGTGCGATCGCCATGGGGAATTCGAGACCACCAAAGGTTCGGCAATGGGTGCTGTATATTATTGCCATGAGTGCGCCCGCGAGATGGCAGGATTCACAAACCACAGGTTACTGAGACTTATAGAAACCGGTGAAGCAGGTGTGCTAACAGAAATTGGCGTGATGATCGTCAAAGTTTTTGAAATCTCAGCGATCAAGGTCGGTGTGACGACGAGGTCGCTCACCAAACGGTACGCATGGCACCTAAATGAGGTTGTTTGGAGCGCAATACTTTCCGAGCGGGACGCCTACGTCCTTGAAGCCCGTATTCATCGCCTGTGTCGCGATTGGTATGACCCACGGATTTTCTACGCAGGCATGCGCAATGGCAAACGATGGGGGGGAGACACGGAAATCTACTACCTCGAGCGAGCTCAATTCATCGTGGAGACAGCAAAATGTCAGTTGCAGATCTTGCTAGCGGAGGAAGTCGACTATCAGCGAGAACTTGGGGTAATGAACGCCAAAATAGTTGAAAGGGACAGTATTAATGTTTCCCGTCCAAAGGACCTGACGAACCTTCCGGTGGCCGTCGTGGGGGTGGATCCTGTCACTTTGGAAATTGTTCACGAGTTTGAGAGCTTAACGGATGCTACCCGTGCAGGCTTCAGAAATGTCTCAATGGTGATTGATCCAAACAATTCTAGAACAATATCGAACGGGTTGCGTTTTTTTCGCAAGGACAAGTTTGATCCATCCTCAATCGAACCACTTACTAGAGTGCAGCACGGCTACCCTGTTCGTTGCATTGAGCGTGACGAGCACTTTTGGAACGCGGCAGATGCGGCGTCCATCATGATTTCTCGGGGATTGAGCGTTAGTCCGAGCCATATCACTTCGGTTTGCAATAGAAAGCGTTCGGTAGCAGGGGGTTACACTTGGGAACCCTCTGAGCTAAGCGAAGAAGGCATTGCTTCATACAACGAACAACATGCTAAGGATGTTGCGCCTAAAACCCCACCAAATGCTCGAAAGTGCGTCCGAGCCTTCGCAGCAGAAACCGGGCAATATGTTGGCGAATATCCTTCTAGAACGGCAGCCGCTGACGCTCTTGGTTTATCCCACGCGGGGGTGATTACGAATGCCATCAAGCACAGATCTGGTATCGCAAACGGCTATCGATTCGAAGAATCTTGACCACTTTGCAAAAGAAGCGCGTGGCAAACGGCGGCTTTGTCCGGCGAACCGTGAATTCGCCGATCCCTTGATTTCGCGGTTGCAGCGAATGGCAGGTTCGACGGGCCGCACCGCAGCATGCCGGTCCGTGGGTGAATGGCCGGTAAGGGCCGAAAGGAACGCCCGTGAAATCTCCAACAACATATGGGATTGAACGCGATGGCTCAAACACAGTGGTCAGACGCCATCAACAAACCGCAAGCTATGGCAGTGCTGCAGCGCTGGGACTTTGCTGGTTAGTTGGGGCGAACATTGTGTCCTTAAACACTGTGTTCTCACACCAACCCAGAAACACTCTGTTCAACACAGTGTTTCATGCGCAAACCAGCCCGCGAACACGTCAAAAAGTGTGCGTTTGGTGTGTTTTTGAAATACACACGCTTAGCGTGCATTTTTAACGTAAAAACTGATATTATAAGTTATAAATGGTGCCCAGGGGCGGAATCGAACCACCGACACGAGGATTTTCAATCCACTGCTCTACCCCTGAGCTACCCGGGCACCGGGACCAGCGAACTGGTCGGGTGTGGGCGTTCTAGGGTCTCAGCAGAGCGGTGTCCAGCCCCATTTTGCCTGAACCACAAACAAGATCAATTGCCCGATCAGTGCGGCTTTTGCTCTGGCTCGTTTTCAAGGGCATCGATTACTTTTTCTATATCGTCAGGATCTTGGGACGGGGTTGCGTAAGCACCTGAAAACCACTTGGCCAGATCGATATCAGCGCAACGTCGCGAGCAGAATGGCCGATACTTTTTGTCCACTTCACCAGAGCAGATCGGACAAGTCACGCGAGAACCTCTGACAAAGGCGCACGCGCGCGTTTGCGTTGCAACTCATAGTGGCCCAGCGGGGTCCAGCCGACTAGCGTGGTCTCGACTTCATCCGACTTGAACGCGGCGCGAAGGGCGGTCTCAAAAGGGCGGCGGTCCTTTTTCGGCATTGGAGCAAGGTCGAGCACGATTTGCCCTCCCAGCCCGCGTAAACGCAGCGCACGAGGCAGCGCGCGGGCGCAGGCCATGTTGGCCTTTATGCCAGCGGCAAGAGACACATCAGCCCCGGTGTTGATATCGACGGCCACCAGCGCGCGTGTCGGCTCAACATACATGGAGGCGCCACCCGCGAGCGGTACAAAATCCTCGGCGAGCGCATCCAGCGCATCTAGCACGCCGTGCTCTTCAAAACCGCCAGCTTCGGTCACGACTTGCGCTGTCTCGACCCAGTCACGCCATGCAAGGACGTGGGGCCCGTCGCCCTCGCTAAGGGTTTCCATGTCCTTACTCTCATCGGTAAGAACGGTCTGGGCAAGTGACAGCATCGCTTCGATATCTTCGACTATCGCATCACTGTCAGCGCCAGCGCAGCACGAGCGGAGGATAAGGCCGTATCCGGCACCATCCATCGCCTCATGCGCAATCTCCAGTAGACGGTCACGCTCCGGCTCGTCACGCACACTGCGCGAGATATTGAGGCCCGGCGCATCAGGGGTGACAATCGCGTAACGGCTTTTAAACAGCAGCTTTGAGGTAACAGGGATGGCCTTTCCGTCCTCGGCAAATCCGGTAACCTGCACCAATAGCGGCTGACCGGGTGAAAGCCCCTTCACCTGACGCAAAAACGCCATGCCATCGGGGGTCTTGAGGAACATGCCCCCCTGCCCTTTAACAGGACGGTCCGCGATCGCGCGGTAGATTGTCCCGACACGGGCAGCATCGGGCGTGTCCACCAACAAATCTTCAAGCTTGCCGTCCACCATCAGGGCGGCAGCCTCGATATCACCGAGGTGGTCGAGAATAATTGTGCGGCCTTTCATGAGCCTTCTCCATATAGGGGGTAGCCGCTCGCGCGCAGCAGATTTGCAGTTTCGGACAGCGGAAGGCCCACGATTCCGGTAAATGATCCGGAGATCCACGGAATCAGTACACCAGCAGGGCCCTGAATGCCGTAGCCGCCTGCCTTGCCTTCCCAGTCACCAGTGTCGAGGTAGGCAGTCAACTCTTCCTCGGAAAGGTTCTTCATACGCACGGTGCTCATCACATCGCGCTCCCACATCTTGTCGCCCCGCTTTACCGCGACGGCTGTAATCACTTTGTGACGACGACCAGACAGGGCGCGCAAGAATTGTTCGGCCTCGGCGCGGTCGGCGGGCTTGCCCAAAATACGGCGCCCTAACGCTACAGTGGTATCGGCACAAAGCACGATGTCATCTGCATCAGCCTCTACCGCTGCGACCTTCTCACGCGCGATGCGGGCGCAATAGGGTCGCGGTAACTCCGCTTTTATAGGGGTTTCGTCGATATCTGGCGCGCGAATTTCATCAGCATAAACGCCAATTTGCGCCAGCAAATCCTTGCGACGCGGAGATCCTGATCCGAGGATGAATTTCATAAGCAGCTCCTCGCCCCACCATCGGGGCGGGCGGGGAATGTATTATTTGAAACGGTAGTTGATCCGGCCTTTGGTCAGATCATAAGGGGTCATCTCGACCTGCACCTTGTCACCAGCCAGTACACGAATGCGATTTTTGCGCATTTTTCCTGCCGTGTGCGCGATGATCTCATGGCCGTTTTCAAGCTCGACCCGGAACGTCGCATTCGGCAGGAGTTCCTTAACGATACCGGGAAATTCGAGCGTATCTTCCTTGGCCATGGTCTCTCCTGTAAATACGTCCCCCATACGGGGACAGCGCTTAAATGAGCGCATCGGAGGGGTTTTTCAAGAGGAGATACGCCCCAACGGCACATTTAACGCAGGATGATCGCGTCCTGCCTGCTCGGCCCAATGGGTACGATTGAGAACAACGCCGTCGCGGCGCACATGATCAATGGCACTCATATCGACCTCGGAATAGGTCCAGCCGGGCATACCGATTTCCGCCACGGCCATAACACCTGTGGGGGGAAAGCCGGTATCGGGGGGGCAAAAAATACCACCCGCGCCCACACAAGTCCCCAAAGCCTCCGACCAGTCCGCCTGTCCGACCACCGAAGACATCACCGTAATGCACTGATTCTCAAGAGCGCGGGCCATTGCCCCCGTTCGCACCCGCCAGTATCCCGCTAACGCCTCGGTCACGCTGGGTACGGCGATAACATCACAGCTCTCCAGTGCGCGCCCCAGCAAGGGAAACTCGCTATCATAACAGATAAGTATACCAATCCGCCCCAGCGCAGTATCGAACACCTGCAACGGGCCACCGCCGATCACGCCCCAGTCCTCCCGTTCGAATCGGGTCATAATCTGTTTGTCCTGCACACCGATCTGACCATCCGGCGTGATCAAGCGCGCACGGTTGACAGGCCGCGTGGCCGTGGCAGCGGGCGCCGAAGCAGCGACGATATGCACATTATGTTCTGCGGCCAACCTCACATGCAGTTCGTCCGCTTCTGCGATCTTGTCGGAAACGGAAAACAATGATCGCTCGAGGTCGCCCGCCACCTCAAGCCCGTCAAGCGTGGCAAGCTCCATCGCGCCGTACTCAGGAAATACCAGCAGGTCAGCCCCCTGCCCTGCGGCCTCTGCAACCCAGTCGGCAACTTTATCCTCATACTGCGACCATGACGTGAGAATATCGAGCGGATAGGCGGCAGTTGCGATTTTCATAGATAGCTCCGAAGTGATTGCGGGTTGCTATAGTCTGACCTTTTGGCCCGTTGGCAACAAGCGCGAACACTGTGCCCTTGACGCCTTTGCCATGGCGTTTCACAAACACAGTCCAGATAACCGGAGCATTCCATGAGCAACATCGTCATCCTGACCGGCGCAGGCATTTCGGCCGAAAGCGGAATCGAAACCTTTCGCGCAGAAACGGGCCTCTGGGCACAACACCGCGTTGAGGATGTCGCAACACCTGAAGGATTTGCGTGTAATCCTGAACTGGTCGTCGATTTCTACAATGCGCGACGAGCTGCTGCAGCAGCAGCAGCACCCAACGCCGCCCACAAGGCGCTGGCGCGTCTGGAAGCCGAACACAAAGGTAAAGTTCTGGTGGTCACACAAAACGTCGATGACTTGCACGAGCGTGGCGGCAGCTGCAATCTTGTCCACATGCACGGCGCACTCAACTCAGCCCTCTGCGCCACGTGCGAGCATCGCTGGACCGCGCCGATGGAAATGCGCGCAGGCGATGCCTGCCCCTCCTGCAACGCTGCTGCCGCGCGTCCGGATATCGTATGGTTCGGTGAAATGCCCTATCAGATGGACCTAATATTCGAAGCAATCGGGGAAGCGGATATTTTTGCCGCGATCGGCACCTCCGGCAACGTCTATCCGGCGGCCGGATTTGTGGCCGAAGCAGCCCGCGCAGGTGCGCATACGCTCGAAATCAATCTGGAGCCTTCGGCAGTGGGCGCGCAATTCGACAAGGCGCTCCTTGGCCCTGCGACAAAAACAGTGCCCGCCTGGGTCGAGAGTATTCTACGCGCCGGCGCTTAAGCGCGACCTCACCGTGAACCGCTGGATCCTAGCGGGTCAAATCAACCGGAACCATAATCTGGATCTCGCCTGCCGCCTCGAAGACCAACGTGACCGGCACCATCTGGCCTTGCTCCAGCGGCGCATCCAACCCCGTAAACATCAGATGATCGCCTCCACGGACAAACGCATGGCTATCTCCATCAGGAAGCGCGACACCGCCCTCGATCTCGCTCATCCGCATGACGCCATTCGCGTCCTCGGTGTGCCTGTGCAGGCTCACCTGGCCCGACAATGTCGAGCGAACAGCGATCAGGCGGTCATCCTCACCTGTCATGTTGCGCAATACCAGAAAGGCAGCGGCGGAGGTCGATGTCGGCAAGCTGCTGCGCAAATAAGGCTCCTCGACGGCGAAAGCGGCATCGCCCTTATCAAGCGGCGACATTTTGACAGAGACAGCGGTCATCACAACAGCGACCAGCGCGAAAAGGACAACGATCCCCATAGTAGCCTTCTGGTTTTTCATTCCCGCTCTCCTTGTGCTGTTCCGTATCTGGGGGTGATCCCCCCGAATTCTAGCCCATGAAACGGAAACGGCCCCGCCTGCATTCAGGTCGGGGCCGCTCCAAATCTAATCTGTAGGTCCGATCAGGACAGAACGTCTGCCGTCGCGCTGGATTTCGAGATCGCCTTCTTGATCTTCAGTGCATTCTCGGACAGCTCGGTATCCTTGGCTTTTGCCAGATACGCGTCCAGACCACCACGGTGATCGACTGAACGAAGTGCCGCGGCAGAAATGCGGAGCTTGAACCCGCGACCCAGCGATTCGGACTGAAGCGTGGTGTCGTTCAGGTTTGGCAGGAACCGACGACGCGTGCGGTTCTTGGCGTGGGATACGTTGTTGCCCGACATCGGGCCTTTTCCGGTCAATTCGCAACGACGCGACATGGGTTCATCCTTTTGGTTCGGCGCGGCACCCATGCATTCGGGACCACAGCTAATCAGGTCACACCACTGGTGACCCGTAAATTGGTTTGCAGTCATTAGGAGGAATCACAAGGCAGGTCAACCCGCGAAGCCCCGTTTATACATCATCAACGCGCAATTCACGCACAAACGCGGCGGCAGCGGCGGCAGGCTCTTGCTCCCCTCTCGCAACGGCATCGCTCAGCTGGGCCAGTGCTGCGCGCGCATGCGGTTGCGCCAACTGCGCAAGCAATGCTGTTTTCACCGCATCTTCAAACCAGTACCGGGCCTGCGTTGCCCGCGTCAGCTCCCAGAACCCGTGATCGCGCCGCCAGTCAGAAAGCGATTTCAGGCTCTGCCAGACCTCCGGCAATCCGCGCTGCTCAAGGGCCGAAACAGTCATCGCACAAGGGTATCCATCGGGGTCTTGCGGGCGCTTGCGCATCAGGCGCAGGGCACCGGCGTAATCCGCCTGTGTGCGCATGGCTGTAGCCTTGAGATCGCCGTCAGCTTTGTTCACGACGATGAGATCAGCCATCTCCATGATGCCGCGCTTGACGCCCTGCAACTCGTCCCCGCCTGCGGGCGCGAGCAGCAGCAAAAACAGGTCCGACATCTGTGCCACAACTGTCTCGGATTGCCCGACACCCACTGTCTCGATCAGGACCACATCAAATCCCGCGGCTTCACATAGTGCCACGGCCTCCCGGGTACGCCTTGCCACACCGCCCAAATGGGTCTGACTGGGCGAAGGGCGAATGAAGGCCGCAGGATCACGGCTCAGCAAATCCATCCGAGTTTTATCCCCAAGAATAGACCCGCCGGACCGCGACGAGCTTGGATCAACAGCAAGTACCGCCACGCGCATTCCCTGCCCCGTAAGCATCAGCCCGAAGCTTTCTATAAAGGTCGATTTTCCCACACCGGGGGTCCCCGACAGTCCGATACGCAACGCCTGTTTTTCAGTGCCCAATGTCGCCAACAGCTCGGTCGCCTGCGCACGGTGGTCTGCCCGTCCGCTTTCGACCAGCGTAATGGCCCGCGCAAGTGCGCGCCGCTCGCCTGCGATGAGCCGCTGTGCCATATCTGCGATGTCCATGGGATTCCTCCACGTCAGTTGGTGTGTTTTTCACGTCCCGCGTCGCGAATGTCCAGCCTTGCCCCGCACTGCGGCAGCACGGATAAGGGAGCCATGGAAATGCACCTGCCAATTGATGAAGTCATGCCCGACGTGCTCGACGCGCTACGGACCCGTCAGCGTCTGGTCCTTCAGGCACCTCCCGGTGCAGGCAAGACCACGCGCGTGCCCCTCGCGATGCTGGAGGCGGGGCTGACCACGGGGCGCATTCTCATGCTGGAGCCGCGCCGCCTCGCAGCACGCGCCGCCGCCGAACGGATGGCCCAAACGCTGGGCGAGAAGACGGGCCAGACTGTGGGTTACCGCGTGCGCGGCGCCTCCGAAGTCTCGAAGGCCACCCGCATCGAAGTTGTCACCGAAGGGATCCTGACACGGATGATGCAGGATAACCCAGAACTGCCCGGCGTGGGTGCGGTGATCTTCGATGAATTCCACGAACGCTCCCTCAACGCCGATCTGGGGCTCGCGCTGTGTCTGGAAATTGCAGGCGCTTTGCGCGACGATCTCCTGCTGATCGCCATGTCTGCCACGTTGGATGCAGGCCCCATTGCCGCCCTCATGAATGCGCCGATTGTAACCTCGCAGGGCCGCAGTTTTGCGGTGACCCCTCGCTGGCTCGATAAACCGCTGCCCAAAACCACCCGCTACGAGCAGACAGTGGCCGATCTGGTCTTGCATGCATTGGCGCAGTCGGAAGGCTCGGCTCTGGTGTTCCTTCCGGGCGAGGGAGAGATCCGCCGCGTGCAAAACCTGCTGGAACGACAGGTTCCCAAGGATTGCGTCATCGCGCCTCTATTCGGTGCAATGGATTTCAAAGCACAGCGCTCCGCGATCAATCCTGCGCCTTCGGGTCGGAAAATCGTGCTCGCCACTTCCATCGCAGAGACATCGCTGACCATCGAGGGCATTCGCATCGTCGTGGATGGCGGCAGGTCACGCCGCGCAGAGTTTAATCCCAATTCAGGCATGTCACGCCTTGTCACCACCCGCGTCACCCAAGCAGAGGCCACCCAGCGCGCAGGCCGCGCCGGACGGATGAGCGAAGGGGTAGCCTATAAATTGTGGACAAAGGGCGAGGATGGCGCACTGGCCGCGTATCCCCCTGCCGAGATTGAGAGCGGCGATTTGAGCGCCTTTGCACTGGAACTGGCGCTATGGGGCGCGCAGGCAGAGGAGCTGGAATTTGTTACGCCGCCCCATGCGGGAAGGCTGGGTGAGGCCAAGTCACTTTTGCATATGCTCGGCGCGCTTGATGTACAGCACCGGATCACACCGCACGGGCGCAAGCTGGCAAAGCTGCCGTTGCATCCGCGGCTGGCGCACATGGTAACGCTGGGCGGACGCAATGCCGCTATACTGGCCGCGATATTGTCGGAGCGCGATCCACTGCGCGGTGGCCCGCTCGACCTCATACACAGGGTACGCGCCGTCGAAGGCGGGCGCGTAGCCGGTGAGGTGCATCACGCAACCCTTGCGCGCATCAGGATCGAGGCAAAGCGCCTTGCGCGGTCCACAAATCATACAGGCACTGAGGACATCGGCACCCTTGCCGCCCTCGCCTATCCTGACCGGATCGGTCTGCGCCGCAAGGGTGCCGCGGCGCGGTTCGTTTTGTCAGGAGGCAAGGGAGCGGTAATCGAGGGGGGGGATCCGCTGGCGGGAGAGCGCCTCATCGTCGCCACAGATCTGGACGGTGATCCGCGCGAGGCGCGTATCAGGCAAGGAACCGCCCTGTCGGACGCAGCCCTGCGCACCACGTTTGCGGATCAGATCGCATGGCATGATCACTGCCATTGGTCACGCCGCGAGGGGCGGGTCGAGACACGGCGACAGGAGCGGCTCGGAACGCTGGTGCTGGATGACCGTAGCTGGAGCGATGCCCCGCAAGAGGCAGTGGCCGCTGCAATGCTGGAGGGTGTGGTGCAACTGGGCCTACGGCCTGACAAATCTGCTGCACGTTTTTTGCGTCGTGCCGCGCTGATGGCCGGCCAGCCGGGCTTCCCCGACTTTTCCGAAACGCATCTGCTGGCGACACTGGAGGACTGGCTGTTGCCGCATCTGGGCACCACCCGCAGTACCGCAGACTGGAAGCGCTTTGATATGCTGCCCGCGCTCAAGTCGCGTCTCGATTGGGACCAGCAGCAGCAACTGGACCGTGCCGCGCCGGGGCATTTCGTGACCCCGCTGGGCCGCCGTATCGCGATTGATTATGACGGTGACACGCCCCAGATCGCCGTCCGCTTGCAGGAAATGTTCGGCGTTACACGCCATCCGTCTGTGGCGGGCCAACCCTTGCAGGTGACGCTACTGTCCCCCGCCCAGCGCCCTGTGCAGGTCACCATGGATCTGATCGGATTCTGGGACGGCTCCTATGCGGATGTGCAGAAGGATATGCGCAGCCAGTATCCGCGCCATCCATGGCCCGATGATCCGCGCCAGTCTGATCCGACGCTGAAGGCAAAACCCCGCGGCACCTAAGTCTGGTCGCGCTCCGGATCGAGCACGTCGGCGTCAAAGCGGCCCTCGCGGTCGATCCGCGCAAAACCATGCGCACCATGCCAATGCCGCCGAGAGTGCGGCCAATGCCACACCAAGGGAGACGCCCGCGACAATCGCACGCCGCAATAACGTGGGCCAGCATCGCGGCAATATCAGGCGAAAAGACAAGATTTTTGTTAGGTAAATCATCACTGAGCGCCCGCGCAAAGTTATTTAGCAAGCCAGCGTGGATAATGCAGCCCGCGCACCTGTCTCACCTCCCGAGACGCCCATCCCTACAAAATGCAGTCCGCTACCGGCAATCTGCACCGACCTGCGTCGGGTATCGTTGAAGTCTGCATTACCATCGTCGATGATCGTATCGCCTCCTTCCGGCGAAGGCAGCGCGGCTTCGATCATCGCATCCATAGGTACGCTTGACGGTATCATGAACAGGATGGTGCGCGGTGTTCCGAGTGCCGCCACAAATGCGTCAAGCGTGACCGCAGGCAGCAGATTTTGAGCCAGCGGCCAGCAGTTTCGATGGAACGGGTGATCCATTCCACCTCGCGATTGGTGACGGCCACCGTAAACCCGTGGACGGCAAGGTTGAGCGCGAGCGCGCTGCCCATCGCCCCCAATCCGTACACGCCAATATCAGCACATGTCTGTGTCATGGGCTGTCTTTGTTCGATGTAAAAGCGGGTAAGTGCTGCGGGTCAAATGCGTCACAGACAAAACGTGACCATTTTACGAATCTTATGCAATGAGCAGCCACTCGGCACTAATGTTTGCAAATTTGCAATCTTTCATGCATAAAGCTGCAAATAATAATAACAATAGCAGACGCGGGCAGACTTCAAATGAAACATGTGTTCCGGAAATCGTGGGCGGGCGCCTTTGGGCAAACGTTCAAAACTGTGCGGCGTTCGCAAGTGGCCGCGCTGTGTTATCGGCAGACCGATACGGGTATCGAGGTGCTGGTGATCACCAGCCGTGATACAAAACGCTGGATCTTGCCGAAAGGGTGGCCCATCGAGGGCCTTGATGGGCCTGCTTCGGCCCTTCAGGAAGCGTGGGAAGAGGCGGGTGTACGTCAAGCCGACATTACGCCAGAGCCGTTAGGTACCTACAGCTATGACAAGCGCCTGAGCGATGGCGGCGCGCTGCCAGTTGAGGCGACTGTCTATCTGGCCCGCGTGGAAACGCTTGCGGATACCTACCCCGAGATGGATGAGCGGACGCGCAGATGGGTGACACCCGATGACGCCGCGCAAATGGTCGCCGAGCCCGAGTTACAGAATATCTTACGCGCCTTATAGCAACGGCACATTGGGGATAATCCAGAGTATGCATGAAGCCCCGGAGCAGAAAAGACGCACCGGGGCGGGAAACGGTGCTATTTCCCCAAGCACCAGCGCATAATAGCTTTTTGCGCATGAAGGCGGTTTTCTGCCTCGTCAAAGATTACCGAATGCTTGCCGTCCATGACTTCGCTGGTTGCTTCATCATCACGGTGGGCAGGCAGGCAATGCATAAAGAGCGCGTCCGGCTTGGCCTTGGACATCAATGCGCTATTCACCTGATAGCCGCGAAGCTGGTTGTGCCGCCGCTCGCGCGCAGACTGAGGATCATGCATGGAAACCCACGTGTCCGTGACCACCAGATCGGCGCCCTTCACGGCTTCATCCGGATTGCGGATCTTGGTATACAGACCGTCAAGGGCGCGCTCGGGATCGAGGGTTTCGGGGCCAGTGAAGACCAGATCGAAATCGAACTGTTTTGCCGCGTGCGCGAAGCTGGCAAAGACGTTGTTGCCGTCACCCGACCATACGACGCGTTTGCCCTTGATCGGGCCGTTATGCTCTTCGAACGTCATGATATCGGCCATGATCTGGCACGGATGACTGCGGTTGGTTAGTCCATTGATCACCGGCACAGAGGCATATTCGGCCATCTCATGCAGGGTTTGTTCCTCGAATGTACGGATCATGATGAGGTCCACATAACGCGACAGAACACGCGCGGTATCGGCGATTGTCTCACCATGGCCCAATTGCATATCCGCCCCTGACAGCACCAGCGTCTGTCCCCCCATCTGGCGCACGCCCACATCGAACGAGACGCGGGTGCGGGTCGAGGGTTTCTCGAAAATCAGTGCGACCATGTGATCCTTGAGCGGCTGGTCTGCGTCCAGCGCACCACGCGGGCGGCCAAGTCGGGCAGATTTCATCGATGCCGCACTGTCGATGATGGTGCGCAACTGGGTGCGGTCGGTTTGATGGATGTCGAGAAAATGATTCATGGATATGTCTTTGTAATAGAGGTCGGGATCGGGGGCGATGCCCCCGAATTCGAATTTATCGGAATAAGAAAGGTCAAGCGCCGCCAAGACTGGTTGCGGCGCGGTCCAGTCGTGCCACTGCTTCAGAGATTTCTTCGTCTGTGATGTTGAGCGGCGGTAGCAAACGCACGACGTTATCGGCTGCCGGAACGGCGATAACCTCGTTTGCGTAGCCTGCATTCACCACGTCGCTGGGGGCTACCTTGCATTTCAGACCCAGCATCAGACCAGAGCCGCGCACGCTCTCGAATACATCCGGGTGTGATGCGATCAGCCCTTCTAGTTTCTGGCGCAATAGGCCGGACTTGCGGTTTACCTCGGACAGGAATGCAGGGTCGGCGATGATATCGATCACTGCGCACCCCACGGCACAGCCCAAAGGATTGCCGCCGTATGTCGAGCCATGCGTGCCTGCGGTCATACCAGATGCCGCATCCTCGGTTGCGAGGACCGCACCCAAGGGAAACCCGCCACCGATACCTTTGGCGACCATCATGATATCTGGTGTCGCGCCTGACCATTCGTGCGCAAACAGTTTGCCGGTCCGGCCCACGCCGCACTGCACCTCGTCGAGGATCATCAGGATGCCATGGGTGTCGCAAAGATCGCGAAGTCCTTTCAAGCAAGCATCAGGCAGCGGGCGAATGCCCCCCTCGCCCTGCACAGGTTCGACCATGATGGCACAAGTCTTATCCGTGATCGCGGCGGTCAGCGCCTCATGGTCGCCGAATTCCAGATGCACGAACCCCGGCAACAGCGGACCAAAGCCCTTCACCATTTTTTCGGACCCAGCGGCGGCGATCCCTGCAGAAGAGCGACCGTGGAACGAGCCAGAAAAGGTGATGATCTCGACGCGATCTGGTTCTCCCTTATCGTAGAAATATTTGCGGGCCATTTTCACAGCCAGCTCACAGGATTCCGTACCCGAGTTAGTGAAAAACACGGTATCGGCAAATGTATGTTCTACCAATTTGTCCGCCAGCGCCTGTTGTTGCGGGATCTGGTATAGGTTGGAAGTGTGCCACAACGCGCCCGCCTGCGCGGTGAGGGCTTCGACCAGTGCAGGGTTCGCATGGCCAAGCGCATTCACCGCGATGCCTGCGCCCAGATCCAGAAACCGTCGGCCATCCGCCTCGATGAGCCAGGCACCCTCGCCTTTGACAAAGCTGAGCGGGGCGCGTGAATAGGTCGGCAGGACAGAGGAAATCATCGTGTTCATCCTTTCAAGGAAGACGTGTGTGGCAAACAGACCGCGAAAACCCAAAAGGCCATGGGCAATGCGGCGGGTCAAGTGGGTTTGGCGCGGGGTCGCAGGATACAGGCCTGCGAAATGACAGGCTCGCCCGTATCGGGTCAGCAGGAGTGTCGTCGGAGGGTGCTGAGTATGCCCAGTTTCATCCGTGGACATTCGCGCCATTGCGTCGCCTTCGCAAGAGGATTGTAACGCTTGTCCGGGCACCGGATATACACCATAGCGGCTGCATGTATGCACCTGTCTCCCAAAACAATGCGCTTGCTGCGACGCTCGTTCTGATTGCAACTGCGTTTATTGCAGCAACGACACTGATGGCAAAAAGCCTTGGAACTGGGGGATTTGGTCCGCCCTTGCATGCCCTACAAATCAGTCACGGACGGTTTTTATTTGCTTTCGCGGGACTGAGTGCCGCCGCACTGCTGCTGCGCCCAAAATTAATGAGACCACACTGGAAGCTGCACATTGCGCGTACCAGTTTTGGCTGGGCGGGAGTAACGCTGATGTTTGCGGCTGTGGCGTTCATACCGCTTGCCGATGCTACCGCGATATCTTTCTTGAATCCCGTGTTCGCCATGATGCTGGCAATCCCGATGCTGGGCGAAAAGGTGGGCCGCGTGCGCTGGTCGGCGGCAGTTTTGGCCATGATCGGAGCGCTGGTCCTGTTGCGCCCCACGCCCGACAGCTTCCAGCCTGCCGCGCTACTGGCGCTTGGCGCAGCGATGATCATGGGCATGGAGCTTATCTTCATCAAAAAGCTGGCAGGGCGCGAAAACCCGTTCCAGATATTGCTGGTCAACAATATGATAGGGCTGTGCATCGCGACCGTAGCGATGCTTCCTGTGTGGCAGCCGCCAACGGGCGCGCAATGGGCGCTGCTGGCAGGTATCGGCCTGTGCATGGCGGTGGCACAGACCTGTTTTGTAAACGCGATGGCACGCGCGGACGCCAGTTTTGTCGCGCCGTTCAGCTATGGGACACTGATATTCGCTGCTTTTTACGATTTGATCTTTTTCCGTGTCACGCCGGACACCGTGACGGTTTTGGGCGCATTCATCATTATAACAGGGGCAATTTGGCTGGCCCTGCGCGAGGCGCGCATCAAAAAGCCGGCACCGCGACCACACACAGCGGTGTGACGCCTTGCACCTGCCGCCATAGCCATTACTATAGGAGACTGAATTTTACAAAGCGGTCCCCCCTGAGGGCCGCTTTCTTACACTAGGGAAACTTGCATGTCATGGACCGATGACCGCGTCGAGATTTTGAAGAAAATGTGGGGCGAAGGCCAGTCCGCAAGCCAGATCGCAAAAGAGTTGGGTGGCGTGACCCGCAACGCTGTGATCGGAAAAGTGCACCGTCTGGGCCTGTCCAACCGGACAACTGCCGGTGCCGCCCCCGCCAAAACAGAACCAAAGGTAAAATCCGCGCCCAAAGTGCCCGCCAAAGCTAAAGCCGCGCCTCCCGCGGAGCCGGAGGTGGATGCAAATTCCTCCAAGCCGGATTTGAAGACAGAGCCCGCGATTTCCCCCAACGCAGTGCGCCCTCCGCGCAACCAGATCATTCCGGCTGGCCAGCCATTGCCGCCTCAGCCTTCCGCCAACGAGATCAGCCCAGAGGCCCTCGCCAAGGTTAACGAGATTGAGAAAAAGGCCAAAAAGCTAAGCTTGATGGAGCTGACCGAGCGGACATGCAAATGGCCCGTAGGCGATCCTGCAACCGAGGATTTCTGGTTTTGCGGCCTTCCTGTTAAGCAGGGGAAACCCTATTGCGAGGCCCATGTCGGCGTTGCGTTTCAGCCGATGAGCGCGCGGCGAGATCGCCGTCGTTAATCAGTAGAAGTGATATTGCGCGGGGTTTTTCCTGCGTGATATCCGCAAAATTCGGGCCGTTTTCGAGCAAGCAGTGTGAAACACTTCCAACGCAGTCTTGAGTTGCGATGGGCATCACCGCCGTGCTTTATGCGGCAGTAGATATTGCACAAGGTCAGCTCATGTCCAAAACCCAAACCATCCGCGCGGCCGATGCTATTGCCCGCCGTCTGTACGATGCGGGATGTCGTCACGCCTTTGGCATGCCAGGCGGTGAAGTCCTAACGATTGTTGACGCGCTGGAGGCTGCCGGCATTACCTTTGTGCTGTGCAAGCACGAGAATGCTGCCGGATTTATGGCTGAGGCTGCTTGGCATCAAACCGGCGCGCCCGGCATTATGGTCGCCACAATCGGGCCCGGTGTCCTGAATGGCGTGAACGCCATCGCAAATGCCCTTCAGGACCGCGTGCCACTGATTGTGCTGTCGGGATGTGTGGATGCGGACGAGGCACAGACTTACACCCATCAGGTCCTCGACCAGCAGGCCGTCCTGCGCCCGATTACAAAGGCCAGTTTCCAGCTTAGCGCTGGAGCAGCACATGTGATCGCGGACAAGGCTGTTGGCATCGCCCTTGAGGGCAGGCCCGGTCCGGTGCACATCGACGTGCCGATTTCTGTCGCGGATGCGATTGTTTCGGCACAGGCACCGGCGGCACGCGCAACCCCTGCCCCGACTGCACCAACCGGTGCGCAATTGCAAACCGCCCGCGACTGGCTCGGGTCTGCACAAAGGCCCGTGTTGATTGTGGGTGTGGATGCGATGAACGCACTGGCAGGTCCGACAATAACCGAGTTTGCCACTCGTTTTGATATTCCCGTGATCACCACCTACAAGGCCAAAGGGCTTTTGGACGAAAATCACATGCTGGCGCTTGGCGGGGCCGGTCTGTCGCCTTTGGCAGACACGTATCTGGTGCCTTTTATCAAACAATCCGATCTCATACTTTGTGTCGGCTATGATCCTATCGAGATGCGCCCGGGATGGCGCGACATTTGGGATCCGCGTGTCCAGAACGTGATTGATATCACCGCGGAGCCGAACCACCATTATATGCATCAGGCCAGCCTGAGCATCATTGCAGATTGTGCAGCGACCCTGACAGCAATGGGCGAAGGAATCCAACCTGTGGCAAAGACATGGGCAAATGGCGAAATTGCTGCGGTCAAATCCGCGCTCGCAGCAGCATTTCCGCGCAGCGAGACATGGGGACCAGCGGCGATCATCGACACCTGTCGCCAAAACCTGCCTGCAGATACGATCGCCACCGCCGACAGTGGCGCGCACCGGATTTTACTCAGCCAGATGTGGACCTGCACGCAGCCACGCGGGTTGCTGCAATCCTCTGCCCTGTGCACCATGGGCTGCGCGCTCCCACTTGCCATGGGCACAGCACTTTGCGCGCCTGATCGCACGGTTGTATCTTTCTCCGGCGATGCCGGATTTCTGATGATCGCGGGCGAGCTTTCGACCGCCAAGGAATTGGGAATCACACCTGTCTTTGTGGTGTTCGTAGATGCCTCCCTTGCCCTGATCGAATTGAAGCAACGCCAACGCCAGTTGCGCAATGCTGCGGTCGATTTCGGAAAACATGATTTTGCTGCGATGGGTCAGGCGTTTGGCGGAGCAGGACATACAGTGAGTAGCCGCGACGAGCTTGAGGCAGCACTTGCAGCCGCACAGACCGCCGAAACCTTTACCGTAATTGCCTGCATTATTGATCGAGGGGCTTATGATGGACGGATCTAAAACAGACACACCACAAACAGTTGGCGCATTGGACGGGGTGTTTATCCTTGATCTAACGCGTATTCTTGCAGGCCCTACCGCGACGCAGATGCTGGGCGATATGGGCGCAACAGTTATCAAGGTCGAGAACCCTAAGACCGGTGGGGACGATACCCGCGGTTGGGGTCCAAACTATGCTATGAACGAGGATGGCAGCCGCTCCGACCTGTCGGCATATTTCATGTCCTCCAACCGGAACAAACAATCCATCGCCGTCGACATCGCTACAGTGGAAGGGCAGGATATTATCCGCCGCCTTGCCGCGCGCGCCGACATCGTAGTGGAGAATTTCAAACCTGACGGATTGGTGAAATACGGTCTCGACCATAAAACCCTCTGTGCCGCACATCCCGGCCTCGTTTACTGCTCGATATCCGGCTACGGCCAGACGGGGCCAAACCGCGAAAAACCGGGCTATGATCTGATGGCCCAGGGTTTCGGTGGGATCATGTCGATCACCGGCGACCCTGAAGGTGTACCCACAAAGGTTGGCGTCGGCATCGCAGATGTGATGTGCGGGATGTATGCAACTATTGGCATCCTGACAGCCCTGCGCCACCGCGACAAAACCGGCGAAGGACAGCACGTCGAGCTGGCACTGATTGACGCCCAGATGGCATGGCTGATCAACGAGGGCCTTAATTTTCTCACCTCCGGC
Organism: Sulfitobacter guttiformis; assembly: GCF_003610455.1. Taxonomy (NCBI): domain Bacteria; kingdom Pseudomonadati; phylum Pseudomonadota; class Alphaproteobacteria; order Rhodobacterales; family Roseobacteraceae; genus Sulfitobacter; species Sulfitobacter guttiformis. Next base: position 2,504,875 of record NZ_RAQK01000001.1, on the reverse strand, counting down.
GAGTTGCCCCAAAGACGCGGGAACGCGCATCCAAATATCGTACCCTATGACGCCTTCGAAGTGGCCGATGGCCACTTTTTACTGGCCGTGGGCAATGACGCCCAGTTCGTGCGGTTCTGTGATGTGCTCGGCCTGCAGGATGTGGCTACGGATCCTGCATTCCTCACCAATCTGGGCAGGATCGAGAATCGCGAGGCCCTGATGGCCCATATCAAACCTGCACTCAAAAAATGGGCGAAGGTCGATATTCTCGAAGCTTTGCGCAAAGTAAAAGTACCCGCAGGACCGATCAACACGATTGAGGAGGCCCTGACGTCGGATCAGGCACAGGCACGTGGCACCGTGCGGCAGATGCCCGCTACAGGCGTGAAGGGTGGAACGGTCCAATTGCTGGGAAATCCGTTAAAGTTCTCGCTGACACCGGTGAAATACACACGCCCCCCCCCACGTTTCGGTCAGGATACGGACGACGTGTTTGCAACATGGCTAGGACCTGATGCTGCAAAATAATGCGGCAACTGCCTGAAATTTGGCGAAACTTTGCCGATGCACAGGCAAATATCTGCTGCAAATTTTGATCTGTTCACGAAACTTGTGGAAAGCTTCACGTTGACGTGTGACAGACCTCGAGGCTCTGACTGAAAAGCTTATTTGGGCTAAAAGAAGTGAAGCGCGCTCGGGATACGGGCGCAGCACTCCAACCCGAAGGTGTCTTTTCAATGATCCAGTCCGACATGTGCTCTTGCCCTGTGACCCTCTCCTCTTCGACCTCTGTCGCGCACTGGAACGGGGTCATACACGGCCTTCTGTCGCACGGCCAACAGACGCCTGTGCATCTGGGCAAGTTAATGGAGGTAGAGCCTGAGTTTGCGATGGGTCACGCAGCACGCGGCTTGTTCTGCCTCATGACGGGCCGCGCAGAGGTGATCGCACCTGCCCACGATGCGCTCGCTGCTGCAAAGACGGCTGCCAACAGTACTCACATTACATCCAGAGAAGCAGGCTGGATTGAAGCGCTCGACCTTTGGCTGGCAGGTAAGCCTACGGCTGCGATTGGCGCTGTCGAAACTGTGCTACTTGCCCTGCCCCACGATACTCTCTCCGCCAAGTTAAGTCATGGCATCCGCTTTATGTTAGGCGATAGCGCCGGTATGCGCCGGTCGGTCGAACGGATCCTTGCGGCGCACGGGCCGGATCATGCGGCACGCGGGTATCTGCTGGGCTGCCATGCATTTACCCTTGAGGAAACTGGAGAATATGCGCGCGCCGAAGCTGTCGGCCGTGAGGGTTTGACCTACACGACCGATGACGCATGGGGCCTGCATGCTGTGGCGCATGTGCACGATATGATGGCGCGCCCCGATTGCGGCATCGCCCTCATCGAGAAAAACACCGCCGCATGGTCCGGCTCTAACAATTTCCGCTATCATGTCTGGTGGCACAAGGCGCTGCTGCACATGGAACGCGGCGAACTGGACATCGCGCTCGGCCTTTATGATGCGCAAATCCGTGCCGACAAAACAGACGATTACCGCGACATCTCGAACGCTGCATCGCTGCTGTCGCGGCTTGAGCTGGAAGGCATGGATATCGGGCCACGCTGGGAAGAACTTGCTGATTTTTCTGAAAACCGGGTCGAGGACGGCTGTCTGGTGTTCGCCGATCTGCATTATTTGCTGGCCCTCGCGGGTGCGGAGCGCGCAGATGCACGCGCAGCAATGACCGCCCGTTTTGCCTGTGACACCCTAAAAACCGGTGAAATGCCCGCCCGTGTTGCCGCACCCGGACAGGCGGCACTTTCAGGACTGAATGCGTTTTCCGAGGGGCGCTATGATACTGCTTTTGTTAACCTAGCGGCAGCACGGCCTCTGATGCAAACCATCGGTGGCAGCCACGCACAACGTGATGTATTCGAGCGGATAACTATCGACGCGGGCTTGCGGGCGGGACGATATGATGCAACTGCAGCAATCTTGCGGGACAGGCAAAGAATCCGTGGTGGAACTCTTGACCGATTCGCGATTACCCGTCTTGAAAAAATCAACTTCGCCCGAGGTGTCGCGGCGCAATAAACCGGAACTACATCACATATGACGACCCTTGCGACCAATGTCCCGATATCTTCCTCGCCCTCCGCTGCTGTTAGGGCAGCAACACCTCCTGTGAGGGATCTGCGGCTTGATTTCTTTCGCGGCATTGCCATGTTTATCATCCTCATGTCCCACACACCGGGCAACTTTCTGATCTCATGGATTCCCGCACGCTGGGGTTTTTCGGACGCAACCGAGATGTTTGTTTTCTGCTCCGGCATGGCATCTGCAATAGCATTTGGCGGCACATTTGTGCGCCTTGGCTGGCTTGTAGGTACTGCACGGGTCGCGTTTCGCGTCTGGCAGATATATTGGGCGCATATTGCCCTGTTTATCGCCCTCGCGACATTTCTTGCAGGTGTCGATTACATCGGCGGATACGACAAACGGTATATTGCGTCGCTGAACCTTTGGGCGTTCTTTGAGGACCCTTCGGTTCCGCTGCTGGGCCTATTGACGCTTACCTATGTGCCTAATTATTTTGACATTCTGCCGATGTATATGGTGGTGCTCGCCATGATGCCGCTGGTGATTGCATTACAGCGTGTCAACACAGGACTGGTGTTTGTCTTTATGATCGTCGTGTGGGTCGGTGCCCAAAGATCGCTTTGGGGGAGTGCGCAATTGTCATTGCCGGCAGAGCCGTGGTCAAACAGGCAGTGGTTTTTCAACCCGTTTGGTTGGCAACTTATCTTCTTCACCGGCTTCGCGCTGATGCGCGGCTGGATCCCAAAGCCGCCTGTGCATATTGCGTTGATTTCCGTTGCGACAGCGGTTGTGGTTGCAAATCTCGCGCTGAGCGAAATTGCCGTACGTTCCATTCGCCTCAACTGGTTCTTCGTCACAGAAAGCGGAAACATCATCCGCGAGGCCCGCGAAGCGATCGCGCCGCTGATCGACAAATCTGATTTCGGACTATTCCGCTACACCCACTTTTTGGCACTCGCCTATCTTGCATGGGTCATCGCCGGTCACAACGGCGACAATTTGCTTGTACGCGGGACGGGACTGGCAGCGCGGACATGGGGCGTGATACTTGCCTTTATCATTAAGGTGGGGCAGCAATCGCTGGCGGTTTTCATCATGTCAATGTTTCTGGCTCAGGTCATGGGCCTTGCCATGGATCTGACCAGCCGGAGCACGGGCAACACACTACTCATCAATTTTGTCGGAATACTGGTGCTGATAGCCACAGCTTACGGTGCCGGCTGGTTCAAATCCCAACCATGGAAGCGGAAATCCTAATGTTGCGCCGTGAAGTTCTCAAAATGTTGGCCGCTCTGGCCGCGCTGCCAACCCGTGCTTTTGCTGCTGATGCGCCATTACAGGTGGGGCCATCACCGGTGCCGTTCAACGCCCAGACAGTACCAAACCGCGCCCGTGCACTGGCCGCTGTTGACTATGCCCCCCGTCCCGCCATCCCCAAGGAATGGCAGGACATCAGCTATGACCAGTATCGTAAAATATGGTTCGATACACGCAACGCACTGTGGGAAAATACTGCCCGTCCGCAGCGTCTGGATGTTTTCCCTCCCGGTCTGTATTATCCGCAGGGCATCGAAATCAATATCATCGAGGACAGCGCAGCGAGCCCGCTCCTGTTCGACATGGCCGTGTTCGACAGCACGGACAAATTTCCCGATCTGCCTTTGAACGAAAACATGGGCTATTCGGGATTGCGCCTGCGCGCCGACCTGCTCAACTCCGGAATCTATACAGAATACAACGTTTTTCAGGGCGCCAGCTATTTCCGCGGCATCGGCACGGGTGAGATTTACGGCCTGTCTGCCCGCGGTCTGGCCCTGAAAACCGGCGACCCGATGGGCGAGGAATTTCCTGAATTTACTGCATTCTGGATCGAAACGCCCGAACCTTCGGACAAATCTGTCACCATCCACGCGCTGATGGACAGCCCAAGCTGTACCGGCGCTTTCCGCTTCGAGATCACCCACGGCAAGGTGCTTGATATGGAAGTGGAGGCGACCATTTTTGCCCGTACCGAACTGTCCCACGTGGGCATCGCCCCTTTGACATCCATGTTCCTGTTCGATGCAAAAGACCGCGCGCGCTTCTCCGATTTCCGCCCGAACGTTCATGACAGCGACGGATTGCTGATCCACAATGGTTGGGGCGAAGTAATCTGGCGGCCTTTGGCCAACCCGACTACCCTGCAGATCAGCGCCTTCGGTGATCAGAGCCCGAAAGGCTTTGGCCTGATGCAACGCAAGCGCGAATTTAGTGATTACAATGATCTGGAAGCGCTTTACCATATGCGCCCGTCGGTCTGGATCACGCCGCGCGGTGACTGGGGCGAAGGCGCGGTTACACTCGTCGAGATCCCCGCCGATCTCGAGATTTATGACAACATCGTCGCCTATTGGCGCCCGACAGCACCTATTGCGCAAGGGGCGGAGCAATTGCTGCGCTACAACCTGCAATGGGGTGCCGATCCTGCACCGAACCCGCCCGAATTGCTGCGTGTAACCGGCACGGCCATCGGCGGGCGCCCCGAGGGCGGCCTGGTGATGGTAATTGATTTTGATCAGGGCGAAGCCCTGCCCGAAGACCTGAGCATGGTAGAAGTGACCCTACGCAGCAGCACAGGCACGACGACTCCGGGCATCTTGCAAAGAAATCCTGAAACCAATGGTCCACGACTGGCGTTTACTTTTATGCCAGAGGGTGCGGATTCATCTGAATTCCGCGTACAGCTCAGAATTGGCGATGCCCCTTTGAGCGAAGTATGGCTCTACCGTTGGACAAAAACCTGATGCTTGACGCAAAAATGACTTCTGCAATGCCCGACCGTACCCCGCTGGAGGCCCGCGAGCAGGCGTTTTCAACAGCACCCGAACGTGCTTTCACCGACCAACCTTCGACAGGTCCGGCATGGCGGGCGGCGACGTTCTGGCCTGCTTTGATCGGGACAGCTTTGTTGATGTTCGGTTTGTACGGATGGCTCGCCAATGGCGGTATGAGCGGTATGGAGTGGGCCTTACTGAGCATGATTGGCGCGACATTTATATGGGTGAGCCTCTCGGTCAGTACCGTAGGTGTTGCCATTGCCGGTCTTTTGGCGCGAGAGAATGCTGACGCGCGCCCTCGTGATGCGGTTACAGGCATCAATGTCGCCTTACTGGTGCCGATCTATAATGAGGTACCGCAGAACGTATTCGGCAATGCGGTTGCGATGCTGCATGATCTGGCCAGCCGCGCCGGACCGCATAACTATACGCTGTTCATCCTCTCTGACACCCGCAACGAGGCGATTGCAGCTCAAGAGTGGCAGGCGTTTGAAGATCTACGGAGCACCGCGCCAGAGGGCTTTGCGGTGCATTACCGCCGCCGTACCGACAACACAGATAAAAAAATCGGCAATATCGCTGAATGGGTTCGAGGGTGGGGCGCTCCCTACGAGGGGATGGTCGTCCTCGATGCTGACAGCCTCATGAGCGGTCGTGCGATTGACCGTCTATCGTCGGAATTATCCTCGGACAGCCGCGCGGGTCTGATACAGACATTTCCCATGCTGATCGGCGCGCAGACTGTTTTTGCACGCCTCCAGCAGTTTTCGAACATCGCTTACGGCTGGCTGTTGGCTGAAGGTCTTGCGACGTGGGCGCGTTCTGAAGGGAACTACTATGGCCATAATGCAATCATCCGCACAAAGGCATTTGCCACGTGTGCCATGCTGCCTCATCTGCGCGGACGCAGCGGAAGCGACCAGCTGATCCTGAGCCATGACTTTGTTGAGGCAGGGCTGCTGCGCCGTGCAGGATGGGGCGTGCGTTTTCTGCCGCGTGTGACAGGCAGCTTTGAGGAAACACCGGCCACGTTGATAGATTATGTAATCCGTGACCGCCGTTGGTGTCGCGGCAATCTGCAACACCTGCGCCTGCTCGGGACAAAAGGTCTGCACCCCGTGTCGCGCTTTCACCTTTTTCACGGGGCAGTTGCCTATCTTCTTAGCCCGATGTGGTTCTTTCTTCTCGTGATATGGGCATTGCTCGGGAAGGACGCCGAGACCAACGTCATCCGTTATTTTAATGAGGCAAACCCGCTGTTTCCAGACTGGCCCCCCGCCATGAGCCATATCGACAGCGCCGTTTTTCTAGTAATCATGTACGCAATGCTTCTCACGCCCAAGATCGCAGGTGCAGGCATCATAGCAGCAACTCCGCGCGCGGCACGTGTTTTTGGAGGCGCAGGTCCGTTCTTGGGTAGCTTCCTTGTGGAGGTGGCGCTGTCCATCGCCTATGCGCCCATCATGATGATACAGCAGACAAAAGCCGTTTTGCGGGCGCTAACGAGCAGCACAGAAGCATGGGCACCGCAGTCGCGGGAAGCGCGCCAGCACAGTTGGTGGACGCTGATCAAGTTTCACTGGGTGGAGATGGTACTGGGTGTGGTACTTCTGAGCGGCTTGATCGCGGGCCTCGTGTCACTCTGGCTGGTGCCTATCGTAGCGAGCCTTGTGATGGCGGTGCCGCTGTCGGCCCTTTCAGGCATGACCATATCAAAACGCGCTCCCGCAACATTCCGCCTCGACAGCCCCTATACCCTACGCGAACCGGCCATAGTGCGGCGTGCCATGCTGGAGCGGGCGCGGCTTGAACGCGCGCTTGGAGTTAAGGACGTTCCGGCGGAGTAGCCAACCTGCTCGGGTTATCTTCGCTGCCAATAGGAAACGCCCGCCGGATCTCTCTGGCGGGCGTTTTTCTTTCCGCCGGTGCGGGCGGCCTGACGCTATGAGGTAACCTGTTCGCGCAGGATCGACGCGGTAAGCGAAAGCATCAGGTAAATGCCACCAAAGATCAGGAACGCCAAAATGGTATTCTCGAACTTGCGAGGATAGCTTGGCTCCTCGCTCGCGACAGGGCGCACGGCAATCGTCAGGTAGCGCACCTGACGTGTCGCTTCTGTACGTGCCTGTTCGAGACCGGTTTGGGCCAGTTGAAGGTTGGTGTCGGCGTTCACCAGATCCGCCTGCGCGAGCTGGAGGCTGACCGCCTGCTGTGCAAGTGAGTTAGTGCCTTCGGTGGCGTTGTTCATCCGGTTATTGAGTTGCGCCAGTGCCGCTTCGAGCCTGCGTACATCACCTTGTGCGCCGTCGACTTTTGCGGTGTTTGGACGTGCGTTGTCCAATAATGCGGCCAGCTCCAGCTGTTTTTCGATCAGTAGCGTCTCGTAGTTGGTGATTTGGGTGCGGATCGCCGCGATGACGGCCTCTGGATCCACACCGTTCTCGACCTGAAGCTCGATCAGACGCTGCTGGGCGTCGCGGCGTGCCTGCTGTGCCTTGTCAAAGCCAATTTCGGCATCTGTCATTCCGCTGTCACGCTTGGCTTGACTAAGGTTGTTCACCCGCTCCTCCGCATAAACAAGCAACCGCTCCGAGAAACTGGTGGCGATCTGCGGATCGGCAGCAATCACTTCCATGCGGATCACGCCTTCGGTCGGGTCATAGCCGATTTTGACGTTCTTCTTATACAGCTTGTAGGCTTCTTCGTTAGTCGGGTCATCGGTCAGCCGCTGGATCGGGTCAATGGAACCATCGGTAAAATGGTCCTTGAAACCCGCATCGTCATTGAGGCGTAACATCGCGTCCTTCGACTGAAGATAGGCCTGTGTCGCGATACTATCGGCAGAGTTGGCGAATTGTGTCGGTAGAAGACCGCCAAACGGGCTGGGTCCACCGCCGCCTTCGTTCTGGATGATCAGGAACTGACTGTCCGTCGCATACATCGGCGTTGCCACTTTGTAGAAATAGTAGCCTGCAAAGAATGTTGGCAGCACTACAAAAAAGGCAAGCCGCACAATGAGCAAACCCATCTTTTTGCGGCGGCGGCGCGAAATGTCTTTTTGAATGTCGGAGATTTCGCGGGTGCGCCGCTCCATCGGGCTGATTTCGGTCGAAGGGAGCGTGTTGCGGCCGGTCGGCACAGTTTGCGGCAACTGCACACGGCCCGCCCCTGCGCCACCTGCGACCGCAGGCAGGTCGTTCAGTGCGTTTCCTGGACCGCCTTCATGCTGGGATCCGCCCGCTTGGGGGACGACCAGTTCCAGCATATTCGAGCGTTGGAACGGATCGATGCCTTTAGCGCGCAGCAGACGCACAGCGTCAAAATCCGAGGTCGCGGGCAACCCGTGTTTTTGCGCCACACGCCGCGCCATGCGCAGCTGGCGACCGGTTAAACCCTCTTGACGGATGGCATCCATATCCTGTTCGCCGCTCACCTGATCAGCAGAAGATACGTCGCCTGTTCGTGCCATGGTTGGGGCGGCAGTTTTTGCAGCAGACGCGGGCGTCTCGGGGCGCGCTTCGTGCTGTGGTTCTGAGGGCACGGTAGGACGCGAAGGCGCCGCTGACGCAGCCGGATCAGCAGAAGGCGCGGGGGGAATGGCTACACTTGCATCAGCACGCGCAGGTTCCACCGTCCGCACTGGCTTAGATGGCTGTGGCGCAGCACCTTCGAGACCTGCGCTTGGACTACGCTTTATGCGGAATTTTCTAGCTTTTGGTTTGGTAATCATACAACTGCTTCGCTTCTTCCAAGCTGTCAAATACGTTCAGTTGCCCGTCCATCAGGACCGCGGCAGTTCGCGCGAATTTTTCAAGCGTTTCCGCCTGATGCGACACGATCACGATGGTCGTGGTGCGCAGGCGTTCTTGCAGGATCTCTCCTGCCTTGCGGTTAAATTCTACATCTGTCGTGGAAGGCATTCCCTCATCGATCAGATACATATCAAAATCCAGTGCCAGCATCAGCGCAAAGGAAAACCTTGCACGCATGCCTGCAGAATAGGTGCCCAGAGGCTGGTCAAAATACTCTCCCAAGCCGCACAACCAGCGGCAAAAGCTTTCGACGTAGTCGGGATCTAGCCCGTAAAGCCGCGCGATATAGCGCGAGTTCTCCATCGCGGACACTTTGCCAACAACCCCCCCCATAAAACCCAATGGAAAGGAAATATTGCAGCCGCGGTAAATCTCGCCTTCGTCCGGTTTTTCCAGCCCTGCCATCATATTGATCAGGGTGGTTTTACCCGTGCCGTTGGGCGCAAGAATGCCCATCGATTTGCCAAGCTCGACGCGGAACGACACCTGGTCAAGAATGACCTTGTGCTGTGTACCTGTCCAATAGGACTTGGAAACGTTACGAAATTCCAGCATGGCGCGCCTGCTCTCCGGTTCGGCTTGCGGGGTGAAGTATGTCCTCTCTTGCGGAGGTTACCAATTCCTCTATCGAGAGATTTTGACCATATTATGTCCGATTTGGAAACAAATGTACAACGACACCTGACCCGCCATATCCCAACAGGCCCGCCCGGTCTTTTGACGGCGAAGTACTGCTTTTGCCATACCTGATACTTACCACTTGGCAACCTGCTGCGCGGCCTTACCTAAGGGGGCATGACTGATATTCGCCCTGAGATTGCTGCCTGTACCCTTTGCGCCGACCGCTTTGCCAGAACCGCCACGGCCCATCGGCCCAATCCTGTGATCTGGTTTCAGCCAGAGGCACGGCTGTTGATTGCGTCACAAGCGCCTGGGATGAAAGTGCACAGGGCAAACACGCCTTTCTGGGATGCGTCAGGGGTGCGGCTGCGCCAATGGCTCGGGCTTGACGAAAAGGCGTTTTATGACCGCAGCCGCGTGGCAATCATCCCCATGGCCTTCTGCTTTCCGGGTTATGATGCCAAAGGAAGTGATCTGCCGCCGCCGCCTGTATGCGCAAAGACGTGGCGCCGCGACGCACTTGCGACAGTACCCGATGTGCGATTGACCGTTCTTATTGGCGGCCATGCCATGCGCTATCATCTTCCAGACTTTAAAACTGTTACCCAGGCTGTGCGCGACTGGGATAGCCACCCAAAAGGCACCTATGCCTTGCCACATCCCTCATGGCGCAATACGGGTTGGCTCAAGAAAAATCCGTGGTTCGAGGAGGAAGTAATCCCCCGTTTGCAGGCCGCCATTTCACAGGTGATGACATGACCGATACTCCGCTCGACGCCGCGCATGCCGCGATGATGGCCGCCCCTGATGATGACAGGATGCGCCTGCGATTCTATGAAAGGATGGCAGATGCAGAACTTTATCTGCTGCTGGAAAACGAACCCGACGGAGATCAGATCAACCCGCGCGTCCTTGAAACGGAAGGCGCGCAATATTTGCTGGCCTTTGACCGAGCCCAACGCCTTGCGCAATACGCCGGCGAAGCGGGCGCCTATGTCGCGCTGTCAGGGCGCAATGTGGCGGCGATGCTGGAGGGACAGCCTCTCGGCATTGCCCTCAATATCGAGGTAGCACCTTCTGCAATCTTGTTGCCCGATACTGCCGTGGCGTGGCTGCGCGAGACGTTGACGCATACGGCCGCACAGGTCGAGGCAAAGATCGAGAGCGTGCTTCCCCCCAAGGGACTGCCCGAATCCCTCATCGAGGCCATCGATGCCAAACTCGCCACAGCTACAGGGATGGCGGCCAATGCTTGGCTTGTCGGCGTTTCCTATGAGGGTGGCGGGCGCGGTCATTTGCTGGCGTTTATCGACGCGATCCCACGGGCGCGCGATGCGTTAGTGCGCGCAGCCTCCGAAGCGCTTACATTCTCAGGCATCGAGGCGGGCGCGATGGATGTGGGTTTCTTCAACCACGGCGATGCGGCTGTCACAAAGTTGATGAAAGTCGGGCTGCGGTTTGATTTGCCGCAGATGGAAACATTACAAAAAACTCCGCGCATGCCGGGCGCAGACGCAGGCGCACCGCCTATTTTGAAATAATCCAGCAGTATTTTCACGCTGCGCTTATGCTGGCTTCACGCGTGCGAGAGGTCACGTAAATGCGAGATGCAAAGGTATAAACTGCCTCCTAGGTTCAGGGAGAAATCCCTCAACTGGAGACTACCATGAACCGCTTTGTCCTCTCTATTGCCGCTGCTGCAACCGCGCTCAGTTTTGCCAACCAGGCATTTGCAGGCGAGCAATTCATCGACGAGACCGGCTTTGCCGTCTCGGGCTATGACGTTGTCGCTTATTTCTCGCTGCCACAAAATCCTGTTGGGCAGACACAACCCGCGCCCGTAGAGGGGAACAAATCGATCACCGCTGAACATAACGGAGCAACCTTTGCTTTCTCCTCCGAGGAAAATCGCGATGCATTCACAGCAAACCCCGCCAAATACGTGCCTCAATATGACGGCCATTGCGCTTATGGCGTAGCAAAGGGGGGCAAGGTCCCCGGTAACCCGACACTTTGGCGCATAATCGATGACAAGCTCTATCTGAACATTACCAAAAATGTAGTGGGGTTCTGGGAAGAGGACATCCCTGCAAACATCAACCTATCCACCGGCAACTGGCCCAGCCTTGATCCACAGCCTGCCTCGGACGCTACCATTCCACAGTGGTCCTCAGCTGCGCCGCAAGGCTAATTGGCGCGCAATAGCCTCCCCTCCTTTCCGCCAGAACCCGCAATATTACATCGGGCGTTCTGGTTGCTGGCGGGGGGGGAGGCTTTGTCCAACTGCCTGAACAGAACAGGATACATGATCCCGAGTTTGTTCAAAAGCTGTAGGTGTTGGCCAAGGCACGGTGCGTCGACCGACCTGATTTATCCACGCTGCATCCGGTCTTGTGGGCTGGGCAAAAACCTCCATGCTGCACCTTATGTAGATATTATCGATGTCCCGAAAGCATGCTCGGATGAGGCGCAGGGCCTGCCTGCTGACTGCGGGATCGCCCATCAGTTAATTCTGAGCAATTGCCGATACCGCTTGTGTAGATTATAGCGCTGGCATGAGCACAAACCCACCAAACCTCCGCCCAGATCTGGCCCCCCGCGCAAAGTTCTCCGAGCCAAAGCGCACTGGCCAGCCCACCATTGGTATGGTCAGCCTTGGCTGCCCCAAAGCTTTGGTCGATAGCGAACGGATTCTGACCCGTCTGCGGGCCGAAGGCTATGCGATTTCCCCCGATTATGCAGGTGCGGATGCGGTCATTGTGAACACTTGTGGCTTTCTGGACAGCGCCAAGGCCGAGAGCCTTGATGCCATTGGCGAAGCTCTCACTGAAAACGGACGCGTGATCGTCACAGGGTGCTTGGGCGCCGAGCCTGATTACATCCGCGAGCATCACCCCCGTATCCTCGCAGTGACGGGCCCGCACCAATACGAGCAGGTTCTGGACGCCGTGCACCTTGCCGTGCCTCCGTCTCCAGATCCATTTATCGATCTACTGCCCGCTTCCGGTGTCTCGCTCACGCCACGGCATTTCAGCTACCTGAAGATATCTGAGGGCTGTAATCACAAGTGCAAATTTTGCATCATTCCAGACATGCGTGGAAAATTGCAAAGCCGTCCAGCGCACGCAGTCCTGCGCGAAGCCGAGAAACTGGTCGAGAATGGCGTGAAGGAGCTGCTGGTCATCTCCCAAGATACGTCGGCTTATGGTGTCGACATCAAACATGCGGAGGACCGCGGGCATCGTGCACATATCACCGATCTGGCCCGTGATCTGGGATCACTGGGCGCATGGGTGCGCCTGCACTACGTCTATCCCTACCCCCATGTGCGACAGCTGATCCCGCTGATGGCAGATGGTCTTGTACTCCCGTACCTCGATATTCCTTTTCAGCACGCGCATCCGGACGTACTTAAACGGATGGCACGGCCTGCTGCCGCGTCCAAGACTCTCGACGAGATCGCAGCATGGCGCGATGTTTGCCCTGACATTACGCTACGCTCTACCTTTATCGTCGGCTACCCGGGCGAGACGGAGGCAGAGTTCCAGACTCTGCTGGACTGGATGGACGAGGCGCAACTCGATCGCGTGGGATGTTTCCAATACGAAAACGTCGCTGGCGCGCGCTCAAACGCATTGCCCGACCATGTAGATGCAGAGGTCAAGCAAGACCGCTGGAACCGGTTTATGGAAAAGGCGCAGGCAATCTCCGAAGCGAAACTACATGCCAAGGTCGGTAAGCGCATGGATGTGATTATCGATGAAATCGACGCAGATGCCGCGACCTGCCGCACCAAAGCAGACGCGCCGGAAATCGACGGGAACCTGTTTATCGACGAGGGCTTCGAGAACCTGTCAGTGGGCGATATCGTAACCGTCGAGGTCGAGGAAGCAGGCGAATATGATCTGTGGGGGCGGGTTGTTTGAAAACTGGCTGAAACTATGCCTTGCCCCTCATCAGTTCCGCCCACGAATACGGAGCTTCGCGCCCGCCTTTATCTCAAGTGGTTATAACACCGGTAATACGCCGTCACCTGCGCGCATGCGCTGCGGACGTGCACAAATACCTCTGCTTTTTTCCGAATTTCAAATGGCGTGGCCGGGGCTGACCGGCCTGCGAACAATGCGCTTATGGATGTTCCGTTAACTAACCCTTGATATGTTCCCCCTATGTTCTATGTTATAGTTAGAAAAAGAACAGGGAGCATCCCATGTCGTATCAAACAACATTTCCAGATCTCTTTGACACGGCACCGCTTGCGGTGCAGGCCGAGCTACCTCTGCCCACGCCCGTTCCTGCCACACAAAAGCAGATCGATTACGCGCTATCACTCGCAGAAAAAACAAAGTCGAAATTGCCGGTTGGCATTATTCAGGACCGTGCCCGGCTTTCCAAATGGATCGATGCGCACAAACCCGCACCTTCAGCGTTCAATGATTATCCTTCCTCCAAGCAGGTAGGCTTTGCCGAACGCATTGCGCGGCTCAAACGCACTCAAGTACCGCCAGAGTGCTTCAAGGACCGTGGCCTCATGTCGCGGTGGATTGACGGGAATAAGCCGCGCTAGGGCTGGTCGCGTCGCCCCGTGATACTATTTATATAGCATGACAGATAAAACCGAAGTCCTCTATAATGGCGACTGCCCGATTTGCAGCCGGGAAGTTAACCAGTACGCCCGCATAAGTGCAAAACAGGCATTACCGATTTCTTATGACGATCTGGCTGATGCCGACAGGTTGGCCGACTGGGGCATAACGCAACAAGACGCGGCAAAACGGCTGCACGTACGAAAAAGTGGTGTGATCACTTCGGGGATTCCTGCATTCATTTTGCTTTGGCGCGAAATACCCCAGATGCGCTGGCTTGCCCGTCTGGCAAATTTGCCAGTGATCCACGGTGCTGCTTGCGCACTTTATGATTATGTTCTTGCTCCGCTTTTGTACCGATTGCATGTGGCACGCCAAAATCGAAGGGCCAAAGATAATATTTGACGGCAATAGCTGAAATTGTTCACGACCTATTTGCAAAGCGTTTCTAGATAGGAGCGCACGCAAGATTGAACGTGACGGAATCTGTCACCGCCTAAATGTTTGCCACCATACCAGCGCGTAACTACAATCAGATGTCCGGTCAGGCCTTCGCGCTCCAGCATTCGAAGGATGACCATCCCCGCACCACTCTCGCCATCATCTGATTTAAGAGGCGTATCCTTGTCCAATAACGCGCCCCAGGTGTTATGCGTGGCTTTTGCATAAGCTTTTTCAGATTTCAGCGTTTTGAGAGCGGCCTCAATTTCCTCGGTATCGGAAACAGGACAACCAGACACAGCATATTTGCTGCCTTTATCTGTCAGGATAATCCCAAGTTTTTTCAACATAAAGTACCGCCCTACCGGATTAATCCTTCGTTCACATGCACAGGTCTGCGGATAAAGACCAGATGGGTTTGTGCCACAGCTCTCAGCTTTGCTCCGCTCCTGAAAAATGCACTCGGAACACCGACCCTATTAACCGCTCTAGTTCAAACCCTCATAGGAAAGGCCCGAAGCGGGTTATAACCCTGCCGCGGTCCTGCGTACAGTCTCTAGACGGGACGCATTGGGGGGGTGGGTCCCCAAAAACTTGTCACCGGGATCGGGAATGCGGGTGAAGAATTCGGCCCCGCGCAATGGGTCATAGCCTGCAGTTTTTGTAATGATCGTACCCAGCGCATCGGCTTCCAGCTCGAACTCTTTGGAATAACTCCGCGCGCCGACCTGTGCGCCCAGCTCCTGCGCGGAGCGGACAGCGCTGGCATCGCCACCACTGAGCGTTGCAAGTCCGGCAAAAATCACAGCGCCTGCAACCGCATTTTGCTGCTGTCGATTGATATGGCCCGCGATGTGGTGCGCAGCCTCGTGTCCCATGACAAAAGCCAGCTCGTCGTCGTTGCGTGCGTCATCGATCAAGGCCAGCGTGAAAGCGATAATCGGGCGGCCTTGGCGATCCACGGTCTGATAGGCATTTGCGGGTTCGCCCGGCTTATCGTCAACGACAATATTGAAATCGCAATTCACATTCTGGGTGCGGGCACGACACTCCCGCTCGGCTACAGGTTCGACGGTACTTACCACGCGGACAAAACTGCGCGCGTTTTCACGGGCGCCGGGGGATAGTGTCTGACTCGGGGATGGCGCGCCTGCAGGGGAAGATCCCGATGGATATACAGGCACGACCTCACAGGCGGACAGGCCCGCGATCAGACCCAAGGCAGCTAAAGCGCGCGTAAACATCAAAAGGTCCTTCTAGGAAATAGCAGGGAGTGCGAAATGCGAGTATAAGTCCATTTTAGCACGCCTTGCCATTAGGGCCAGCCCGATCACACAAGTGTCAGCGGATTACCCGCACAAATACGCCCCTCCCCTTGTAGAGCAATACTTGCACGTCGGCGCCGATCCGTTAGAACTGTTCCATGTTTACCATTGAGCATGAATTTGACGCAACCGTAATCACCCTTGTAGACGAGGGGATAACTCCCCTGCGCGAGGATGTGACGCTGAGCGCATTTGACACTATGATTACCCTCGAGCAATGGGATGCGGAGACCGACAGCGTACGCAAAATTACGCTGTCGCCGAACCAGTTGCGGGATCTGGCAGCCGCACTCAACCTGCCAGAAGGCATCTATCACAGCGCGCCCTGAGGCACGCACGGATCTACAGGACAGACACTATGGCCACTGGCACAAACATCCGAACGTATTTTGAGGGCACATGGCATGATGGTGATCTGAGTGTGATGAAGGCTGCCGATCACGGCGCGTGGCTGGGTACAACGGTGTTTGACGGCGCGCGCATGTTCGACGGTCTGGCACCCGATCTGGAGGCTCATTGCGCCCGCATTAACCGCTCCGCAGAGGCGCTGATGATAACTCCGACCGTTAAGACCGAAGATATGGTGGCGATGGTGCGCGATGGTCTGGCATCCTACCCGAAGGATGCTGCCGTCTATATCCGACCAATGTATTGGGCGCTGGCGGGTGACGAGTTGGGTATTGTTCCGCTCAAGGATGCCACCGGCTTTGCCATCTCCCTCGAACAGATCCCCATGGCACCGCCAGAATCTGCCGCAACTCTAACGCGCACGCGTTTCCGCCGTCCTGTTCTTGAGGATAACGTAGTAAACGCGAAAGCTGGCTGCCTTTACCCCAACAACGCCCGCATGATGGCCGAAGCGCGCAGCAAAGGTTTCAATAATGCGCTAGTCGCAGACGCCATCGGCAATGTGGCCGAGACGGCCTCGGCCAATGTGTTTATGGTCCGCGACGGCGAGGTGTTTACACCTGTGCCAAACGGCACCTTCCTTGCCGGTATAACCCGCGCACGCCATATGGATAACATGCGCGCCGATGGATTGCGCGTTCACGAAAGCGTGCTGAGCTTTGACGATTTCCATAGCGCGGACGAGGTTTTCCTTACGGGAAATATGATGAAAGTCACCCCAATCTCGGCTTTTGACGATACAAAATATCAGGTTGGCGGTAATGGCAATCCGATTACCCAACGTGTGCGGGAAATGTATTGGGATTGGGCCGCATCCCAAAAGGCCTAATGGAAGCAGCACAACATTTGCCTGCGGAAAATGCCAATGCGTTGTTGAAAACGCCCATGCTAAGCCCCTTGACCCTACTGGACCTATAAAAGTCAATTGCAAGCCACGCAGCCACACGCCATGATCTCCCCCGCAACAGGGAGAATATCATGCGCAAGTTTCTTGTGGTCCTCGATGACAGCCGCGAATGCCTGAGCGCAATGCGCTTTGCCGCGATGCGCGCCTCCAAAACCGGTGGTGGAGTCGAGGTTTTGGCCGTTATTCCACCCGAAGAGTTCAATCACTGGATCGGTGTAGGTGATATCATGCGCGAGGAAGCACGCGAGCGGATAGAGGTCCACTTCGAGGTTTTCGCAAAATGGATGCGTGACCGTCAAGGTGTAGAGCCGGAACTTGTCATTCGGGAAGGCCAGCCGTTCGATGAAATTATGGCGCGGATCAAGGAAAACAAGGATATTGGCGTTCTGGTTCTCGGCGCAGGTACAGATGGCAAAGGGCCTGGCCCGCTGGTCACGCAACTAAGCCGAAATTCGGGCAGCTTACCGGTACCAATTACAATCGTGCCGGGGGATCTGAGCAAGGAGAGGCTCGAGGCGATAACCTGAGGCCCTTTTAGCCACCCCAACCCAGTTTAGAATCGTTCCAATCCCTTGACATCCCGGCGCCGCATCCGCATATCTTGGGTAACCCCGATGGAGAGATCGCACCATGTTTATCCAAACAGAATCCACCCCGAACCCCGCAACGCTCAAGTTCCTGCCTGGCCAGAACGTGCTGGACATGGGCACCGCAGATTTCCCGACCGCCGAGACAGCCACGACTTCTCCACTGGCCACGCGCCTGTTCGCGGTCGATGGCGTAACGGGCGTTTTCTTTGGCATTGATTTCGTAACAATCACAAAATCCGATGAAATGGAGTGGGACCACCTCAAGCCAAGCTTGCTCGGTGCGATCATGGAGCATTTCCAGTCCGGCCAGCCTGTAATGGGCGCAGACCACAAAGCCACCTCCGGCCATGCCGAGCATACCGGAGAGGACGGCGTAATCGTAGGCCAGATCAAAGAATTGCTTGATAGCCGTGTGCGGCCTGCTGTTGCACAAGATGGTGGTGACATCACGTTTCACGGATTTGACCGTGGGGTTGTATACTTGCATATGCAGGGCGCTTGCGCCGGCTGCCCCTCCTCGACACTCACGTTGAAAATGGGCATCGAAAACCTGCTCCGTCACTATATCCCCGAAGTGACCGAAGTACGCCCTGTTGCCTAAGGCGGCGGCGTGACAAAACCGTTAATCCTCGCGTTCGATACCGCCGCTGCACATTGTGCGGCGGCGATTGTTTGTGGTGACAATGTTATCGCAAGCGCGGTCGAGCCTATGGCAAAAGGTCAGGCAGAAAGACTGCTTGTTCTCGCTCAAGAGCTTTTGGCGCAATCCGGCCTCCGTATGGGCCAGCTCGGTGCGATCGGTGTGGGCGTTGGCCCGGGAAACTTTACTGGCATCCGCATCGCAGTATCGGCTGCGCGCGGTCTTGGATTGGGCCTTGGCATTCCTGCGGTAGGCGTAAATGCATTCGATGCCCTGCACCTTGGTGCGCAGGGACCGTGTCTGTGTACCGTTGACGCGCGTCGCGACATGGTGTTCGCGCAGGGCTTTCACACTGAGCATCTGCCTGCGCCTGTTCTTATCCCGCTTGCAGAACTGCCCGAAAACCTGCCTGTTATCGGTGCTTTCGGCATTGCCCCGAAGCATAGCGTAGCAGAGGCCATCGCCCGCATCGCCGCCACGCGTTTGACGGAGCACCAGCAGCCGCCCGCCCCGCTTTATCTGCGTGCGGCCGATGCCGCTCCGGCACGCGATACACCACCGCAGATCATTCCGTGACTCCAACCGAGATGTCCCTGATCCATCATGCGGCCTTTGTGAAGGAGCGTGGATGGAGCTTAGCGGAACTGACCTCGCTGCTCGCGCAGCCTTACATCGCGGCCTTTACCGTAATGGGCGGTTTTGCCCTCACGCGCACGGTGGCGGGAGAATCAGAATTATTGACCCTTGCGGTCAGTCCTGCGTACCAGCGGCGCGGTATCGCACGGGATTTGATGGCGCAGTGGATCAACGCCGCGCAGACATCTGCCGACACTGCGTTTCTCGAAGTTTCAGCAGATAATTATGCAGCCATAAATCTCTATGAAAAGCATGGCTTCGCCAATTGCGGCCTGCGAAAAGCCTATTATTCGCGCAAGGATTCACCTTCGGTAGATGCATTGATAATGAACCGCCCACTTACGCAAGGTTAACGCCCGCCCCAAGGCACGGCCAAGCCCGAATCAGGTTGACCCCACACGCGTCCCCGCCGACTATTTGGCCAGCACCGTGCCTCGCACGGTTCTGGGCGCGGGCCGGAAGTGCCGCCGCCCCAATGATATAAAACTGGGAGAGACCTATGACCCTCATGACCAAATTCCTTGGCGCTGCTGCTGCTACCGCCCTTAGTGCCGGTGCCGCATTAGCAGAGCCTGCCCTGATCTTTGATCTGGGTGGCAAGTTCGACAAATCATTTAACGAGGCAGCATTCGCTGGCGCGCAGCGTTGGGCAGAAGAGACAGGCGAGACATTCCGCGAGATCGAGCTTCAGTCAGAAGCTCAGCGCGAGCAGGCACTGCGTCGCTTTGCTGAAGCTGGTTCCAACCCAATTGTTATGACGGGTTTTGCGTTTGGTGATGCGTTGGGTCAGGTCGCACAAGACTATCCCGAGACCGATTTCGTGATCATCGACATGGTCGTAGAGCAGCCAAACGTCCGTTCCGTCGTATTTAACGAACATGAAGGATCCTACCTCGTTGGCATGCTGGCTGCCCAAGCGTCGAAAACCGGCACTGTCAGCTTTATCGGAGGCATGGACATCCCGCTCATTCGTAAATTTGCTTGCGGCTACGCCCAAGGCGCAAAAGCGGTAAACGCGGACATCAACGTGGTCGCGAATATGACAGGCACAACACCCGCCGCGTGGAATGATCCTGTAAAAGGCTCGGAGCTGACAAAGGCGCAGATCAGCCAGGGTTCGGATGTCGTATTCGCCGCAGCAGGCGGCACAGGTGTTGGCGTTTTGCAAACTGCCGCTGACGAATCCATCCTGTCGATCGGAGTGGACTCAAACCAGAACTATCTACACCCCGGCAAGGTTCTGACGTCGATGCTCAAACGCGTCGACAACGCTGTATATGAGGCATTTACCGACGGTCCTGGTATGGAAAAAGGATTTAATGTCATGGGCATCGCAAATGGCGGTGTCGGCTATGCGATCGACGAGAACAACGCCGATCTGGTGAGCGCTGATATGCAGGCCATGGTCGATGATGCTGCGGCAAAAATCACTTCCGGTGAGCTGATGGTTCATGACTACATGTCCGATGACAGCTGCCCAGCGCTGACATTCTAAAGCGCTCCACAAGAAGACGGGGCCGCGTTGACAATTCAGCGCGGCCCCATTCTATTAAAACTCCCTGTTGGCAGCAAAAGCTGTGTTCAGGCGTGAAGGATGCACCCGCATGACCGCAAATTCCGCCCCCGCGATCGAACTCAAAGGCATTTCCAAAGCTTTTGGTCCCGTGCAGGCCAACAAGGATATTTCAATACGCGTAATGCCGGGTACAATTCACGGCATTATCGGAGAGAATGGCGCAGGAAAATCCACCCTGATGTCGATCCTCTACGGGTTCTACAAAGCGGACCGAGGCGAAATTTTCATCAAGGGCAAGAAAACCCAGATCCCCGACAGTCAGGCCGCGATTGCGGCAGGAATCGGGATGGTGTTCCAGCATTTTAAGCTGGTCGAGAATTTCACGGTGCTCGAAAATATCATTCTGGGAGCCGAGGATGGTCGATGGCTCAAACCCTCTATCGCCAAGGCGCGGCGCACGTTGTTGGAACTTGCCGCCGATTATGGCCTGAACGTTGAGCCGGACGCTCTCATTCAGGACATTGGCGTAGGCATGCAACAGCGCGTCGAGATCCTCAAGGCGCTGTACCGTCAGGCCGATATTCTTATTCTGGACGAGCCTACAGGGGTGCTGACACCTGCAGAAGCCGACCAGTTGTTCCGCATCTTGAGCCGCCTGCGCGCTGAAGGGAAAACGATCATTCTGATCACCCATAAATTGCGCGAGATTATGGACACAACCGACACCGTCAGCGTAATGCGCCGCGGCGAGATGACGGCGACAGTCAAAACCTCGGAGACATCCCCTGCAGAACTAGCCGAGCTGATGGTGGGTCGTAAAGTACTGCTGCGTGTCGACAAAACCCCTGCCCAACCCAAAGAGGTGGTGCTGGACGTGAAAGATCTGCGCGTACACGACGACAAAGGCGTAGAGCGTCTTAAGGGGATCAGTCTGCAGGTCCGCGCGGGCGAAGTGCTGGGCATCGCAGGTGTCGCAGGCAACGGCCAGTCTGAGCTGCTGGAGGTCTTGGGTGGCTATGCCGATGGTACGGGCAGTGTCATCGTCAACGGCCAGCCGCTGGACCTCACAGGTAAATATTCGGATGGACAGTCGCGCCGCGCCCGCGGCATAGCCCATGTTCCCGAAGACCGCCAACGCGAGGGGCTGATCATGGAATTCTCTGCATGGGAAAACGTAGCATTCGGCTATCACCATGATCCGGCCTACCGCTCGGGTATCTTGATGAATAATGCGGCCATCCGCGAGGACACGGAAGGTAAAATGGCGCGGTTCGACGTGCGCCCGCCAGATCCCAAGCTCAGCGCTAAAAACTTCTCCGGCGGCAACCAGCAAAAGATCGTACTGGCCCGCGAGATCGAACGGAATCCGGATCTCCTTCTCATAGGACAACCCACACGCGGCGTTGATATCGGCGCAATCGAATTTATCCACCAGCAGATCATTGCCCTGCGTGACAAGGGCAAGGCCGTGCTGCTGGTCAGTGTCGAGCTGGACGAGATCATGGCCCTGAGTGATCGGATCGCCGTAATGTTCGACGGTAATATTATGGGCGAACGGTTACCCGCGCACACAAACGAAAAAGAGTTGGGCCTGCTGATGGCGGGGATTACCGATACCGATGCGCCCCACAGCGTGGCGGAGATAGAGCATAACCTTGCACATGCGGGCGACGGGGAGGCGAAATAGATGGATTTGATGCCAAAGTGGGCAGAGGTGATCCTCGTGCCGCTCATATCGCTTTTTCTCGCCGCTGTATTATCGGCGCTGGTTATCCTTGCCATAGGTGAGGACCCTGTAGCGGCTGTTAAAATGATGGTCACAGGAGCCCTCGGCTCGACTTATGGTTGGGGCTACACCCTGTATTACGCGACTAACTTCATGTTCACGGGGTTGGCGGTTTCCATCGCGTTTCACGCTCGTCTGTTCAACATAGGCGGCGAGGGTCAGGCTGCGCTGGGAGGCCTTGGTGTCGCACTTGCCTGCCTCTATATTCCGTGGCCACACTGGTCTCTGGCGTTGGTGGGGGCAGCCGTTGCAGCAGGTCTCTTCGGGGCGGCATGGGCTGCCATCCCCGCCTATCTTCAGGCCAAGCGTGGCAGCCACATCGTAATCACGACGATCATGTTCAATTTCATCGCCGCCTCGCTGCTTAACTATGTTCTTGTGAACATGCTCCGCCCAAAAGGATCCATGGACCCCGCCACGGAGCGGTTTCCCGAGACAGTCCACCTGCCCACCTTGCATGATATGTTGGCTCCGATCGGGATAGAGTTTTCCCGCGCCGCGCCCGCGAATGTCTCGCTTTTGGTGGCGGTCGCTGCTTGCGTATTTTTATGGTTCCTGATCTGGCGCACGAGGCTGGGCTACGAGATCCGCAGCTTTGGAAATTCTGAATCCGCCGCGAGATATGCGGGAATGCCACCGGTCAAAATCATTATGGTCACTATGGTAATTTCTGGTGCGCTCGCCGGAATGATGGCCATTAACAATGTGATGGGCGAAGCCGAGCGTCTGGTACTAAATTCCGTCGAGGGGGCAGGATTTATCGGTATCGCTGTAGCACTGATGGGGCGCTCGCATCCATTGGGGGTTTTCATCGCGGCAATCCTGTTCGGGTTTCTCTATCAGGGTGGTGCTGAGCTTGCACTCTGGACTTCAATCCCACGCGAGTTGATCGTGGTGATCCAGGCCCTGGTGATCCTGTTCACCGGAGCGCTCGATAATATGGTACGCATGCCACTCGAGCGGATCTTTCTTGCTGCCCGACTGCGCCGCAGCGAGCCCAAGCCTGAACGCAAGGAGGTCTGAGCTATGGATATGTATCTCACTCTGATCCAACTGCTGGATTCCACCGTGCGGCTTGCCACGCCCCTACTTCTGGCCTGTCTTGCGGGCCTGTATTCAGAGCGTGCGGGAATTTTTGATATCGGGCTCGAAGGTAAAATGCTTGCCGCTGCGTTTTTCTCTGCAGCAATTGCTGCGATGACCGGCAACGTCTGGATCGGCCTTCTGGCGGGTATAGGTGCATCGCTGGCTCTCAGCGCAATCCACGGTATCGCTTCGATTACCTTTAGGGGAAACCAGCTTATCTCGGGTGTTGCGATTAATTTTCTCGCGGCAGGCCTGACTGTTTTAATCGCCCAAGCGTGGTTCAAACAGGGGGGGCGGACACCCTCGCTCATCGGGAAGGGCCGGTTCGAGCCGATCACCCTGCCGTTTGCCGACTCGCTGCAAAATGTGCCGATACTTGGTCCGCTTTATTACGAGCTGATCTCGGGCCATTCGATCCTTGTTTATATCGCCTTTGCTGCCGTCCCGTTCACATGGTGGCTGTTGTTCCGGACGCGCTTCGGTCTGCGCTTGCGGGCTGTTGGCGAAAACCCCGCAGCGGTCGATACCGCCGGTGTCTCCGTTGTCGGGCTGCGTTTTGCCGCTGTTGGGATCTGTGGCATCTTGTGCGGCATCGCAGGGGCTTATCTAAGCACTGCACTTCAGGCCGGCTTCGTAAAGGATATGTCGGCAGGGCGCGGCTTCATCGCCCTCGCCGCGCTTATTTTTGCCAAATGGCGGCCATGGCACGCGCTTTATGCAACCTTGCTTTTCGGTCTATTTGGCGCGCTCGAAACGCGCCCCGACATCATTGAACAGGTCATCGGTATGAAAGTACAGGGTCAGCTCCTTGCCGCCCTTCCCTATGTCATGACCGTGATCATCCTCGCAGGTTTTGTGGGCAAAGCCATTCCGCCCCGCGCGGGAGGGGAGCCTTATGTCAAAGAAAGATAAGGCCAGATGACCCCGATTTATAAGTCCTCTATGTTAGATCATTGATTTTGAAAGCACCGCAGCCTAAGGACGATTATGCAAATTTACCTGCCCATTGCCGAAGTATCGGTTAACGCGTTCCTTTTGTTGGGATTGGGCGGAATTGTCGGCATTTTGTCGGGAATGTTTGGCGTGGGCGGCGGATTTTTAATGACGCCGCTGCTGTTTTTCATCGGCATACCACCTGCCGTGGCAGTTGCGACCGAGGCAAACCAGATTGTAGCCTCCTCCTTCTCGGGGGTCCTTGCGCATTTCAAGCGTAAGACAGTCGATCTCAGGATGGGCACCGTGCTGTTGATTGGCGGTCTCGCCGGTGCGGCGCTTGGCGTGATGGTGTTCAACTATCTCAAGGCACAAGGGCAGGTCGATCTGCTCGTCAAGCTTTGCTACGTGCTGTTCCTTGGCGTTATAGGCGGACTGATGTTCTTTGAGAGCCTCAATGCCATTCGCAACGTTAAAAAGGGCAAGGCGCCCAAGCGCAAGAAACACAACTGGATCCATGGCCTACCGCTTAAGATGCGGTTTCGCGTGTCAGGGCTGTACATCTCTGTAATTCCACCGCTGATCGTCGGCGTATTGGTGGGTATTCTGGCCGCGATTATGGGTGTCGGGGGCGGCTTTATCATGGTGCCAGCAATGATTTATCTGCTCGGCATGCCGACAAAGGTCGTGGTGGGGACATCGCTGTTCCAGATTATTTTCGTGACCGCCTTTACCACGATGCTTCACGCCACAACAAATTATACAGTCGACATTGTTCTGGCAGTTCTACTGCTGGTGGGCGGGGTAATTGGCGCGCAGATCGGTACCCGTATCGGAGTCAAAATGAAGGCCGAACAATTGCGCATTCTTCTTGCGATCATGGTCCTCGCCGTGTGTGGCAAGCTGGCGCTGGAATTGCTCCTGCAACCCTCCGAGCTTTATTCAATTGCGGCAGGGGGCCACTGATGCGCGGCCTGATTTTATCCGCCGTACTGTGCATGTCCGGGATCTGCGCCCAAGCAGAAGAGATCGTGCTGGGCCTGAGCAGCGATACCGTGTCTATCAATACTAATTTCGACGGCTCCGAAATTCTGATATTTGGCGCAATCAAGCGCGATGCCCCCATCCCTGACGAGCCGCGCATGCAGGTTATAGTGACCGTATCAGGCCCGTCAGAACCTGTAACCGTGAGGCGCAAAGAAAAGAAGTTCGGTATCTGGGTGAACACGGACGCCGTCGAGATCGACAGCGCGCCGGGTTTTTATGCCATCTCGACCAGCAGCCTGCTGGGCCTGTCACTAAGCGAGACCGAGGATGTCCGTCATCGCATTTCGATACCGCGCGCCATCCGCTCCGTCGGGGCGCCTGCGAACATCGCCAACAGTGAGACCTTTACCCAAGCACTTATCCGGATCAAATCACGGTCCAACCAGTACCAGCTCAACGAGGGTACCGTAAGCGTGGACGACCAGACGCTCTTCCGGACCTCTATCGCCCTGCCCGCAGCGTTGACTGAAGGCGACTACCAGACGCGGATCTTCCTGACCCGTGGCGGTGCAGTGATCGCACAATACGAGACAAGCATTTACGTGCGCAAGGTCGGCATGGAACGGTGGCTCTTCACCCTGAGCCGCGAACAGGCTTTTCTCTACGGTCTGCTATCGCTTGCTATTGCAATCTTTGCGGGCTGGGGCGCATCTGCGATCTTTAGTGTATTCCGCCGTTAACGCACCCTTTTTACGCCCTGCTCAGCCACGGCCCAGATAGGGCATTTTTGTCGCCATAACAGTCATAAACGGCACATTTACCGTCAGCGGTAGCTGCGCCATATGCAGCACCGATGCAGCCGCGTGGCCTACTTCCATTGTGTGCATGGCCGGATTGCCAGCCTTGAGGTCTGTCACGATCGCGCTTTCGGCATTGCCGATATCGATCTGGCCCGCCGTGATGTCAAAGGGCCTTCCGTCCAGTGCCAGTGATTTGGTCAACCCTGTAATCGCGTGTTTGGTCGTTGTATAGCAGACCGAATTTTCCCGCGGCGTATGCGCCGAAATTGACCCGTTGTTGATGATCCGCCCGCCCTGCCCCTGCTTGCGCATCGCGCCAAAGGCCAGCCGCGCCGCGATGAACATACCATTGAGATTGACGCCCAGCACTTGCGCCCAATCCTCTAGGGCGATCTCGTCGATCGGCGCAGACGGGCCGAACATGCCCGCATTGTTGAACAGCACATCTACCGTGCCGAAATCGTCAAATGCCTCTGCCATCTTTACCGCATCGGTCACATCGGCAGGCAGGGCAACCGCGTGCGCATATCCATGAGCAAGCTCTTCCAGCATCTCGGCGCGGCGGGCAACCAGCCCTACGCGCCAACCGTTTTGTAAAAACATCTCTGCCGTGGCCCGTCCGATCCCGGAACTGGCCCCTGTAATCAGAATCGACTTCATCCGAATTCCTCCTCGGGTGCATCAAGGGTAAGCGCTGCCGCTGGGACAGCCTTTAGATCATCGACCGTCAGGGCATAGGTGGGCGTCGACAACCGGTTCCGTACCACCCAGATCAACCGGTTTTGCGCACGGGTAATCGCAACATAGGCAAGGCGCTTCCACAATGGTTGGCCCGCCTCTACACGTCCCATGCGCGCCGCCACAAACAAATCGGGCGCGAACACCTGTACCGTGTCCCACTGGCTACCTTGGGCTTTGTGGATCGTTACCGCTGCGCCGTGCAGGAACGTGGCGCCCATGCGTGCCGCAAACGGGATGAACGGTTCTTCTTCGTCCGGCTTTTCAATTTTCACAATGCTTGCTGCACTTACCTGCGGGTCTTCTGCGCCCATCACATGCAAGCGCGAAAACCCCGGTTTCCGCCCAGCCCCCAAGTAGACGACCTGTGCCCCCTTGATGAGACCGCGCGCCTCCAGATCAAGCCTCTTTTTGCGGTGCTTTAGCGGCAGCTCAATTCCGTCACATATCAACGGCTCCCCTTCTGCTAGTGCATCCTCGGGCGCGCCATGTACGCGACGAAATGCGTTGATCAACCTGATCCGCGTTGCATTGCGCCAGACCAGCACGGGACTGCGTGCCATCAGATCAACCTGGACGCGCTGCCCCCAAACCACACGCTCGTCGCGCTTGGACGCATCCTCGACCATTCGCTCGAACTGTTGAAAATCAATCTGCGGATCGGCAAGGGCATGGGCAAGATCAAGGATCGGGTTGTCTGCCTCCTGCCGGAAAATCCGGTTGAGGTTCATCACGCGTTTTTGGGGCAGCTTCTCGAACACCATCGTACCCGATTGGCCTACGGGAGCCAGCTGCGCCGGATCGCCGAACAGCAAAAGCGTCGGAAAAATTTCCTTTAGATCTTCGAATTGCCGGTCGTCCAGCATTGAGGATTCATCAACAAATCCGATATCGAGGGGCTCTTCGCGTCGTTTCCAGCCGGTAATAAAATCACTGCCCCGCAGACCCGCAGCCGCCAGCGCGCCGGGAATGGACTTATTGCCTTGAAAAAACGCATAGGCACGATCAAGGGCAATTTCGGTTAAACCTTCAACATCCACAGGACGCTCCCCGTTTCCGGCCAGCCATTCGGCGATACGCTCGTATTCGGGGTCATAAACTGGGGTATAAAGGATGCGGTGGATGGTGGTGGCGGGAACCCCGCGCAGACGTAGAACGCTCGCTGCTTTATTAGTCGGTGCGAGGATGGCCAGTGTGCGCTTGTCTTTGCGCTTTTTGCTCTCGTAATCTCCGGAAACCACATCGACACCGGCGTTTTCTAGCGCCTTGTAGAGCTCCGCAAGCAGGAGCGTCTTACCAGATCCGGCCTTTCCGGTCACCGCCATCACCTGATGCTTGCTTCCCTTCGGCGGCATCAGCAGATCATCTTCAAGGCTGATGCCCGCTGTCTTCAGCATTGCACCAACCGCATCAAATGCGGCAGCCTGATCGTCGGAATAGATAAGTTCTGTGCTCATGCGGGCACATTAGGCGTGCTGGCGCGCAGGGGCCAGAGCCGTTCAGGCGCTTGCTGCAAATTCCGTCATAGGAGCGTCACCAAAAGCGTCGGCGAACCACGCACGGCTCAGAGCGGGCGATATCCCTGCGCGCTGCGCTACACGCGCTTGCGCTTGTGCCTCGAACGTCCACAAACCAACGCTTATTTGCTCGCGTCCTGTGCCGATGCTGCCCAACACCTCCGGTGAAGACCCTACGCGATTGTAAATCCGAACCATGCGCGCATCAAAAACACCGACGAAATGGCGCACCCCAAACCCGTTCATCAATTCCCCACCGCCCAGCATCAGCGCCGCAGCGACATGTGCGCCTTGCCCGGGCGCCATGCAAAACCGGGTACATTCCCAGATGAGTGGACTACAGATAGGTGCGGATGCCAGATGGCTAAAGTGGTCGTTAACCATCACTGGGCCAGTTGTCGGTAAGAACCGCGTCGAGCCGCCGTGTCCGCCCTCGGGCGTCTCCCAAATCACATAAAGCGGATTGAGCGCGTCATATTCATCTCGTTCGTGCCCCTGCGCATCGACATTCACATCCCAGCCGAGGCGCGTATGAAACTGAGCTGCGCGATGTCTAAACATCTCGTCTGCCAGGCGTGGATGTTGGTCGAGTTGATCAGCATAAAGATAACGCAGCATTCGAAGGCTCCCCGTAGCATCATAATGATGTCACAAGCCTTAGCTGCCGTTTGGTTAACGCCGTTCAATCGCGGCGTGCGATCATCGGCGCAGATACGCAACGCGCCACAATCCGCATCTAGATTACGATAAGACCGCGGCTGAGCGCACGGGCGACTGCATGCGTGGTGTTCAACGCGCCCAGTTTGAAACGCGCGCTTTCAATATAAACGCGCAAGGTATGCTCGGAAATCGACAGGGAGTTGGCCACTTGGGCACGGCTATATCCAATGGCCAGAAGGGTCATCGCGTCGATTTCGCGTGGCGACAGGGGTTGTTGCTGACCGGGTTGGCGGCCCGGCTCAAACTCCAGCGCTTTTTCATTGAAATAATGCGCGATCAGGATGAGGTCGCGTCTATGCTCGACGGTGAAGCTCTCCCAGATATCATCATCACAAGAGTGATTGACCGTAAACATCGCAAATTGGCCGTTTGGTCCACGGATGGGTATAGAAAACCCCTGATTGCCTACCCCGTACTCAGCAGAAACCTTGAGAAATTCGCGGGCGGCCTTGCTTGACCAGTCGAGTTGTTTCCAATCGACTGGATGAAACCTCTGGAAGCAGCCCTGCACAACAGGATCTATTCGGAGATAGTTTTCTTCGAGATACTTTTGCTGCCACTCTGGTGAATAGGTGCCACAGCCATATTGATCACCGCTCGAGTCCACCCAATGATACACCAAGTGATCCACGGCGTAATAGTTGCGTAATTCGTCCGAGACGATCTGCATTCCGTCAAGCGTTACCGCCTGTTCCAATGCGGACAATATGCCCTCTAATTTGTTCCGTTTGTCCAACATCACGCCGCTCTGCGGACCTCGCATCTTTTGAGGCGAACTCAGCCGTAGCAATCAGCGCAGTATCATCAAGCTGCTCCGCCAACTTCGGCAGATCGTTAGCTTCGGCAAAACTGCGCAAATCGGCGAGAACGTCTAAAATCCAATCACTTCTCACCGATTGTCCCTCCTAGATGGTTAACGGTTCGTTAATACAATCATAACATGTGCCAAAACGATGCCACAATTCGCATATTCCAACTCCCCAGATATAGCGAGAGGGACAATCATAAGGCATTGATCGCATTAATCCCGTTTCAGAAACGTAAACGCCCCGCGAACCGAACAAACGATTCGCGGGGCGTTGGGTTAATTCAATGACCGCAGGCTGTACTTACTTGCCCGCGTCGAGAGCATCCTCAAAAGTCCGTAGTCCGGTTTTGGGCGCCTGTACCAATACGGCCATGTTGCCGGGTTTATGTTCGTTGCGCATCATTTTCATATGCGCCAGCGGCAGATCGTTCCATGAGAATACTTCCGACATACAAGGATCCAAACGCCGCTCTAGCATCAGCTTGTTGGCTGCTGACGCCTGCTTGAGGTGGGCAAAGTGAGATCCCTGCAAGCGCTTCTGGTGCATCCACATATAGCGCACGTCGAATGTACAGTTGAAGCCGGTCGTGCCCGCACAAATCACAACCATCCCGCCCTTCTTCACCACCAGTGAGGATACAGGAAACGTGCTTTCGCCCGGATGCTCGAACACCATGTCAACGCTCACGCCTTTGCCGGTGATGTCCCAGATCGCCTTGCCGAATTTACGCGCTTCTTTGAGCCAAGCATTATACTCGTCCGTATTGACGGTTGGCATTTGCCCCCAGCAGTTGAAATCCTTGCGGTTGATCACACCCTTAGCACCCAGATCCATGACAAACTGGCGCTTGCTCTCGTCACTGATGACTCCGATGGCGTTCGCACCGGCTGTATTGATCAACTGGATCGCATAAGAACCCAGACCACCCGAGGCCCCCCAGACCAAAACGTTCTGTCCGGGCTTGAGGTCATGCGGTTCATGTCCGAACAGCATGCGATAGGCTGTGGCGAGGGTCAGCGTATAACAGGCGCTTTCTTCCCATGTCAGGTGCTTTGGTCGCGGCATCAACTGCTGGCTTTGGACGCGCGCGAACTGCGAAAAAGAGCCGTCGGCCGTCTCGTAACCCCAAATGCGCTGGGTCGGCGAATACATCGGGTCCCCGCCATTACACTCCTCGTCGTCGCCGTCATCCTGATTGCAATGCACTACGACCTCGTCACCGACCTTCCAGCGCGTGACCTTGTCACCCACTGCCCAGACGATGCCCGCGGCGTCGGATCCGACAATGCAGTATTCCTGCTTGTGCACATCAAACGTCGACATCGGCTGACCCAGCGCCGACCAAACGCCGTTGTAGTTCACACCCGCCGCCATCACGAGGATCAGAACGTCCTGACTGTCCAGCGTGGGGACATCGACAACCTCCTTTAGCATAGCCTTGTCAGGTTCGCCGTGGCGTTCGCGGCGGATTACCCAGCCATGCATTTTCTTCGGGACATAGCCCATGGGCGGCATCTCACCCATATCGTAAAGGTCCTTTTCAGGTGCTTCGTAATGCGCGATCGTCGTATCCGGTGCCATGTCGCCCTCCTGCGGGAATAATCTGTGCCGCAGTGCGGAATCGCGGCGACTGCGCCCTGATTACGCAGCGCTGCGCAACATTGCAACCACTAGGGTGTCAATTTTGTAATTTTATGACCCAGCAGGTGCAGAAAGATCGTTTGCAGTCGCAGCATCAATCCCATGAGGTCCCTCGGGGAGGTAATGCGCAATGGAGTTGGCATAAAACTGTGTCGCGATCTCCTGACCTGCCATTATATGCCACACTCCATTGCGCAGCTCGATCAGGCCGTGCTGTGCCATGTGCATACAGGCAGCTGTCACTTCCATCGCGATCTCGCTCATGTCAATCACAACGCTTTTAGCCGGAAGCGTCGACGCCAGCACCTGTACCGCTTGCTCGAGCGCAGGGGCGGTCAGTGGCCCCTGCCCGCGCAGTACTGTGGCAACCAGGGGTACACCCAACACCGGCATCACGGCCTCGATGCGTGCCATTAAAAGCTGGGACAAGGCATCGACATTCTCGACTTTTCCATAGCTGCGCAAGCTTATCGGCTCGCCGAAAGCCACCGCCGCCGTTCCAAAGCGCGTGTCATGCCCCCGCAACCGGCGCCAAAACTTACGCACTATAAATGCCACCACCACCGATATGCGTGCCCCGAACCGCCGGTCACCACGTTCGTGTGCGGCCATCAGCACGCGATCCTCCAACACGCGGTCATAGTTGATTGCCACAGGCACAAAAACGATATCGCGGGCGCCTTCGGGATCAAACCCGTCGACGAGATAGCTCAGCAATCCCACCTTTGGCGGTTGCAATTTACCGGTCAGGCTCAGCCCGCCTTCGGGATAAAACGCCTGAGTATCGCCGCCGTTTGTCGCCATTTGCACGTAGCGCGACAAAACTTTGCGATACAGGGATCCGCGCGAGCGGCGGCGGATAAAGTATGCCCCCCACATCCGGATCAGCGCTGACAGGGGCCAGACCCGCGCCCACTCTCCCACTGCATAAGACAGGGTCGAGGTTTTCGACGCCAGATAGGTCACCAACACATAATCCATATTGCTGCGATGGTTCATTACAAAGACCGGCGTGGAATTTTCTGGAATGGCCGCAAATACGCCGTCGTTTTGCGCGGCGGTGCGGATACGGTAAACACTTTCCGCGACCACCTTGGCCAGCCGCATCGCAAAACTGAAGTACGCAAACGCAGAAAAGCTCGGCACGATCTCGCGGGCGTATTCACGTGCTTTCTGGAATGCAACGTTATCAGGCACTTTGTTCTTTTCAGCATAAAGCGCGATTTCGCGTGATACCTCGGGATCATAAATCAGCCGCTGGATCATGTCGTGCCTGCGCGCCAGCTTAAAGGGCTGTATCGGGCGTTTAAGCCGCACATTGAGCCTGTCTACGGCTTTTTCAAACCGGCGCCGGAAGAACCAGCGCACCGAGGGCAGCAAAAAGTGGCTTAGCGCCGTTACCGCTGCGAACAGCAATATCAGCGCAAAAAGCCACAGAGGGAGGGTCACTGTATGCGTCATCTCCGATATCCTTGCAGCGCAAACCCGTAAGAACAACATGTAACGCGTCGAAACACCGTCACCTATGACCAAATTCACACTGTCAAAGAAAATGCAAAAGCCCGCCTGCACCGCCGTATCCCGACAGGGTGCCACAGTCGGTCGCAGTCAGCCGATCCCCCTTCTCCGGATAACTTACATGCCGCAACGCAGCGAATTGACACGACATGAAAGTTTCTTATACCTACTACAAAACGTAATATTATTGCCAAACCCCTTCAGAGAGGCCCGCCATGACTGATGCTCCAAAGAAAGACCACCCTTGGCTCATTCGCACCTATGCGGGTCACTCCACCGCAAAAGCCTCGAACGAGCTTTACCGCAACAACCTTGCCAAGGGGCAAACAGGCCTGTCTGTTGCCTTCGATCTGCCCACGCAGACCGGATATGACAGCGACCATATTCTCAGCCGTGGCGAGGTAGGCAAGGTTGGCGTGCCGGTCGGCCATCTAGGCGACATGCGCGCGTTGTTCGACAATATTCCGCTCGAACAGATGAACACTTCCATGACGATCAACGCGACAGCGCCTTGGCTACTCTCGCTTTATATCGCTGTAGCAGAGGAGCAGGGCGCGGATGTGTCCAAGCTGCAAGGCACCGTGCAGAACGACCTGATTAAGGAATACCTGTCGCGTGGCACCTATATCTGCCCCCCTGCACCGTCATTGAAGATGATCGCGGACGTGGCCGAGTATTGCTATACATCAGTTCCCAAATGGAACCCGATGAACGTCTGCTCATATCACCTGCAAGAGGCGGGGGCGACGCCCGAACAGGAGCTGTCATTTGCTCTGGCCACAGCCACTGCCGTATTGGACCAGTTGCGCCCGCGCGTAGCGGCAGAAGACTTTCCCGCCCTCGTTGGTCGCATCTCTTTCTTCGTGAACGCCGGTATCCGCTTCGTGACCGAAATGTGCAAAATGCGTGCTTTTGTCGATTTATGGGATGAAATCTGTGAGACCCGTTATGGTGTGACTGACCCAAAATACCGCCGCTTCCGCTATGGGGTTCAAGTGAACTCGCTTGGCCTGACAGAGCAACAGCCCGAAAACAATGTCTACCGCATCTTGATCGAAATGCTCGCGGTGACGCTCAGCAAAAAAGCCCGCGCTCGTGCTGTGCAGCTGCCCGCGTGGAACGAGGCGCTCGGCTTGCCGCGCCCGTGGGACCAGCAGTGGTCGATGCGCATGCAACAAATCCTCGCCTACGAGACTGATTTGCTAGAATTCGACGACCTTTTTGATGGCAACGCCGCTGTCGATGCGAAGGTCGAGGAGCTGAAAGCAGGCGCACGCGCGGAGCTCGCCCATATCGACAGCATGGGCGGCGCCATCGACGGTATCGACTATATGAAATCGCGCCTTGTCGACAGCAACGCCGAACGCCTTGGACGTATCGAAGCAGGCGAGACTATCGTGGTTGGCGTAAACAAGTGGCAAAAAGGCGAGCCATCACCGCTAATGACAGGCGACGGCGGAATTATGACTGTTGATCCAAAGGTCGAAGCCGAGCAAATCGCAAGCCTGAATGCGTGGCGTGCCCAGCGCAACGAGGGTGAAGTAAATGCCGCGCTCAAAGATCTGCGTGCCGCCGCCGCCGAGGGGCGCAACATTATGCCCGCCTCGATCGTTGCCGCACGTGTCGGCGTGACGACAGGCGAATGGGCGGAACAAATGCGCGCTGTTCACGGCGAATATCGCGGTCCGACAGGCGTGGGAAAAGGGCGTTCGAATAAGACAGAAGGCCTCGATGATCTGCGCATGTCAGTCGATGCGGTAAGCGACCGACTGGGCCGCCGCCTTAAATTTCTTGTCGGCAAACCGGGCCTTGATGGCCATTCAAATGGCGCGGAGCAGATTGCTGTGCGCGCACGCGATTGCGGAATGGATATTGCATACGAAGGTATTCGCCTGACACCATCTGAAATTGTCGCCGCCGCATTGAATGACGCGGCGCATGTCGTCGGCCTTTCAATTTTGTCAGGTTCGCATATTCCGCTGGTTGAGGATTTGATGGCGCAAATGCGCGATGCGGGGTTGGGCCATATTCCGGTTATTGTGGGCGGTATTATTCCCGACGAAGACGCAAAACGCCTGCTCGGAATGGGTGTCGCGCGGGTTTATACGCCCAAGGATTTCGAGCTTAATACAATCATGGCAGACATCGTCACACTGGCAGATCCCGAGGCTGTAGCGGCGGAATAAAGAACAGGCCCATAAAAATAAGGCTGTAATTCTGTGCTACTTGAGGTAAGGGCGATCATGCAAACAAGGAGCCTGCTACTCATGAATAGTGAATTAAAAGCAATGAGCCGCAAAGAGCTGGAAAAGCTTTTGGCGGATGTAAAGAAAGCACTCAGCGCCGCGCAAGCACGCGATCGGCGCGATGCCCTCAAGGCAGCGGAACGCGCTGCTGCGGAATATGGGTTTAGTTTGAATGACTTGGGTGAAGAGAAACCCGCCAAAGCCAAAAATGAAAAGGCCCCGAAAAAGCCTGTTAAAAAGTCTAAACCAAAATATGTTAATCCTGCAGACGGTTCCCAAACATGGACCGGAAAAGGGCGTCAGCCTAATTGGTTTCGCGCCGAAGTAGAAAAAGGCACAGACCCTTCCACATTGGAAATCTGATCTGATTTCAATTAGCGCGGGAATAGAGGCGAAATGCCGCTACTCCCGCGCAGATACTCAGATCGCCAAAGCCGCGCGCCCGAAAATGAATTTCCAGCGGCTCCCGTCCTGCATGACAATCTCGCCTCCACCAGAACGCGGGGTCTCATATGTTGCGGTTCCTACACCTGTCAAACCGTTAGAGCAGCGTACCGGAAACGTTGTCGTTCCGGTCTGACCACCGGGCCGGTAGCGGCCCTGACAGGTGGAGCGTCCATTACTGGCCTGAAACCATCCTCCTTCAAGGAAGGTCGCAGTTGCCGCTCCCTTGTAGACGGTATTGCCCGGCCCCACGACTGCCACAGGATGGCTCACGTCGCAGGCACCCAGCAGCATCAGTCCCGCCGCTGCAATCATTCCAATAATTCGCATATCGTTTCCTTTGCGTTTGTTACCCTCATACCTGATGATAATTTTCTGCGGCCCGCCAGTAAGGTAAACCTCCATTGGAACTTGCCCCCGCAGCGGCGGAACGGCATCTTGTGGCCAACACAAACCGGAGAAACATCTATGACAGTTCACATCGGCGCCACCCCTGATCAAATTGCTGAAACTGTGCTGATGCCGGGGGATCCCTACCGCGCGCGCTGGGCAGCCGAGACTTTTCTGGAGGGGGCAGAGTTGGTCAACGAAGTCCGTGGTATGCTCGGGTTTACCGGAATGTGGCGCGGCCACCGCGTAACCATTCAGGGCTCCGGCATGGGCATGCCCTCGCTGTCTATATATGCCAACGAACTGATATCTACCTACAACGCGCAGACGCTGATCCGTATTGGGTCATGCGGTGGGATGCAGCCCCATGTGGGCATCCGCGACGTCATCATAGCTATGACAGCCAGCACCATCACCTCTCCCTCCTCCGGCATCCTGAAAGAGCTCAACTACGCCCCTTGTGCCGATTGGGGACTGTTGCGCGCCGCTGTCGCAGCCTCGGAGGGTCGCAATTCAAAAACCCATGTCGGCGGCATCTATAGCTCGGATGTGTTCTACGCGGAGCGACCGGATCTTGACGAACAAATGGTGCGTCATGGGATATTGGCCGTCGAGATGGAAGCGGCGGAGCTTTATACGCTTGCCGCCCGTCATGGCCGCCGCGCGTTGGCCATACTCACGGTGTCAGACCATCTACAAACCGGCGAAGCACTCCCCCCAGAAGAGCGGGAACGTTCCTTTGGCGATATGGTCGAAATTGCACTGGAAGCGGCATTCAGCGATGGTCCCGCAGACTGATTCTGCGGGACCGGATTTAAAGACGATCGTTTAGAACGCCGGTTACGCGCCGTGGGTGCGATCATATCCGTTGGCGGATGGAGACCTCCAGTTTTCGAGAGTGGCAGGATCAGGGGCGAATATCTCGATCAACAGCGGGTAACATTCGGCCTGATCGGAAGAATGGACCGTGCTGCAATCGCCCCCCGGACACGCACTAAGCGCGCCCAGCAGATCAATCTCGGCAAAAAACTCCAGCGTGTCTCCCGGGCGCACGGGGCTTGCTTTCATAAAATACTGGCCGGTGTCGCGGGTGAAACCTGTACACATAAAGACATTTAAAACGTCATGTACATGTGGCTCTGCTTCTAATGGTGTGATCCCCAAATGGCTGGCGAGTGCGCGGGTCAGGTTCGAGTGGCAGCAATGATGGTATTGGCCTCCAGACAAAAGCTGATGGGTGTAGGGATCACATCGGGTGCCGATCACATCATGCACCGAACCGCCGAAAGCGTCCTTACCGTACCATTCGAGGCTGTCATGCGTCAGCGTTGCCATCGGCCGCAGCGCAGGGAAGCTGGACCACATCCGCTGGCCGCGTGTAATATGAGTGCCGTGAAGCGCGCGGGTCTTGCCAGAGTAAAACCGCTCATTCAGATCATTTGCATTCCATAGGTTGAGGTCGCCGACCTGTGACCCCTCGACACTTGTGATGCGAAAAAAATGTCCTGCTGGTACGGTGAAGGTCGCGGCATCACGCGGAGGCACGGTAACTTCGCCGGTTTTCACCAGCGTCGTGCGCGCAGCATCCAGCATCTTCATATCCGGCGCAGGCAAAGTCTCGACCGGATAGCAGATGACCGGCGGTATAGCGCGGCGGGCGTCTGCGTCTTGTGGAATTGTCATGCGTTTCTCCCTGCAATGCGGCCAGAGAATAGACAGCCGCCTAAAAATGTACCTTCAAGCGCATTATAACCATGATAACCGCCTCCGCCGAAACCACTCACCTCGCCCGCAGCAAAAAGGCCGTCTAACACCGCACCCGAGGGGGTGAGCACGCGGCCTTCGATATCAGTGTGTAAGCCACCCAGCGATTTTCTGGTAATGACATTCAGCCGTACCGCAATCAACGGACCGTTGGCGGCATCAAGAATTTTATGCGGCTTGGCGGTACGAATAAGCTTGTCGCCCTTATAACTGCGCGCACCGTGGATTGCTGTGATTTGGGCATCCTTGCAGAACCTGTTTCCAAGTTGCAGATCGCGGGCTTGAATCTGGGCCCGGATATGATCGAGGATTACAGGCGCATCTGGCGTCAGCGCGTTCATCCGCGATACAAGCGTTTCCAGATCATTCGCAACGATGAAGTCCGCGCCCTTTTCCTTGAACGCCTCAACTGCAGGCGTGGCACCTTTGCCCAGACGCGCCGACAACACCTCACGCCAGCCGCCCTTTGTGAGATCTGGATTTTGCTCCGAGCCTGACAGGGCAAACTCTTTTTCGATGATCTTTTGTGTGAGGATGAACCAGCTGTGCTCGCCCACGCTCAAGATACGTTTGAGCGTGCCCAGCGTATCAAACCCGGGCATAAACGGCGCCTCCATCCGGTCGCCGCGCGCGTCAAACCACATCGATGAAGGGCCGGGCAGCACCCGAATGCCATGGTTTGGCCAGATCGGGTCATAGTTTTGCAAGCCTTCGCAATAGTGCCACATCCGGTCTTGGTTAATCAGGGCAGCGCCGGATTTTACAGCGATGCCGTGCATGCGGCCATCAACGTAATCAGGCACGCCTGCAACCATGGTTTTGGGCGCTTTCCCTAAACGCGCCGGCCAGTGTTTTCGAACCAGCGCATGATTGCCGCCAATGCCACCCGATGTAACAATCACCGCTTCAGCACGATATTGAAACGTGCCTACAACCTTTCGGGACGTCGAGATACCGCGGGCTACGGTTGTGTCTTCGAGAACGTCACCGTTCACGCCCTTTACCGCGCCGTTCTCGACAATCAGACCGGCGGCGCGGTGACGAAAGGCCAGCCTGAGCCTGCCGTCCGCAGCATAGCGCACCATCAAGTCAACAAATGGCTTAACCACCCCCGTGCCTGTCCCCCACGTGATGTGAAATCGTGGTACTGTGTTGCCATGACCGCCCGCCAGCGCCCCGCCCCGCTCGGCCCAGCCGACGACAGGAAACCAGCGCATGCCCAAGCTGTACAACCAGGCCCGCATGTCACCTGACGCAAACTCGACGAATTTTTCGGCCCAAAAACGCGGATTTTTATCGTCTGCTCGGTCGAACTGCGCCGATCCCTGCCAGTCGCTCCACGCCAGCTCTGCGCTGTCACGGATGCCTAGACGACGCTGTTCAGGGCTGTCGACCATGAACAAACCACCCAGCGACCAGAATGCCTGCCCCCCAAGGCTTTGCGCGCCTTCCTGATCTATCATCAGAACGCGCCGCCCGCGCAATATCGCCTCATGAGCGGCTGTCATACCAGCCAGACCAGCGCCGATGATAATCACATCAGGTGAAAAATTGTCCATGCCTTACCCCCGTCCACCGAAACGCTAAAGGTATCGGTCCCCCCCTGTCGATAGGCACCGACAG
Organism: Sulfitobacter guttiformis; assembly: GCF_003610455.1. Classification (NCBI taxonomy): domain Bacteria; kingdom Pseudomonadati; phylum Pseudomonadota; class Alphaproteobacteria; order Rhodobacterales; family Roseobacteraceae; genus Sulfitobacter; species Sulfitobacter guttiformis. The sequence continues at coordinate 2,465,497 of NZ_RAQK01000001.1, read as the reverse complement.
GATCACAATCCGCCGTTCCCCAAATGTCTCATGCATTGTTCCGGAGGGCCTTTGCGGGCGGTAAACGCCTCAGCCCCGCAAGCAGCACAGCGGTACATCCGCAACTTGCCCTTGTCCCCTGCAACATTGGCACGCCAGCGGCATCCGCGTACCGCACGGTTACGCCATGCAAGATAGGCAACAACACCTATGACAATTGGTAGAGCAAGGATCACCATCAGGTAAACTGCACGTCAATGGCCCACAGATGCGGGCGCTGGCGCGAACGTGCAATAAAGGCGGCACCTTCCCCCCATCCGCTCCATCCCGCTGCAGGCTCATTCTCGATCTGCATCACAAAATCCCAGTTATCGCGTGATTTTGTATAGTCCCACCACGGCTCCGATTGCACGGTTGCTGGCCATCCACCCAGTTTCGTCTTTTGGATGGTGGCCGACCAATCGTAAGCGCCCGGATCATTTTTCTCCGTATCAATGACTTGGCCCGCCACATCATAATTCGCGTAATCAGACCGCAATCCTTCCCATTCACCAAAGCGCGGTGAAAGTGCACTCCCGTGGGTTGGAGCCTTCGGGATCGTGAGCCCGCCAAGCGTAGGATAGGATCGGAGCGCCCATGTAGCGGCGGGATCAGGGTTACGCGTGTCGATGATGCGGGTCGGCGCAGTCGCGTGATCCGGCGCAATAAATAGCGTAATCAACGACAAATCCCCCAAACGTTCAGGAATTAGCGGCGCTTGGGTAAGATTAATCTGACAAAGTGGCCACATAGGTGTTCCACCATGCGATGGCCATGCCTCGCCCTGTTGCGCCAGACGGACTGTACCGAACATCGTTGCAAAAGGGTCTATGTTTGCAGGCTTCGAAAAGACAAGTGGCGCGCTGGTCCGCTCGAGTGCGCGGCGCAACTCGGCGTCGGACAGCGGTCCCTGTAGATAGGGCGGCGGAGCATACTTGCCCCCGCCGCCCATGAACTTCTTCAGCCAGCCAAACATAGGGCGTGCTTAAACGGTCCGCTCGATCATCAGTTTTTTGATCTGGGCAATTGCCAGCGCAGGGTTGAGACCTTTTGGGCATGTCTTGGCGCAGTTCATGATCGTGTGGCAGCGATAGAGCTTGAAGGGGTCCTCGAGCTCGTCAAGTCGCTCGCCTGTGCCCTCGTCACGGCTGTCGATGATCCAGCGATAAGCATGAAGCAACGCTGCGGGTCCTAGGTAGCGATCGCCGTTCCACCAGTAACTTGGGCAGGAGGTCGAGCAACAGGCGCACATAATGCACTCATAAAGACCGTCAAGCTTGGAGCGGTCCTCGATTGACTGCTTCCATTCTTTCGCAGGCGCGGGTGTCTCTGTCTCCAACCATGGTTTGATCGAGGCATGCTGTGCATAGAAATGCGTGAGGTCGGGGATCAGATCCTTGACCACCGGCATGTGCGGCAAAGGATAGATTTTCACGACGCCTTTGACTTCGGCCATGCCATAGGTACAGGCCAGTGTGTTGATGCCGTCGATATTCATCGCGCATGATCCGCAAATACCTTCGCGGCAGGAGCGGCGGAACGTCAGCGTTGGGTCAATCTCGTTCTTGATTTTGATGATCGCATCCAGAACCATCGGGCCACAGTCATCCATGTCCACAAAATATGTGTCCACGGAGGGGTTTTTGCCATCATCGGGGTTCCAACGATAGATGTGGAATTCCTTGAGGTTGGTCGCGCCTTGGGGCTTAGGCCATGTTTTACCGCTCGTCATGCGGGAGTTTTTTGGGAGCGTCAGTTGTACCATGATGCTGTTCCTTTGGGTCAGTCGGCGCGGATTTCTCCGCGAAATTCTAGAATACAGTTGTTGCGCGGTTGCGCAGGCAGGTTTGTGTTTCAGGCCGTGACAGCACATTGCGCACGGTAGCCACTGTTGTTTCGTCTACACCAACAACGGATGCTTTCGCCAATTCGCGGACTTCAAGGGCTTGGGCATTATCAACCACGCAGCCCGTAAAAGCTTCGATCAGCGGCTTTGGCACCTGAGGGAAGTTGATTGCAATAACCTCGGTGACAACAGAAGTGGCGGCTTGGCGGCCAGTGCGGTCTGCGACACTCTCGATTTCTGTACAGCCTGTTAAAACCAAGGCCACCGAAAACATTATTGCGCGTATCATACATGAGCCTTTCGAGGCGGGAGCTTTATGTGCAGTTTCGATGTTTCGGCAAGTGTCGCAAGACGTTCGGCATCCGCTTCGAAATGCGGGATCAGCCGCTCCATGAATTGAAGGTCATGGGCCGCCGTCCATAGCAAAAGCTGGTATTCGGGGTCTTCTGCCATCTCCGCATCTCGTGAAGTAGAGCCAAGGTTGTCCGCTGACACGCCCTTGCCTTGAAACGAGGAACCACCCCCGTAACGGCGGACATTTCCACGATCCAGATCGCGCACCGGCAGCCCAAGGCTGGCAAGTGTTTCGCTCCGGTAGCATTCGGAGGTCATCCACTCATCATAGCAGATTGCGCGGACTTCCCGCTTGCTCGCTACCTTGTCCAGGCCCTCAATATAACCGTTCAGGGCCAGCATCATAATGCGCATGCGGTCGGTCATTCCGTAACCGGCATTTTTCTTGAGCTTGGCCAGCAGGCTTGCAGACCAATTCAGAAAGCTGCGGTAGATGATCACCTGATATGAAAAGTCGGTATTTTTGAAACCGTCACTGGCTTTTTGAGCCTGCCCTTGTGGCTCAGGCATACGATCCTCGTAGGATACGATCACCATGGGCGCAGAACCGGCCTGCATGATGCGCGCCTTATCCGTTATATCCTTGTGAGGTGTAACCTCACGATTGGCATCATACACATCAAGCGAGCCAAAAGCACGCTCGGGATTTTTGCCAAACTTGCAGTTGTTATAGAAAACGCCACCGGTCGCCCCGTCGGGGGAATTACGCATCAGCCAATCGATTATCGCGTGGTTGCCCGAGCGGCGCATACCAAACACCTGTAGCGCACAGACGGGGGAAAAACCCGCCTGCGGCCACGATGCCTGTGTCTGCGCCGCCACGTTCATGCTTAGTATACCCGCGCTTTGGGTGCGATTTTCTTGAGGTCGATACCGCCCTCGTTGTGGCTGGTCAGCGGCTTCAGATGTACACCACGGAAACCAAGGCTTGCCTCGTTACCCTTGAACCAGATCAAGCTGTGCTTGCGCCAGTTCTCATCGTCACGGTTTGGATAATCCTCATGGGCGTGGGCGCCACGACTTTCTTTACGCGCTGCCGCCGCGGTAATGGTGGCCACCGCATTTGGCATCAGGTTCGTGAGCTCCAGAGTTTCCATCAGATCGGAGTTCCATACCATCGAAGTATCGGTGACCTTGATGTCCGACAACTTACCCGCGACACTTTTCATCTTTTCCTCACCCTCTGCGAGGGTCTTGTCCGTACGGAATACCGCGGCATCGGCCTGCATAGTCTGCTGCATTTCAAGGCGCAGCTCGGCTGTGGGGACATGGCCTTTGGCATAGCGCAACCCGTCAAAGCGAGAGAAGGCAGCTTCGATGGAGCGTTTGCTCGGCGTTGGTACCGGTGTTTTTGGATCCACAATCTGTGCTGCCCGGATCGCAGCAGCGCGGCCAAACACCACAAGGTCAATCAAAGAATTGGAACCAAGGCGGTTCGCCCCGTGCACAGACGCACAGCCCGCTTCGCCCACAGCCATCAGGCCGGGGGAGATATTGTCAGGCTTGTCTTTAGTCGGCGCCAGCACCTCGCCCCAATAATTGGTTGGAATGCCACCCATGTTGTAGTGGACAGTCGGCAGAACCGGGATCGGCTCTTTTGTCAGATCGACGCCCGCAAAAATTCGCGCAGATTCAGAGATACCGGGAAGACGCAGATCAAGCGTTTCCGGCGGAAGGTGGTTGAGGTGCAGGTGGATGTGATCCCCCTTCTCACCCACGCCGCGGCCTTCGCGGATCTCCATCGTCATACAGCGCGAAACAACATCACGTGATGCGAGGTCTTTGTAGGTGGGCGCGTAGCGCTCCATGAAGCGCTCGCCCTCGGAGTTGGTGAGATATCCACCCTCTCCGCGTGCGCCTTCGGTTATCAAACAGCCCGCGCCATAAATGCCGGTGGGATGGAACTGCACGAATTCCATATCCTGAAGCGGCAAACCAGCCCGCGCCGTCATACCGCCGCCATCACCGGTACAGGTGTGCGCGGAAGTTGCAGAGAAATAAGCACGGCCATAACCGCCCGTAGCCAGAACGACCATCTTGGCCGAAAACAGGTGCATCGTACCATCATCGAGCTTCCAGCAAAGGACGCCTTGGCATACACCGTCATCCGACATCACCAAATCAATAGCGAAATATTCGATATAGAATTCCGCGTTGTGCTTGAGGCTCTGACCATAGAGCGTGTGCAATATTGCGTGACCGGTCCGGTCGGCCGCAGCACAGGTCCGCTGCACTGGCGGGCCCTCACCGAATTCGGTTGTGTGACCCCCGAATGGGCGCTGATAAATCTTTCCCTCTTCGGTGCGCGAGAACGGCACACCGTAATGCTCCAGTTCGTAAACGGCCTTCGGTGCTTCGCGCGCCAGATACTCCATCGCGTCCGTATCACCGAGCCAATCCGACCCCTTGACCGTGTCATACATATGCCACTGCCAGCTATCTGGCCCCATGTTGCTCAGCGATGCAGCGATACCGCCCTGCGCGGCCACAGTGTGCGAGCGTGTCGGGAACACTTTCGAGATACAGGCCGTTTTCAGCCCCTGCTCCGCCATACCCAGCGTTGCGCGAAGGCCCGCGCCTCCCGCTCCTACTACAACAACGTCGTATTCATGGGTCTCATACTCATAAGCAGCCATATCGCGCCCTCTTCAAAGCTTGGGGTCACATCCGCCATGCAGCGTTCGACCCTGTCTATATCTGCGGCGCACTATGCGCCAAATCCACTGGTAATCCCTATCGCGGAGCGACCCGCGTTTTATCGAGACTTAGCATGGCTCGCGGCCTCTGACAGGTCAATCCGCAACGCCATTTGTCGCAGCCCTAAAGGGCCAAACGCGCAATCGCGAATATGCCAACTGCGGCAGCGCCGTAGCTCACGCAAGTCATAACGACGATGGATATTTTTTGTGCCAGTCCGTGCACATAATCCTCAAGCAAGGTGCGCACACCATCGTTGAAATGCTTGAATGTGACGAGAACCGTAAGCGCCGCCACAATCGCGGGGAAAGGCCGCGCATAATAGGCGAGGATTTCCTCGTATGTGCCGCCCAAGGCAGCGCCGAATGTAAACACAAACAGCGGCAACAGGATCAGCAACGCGACCGAGCTGATGGTCATCGACCAATGATGCGCCGAGCCGCTCTTGGCAGAACCAAGCCCCATCGCGCGTTTGCGGTCAGTCAAATAAGCCATATTTCTCTCCTCAAAGCGCGATAACAGTGATCAGCGTCAGCAAAACCGACCCACCGATGCAGGCCCAGCCCAACTTTTCCGCTGTTGGAATATCCATCATCACTGCATTATCCCAGATCAGATGCCGTACACCGGCCAGCGTGTGATACCACAACCCCAGCACAGAGAAAAACATCACCAGATCACCGAACCAACTGGTCAAAAACCCGTTTGCAGTCGCAAAGGCGTCAGGACCGCTCGCAGCGGCAAGAAACCACCAGACGATCAGCAAGGCAGAGATCAACATCGCGTTGCCCGTGATCCGCGTGAGAATAGAAGTCATCGACGTCAACTGCGGGCGGTATATCGAAAGGTGTGGCGACAAGGGGCGGTTGCCCCGGTTCACATCGGCCATATCAGGCTCCTTTGTGGCTACTTGCCAATACTACTAACGTATTTTTCGGCACTGTCACGGGGGCATACTGGGATTCACGGCCGTGTTTCGGCAAATTTCCAGTAAAACTATCGTAGCTTGGTAATTTTGTGATCACACGCTCTCAGCTGTGATCACAGCCATCAAGCCCAAGTACAGAATCCCCCAAAAAAAGGCGCGCCCGAAGAGGCACGCCTTTGAACCGGACTGACCGGACCGTTTAGGTCAGCGAGTTGTCGATGCCTTTGCAAGCCTCAACCAAGCCCTTAACCGCTGAAACCGAGCTGTCGAACATCGCCTGCTCTTCCTTGCTCATCGAAATCTCGATCACCTTCTCAACGCCGCCGGCGCCGATTACCGTAGGCACGCCTACGTAAAAACCGTTCAGGCCATAAGCGCCATCGACATATGCGGCGCAGGGCAGAACACGTTTTTGATCTTTCAGATAGGCCTCGGCCATCTCGATCGCGGATGTTGCAGGCGCATAAAACGCAGAGCCGGTTTTGAGAAGGCCAACGATCTCGGCGCCGCCATCACGTGTACGCTGTACGATAGCATCCAGCTTTTCCTGCGTGGTCCAACCCATCTTCACCATGTCGGGCAAAGGGATGCCTGCAACAGTGGAATAACGCACAAGCGGTACCATCGTGTCACCATGACCACCAAGCACGAATGCAGTTACGTCGCGCATGGAAACCTGAAATTCTTCGGCAAGGAAATGACGGAAGCGCGCCGAATCGAGCACACCTGCCATGCCGCAGACTTTCTCGTGTGGCAGACCAGAAAATTCGCGCAGCGCCCAAACCATCGCATCGAGCGGGTTTGTGATACAGATAACGAATGCATCCGGCGCATGCTTGGCAATACCCTCGCCTACGGATTTCATAACTTTGAGGTTGATTCCCAGAAGATCATCACGGCTCATGCCTGGCTTTCGCGCAACACCTGCGGTGACGATGCAGACGTCCGCGCCTGCGATATCTGCATAGTCTGACGTACCGGACATGGCAGCGTCGAACCCTGCCGAGGGGCCGGATTCGGCAATATCAAGGGCTTTGCCTTGTGGCAGACCGTCCGCGATGTCGAACATCACTACGTCACCCAGTTCTTTAACAGCGGCGAGGTGGGCAAGTGTGCCACCGATGTTACCCGCGCCGATCAGTGCAATCTTGGCTCTTGCCATTGTGCTGTACTCCATGAGGTTTGCGTTGGGTGGGGGGATAAACCCTTCACCTCCCGCGCGCAAGATGACTGGACCCGTGCAGTTGCACATATACAAAAAGGCCATCCGATATGGATGGCCTTTCCGGTCTCACGCTATTGTTCCGATTTCTTCAGGGGATTGAAGTCACAGAACAAATTGCGATTTACATGGCGTCGCGCTCAAAGGCCGGTGCTGCTTCCAGCTGCTCTTTCGAGCTTTTCACGACCAAGAAGTAATCATCGCTATCACCTTCTTCTTGTACAAAGTTGATTGCACCCATTGGAACAGACACGTCACGCTCGCCTATGCCGAGGAACCCGCCGATGCCGAGAATCACAGCCGAGACCCGACCGTCTGCAGTCACGATGATGTCGTTGATCTCGCCAAGGTCGTCCCATTCTGTCTCAGCGCCATCCGCAACTTCGGCATTGTAGTCCATGTCGGCTTCCACGCTGTAAATACGCATGCCGATCAGGTTCGATGCAAACAGGTCAGTTGGCTGCGCCATCACCGAACCGATTTCCATGTTCATGTCTGTTGTGACAACGTTTGTGTCGCTTGTTGTTGCAACATTGGTATCTGCCGTTGCGGCGTTTGTATCGGTGCTTACAGCAGCATCTGTGTCAGTCGTCGCAGCTGAGTGTGACTCCGCAAATGCAGGTGCGGTCATTGCCAGAATTACTGCGGTGGATGTCAGAAACTTTTTCATCATATATCTCCTAAGTTGTTGTTATATCATCGTAACTTCTGACATACCAACTCCTGCTGCGACAAAATGGTTCCAGTATTTTCACAAAAGTGTGAAATTAATTTGTGCTTCCGCGCCAGCCTTGTTTACAATGTCAACGTGCACTCACTCGATGTCGAACTTGTTAAACCGCGGCGCGCTACGAAGAGTTTCATCGTAGGCGTAGATCACAAAATATTTGTCCCCCCGCACATCGGTGACAACACTGACGCCATCGATCGCGGCCGTCACTTCATGATCTGCCAGCCCCCAAAAGCCACCCACACTCAGCACCAGCGCCTCGACAGTGCCGTCAGCGTTAATCATCACATCCTTGATCGTCGCGACCCGCTCGAACCGTTCCAGTCCTGACAGGGGCATCCGCTCTTCTGTATTGGGACGGCCCCGAAAGTTATAGACAGCCTCGCCGATCATCTCGCCTACCAGCAGGCTGGCCTCGGACATCTTCACACTCCCGACCTCAGTTTCCTGAGACTGAGCGAACGCCGGGCCAGCCAAAGCGACCATCAATGCGGCCGAGGTAAAAAAACTGTTCATAATGTGGTCCTCCCAAAGGACAAATATCCGAAATCAGCAGTTGGTCAGCAGTCAACTACATGTCACACATAAGCACAAACGCGCAAATTCAAGAGGCATAGATGCTCATTCTCGACCTGTGGTTCTTTGCCATCGCAGGCCCTGCAGTATTGTTTGCAGGGATCTCCAAAGGCGGGTTCGGCTCGGGGGCGGCTTTTGCGGCTTCCTCTGTTCTGGCGATTGTAGTTGATCCGGGTCTGGCCCTTGGTGTGATGCTGCCGCTGCTGATGCTGATCGATGTGGCCTCGCTCAGACCCTATTGGGGCCGCTGGCACCGCCGTGAGGCGGTTTTGGTGATTTCAGGCGCACTGCCCGGAGTTGTCCTTGGCGCCGCCCTCTACCGCATAGCCTCACCTGATTTTCTGCGGCTCCTGATCGGTGTCGTGTCTGTCGGGTTTGTCATGTGGCAGATCAGCGTCAAACGGGGCTGGTTGCGGATGGGCCAGCGGCATATGTCGGATGGCGCCGGCCTTGTTGCGGGCATTACTGTGGGCTTCACCAGCTTCGTCAGCCATGCAGGCGGCCCGCCTGCGGCCGTATTCCTGCTGTCGCGAGGGCTGGATAAAACCGGATATCAGGCAACGTCCGTGCTAATCTTTTGGGCGGTGAACATTGCGAAATTTATTCCCTATGCCTTTCTCGGTATGTTCACGCTGGAAACCGTGCAGGCCAATCTGGTGCTTGCACCCTTTGCTTTGCTTGGCGCATGGCTTGGGGTACGCGCGCACCGGATCGTGCCGGAGCGTGCATTTTTCGCGCTTACTTATGTATTGCTTTTGCTTACAGGCACAAAACTCATCTGGGACGGGTTGACCTGACCGCTGGCCACGCTCAGGCGTCACTACCTTTGGACGGCAGCGCTTCAACGACGTGCTCGAATGATTGGCCGGAGGCGACAAGGCAGGTCAATCCGCTCGGAAGCGTTACCAAAATGGTCCAACTACCGGTCTCATCGCTTGCGAACGTCTCGACGACAGCATTGTTAGATCCGATCCCTATAGACCGGCGTGTCTCGCCGTAGCGCTCCGCCAATTGGGCCAGTACCGCATCGCGGGGACCGCAATTTGGTTGTGACCGTGCAGCAAGTTGTTGTGTTGAAGAAAGATACACAACTGCCGCTCCGGTTAGCGCGGCAAGGTGCAGTAGTTTAGTAATCCGTTTCATGTCAGTGCCCTTCCAGTGTGCTGCGGCGGGAATGCCCGCCCCGCCAGTTGATCCTTGGACTGTCAGACAAGCGATCGGCTTATCGACCCCCAGCACTTTCCGACAGTGCCCTGACCCTGCTCCACAAGCCCTGAAAACGCAGCTAACGCTGCGTCCGCGCTGTGTTGCGGGTCTGTTTCCCGCTGCGCTGCGGCGCGAATTGGCTTGCAGTTTACCGCCTAAAATGCCCCTCTATGCGCAACTTTATTGCGCAACCAAATTTACTAAGGAGCCTCTCATGCCTGCAATCACCCGCCCTTTGCGTTCCGTTCTCTATATCCCCGGCTCCAAACCCCGCGCACTCGACAAGGCACGCGGTCTGTCCGCTGACGCCATAATCTTCGACCTAGAGGATGCAGTGATACCCGAAGAGAAAGTATCGGCGCGCGAAACACTTGGCGAAGCGCTGAAAACGGGCGGCTACGGCACGCGAATGAAGATCATCCGCATCAACGGGCTGGACACAAAATGGGGCGCCGATGATGCAAAAGCGGCCGCCGCGATGGGCGCGGACGCTATCTTGCTGCCAAAAGTGAATTCACCTGCTGACCTCGAAGCGCTGGCCGAAATCGTGGGTGACATACCTCTGTGGGCAATGATGGAAACACCTGCTGGTATGCTCAACGCGCCAGCCATCGCAGCACACCGCCTCCTCGAATGCATGGTCATGGGAACCAACGATCTGGCCAAGGAACTGCAATGCCGTGCCCGCGCCGATCGCTTGCCAATGCTTACAGGTTTGGGCCTTTGTGTATTGGCGGGCAAGGCCCACGGCATTGCGCTCATTGACGGGGTCTATAATGCGTTCAAGGATGACGAGGGTCTGAAGCTCGAATGTGAGCAGGGTCGTGATATGGGTTTTGACGGCAAGACGCTGATTCATCCTGCCCAGCTCGAGGTCGCAAACGCAGCCTTCTCTCCCTCAGAGTCCGAGGTCGATCTTGCCCGCCGGCAGATTGAAGCGTTCGAGGAATGTGAAGCAACCGGACAGGGCGTTGCCGTTGTTGATGGCCGCATCGTCGAAAATCTACATGTTGCCACAGCACGCGAAACACTGGCAAAGCTGGATGCAATCAACGCCCTCGGCACGGAGTAGCCACAATGACCCTTCTGATCCTCGGTCTGATCCTCTGGATCGCCGCCCATTATTTCAAACGCCTGATGCCAGCCCAACGTGCGGCGATCGGCAATGCGGGCAAAGGTGCTATCGCGATTGCGATCGTCGCCTCCCTTGCCCTGATGATCATCGGCTACCGCAGCGCCGAAATAATAGATATTTGGTACCCACCCGCTTTCCTCACCGGCATCAACAATCTCGCAATGATCTTCGCGCTTTGGGTCTATGGCTCGTCTGCTGCCAAAGAGGCTAAGGCATGGCCCGCTTCTAAAACCCGCCATCCGCAACTGCTGGCGGTAAAGATCTGGGCTGCTGCCCATTTGCTGGTCAACGGTGACCTTGCCTCGATCATTCTGTTCGGTGGCATGCTAGCATGGGCCGTTGGATCGGTCATTTTGATCAACCGCGCAGAGCCTGCTTGGACCGCCCCCGCCCCCGCCGGTCGCGCCACTTATATCCGTCTCGCCGTTATCAGCCTCGTGATGCTTGTTGTAATCAGCAGCATTCACATCCTTCTCGGCGTAAATCCCTTTTCCTGAAAGATCCCTATACAATGAAGCTTTACCGTTTCCTGTCGGAGGAAGACACCTCCGCATTTTGTCACAAAGTCACCGATGCACTCAACAGGGGCTGGGAGCTTTATGGCTCCCCGACCCAGACATGGGACCACGCCGCAGGCATAATGCGCTGCGGACAAAGTGTCGTAAAAGAAGTCGAAGGCACGTATACCCCCGAGACTAAACTGGGCGCGTATTGAAATGATGAAAACCAACGCTCCTAAAACGAACGCCGGTAATTTCTTTGAGGATTACCGGATCGGTCAAATCCTAACCCATGCTGTGCCGCGTACTGTCAAAATGGGCGAACGCGCACTTTATCATGCCCTCTACCCCGCACGCCACGCGCTCTATTCTTCAGACAAATTTGCCCAAGATTGCGGCCTCCCCTTCAGCCCCCTCGACGATATGATCGCGTTTCATGTCGTGTTCGGGAAATCCGTGCCCGACGTATCTTTAAACGCTGTGGCCAACCTTGGATACGCTCAAGGGCGCTGGCTGCTGCCAGTTTGGCCCGGTGACACCCTCCGTTCCGAATCTGAAGTTATCGGCCTGAAGGAAAACTCGAACGGAAAAACCGGCGTACTCTATGTACGTACAACTGGATTAAACCAGCACGACCAGCCTGTGATGGAATATGTCCGCTGGGTTATGGTTCGCAAACGCGACACCAGCGCGCCCGCCCCCGAAACGGTCGTGCCCCCCCTCACGGATGCGATCAAGGCGACAGATCTTGTGATCCCCGAAGGTCTCGACTTTACCAGCTACAACTTTGCGCTTTCAGGAGAAGCGCACCGCATGGCAGATTATGATATAGGCGAGAAAATAGACCACATCGACGGCGTCACCATTGAAGAAGCCGAACATATGATGGCCACCCGCCTCTGGCAAAACACGGCCAAGGTGCATTTCGACACGTCCGCGCGCCCCGATGGCACCCGCCTGATCTATGGCGGTCACGTGATTTCTATGGCGCGTGCGCTGTCCTTCAATGGGCTGGCAAATGCGCAAATGGTTGTGGGCCTCAATGGCGGCGCACATGCCAATCCCTGCCTTGCGGGCGACACCATCCGCGCATGGTCCGAGGTGCTCGACAAAGCGGAAACTTCTGCCCCCGGCGTTGGAGCGATCCGCTTGCGTCTGGTCGCAACTAAAGGAGGCGAAGCATTCGCCCTGCGCAGTGAGGATGGCAAATACTTGCCTACGGTCCTGCTCGATCTCGACTATTGGGCGCTGATGCCTCTCTAAACAACGTTGGCCTGCGTTCCGATTTTCGCAGGCCAACCTTTCCTATAACTCTATGGACAGGCATAGCCGCATCGAATCCGGTTTGGCACTTGGCACACCTTCCCCGAACAACCCTGAATTTCATATTTTGCGCCGCTTTTGAGGAAGATTAATTCTATCTTTTGCAAAAAGGTGACCAGTCTCCCGCACGGTCACGCAGTTTTCCGCTGATATCCATCATTTTGTGATCACACAAATTTCCTGCGTGATCACAAATGTCACTTTGCACTGGATTATTACCTCTGGCTGGGAAATGCTGTTCAGGAATTATTACGCACCTTGCGTATACCACGCATAAATCTGAACCAAAGACGGGACCGTCGCTTATGAACATCCACGAATATCAGGCAAAAGCTCTCCTGCGCAGCTACGGCGCACCAGTCTCGGACGGGCGTGTCGTGCTCAAAGCCGAAGACGCAAAATCCGCCGCAGCAGAGCTGGGCGGCCCGCTCTGGGTGGTAAAGGCGCAAATCCACGCAGGTGGCCGTGGCAAAGGCAAGTTCAAAGAGGCCGGTGCCGGGGAAGCAGGCGGCGTTCGTCTGACAAAGTCCGTGGCCGAGGCCGCCGAGGAAGCGAAGAAAATGCTGGGCCGCACATTGGTCACGCACCAGACCGGACCAGCAGGTAAGCAGGTCAACCGCGTATACATCGAAGACGGCTCCGGTATCGAAACAGAGCTTTACCTTGCACTGTTGGTTGACCGCGAAACATCGCGCGTAGGCTTTGTCTGCTCCACCGAGGGTGGCATGGACATCGAAGAAGTCGCGGAAAACACGCCAGAGAAAATCATCAACTTTTCAGTCGATCCCGCAACTGGATTTCAGGCATTTCACGGTCGCCGCATTGCGTTCGAACTTGGTCTCACAGGAAAAGCTGTAAAGCAGTGCGTGAGCCTGATGGGACTGCTCTACAAAGCGTTCATTGAGCGCGATATGGAAATGCTTGAAATCAACCCGCTGATCGTCACAGATTCCGGCGATCTCAAAGTGCTCGATGCGAAAGTGTCCTTTGACGGTAACGCGATGTACCGTCAGCCCGAAGTGGCTGAACTGCGTGATACCACAGAAGAGGACAGCAAAGAGCTGGAAGCTTCCAAGTACGATCTTAACTACATCGCGCTCGACGGTGAAATCGGTTGTATGGTGAATGGTGCTGGTCTTGCGATGGCCACCATGGACATCATCAAGCTTTACGGTGCCGAGCCTGCCAACTTTCTCGACGTAGGTGGCGGTGCCACCAAAGAGAAAGTGACCGAAGCCTTCAAGATCATCACCTCAGACCCTCAGGTCAAAGGCATCCTCGTAAACATCTTCGGCGGCATCATGCGCTGTGATGTTATCGCGGAAGGCGTTGTTGCCGCTGTGAAAGAAGTAGGTCTTAAAGTACCGCTGGTTGTGCGCCTTGAGGGAACAAACGTTGAAGAGGGCAAGGCCATCATTAACAATTCCGGCCTCGATGTGATTGCGGCTGAGAACCTCAAAGATGGCGCGCAGAAAATCGTGAAAGCCGTCAAAGGCTGATCCATATGTTTGCCGCATCTTCCTCAGTTACAGTCTGCCTGATCGCCGCTTTGGCGGCGGGCAGCGCTGTGGCGGCACAAGATGCGGCAACCGTTGGCAAGGCATTTGCCGACAATTGTTTCAGCCCGTATTTGACCGCGGAAAAAGCGCGGGCCAAGGTTGGGCCCTCGGGAGCGCGGATAGATTTCTACGATCTGCGTCCACTTTCCTCTGTCGCTCCCTCTCCGGTTACGGGCCGCGAGATGACACCGGGTACGGATCGCCGCTGCGAGGTTGCGTTCGAAGGCTCTGACATCGCGACAGCAGCAGAGTGGCTTTCGATAGGTCTGGAACAAGAAGGCTTGGCATCGCGCGCAACCGACGTCCCGGCAGGTTTCAGTATGCAAGAAGGTGCAATCGAATTTGGCGCTGCCAAACTCAATCCTGACCGCATTGCAGTGGTTCAGATTGGCGTGCGCAGTTACGGCGCCGGACAAGAGACATTTATAAATGTCGAACGACTTATTCCATTGAGTGAAACGAAAAGATGACCCCAATGTACCAGAGCGTAAATAAATGTGTACTCAAGAGGCGCCCGCTGGGTGTTCTTTGCGGACTTATTGCGGTCATCGCTCTTGCGGCTTGTTCAGACGCCAAAATGCTTGAGGTGCGCGACGGCCCCCAAGCAGTGCACCCTTCAACGGGCGCTGTGCGGGCCCTGACTGCCAAAGCATCTGGACAATCATCAGGTGCCACTCAGACAAAATCCCTATTTGACACCTATTGTGCAGCCGGCAGCTCCAACAACATACGAGTGCAAGCAGTGATCAACAGTGGTCTCTTTGGTGATGCTGTCTTCGGAAAATTGCCTTTAGCGGCCTTTGAGGATGTTGTTTTCGTTTTCTACACCCTCAAGTCGGGAACGGCCCAGATCGGTTTCGGGTCGCGGCGCTTGGTTGAGAACTATTGCATCGCCGTTGACGGAACGGCAGCGGGCAAAGAACTTTATATCGACGGCCCAGCGGGGCGAAGCTGATCGCTGGGCAGACACAGATCACCGGTTAAGGGGCGCGCGATTGTCCCGAACCATATCCAGAATTTCGAGCATGCCGCAGCATAGGCATTTGCGAAGAAAGAAACAGACGTAAGGGGCGGCACAGCCGTCAACATATATAAGGAGACGCCCCAATGGCCGTACTTATCGACGAGAACACACGCGTAATCTGTCAGGGCCTCACCGGCTCTCAGGGGACATTCCACAGCGAGCAGGCGATTGCCTATGGCACGAAAATGGTTGGCGGCGTGACACCCGGCAAAGGCGGCCAGAACCACATCGGCTTGCCCGTGTTCAACTCTGTCCACGAGGCACGCCATGTCACACAGGCCAATGCCACAGTGATCTACGTGCCGCCCCCGTTTGCCGCCGACTCCATTCTTGAAGCGATCGACGCCGAGATGGAGCTGATTGTTTGCATCACCGAAGGCATTCCTGTTCTCGACATGATGCGCGTCAAGCGCGCACTGGATGGCTCCAAATCCCGCCTGATCGGCCCCAACTGTCCTGGTGTTATTACGCCAGACGCCTGCAAAATCGGCATCATGCCTGGTCATATCCATAAGCGCGGCTCATGTGGTGTTGTCTCGCGCTCGGGCACGCTCACATATGAGGCGGTAAAGCAGACGACCGATCTAGGCCTGGGCCAGTCCACAGCTGTCGGCATCGGCGGCGATCCGATCAAAGGCACAGAGCATATCGACGTGCTGGAAATGTTCCTTGCCGACCCTGAAACGCACTCGATAATCATGATTGGTGAAATCGGCGGTTCCGCCGAAGAAGAGGCCGCTCAATTCCTCGCGGACGAGCGTAAAAAGGGTCGCTGGAAACCAACCGCAGGTTTCATCGCGGGCCGCACTGCCCCTCCGGGCCGCCGCATGGGCCACGCAGGTGCCATCGTTGCAGGCGGTAAAGGTGATGCAGAGAGCAAAATCAACGCGATGCGCGAAGCAGGCATCACTGTAGCAGACAGCCCCGCCACCCTTGGCGAAGCCGTCCAAGAAGCCATTAACAAAGGCTAAACTTTTTGTGGGGGGCGCAATCCCCCCACGACTTTCCTTCACCCAATCGTCAAGTTGATCTCAAGCGAGGCTTCGCAATGACCGACCATCCCGCCAACGACCAGTTCCACGCCTCCTCTTTTATGCAGGGCCATAATGCGGAGTATCTGGAGCAGATGTATGCGCGCTATGCCAACGACCCTTCGGCCGTTGACGAGAGCTGGCAAGAGTTTTTCAAAGCGCTTGGCGATGATGGAAACGATGTAAAAGCGGAGGCTACGGGTCCATCGTGGGCACGCACAGACTGGCCCCCGATGCCGCACGACGATCTGACGAATGCGCTGACAGGCGAATGGCCTGTCGAGGCAAAAGCAGCGGGCAGCAAAATTGCGGCACAGGCAGCCGCCAAGGGCATCGAGGTCTCGGATGACCAGATCCAGCGTGCGGTGCTCGATTCCATCCGGGCGCTCATGATTATCCGCGCATTCCGTATCCGCGGTCACCTCGCTGCTGATCTTGATCCTCTGGGCATGCGCGAAATCACCACCCATAACGAGCTTGATCCGGCATCTTACGGTTTCAACGAAGCAGACATGGACCGCCCGATTTTCATCGACAACGTGCTCGGCCTGCAAATCGCAACCATGCGCCAGATCACAGACATCCTCAAAGCGACCTATTGCGGTACTTTCGCTCTGCAATATATGCACATTTCCAACCCCGAAGAGGCTGCATGGCTTAAGGAGCGGATCGAGGGCTACGGCAAGGAAATCCAGTTCACCAAACAGGGGCGCAAAGCGATCCTGAACAAGCTGGTCGAGGCAGAAGGCTTCGAAAAATTCCTGCATGTCAAATATATGGGCACCAAGCGTTTCGGCCTCGATGGCGGCGAAAGCCTGATCCCCGCAATGGAGCAGATCATCAAACGCGGTGGCAGCCTTGGTGTGCGCGACATCGTCATCGGCATGCCACACCGCGGTCGTTTGTCAGTATTGGCAAACGTGATGCAAAAACCCTATCGCGCCATTTTCAACGAATTTCAGGGCGGCAGTTTCAAGCCCGAAGATGTCGACGGTTCCGGTGATGTGAAATACCATCTTGGAGCCTCCTCCGACCGCGAGTTTGATGGAAATGCTGTTCACTTGTCTCTTACGGCAAACCCGTCCCACCTTGAGGCGGTGAACCCCGTCGTCATCGGCAAAGTTCGCGCCAAGCAGGACCAGTTGGGCGATAAAGACCGCACCGCTGTAATGCCCATCCTGCTTCACGGTGACGCCGCCTTTGCCGGCCAAGGTGTTGTGGCCGAATGTTTTGCGCTTTCGGGTCTGCGCGGTCACCGCACAGGCGGCACCATGCACATCGTTGTGAACAACCAGATCGGCTTTACCACAGCGCCGCATTTCTCGCGATCCTCGCCCTACCCCACCGATAACGCGCTCGTGGTCGAAGCGCCGATTTTCCACGTCAACGGTGATGATCCAGAGGCGGTGGTGCATGCTGCCCGCGTTGCTACGGAATTCCGCCAAAAGTTCCACAAAGATGTGGTGATCGACATGATCTGCTATCGCCGCTTTGGTCATAACGAGGGGGACGAACCGATGTTCACGAACCCCGTCATGTATAAAAAGATCAAGAAACAGAAAACCACGCTGACGCTCTATACTCACCGTCTGGTAAAGGACGGCCTCATTCCTGAGGGCGAAGTAGAGGACATGAAGGCGCAGTTTCAGGCGCGGCTGAACGAAGAGTTCGAAGCCGGCAAAGAATACCGCCCGAACAAGGCCGACTGGCTTGATGGGAAGTGGGCCAATATGGGCCGCCCAACCGAAAAGAAATACCAGCGCGGCAAGACCGCCATAGCCCCCGAGACAATGGCGGATGTGGGCAAAGCACTTAGTACTATTCCAGACGGATATCCCGTTCACAAAACAGTCGCACGACTGATGGAGGCAAAAGCCGAGATGTTCGAGAGCGGTACCGGTATTGACTGGGCCACCGCTGAGGCACTCGCATTCGGCTCTTTGCTCACCGAGGGGTACAAGGTCCGCCTGTCAGGGCAGGACAGCACACGTGGTACATTCTCCCAGCGCCATTCCGCCCTGATCAATCAGGATACCGAAGACCGGTATTACCCGCTGAATAATATCCGTAAAGGACAGGCCGAATACGAGGCAATCGATTCGATGCTGTCAGAATATGCTGTGTTGGGCTTTGAATATGGCTACTCGCTTGCAGAGCCGAATGCGCTGACGCTGTGGGAAGCCCAGTTTGGTGATTTCGCAAACGGCGCGCAGATCATGTTCGATCAATTCATCAGTTCCGGCGAAAGTAAATGGCTGCGCATGTCCGGCCTCGTATGCCTCATGCCTCACGGCTATGAGGGACAAGGACCGGAGCATTCCTCCGCCCGCCTTGAGCGGTTCTTAACCATGTGCGGCGGTGATAACTGGATCGTGGCCAATTGCACCACTCCGGCAAATTATTTCCACATCCTGCGCCGCCAGCTCCACCGCAGTTACCGCAAGCCATTGATGCTGATGACGCCCAAATCCCTGCTCCGCCACAAATTAGCTGTGAGCAAAGCCGAAGAGTTCACCACCGGCTCCAGCTTTCACCGTGTGCTGTGGGATGACGCGCAGCAAGGCAACTCGGAAACCACGCTGGTTGCCGACGATAAGATCAAGCGCGTCGTCATGTGCTCCGGCAAGGTTTACTATGACCTGCTGGAAGAGCGTGACGCCCGTGGCATTGATGACGTCTATATCCTGCGCTTCGAGCAGTTTTACCCCTTTCCTGCCCAATCTGCGGTCAAGGAGCTGGAGCGGTTCAAGAACGCTGAGATGGTCTGGTGTCAGGAAGAGCCCAAAAATCAGGGCGCCTGGACGTTCATCGAGCCTAACCTCGAATGGGTTCTGGGCCGCATCAAAGCCAAACACGGGCGCCCGGATTATGCCGGCCGCGTGACTTCGGCATCTCCTGCCACCGGCCTCGCCTCACAACACAAAGCACAGCAAACAGCGCTCGTCGATGATGCGCTTACCGTTAAAGGATCCTGATCATGTCTAGCGAAGTCCGCGTCCCTACTCTGGGCGAATCCGTTACCGAAGCCACGGTCGCCACATGGTTCAAAAAAGCAGGCGATACTGTCGCTGTTGATGAAATGCTCTGTGAGCTGGAAACCGACAAGGTCACTGTCGAAGTACCGAGCCCCGTTGCCGGTACCCTGTCGGAAATTATCGCAGCCGAAGGCGAGACAGTTGGCGTCGATGCCCTGCTCGCGATGGTGTCTGAAGGTGACGCAGGTTCGAAAGCGGCGCCAAAAGCAAAAGATGATGCAACAAAAAGCGCAAGTGCGCCTGCTGCTGAGGAAGAAGCGCCAAAGTCAATTGATGCCGGAGCTGTTGATGTAAAGCTTCGCGAAGGTGGCGAAACGGTTGACGTCATGGTCCCGACCTTGGGCGAATCTGTGTCCGAAGCGACAGTGGCCACATGGTTCAAAAAGGTCGGCGATGCGGTCGCGCAGGATGAAATGCTATGCGAACTGGAAACTGACAAGGTTTCCGTGGAGGTCCCCAGCCCCGCCGCAGGCATCCTGACAGAGATACTCGCAGCCGAGGGTGACACAGTCGACGCAAAAGCAAAGCTTGCTGTGATCTCGTCGGGTGAAGGTGCTGCAGCATCAGCGCCCGCTTCGGAAGAGGCACCTGCCCCTGCAGCGCAAAAGCCTCAAACCGGTTCAAAGGATATCGAGGATGCACCCTCTGCCAAGAAAGCAATGGCAGAGGCCGGCGTCAGCCGCGATCAGGTCACGGGCACAGGCCGTGACGGTCGTGTGATGAAAGACGACGTTGCAAAAGCGCTTGCCTCGGCAAAATCGTCTTCTGCTCCGGCAGCGGCGGCCGCCCCCCGTGCGCCGTCTGCAGCATCAGATGCCAGCCGCGAAGAGCGTGTGAAGATGACGCGCTTGCGCCAGACTATCGCGCGCCGCCTCAAGGAGAGCCAGAACACCGCAGCAATGCTGACAACCTACAACGAGGTCGACATGACCGAGGTGATGGAATTGCGCAACGAGTACAAAGACCTGTTCCTTAAGAAACATGGTGTCAAACTCGGCTTCATGTCCTTCTTCACAAAGGCCTGCGTGCATGCGCTTCGCGAAGTGCCAGAGGTTAACGCAGAAATCGACGGCACTGACGTGGTTTACAAAAACTTCGTTCACATGGGCATTGCCGCAGGTACACCCACCGGCCTTGTCGTGCCTGTTATCCGTGATGCAGACGCAATGTCGTTTGCCGAAATCGAAAAAGCTATTGCCGAAAAGGGCGCCGCAGCGCGTGATGGAAAGCTCTCGATGGCAGATATGCAGGGTGGCACCTTCACCATCTCGAACGGTGGCGTTTATGGCTCGCTGATGTCTTCTCCTATCCTGAACCCGCCACAGTCCGGCATTTTGGGCATGCATAAAATTCAGGACCGCCCGATGGCGATCAATGGCCAAGTCGTCATTCGCCCGATGATGTACCTCGCGCTGAGCTATGATCACCGTATCGTTGACGGCAAAGGCGCTGTGACATTCCTTGTGCGTGTAAAAGAAGCGCTTGAGGACCCGCGTCGCTTGCTGATGGATCTGTAAACATCAATCGGGAAAGGCGCGTGTCGCCTTTCCTATCCAAAGGACCCCGTTATGAGACCGGCAGCGCTTGACTGGATCACTCTTGCCTATCTCATTTGTCTGGCTGGCGCTCCGACTGCTATCGTACTGGGTTTTCTACCCTATCAGGCTAATCTCCTGCTTGGGCTTTTCCCCTTTGGACCGCTGTTTATTGCTCTGGTTTTAATTGTGCTGCGTACAACCTTGCCTGCCAGCCGGTTTGACTTCGGTCTTGCAGCTGGGCGTTGGGCCAGCATGATTGCTCTTTTGATCGTTTACGGCCATGGTATTTTCGCTTTGGTCTTTATTGCAAAGACCAACCTTCTGGCAAACAATACGACAATGGTGAATTTTGGTGATTGGCTTGTGCTTTTACTTCCTGTCGTAGTTTGCGGAACAATGCTTTATGTCATGGGATATATATTTCTTGGTAAACCGTTTGGACCGGTGCGGCCGCGTCCTGAACAGCGAAAGGAAAAATTATGCAACTGATCGCCCACTTTGAGGTAACCGATTTCTCCGCATGGCAAACTGCCTTCAACGCCGATGACGAAGCCCGCCGCGACGCAGGTCTTAGCGTACTGCAAATCTGGTGCGATGCCGACAGCACCACACATGCCTTCGCGCTTATGTCTGTCAACGACCGCGCAAAAGCGAATGCGTGGATCACCCGTTCTAACGCGTTGCACAGCGATGACGCCAATACTGTCACCCATGCCAGCCATTTTTTCATAAAGACAGCATAATGACTCCTGAACTTACCGTCCTCACTCTCGCGGCCCTTTTGCAGGTGCTACAGTTCAGCGCCTACTCCGCAACGTCTATCCAGCAAGTCGGCCCGAAGAAGGCCGCAGGACCGCGTGACAATCCTATACAGCTCACTGGCACCGCAGGCCGTTTGCAGCGCGCAATGAACAACCATTTCGAGGCACTGATCCTGTTCACCATCGCTGTCCTTGCGACCCAGCTGTCGGGGCAGAATACATCCTATACAGCCGCCTGCTCCTACATCTATCTCGGTGCCCGTATCCTCTATGTGCCCGCCTATGTATTTGGCCTCGCACCATGGCGTTCGGTTATCTGGTTCATTGGCTTGCTCGCTACTGTCGCGATGCTGACCGCGGCGCTGATCTGAAATTTGCTTCCGCCACTGTGAGACCAAAATAATTTGCCTTCACGGTGTATAAGATGTGTACCAACCCGATACAGTACGCACCTACCAAAATTGTCCAAGGAGACCCCCATGTCCAGTTACGACGTCATCATTATCGGATCCGGCCCCGGCGGCTATGTCGCTGCGATCCGCTGCGCACAACTGGGCCTGAAAACTGCCTGTGTCGAGGGTCGCGAAACACTCGGCGGTACCTGTCTCAATGTGGGTTGTATCCCCTCAAAGGCACTCTTGCACGCGAGCCATATGTTGCACGAAGCCGAACATAACTTCGCCGAGATGGGGCTCAAGGGAAAGTCGCCTTCCGTGGACTGGCCCCAGATGCAAAAGTACAAACAATCCACCGTCGATACCAACACTAAAGGTATCGAATTTCTTTTCAAAAAGAACAAAATCGACTGGATCAAAGGCTGGGCCACGATCCCCGAAGCCGGCAAAGTCAAAGTGGGTGATGACCTCTATGAGGCTAAGAACATCATCATCGCATCTGGATCGGAGCCTGCTCCCCTCAAAGGTGTGGAGATTGATGAAAAAACTGTCGTTACTTCGACCGGTGCGCTTGAACTTGGCAAAGTGCCCAAGAAAATGGTCGTGATTGGCGCCGGCGTTATCGGCCTCGAGCTTGGGTCGGTATATGCGCGCCTTGGCTCCGAGGTGACTGTTGTGGAGTATCTCGACAATATCACCCCTGGCATGGACGCCGAAGTGAGCAAGCAATTCCAGAAGATGCTGAAAAAGCAAGGCATTGAATTTATAATGGGGGCCGCAGTTCAATCGACGGAAACAGCTAAATCAAAGGCCAAAGTGACCTACAAGCTGCGCAAGGACGATAGCGAGCACACGCTTGAGGCGGACACCGTTCTGCTCGCCACTGGCCGCCGTCCATTTGTCAAAGGCCTCGGCCTCGATGCACTCGACATGACCATGACCGACCGTGGTCAAATTCAGGTCAACGACCATTGGGCGACATCCGTTGATGGCATCTATGCCATTGGTGATGTGATCGAAGGACCGATGCTTGCCCACAAGGCAGAGGATGAAGGCATGGCCGTGGCCGAGCAAATCGCGGGTAAGCACGGGCACGTGAACTACTCCCTGATCCCCGGCGTCATC
Source organism: Sulfitobacter guttiformis (assembly GCF_003610455.1). Taxonomy (NCBI): domain Bacteria; kingdom Pseudomonadati; phylum Pseudomonadota; class Alphaproteobacteria; order Rhodobacterales; family Roseobacteraceae; genus Sulfitobacter; species Sulfitobacter guttiformis. Next base: position 2,442,494 of record NZ_RAQK01000001.1, on the reverse strand, counting down.
TACACCCACCCCGAAGTTGCCAACGTAGGCGAGACCGAAGAAACGCTGAAAGCCTCGGGCCGCGCGTATAAGGTGGGTAAATTCAGCTTTATGGGGAATGCCCGTGCCAAGGCGAATTTTGCCGGTGACGGCTTTGTAAAGCTGTTGGCAGACAAAGAAACCGATCGCATCCTTGGCTGTCATATCATTGGCCCCTCAGCCGGTGACCTGATCCACGAAGTTTGCGTTGCAATGGAATTCGGTGCATCGGCGCAGGATCTTGCAATGACCTGCCACGCTCATCCCACCTATTCCGAAGCCGTGCGTGAAGCGGCACTCGCCTGTGGCGACGGTGCAATCCACATGTAAGTCAACGCGCGCGGCCTACCACATGGTTTTGGCCGCGCGTGGCGCCCAAGCGGCGTCATACTCTGCGCCACCCTCAACGCCGTTACTTGCCTCCGCCAATATTTCACCCATGGTCGGCAAATCCGCGCTGAAGTCCTCGCCTGCCCATGTCTGCGCCCGCATCAACGCACGGGCACACTGGCTATAGACCTCTGAAATCTCGATGATGATAACTGTCGATGGTTGATGTCCTTTTTTCTCGAACCGCTTCCTCAAGCCAGCATCATCCGTGAGCCATGCGGAGCCATTAACACGAACGACGTTGTTTGAACCCGGCACCATAAACATCAAAGAGATCCGCCCGTCCAAAACTACATTGCGCAGGGTGTCCAGCCGATGGTTCCCCCGCCAATCAGGCAAAGCGAGCCGCTTTTCGTCCAACACAAGTACAACAGGGCCTTCATCGCCGCGGGGACTGCCGTCTGTGCCTTCAGGCCCGACCGTGCTCACAATGCACAATCGGGACGCCATGATCCACTTGAGGTACTGGGATGTCAGGTGATCCGCTACTTTGCGCAGTGATGCCTGCCCCGGCGTGCCATACAGGGCCTCAAGCGCTGCGATACTCTCAATTCGGTCCATACAGATGCCCAACGCCAGTTTCTTCCAACAACTTGGTTGAAGCGGCCTCGATCTGCTTTTCCAAGGTCGCGACAAAAGCATCACGCCCCATTCCGGGTGAAATCGGCGGTAGAAAATCAACAACCGCCACACCGGCGCGGCGATAAAGACCGCGTCGCGGCCAAAATACCCCGGCATTTGTGGCGACGGGGTAGCAAGGCTGCTTCAGTTGCTCATACAAGATTGCGGTGCCAACCTTATAAGGCATGACCGTTCCCGGCGCAGAGCGTGTGCCTTGCGGATAGATGACAAGCTGACCCGGTTCGCGGTCGCCCGCTCTTACATCTGCCAGCATCTTGTTAATCGCGGCGCCCCTTTTGCCACGGTCCACAAAAACCATCTGCATTTTAACGGCGTATTGCCCAAGAAAAGGGGAGTACCGCAGCTGGCTTTTCATGATGAATTTCGCCGCAGGTAAAGCATTGTAGATCATCAAAATATCGAGAAACGACTGATGTTTAGCCGCGACAAGGCAACCCATGTCAGGCGGTGTGCCACGCACCTCGCAGCGCAAATTGATCATCCATCCCGCGCTCCAGATCACCCAGCGCGCATAGGCGCGGCAGCCCGCGTAGGCGCCCCGCTTGGAAACCATTGCCCATGGCGCATAGAGTAGGCCAATCACCGGCAACATCACAGTTGCTTGTGCCGAGAACAGGATCGAGCGGATCCATTGCACGATATTCATGTAAGTCCTTCCAAGGTGCGGCGCGCGGCCGTGCGCGTCGCGATGTAAGCAACACCAGCGGCAAGGGGCGGGATTAACAGCGGATAGAGCCAATGCAGACCCTTGAAGCCGAGCCCAGTCAGAAAGCTGGCCGTTTCATCAGAGCCACCGGGCATCAGGAGTACCGCAACCATCCCCAGCAACGTTCCTACCGTCGCCCCCACAAGCGCGCGAAGGGTAAATCGCCGGATGAAGGCTTGCGCAATATAATTGTCCACGGCCCCGACCAATCGCAGCACCGCGATCACCTGCGCATTGGCTGCAAGGGCTGCGTTCGCTGCAAGGGTAACGATCGCCGCCGTTACTGTCGTGATCAGGATCATTGATACATATCCAAGGGTTTTGAGCCGCGATGCCGCTTTGACCAAAGGGGCGCGCCAGCGGCTGTGATCATCGAGGACTGCACCAGGCACTTCTGCGGCAAGGCGTAGCCGCAGGCCCGCTGCGTCCATCCCCTCGGCAGTTTCGATCACCTCGATCAGGCGTGGCACTGGCAAAGTATCCAAGGCGAGTTCGGCGCCGAACCACGGCGCGAGTAATGCCGCCTGTTCATCATTGCTCAGCGCCCGCGCTTGCGCAACGCCGCGTGTCGTCTCCAGAATACGCAGGGCCGCATCGGTCTGGGCCTGCTGCTGGTCTGCTGGTGCGGCAATGCGGATCGTAGCCGAGCGCGCCAACTCCTCACCCCATTGCGACGCAAGTCGGCCCGCAGCAAGCGAAAGTGCAAGGGCGAAGACCGCCAGAAATGCCATAGCTCCCGCCGCGAACAGAGTGAGCTGGGCAGTGAAGCCAGATGGCGGGACAACGCGGTCAGCTTGTGCATCGGGCCGCACAGCATTGCGCAAAAGTGTAAGCAGGCGGCTCAAAGGTCCGCTCCAGCAAGCTGGATCCGGCGATTGGCGATGCGTAAAACACGGGCCTGCACATGCGCCTTTGTGGCGCGGATCAGGCTCAGGTCATGGGTTGCGATAAGCACTGTTTTTCCCATCCGGTTCAACTCGATCAAGAGACGCAACAGGCGTTGGGACATGTCCCAGTCAACGTTGCCCGTAGGTTCGTCCGCGAGTATTACATCGGGCGACATTATTACCGCCCGCGCCAGTGCCGCACGCTGCCGCTCCCCGCCCGACAGCTCGTTTGGGAGGGCATTTGCCCGCTCGGTCAGGCCGACCCAATGGAGCAGATCATCAAGATCCTCACCGTCCGCCTCACCGCTGCGGCCAGACACATGGAGCGGAAGTGCGATATTCTGTGCCACCGACAGATGATCAAGAAACTGACAATCCTGATGCACAACGCCGACGCGTCGGCGCACCATCGCCACATCATCGCGTGTGAGTGTCCGTACGTCGCCATCAAACAGCCGCACATATCCCGCAGTCGGCAGCAACGCGCCATAACACAGCTTCATCAGCGTGGTTTTCCCCGATCCCGAGGGCCCTGTCAGAAAATGAAAAGATCCCGGCGCGAGCTTTAGCGAGATGTCGGACAACAACTCCCCCCCGCTATAACTATAGGCTACGTTTTCCAGCTCAATCACTGCGGGTTCCTCCGGTTAACCTGTTGTGCCCCAGCATCGCTCGGGTTTCAATCCGTAGCCACAGGGCAAACGTGGTAGATTGCACTTTTCGCGCAGCAACATACGCTCTAAGGTATGTTAACAATTGAAAATAAGGTCAAAGACCGGTGTTTCGGGGCGTGAAATGAGACTTATCTGTCCAAATTGCGATGCACAGTATGAAGTGCCAGACGATGTGATGCCTTTTGCGGGGCGTGATGTTCAATGCTCGAACTGTGGCCAGACATGGTTCCAGCATCACCCTGACAACACTCCGACAGACCAGTCCGGTCTTACTGATGCGCCCGCACCGGATGAAGAGCAGGCACCGCCGCCGCCGCCGCCCCCTCCCCCCGCAGGAAGCCCGCAGCGCAAGCAACTCGATCCCGCAGTCGCGGATATATTGCGCCAGGAGGCCGAAGCAGAACAGGCCGCGCGCCGTAACCTGCGTGCGGACGGACTGGAGAGCCAGCCCGATCTTGGGATGGAGCTTGAGGACAGCCGTGAAGAGGACGAGACAGAAAGACGTGCGCGCGAGGCCCGTGACCGCATGGCCCGTATGCGCGGTAAAGAGACGCCCCACGTGCCAACAGCCGGATCTACGCCACCAAAACCGCAAGCGCCCCCTGTTGTCGGCTCGCGCCGCGACTTGTTACCGGATATCGAAGAAATCAACTCCACCCTGCGCTCAGACGCTGGGCGCGGCGGCTCTGCCGACCTTGGTCCCGTTATCGAGGCCCCCAGCAACACACGCAAGCGTCAAGGCTTTCGTACAGGCTTCGTAACCATGCTTTTGATCTTTGCTGTGCTTGCGGTGATCTATATATTCGCCCCGCGACTATCGGCAGCCGTGCCCGCTCTTGAAGGGCCCCTGAACAGCTACGTAGGCGTGATAGACGAAGGCCGCAGTTGGCTGGATGCGAAAGTGCAGGTCCTGCTCAAATCTCTGGATACAGCCGCCGAAGGCAGCGGCAGCTGATTTTCTACCGCCAGTAGCCAAGGTGTTTTGCAAGTCTACTGGCGGTATTTTTCGGTTAGAACCGATCCAGAAGGCGGTTTAGATAGTCACGCTCAGCTTCCGGTCTTGCCGCCTCGCCTGAACGGCGACGGATCTCATCAAGCAATTCGCGTGCGCGGCCATAGGCATCATCATTCAGGTCCGCCTGCTCGTCACTGCCCGTAGCGCCGTTGCTGCCCTGATTACGGCCCAGCGGATCGCGATTATTTGCACGCTGGTCTCCCTGCTGCTGGCCTTGCCCCGGTTGCTGGCCCCGCTCCTCTTGTGCCAACGCTTCCCCCAAGGACCGCATACTGTCCCGGAGTGCTTCCATTGCCTGTGACTGATTATCGATCGCCTCTGCAAGATCGCCGTTGCGCAGGTCCTGCTCTGCCTGATCCATGGCCTCGCCAGCACGTCCCAATGCATCCCGTGCCGCATCGCCCTCGGGGGTGCCTCGCCCGGGCATGCGCCCTTCCTGACGACGCAACTCGTCGCGCAACTGCTGTTGGCGCTCTGCAAGGTTTTGTTCTTGGCTTTCGGCCTGGCCCTCATTGCCTTCGCCTTCACGCTGTTCGCCACCGCCGCCTTGCTCACCGCTTTGCCGGTCCTGCTGGCCTTCGCCCTCACCCTGCTGCCCCTCGTGACTTTCGCCGCGACCCTGCCCGCCATTGCGGCCTTCATTCTGCTGGCTCTCGCCTGCTTGGGCGTTAGGATTGAACTGTTCTTGCAGATCGCGGAAGGCCTGATCGCTCAGACCTTGCTGATCGCGCAGGGTCTCTGCCAGACCTTCCATAGCCTGCTCGCCCGGCGATTGTTGCCCGCCTTGGCCTTGCTGGCCCTCGGCCATCTGCATGTTTTCCATCATCTCCTGAAGCTCTCGCAGCGCCTGCTCGGCTTCGGCCATCCGGCCCTCTTCCATCAACTCCTGAATGCGGTCCATCATGCGTTGCAGATCATCCTGCGTCATCTGCATGCTCTCGCCTTGCTGCTGACCTTGCTGTTGTTCCTGTCCATCCTGACGCTGCGCCTGCTCTCGCTGGAGTTGCTGCATGAAATCATCAGTTGCCCTGCGCAGCTCCTGCATCAGCTCTGCAATCTCTTCATCCGAGGCGCCGTTCTTCATCGCTTCATTCAGCCGTTCTTGGGCACGCTTCATCCGCTCGCGGGCGTCCTCCAGATCGCCTTCTTCCAGGTCCAGCGCCAGATCCCACAAATCCTGCGCTAGCGCATTCTGGTTTTCTTCGTCAAATCCGTATCGTGCATAGGTTTCCATCCGGCCGATCAGTTTGCGCAGCCGCAGGGCTGTCGTCTCGGAGCGGAACGCCTCCTCGGGAACATAACTCACCGCCCGCAAAACCTGTGCAGCCCGGCGTGCATTGCTACGGCTCCACAAGATATCACGGCGCATTTCGATGATCGCGGCCGCGGTAGGATCAAAAAACCGGCGTCCCGGCAGGGTCATCTGCATCGGCGCGGTTTGGGCCTGCTGCTCGGCTGCATCAAGAGCGGTCATCGCGACGATTACCGGCAAATTGGCCCAAGGGTGCTCGGAAAAATCATCGATTAGATTTTCCTCGAACGCCGCACGATCGCCCGAAATCGGCATTGGCAGCGGCACAATAACTTCAGGCCTCGCATCAGGATCAGGCGTCAGACCAAAGGAGCGGTCAACGGAGGCGAGATCGAGCATGATACGCGCCTCACCTGCTTCGACACCGTAATCATCCTTGGCTGCAAACGGCAGGCGCATCTCGCCCATGGCCGCAACTTCGGGAAGACCCAGAATGACAATCTCTGGCGCCTGATCGGCACGCACAGTCACATCCCAGCTACGTGCACCGGGTCCGTCGATGGCCATTGTGCCGTCTTGTGTCACCTTGAAATCAAAAGCCATCAGCGGCGACGCCTCCGCATCTGCTGTCGCAGCAACACCAGATACGCTTTCCGTGACCGTCAGCGCGCCAACCTCGCCGTACAAGCGCATCGTGATTAAGGTCCCAACTGGCAGCTCCAGCGGTCCCTCCGCCAGATCATTAAGATACAATGTAGGTTTACCAGTATAGCGCGGCGGCTCTGCCCAACCTTCCCAAACAGGCCCCGCCGATAGTGCACTGCCCTGGTTGCCGGAAGCCATTTCGGCTACGGTGCCGACACGCCAGACCGATCCGAATACCAGCGAAACACCGAAGGCTAAAACTGCAACATATCGCAGCGCGTAAGGATCGCGCGACGAGACGCGCAAATCTGCTGGCACCGCCTGCGCCCGCGCAACGCGTTCCGCCATCCGCCGCTTGTGCGCACGCCACACCGCAGCAGAAGCATCGTCGCCGCCACCGATTGCCTGATCATCCAGAAGAGCGGTTAGCGGCCGCCCTGGCATGCTTTGATCCAGTCGCACCATTGCATCTGCGGTTGAGGGCCATGACCAATGACGCGCGGCATAGACAAACGCCCAGATCGCCCCCGCCACCGTAAGTCCGACAAAGCCCCATATCGCTTCGAGCGGCAAAACCTCGTGGAGGCCCATCATTGCAGCCCCCAGCGCAAGCAGAATGACAGTCAAAAGAGGCCAAAGACTGCGCACTAGTCCTTCCGCGCGCATGCCTGAGCGGGTTAACCATAAAGGACGGCGCAAACCTTCCAGCGTACGTTTCAAATCATCGGACGTGAATTGAACCATGGTAACCTCTCAAAGGCAGCGCTCAGGTCGCGGAATGCGGCTCGAGCCATTCAGGGATACTATCGCGATTTATCATTTCTTCAAAGGTAGGTCGGCGGCGGATAACTGCAAATTGATCGCCGTGCACCAATACTTCGGGAATAAGTGCTCGCGAATTATACTCGCTCGACATAACCGCCCCATAAGCACCCGCACTGCGAAACGCGACCAGATCGTTTGCTTTCATTGGTACCATGTCACGCTGCTTTGCAAAGGTATCACCGGATTCGCACACCGGCCCGACGACGTCATAGGGCTGCTTTTCTGCCCCCGCCGCAGGTTCGAGAATTGGGACGATATCATGATGAGCATCATACATGGCCGGTCGGATCAGATCGTTCATTGCCCCGTCGAGGATCAAAAAATCCCGCCCCTCGCCGGATTTGACATAAATCACGCGGCTAACCATTAGGCCCGCATTGCCCGCGATCAAACGTCCGGGCTCTATCTCGATCTCGCACCCAAGATGCCCCAACGTCCGTTGCACCATAGCACCGTAATCACTCGGCAGTGGCGGCGCTTCGTTGCTAGTCTCGTAGGGGATGCCAAGGCCGCCCCCCAGATCCAGCCGCGTAATAACGTGACCGTCAGCGCGCAATTGCTCCGTCAATTCCGCCACCTTCAGGTACGCCTGCTCGAACGGGGCAAGGTCGGTCAGCTGCGACCCGATATGCACATCAATCCCGATTACATTCAGACCGGGTAACTTTGCCGCCATGGCGTAAACTTCGCGGGCGCGCGCAATCGGGATACCGAATTTATTCTCGGATTTTCCGGTCGCGATCTTGGCATGGGTTTTTGCATCAACATCGGGGTTTACGCGCACTGTTATGGGCGCGACCTTCCCCAATTCAAGCGCCACGGCGTTAAGTGCTACCATCTCTGGTTCGCTCTCGACGTTGAACTGGCGGATGCCCCCTTCCAGCGCGACACGGATTTCACGTTCCGTTTTGCCCACACCCGAAAATACAATCTTGTCCCCCGGTACCCCCGCAGCCCGCGCACGCAGGTATTCACCCTCGCTTACCACGTCCATCCCGGCACCCGCTTGCGCGAGAGTGCGTAAAACCGCCTGATTGGAATTTGCTTTCATCGCATAACAAACCAAGTGATCCATGCCGGCCAGCGCTTCATCAAATGCGCGAAAATGCCGAACAAGCGTGGCAGTGGAGTACACGTAGAATGGCGTGCCTACGGCGGCTGCAATATCGGCCACAGGCACATCCTCGGCAAACAGCGCGCCATCCCGATACAGGAAATGATCCATTTTTTACTTTCCTTTAAACTCAAATCCGCCCTAACGGACAGGTGCCGACCGCAAAAACAGATAGAGCGGTAGGCCACAGCTAACCCCGATGCAGAACGTTGCAGGGATCGCGATGAGAGCGGTCCAATTGCGCCTCGTGGCCACCTCCGCGATGATCCAAACCGTGAGCGTCACCGCCGCAATTGTCAGATCCCAGACCAGACCGCTGCTGGCAGCGTTTGCATGCCACGCATCAACCATCGCCATAATATCCCAAGTGTTATCCTGAAACCACTGGATGAAGTAATACATCGGATGCACTGCGCCCCAGATCGCCAGTGCCAGATAAATCAAACGCAAAACAGACATCAGAACCTACGCACTACGCCAACCGTGGCGCTGCCGGAGACGTGCACGCCCGGGGTCGTGTTGCTGGGCTCCTGCCGTGGAGAAACCTCGCGTGCTGCCGAGCGGTCGGGCGGGCCACAGGCAGCCAATGCCACCACCAACAATGCGGTCAGGTATTTCATAGCCCCAGCCCTACGCTGACAGGCCCTCTCACAACGCCCACGTTCGCGCCAAGGCCCAAGCCATTATTCGACAACGTGACATTCACGCCTCCAGAAGGCTGGACCGGTTCACCGTCAACGCCACAGGCCGTAAGGGCCAAAGCAACCAACATAAAAACCTTTTTCAAGCTAAGATCCCTTTCCAACGTGCGACCTGCGCACGTACCTGCGCGGGGGCTGTTCCACCGTATGATGTGCGCGAGTTTACGGAGTTTTCCACCCCCAGAACAGAAAATACATCTTGCGTGATTCCATCGTGGACCGTTTGCATCTGCACAAGTGTAAGATCAGGCAGGTCGCAGCCCTGTTTTTCCGCAATCCCCACTAGTGTTCCGGTGATATGATGCGCATCGCGGAAGGGCAGGCCCAATACCCGCACCAGCCAGTCGGCCAGATCGGTCGCGGTCGAGAACCCGCTGCCCGCAGCGGCGGCAAGCTGCGGGCGGTTGGCGCTCATGTCGCGAACCATCCCCTCCATCGCGGCGAGGGCCAGCATCAGGTTGTCAGCAGCATCGAAGACCTGCTCTTTGTCTTCTTGCATGTCCTTGGAATATGCTAACGGCAGGCCTTTCATCACCATCATAAGGGCAACATTGGCCCCGAAAATACGTCCGATCTTGGCGCGGATCAGCTCGGCGGCGTCGGGATTTTTCTTTTGCGGCATAATGGAGGAACCGGTCGAGAAACGGTCCGACAGCGTGACAAAGCGAAATTGTGCCGATGACCAGATCACCAGCTCTTCGGCAAAGCGGCTGAGATGCATGGCGCAGATACTGGCGGCACCAAGGTATTCAAGCGCGAAATCACGGTCACTGACCGCATCCAGACTGTTTGCCGAGGGCCGGTCAAATCCCAGCGCGTGGGCGGTCATCTCACGGTCAACCGGAAAGGACGTACCGGCGAGCGCTGCAGCACCCAAGGGGCTCTCGTTCATCCGCGTGCGCGCATCGCGCATGCGGCTCAGGTCACGGCCAAACATTTCGACATATGCCATCATGTGATGGCCCCATGTTACGGGCTGGGCAGGCTGCAAATGGGTAAAGCCGGGCATGACCCAATCGGCGCCCTCTTCGGCCTGAACCAGCAAGGCCCTGATCAGTGCAAGAAGTGCGCCTTCGGCTGCGTCAAACTGGTCACGTACCCAAAGTTTGAAATCCGTCGCCACCTGATCATTACGTGACCGCCCAGTGTGCAAACGTCCCGCCGGCTCACCTATGACTTCTTTAAGGCGCGCCTCCACATTCATGTGGATATCCTCAAGGGCTGTCGAATATTGAAACGTTCCCGCTTCGATTTCTGACAAGACCGTGAGCAGGCCTTCCCGAATGGCCTCTGCATCGTTAGGCTCGATAATACCCTGTGCACCCAACATCGCTGCATGGGCCCGAGACCCGGCAATATCCTGGGCCGCCATCCGCTTGTCAAAACTGATCGAAGCATTAATTGCTTCCATGATCGCGTCAGGGCCAGCAGCAAAACGGCCGCCCCACATTTTGTTCGAAGTCTTTGAAGTATCGTGTACCATATGCCTATCCCCCGGAGGGACCCATGAAGAAACTACTACTCGCTCTCGTCTATACGGCCCTCACCGCAGGTGCAAACCCCGCACTTGCTGCTGACAGTGATATCATCACCCCGCTGATAGCGGGCGATATGAAGAAATTGGCAGTGCATGGTACGCCAAAGGCCACCTCCAATGCCCCCTTCGAGTTGGCAGATGGCGCAGGTGCCGGCACGCTTGAGGACTATCGCGGCAAATATGTACTGGTGAATTTTTGGGCAACATGGTGTGCGCCCTGCCGTAAGGAAATGCCGCATCTGTCCGAGCTGCAAACAGAATTGGGCGGAGATGATTTCGAGGTCCTGACCATCGCCACAGGGCGCAATTCACCTGCAGGAATAACTAAATTTTTCGAAGAAACCGGTATTTCAAATCTGCCGCGCCATCAGGACCCCAAATCCGCACTCGCGAGTCAGATGGGCATTTTCGGCCTGCCCATCACTGTGCTTGTTGATCCCGAAGGCCGCGAGGTCGCGCGCCTGCGCGGTGATGCCGACTGGGCCAGCGACAGCGCAAAGGGCATTCTCAAGGCGTTAATTGAGGCACGAAAAGCGGGTTAGCAACACGGGGCGGCTGTTGATGCCGCCCCTTACGAGCACGAGTGGATATGTCAGGCAGCGTGCCGCATAATCGCGGCTTCTGAAGGCGAAAGCGTTCGGCGCGCGAAGCTACCATAGGTATGCGGATCATATTCAAGTTGGGGATACTCGGCCAGCAGGCGCTTGCGGTCGGTCTGGTCCAGCGATGCAAACGCTGCCGATGCGGGATGAAAGCTCTCTGATTCCAGTCCGTTGGCCAGTAGTATCTGGTGCTCGTCCAGAAGAACATGAATGTATGTGACGTCACGCACCTGCATATCCACCGTGATGGTAGTGCCATTGATCAGATCTTTTGCGGTTACCAGCACCTCGGGCGTATTGAACAAGCTCTGTGCCACTGCCCCCTTAATCAGCAAACGGTGCTCGGGCGAGACCAGCAGATCATCCTCCGGCCGCGCGAGACCCAATGCGCCCCCCGCAATTCGGATGGGCCGCAGTTTGGGCATCGCGAACAGGCGCGCGCCCGTCATACGCCGCCGCCCAATCCAGCGCAGCGGCTGTAAGCCACTGTCCTTCGTCTGGACCATATCTCCTTCACGCAAATCTTCGATAAGACGCGCGCCGTCACCTGTGGCAATGCGGGTGCCCGGAGTAAAGCAAATCACGCCTGTCTGCTGACCGCCACTGTGCTGGGCGGTGACAGCACCAAGAGTGTGATGCACGATCCAAAGATCGCAATTGCGCGGCGGCATCTCGTTGAGAAACATCAGCAACGGCTGGCTACCGCCGCCCACCTCGATCAGTGTAACACTGTAGCTTTTGCCACCATCAGTGACGACAAAACTGTTGTCCATCAGAGGTGACGTTTCGGTATCTTTTTCCCAGCTGCGCGGACCGGCCTTTCGCTCAAGTGCAGTCCCGACAAGGCGATGCACCATGCGCGCTGCACGTTTTCGCAAATTTTCTGTTCCGTCCGCATCGTCCAGTCGCAAAACATCTGATGGCCCATCCACACGCACAGCGTCACCGCGCCATGCCCATGCTGCTCCAACACTCAACGCCTGCACTGGTGCAGCATCAAGACCATCAATTTCTGTTTGCGACCATGATATGACGAACGTGCCTCGAAAGCCCGTTACCATTTACTGCCCGCCTGCCTCGTTATATTTTTTTTATTGTCCTAAGATTAACAAGGTTGGCTTGGTCTGGGAAGTATAAACAGGCATCGCAGTAAGAACTGTTGCGAATAAACCTACTAGAAACTCAGGTTTATGCGAATGGACCCGACAAGCTGGCCCTCGGATTGGGCTTCGAATTCCTCGCCCATATAGGTCAATCCATAGAAGGCCGAAGCACGCTCGCCCTGCCACTGCACGCCTGCACGGAGGCGATCGCGGCTCTCGGCCAGCTCCGCACCATTGCCCGTCGGAAGATAGATACTGTCAGCAACATGGGCGATATCTGCACCCAACAAGAAGGCGAAGCCATTGTTTTGCGCTGCGGTCACAACACGGTAGCGCTGGCCTGTCACACTTTCGCGCACCATCATATCGCCTTGTCCGGAACGCCCGAATGTCAGATCAACACCGGCGCGCACAAGGGTCTCCGCGCCTGCACGTCCCTCAAGAAACGGGCGCATCCGCACAGCAGAGCCCAACACAACCTCGCGCGCAATCTCGCCCACAACCGTGGGATGGATACCGCTTATCTGCGCATCAAGCGTACTATCCGAAGGTCGCTGCACACCAAGAACCTTGTGTAGCCCGCGCTGGAAACTTCCCAGCCCCGTACCACTCCCTGAGAGGACAAGGTCACCGCCCAATGAAGTGTCAAAGCCGCCCCATTTGAAATGCGTATGGGCCCCGATAGAGACAGAGCCGGCGTAGGGGCGGTCGGAGGGGTCTGGATTGGCGAGGTTATCGGGTGCTATAATCTCCGCGGCGATACGCAGCTCTATCAAGTCGCCAAAACCTGCTGGCACCTGTCCGGTCCACTCGGGCCCCCAGACACGCGACGAGGTCCAAGACCCCGTGCGCCAACGGTCCTGACCATCGCCAAAGTAATCATTGGTGATGAGCCGGCCATAACCCAGCTTCTGGCGTTCGCCGGCGTCAGCCGTCGAAGGTACCAGGGAAAGTAAAAGAACGAGTGCAGCGAGCAAGCCAGTGGCGTGTCTGATCATAAGACAATCCTGTAATGTTCGCCCCCACAGCGACCTACCGTTTAACCCGAACCGGTGATTCCCTCCAAGGATGCATTGCCTCGAATGCCAACCCCCGCGGCATTGCGTCATTGATGCCACGCTTTGCCACTGGAAACCTCTGTGCGGAATGTGGTTACTTGAGTCATGAAAGATGTCCGCACCAGCAAGGACTGCCAAGTGAATATTCTCTTTATCATGTACGACCAACTCCGGTTCGACTATCTCGGGTGTGCAGGCCATCCACATCTGAAAACACCGCATTTTGACCGTGTCGCAGCAATGGGCGTGCAGTTTACCAATGCTTATGTCCAATCCCCGATCTGCGGATCCAGCCGCATGTGCTATTATACGGGGCGCTATGCCTCGTCTCACGGGGCGCAATGGAACAATTTTCCGCTGCGTGTGGGCGAGCAGACGTTGGGCGACCATCTGCGCAAGCTGGGCATGGACTGCTGGCTGCTGGGCAAGACCCATATGAAAGCGGATGCAGCGGGGATGGAACGTTTAGGCCTGTCACCCGACAGCACGATCGGTGCGCGGCAGGCCGAATGCGGCTTTGATACTTGGATACGCGATGATGGTCTTTGGGGGTACGGTCCGGATGGCTATTATGACGAAAAACGCTCTCCCTATAATGAATATCTGAAGTCTAAAGGATATGATGGCGAGAACCCTTGGGCCGACTATGCAAATGCCGGCATCACAGACGATCAGATTGCATCCGGTTGGATGTTCCGCAACGCGGGAGAGCCTGCAAACATCGCCGAGCAAGATAGTGAAACGCCGTGGCTGACTTCGAGGACGATCGAATTTATGGAGCAGGCAACAGGCACGTGGTGTGCACACGTCAGCTTTATCAAGCCACACTGGCCTTATATCGTCCCCGCCCCCTACCATAATATGTTCGGCCGCGAGCATGTCCCCCCGGCGCGCCGCCACGAGGTAGAGCGCGAAAACCCGCATCCAGTTTATGGCGCCTATCAGGACAATAAGGTAGCAAAGGCCTTCCAGCGCGACGAGGTCCGCGAAAAGGTGATCCCGGCGTATATGGGCCTGATAAAGCAATGCGATGACCAGCTTGGCCGCCTACTCGACCATCTGGAGGCCACAGATACCCTCAAAGATACGATGATTGTGCTGACATCGGATCATGGCGATTATCTCGGCGATCACTGGCTCGGAGAGAAGGACCTCTTCCACGAGCAATCGGTGAAAGTACCGCTGATTGTGTACGACCCGCGCTCAACGGCCCATCCTACCCGCGGCACTACCTGCGATGCACTGGTCGAGAGTATTGATCTTGCCGCAACCTTCGTCGAAGCTGCGGGCGGCAAAGTCCCCGATCACATAATCGAGGGTCGGTCACTGCTGCCATGGCTGCGCGGCGAGACACCGGACTGGCGCACATTTGCCATCTCCGAATACGATTATTCATGCACGCCGCATGCTGCCAAATTGGGGGTCGAGCCACGCGATGCGCGCCTGTTTATGGTGTTCGACGGAAGGTTCAAGTTGATCCACGCGGAAGGTGGCATGCGCCCGATGTTGTTTGATTTGATCGAGGATCCAGACGAATTCCACGATCTGGCAAAAGGACAGGCGCACCAGCCGCAGATAGAGCAACTTTACGGAATGCTGGCACAATGGGGCCGCCGGATGTCCCAGCGGGTTACAAGATCCGAAGATGATATCAAAGCGATGCGCGGCAAGTCGTTGGGAAAAGGTATCCTTCCGTTTATGTACGACGGCTCGGAGGTGGACGAAAAATACACCGCCAAATATCGTGGCCCAGTTCGCCAACGTCATGTCGGGGATACAGACGCGTAGAGCTTTTTCAACTCGGGAATGCCAATTTAATCGAGGGGCAGTCGCTCGGGAAGCTGCGCGTCAGGCGCAAGATCAAACCGGAGCGAAACTGCACCAGCATCTTGTGATGCGCCTACCTTCGGGTAGACATAGCAAAGCCAGCACACACGCTGAAAAGGGGCCACACATTGAACTGGGATGAATTCGAACATTGGGGTGCACATATCGCCCGCTGGGCCGCTGATTACCATAAGGGTATCCGTGATCTTCCGGTTCGCGCACAAACCGAACAGGGCGATATTGCTGCCGCCCTTCCGGTGACGCCGCCCGAGGCGGGCGAGGCGATGGAACAGATCATAGCCGATTTCGAGCGGATCGTTATGCCCGGCATCACACATTGGCAGCACCCGCGCTTCTTTGCCTATTTCCCCGCAAATGCGGCCCCTCCTTCGATGCTGGCCGAAATGCTTGTGAGCACCATCGCCGCGCAATCCATGCTGTGGCAAACCTCTCCCGCAGCCACGGAAATGGAGGGCGTGATGATCGACTGGCTGCGTCAGGCGCTGGGCCTGCCAGACGGGTTTAAAGGCGTTATTCAAGACAGTGCATCATCCGCAACCCTGTCAGCGGTCCTGACGATGCGGGAAATCGCGCTCAACTGGCGCGGAAACAAGGAAGGCCTGTCTGGTCTGGGGCGTCTAAGAATATATTGCTCGCAAGAAGTCCATTCATCCGTCGACCGTGCCATCTGGGTCGCGGGGATCGGACAGGATAATCTGGTGAAGATCGGCAATGGCACCAGCGGCCACGCCTACGAGATGGATACCGAAGAACTGGCCGCACGCATCACACAGGACCGCGCGGCCGGATACATCCCCGCAGGGATCATCGCAATCACCGGCGGTACGGGTATCGGCGCTTATGATTTTCACCATCCCGTGCTGGCAATTGCAAAAGCCGAAGGTCTCTATACCCATTTGGATGCCGCATGGGCTGGCGCAGCGATGATCTGTCCAGAGTACCGCGATGAATTCTGGGCCGGTGTCGAGGGATACGATAGTATCGTCTTCAACCCGCATAAGTGGCTCGGTGCGCAGTTCGATTGCTCGGTCCAGTTTTTGCGTGATCCGCAGCACCAGATTAACACGCTCAAAATCGAGCCGGAGTACCTGAAAACCGCAGGCGCGCCGGTCACCAATTATTCCGAATGGACGATCCCGTTGGGGCGCCGTTTTCGCGCCTTGAAATTATGGTTCCTAATTCGCAGTTATGGTCTTGAGGGCCTACGCGCGCGCATCCGTAATCACGTAGATTGGGCGCACTCGCTGGCGGCAAGACTGGATGCCCATCCCGACTTCGAGGTGGTGACACAACCCATCCTGTCGCTATTCACATTCAAAGTGATGGGCCGCGACGATTCAGGACAACTGGCCTTTGTCGAGCGCCTCAATAATGACGGCCGGATATATATTACCCAGACACGGGTCAAAGGCGCGGTGGTCATCCGTTTCCAGATAGGTCAGTTTGATTGCTCAAAGGACGACATCAACACCGCCTATGATGTTCTGTGCGAGTTGGTGAAACCCTAACGCGGCAAGGCGGCGGCGTGGCGGGCGCGCTCTTCGATCTCGTCCCATTTGCCCGCTTTCACAAGGTTCGAGGGCGCAATCCAGCTTCCACCGGCACAGACCACATTTGACAGCGCAAGATAGTCGCGCGCATTCTCGGGCGTGACCCCGCCAGTGGGGCAAAACGACAAACCGGGCAGCGGCCCACCCAAGCCTTTGAGCGTTTTAATACCCCCTGCGCCTTCAGCAGGGAAGAATTTCAACACCTCGAACCCGCGGGCTTGCAGGGTCATTGCCTCGGTTGCTGTCGCGGCACCGGGCAGCAGCGGCAGGCCCGCCGCAAGGCACGCATCCACAAGTGCCACTGGAGAACCGGGTGTTACCCCGAACGTCGCTCCTGCCGCTTTGGCCGCTTCAACGTCTGCGATAGTGACGAGCGTCCCCGCCCCAACCCGTGCACCCGCCACCGTGGCCATTGCAGCAATTACACCGAGCGCCGCAGGCGTGCGCAGCGTTACCTCCAGCACCGGCAATCCGCCGCGCACCAGTGCCTCGGCCAATGGTACGGCATGGGCCACATCCTCAACCACCAGCACAGGAATAATGGGCGCGAGGGCGGCCAGCTCACGAATATAGGCAGTGTTATTCTTCATGTTCAATTCCCGAAAACGGAGGCGCCGGTATCGGCAGTTCCAACAGCATTGCGGAAAGGCGCAAATAATTCGCGCCCTGTTCCAAAGTGATTGTGGCTCATGTCAGCGGTCACCGCCTCCCGATCGAGCACGCCTTGTGTCACGATCGCGAGCGTACCTGCCACCGCATCAAGGCGCAGCACATCCCCGTCGCGCAGATAGGCAATCGGTCCGCCATCCAGCGCCTCGGGACTGACATGGATCGCAGCGGGCACCTTGCCCGACGCCCCCGACATTCGCCCGTCGGTAACCAATGCTACCTTATACCCACGGCCTTGCAAAATCCCCAGCATCGGCGTGAGACTGTGCAACTCAGGCATGCCGTTTGCCTTTGGACCCTGAAACCGGACGACGACGATCACATCACCGTTGAATTCCCCCGCCTTGAACGCGGACTTCACCTCGTTCTGATCATGGAACACCCGCACAGGCGCCTCGACAACATGATGCGAGGGATCCACGGCGGAAACCTTAATCACGCCCGTCCCAAGATTTCCTGACAGGCGCTTGAGCCCGCCGGAGGTCTGGAACGGTTCTGATGCAGGGCGAAGGATGCCTGTGTTCAAGCTTTCGGCAGTGCCTTCCCGCCACGCCAGCGCAGCCCCTTCCATATACGGCTCTTTTGTATAGTGATGAAGTCCCGCGCCCGCGACCGTCAGAGTATCGGGATGCAATAGGCCAGCCTGCAACAATTGCCCGATCATGTATCCAAGGCCACCGGCGGCGTGAAAATGGTTCACATCTGCAAGGCCATTGGGGTAGACCCGCGCAAGCAGTGGCACAATGTCAGAGATATCCGAGAAGTCCTGCCAGTCCAGAATGATGCCACCCGCACGTGCCATCGCAATCAGGTGTATCAGCAAATTGGTCGAGCCACCCGTCGCCATCAGCCCGACAATTCCGTTCACAAATGCCTTCTCGGTCAATATCTCGCACACCGGAGTATAATTATCGCCCAAATCACTCAATGACAGGGCACGCCGCGCCGCCTCAATGGTGAGAGCATCGCGAATTTCCGCGCCGGGGTTAATGAAGCTGGCCGAAGGCAAATGAAGACCCATAAACTCCATCAGCATCTGGTTGGTGTTCGCCGTACCATAGAATGTACAGGTACCCGGCCCATGATAGGCAGCCATTTCCGCCGCCATCAGCGCATCACGTCCGACCTCGCCTGCCGCGAATTGCTGACGGACTTTGGCTTTTTCATCATTCTGCAAGCCGCTGGTCATCGGTCCGGCAGGGATGAACACAGCGGGCATATGACCAAAGATTTGCGCGCCAATCACAAGACCCGGCACGATCTTGTCACAGACGCCTAAAAACACCGCCGCATCGAATGTATTATGGCTTAGCGCAATTCCCGCCGCCATAGCGATCAGATCGCGGGAAAAGAGGCTCAACTCCATCCCCGCCTCGCCTTGTGTCACGCCATCACACATTGCAGGCACGCCGCCCGCCACCTGTGCTGTGCCACCATTCGCGCGGACAGCATCGCGGATCAGCGCCGGGTACCGTTCATAAGGTTGGTGCGCGGACAGCATATCGTTATAGGCTGTCACTATCCCCAAATTCCCGCCCTGCCCGATAGCCAGCGCGCCCTGATCCGGCCCAGCGGCTGCGAAGGCATGGGCCTGACCGCTGCAAGAAAGGTGACCGCGGGACGGCCCCTTGCGCCGGGCCATCTCCATCCGCGCCAGATAGGTGGAGCGGCTTGGCGCGCTGCGCGCCACAATGCGGTCGGTGATTTCGCTCAAGGTTTTGCTCACGGTCACGACGAATTCCTCCTCGCAGTCAGGTTAGCGCTAACATAAACGCTTCCGGCGGTATCTGACAAGGGCGCGCCCACCCTATCGCCGCCGCTGCGGTGTTTTTGTAGACTTATTACCCCGTGCGCCCGTTGATTGCGGGGTGTTGGCGGCATTTTCATCCGAGAGCTTGCGCCAGCGATCAACCCGTGCGCTATCCAATATTCCGGCTTTCACAGCCGCTAATACAGCGCAGCCTGGCTCGTGGGCATGGGTGCAGTCGCGAAATTTGCACAGCGGCGTAAGCTCGGTGATTTCTGCAAACAAAACATCAAGACCTGTAGCCAGATCGCTCACGTGCAGGGTCCTGATTCCTGGTGTATCAATCACCCAGCCGCCGCCAGCAATCTCGTGAAGGGAGCGCGATGTCGTCGTGTGCCGCCCCTTGGCGTCCCCCTCGCGGATACCGCCCGTCAGCTGGGCCTCGTCACCAGACTTATCCGCCAGCGTATTGAGCAAGGTCGACTTACCCACACCCGACGATCCGACCAACGCAACAGTTTGACCCGCACCGCACCACCGCGCGAGCGCAGTCGCTGCATCAGGCAGTTTGGCATTCACGGTCACAACCTCCAACCCCCGTTGCAATGCAGCGGCCTGAGTGACGTATTGTGCAACATTTTCGATCTTGTCTGCTTTGGTCAGCACGATGACCGGGTTTGTCTGCGCCTCGTTGGCAAGAGCCAGATAACGCTCCAGCCGCGCGGGGTTGAAATCGTCGTTGCAAGAGGTCACGATAAACAATGTGTCTACATTTGCCGCGATCAGTTGGGGAATGTGGCTACCGTCAGTCTTGCGCTGCAACAGCGCGTGCCGCTCGAGACGACGCACGATGACGCCCGTCTCTGGATCGGCCAGCACCCAGTCACCGACTGCAAAATCGGTCGTCTTCATGCCATGCGGCAATACCGGCTTGACCCGCCCTGCCTGTGCTTGCGCACTCATCCGTGCCCGATGGACCGTGGCAATACGCAAAGGTACGAGATGCGCCTCTTCTGCGTCTCGCTGCTCTTCAAAGAACGGAGACCAGCCAAGAGCGGCAAGAGAGTGTTCGCTGTTTTCAAATAAATCCGGCACGTAACACTGATGCGTGGGCTATCGCGCCGATGCAAGCCTTTGTATCAGCGCAGGTACCACATTCAGTGAGATTTTCACCGTGCTGGCGCGCAATTCCTTGAACACGGCGCCTGCGGACGCTACGCCAATGACGGACGAGGATACAAATATGAAAATCTGCGCCATCACGATGGTCTACCGCGACTACTGGGCCTTGGACCAATGGTACCGCCATTATTCCAAATATCTGGGTGCGCGAAACCTCTATGTCATTTCGCACGGATTTGATCCCGAGATTGCAAAAATCTGCCCCGACGCCAGTATAATCACTATCCCGCGCGAGCAGCTCAAGAATTTTGACCGCGTGCGCCTTCGGGTGATCAACGGGATCCAGTCGGGGCTGGGAAATCTATACGATTGGGTGATCCAAACCGACGCAGACGAATTGGTTTGCCTGAATCCCAACACCTACAGTTCCTTCGAGGAGATGTTCAAAACAACTAATGCTCCGGCACTGTTCGCTCTAGGCCTCAATCTGGCTGAGGTAGAGGGCGACAAACCGCTCGACCCGACGGATATGGCGCTGGCACATCGCAGTACTGCATGCGTGACAGGCAATTACAGCAAGGCATGGGCGGTGCGCAAAGCTATCCCATTACGCTGGCACGGGGTGTTCTGTGGCTACCGAAAAACCGCTGATTTCCCCTTCGAGATGCCGGAGGATGTCTTTTTTGTTCATCTCAAGCACGCAAATCTGGCCGCTCTGGCGGATACAAACGCTGTGCGGCAATCTGTGGCAGACAGCGTGGGCGAGGAATGGAGCGTGAACGGCTGGTCCAACCCCGGCTTCCACGCAGCGCGCTTTTTCCGCAAAACGGCCGCGGCCAACGAATTGCCGTGGGACGAGGCAAAAGGACTCGGCTATGCCCAAATCCGCGAAAACCCCGTGCGCGACCCAAAGCGCGGCATCGTTAAGCCGCCCTTCATCAATTATGTCTGCCGTACCACACTGCCCGAGTGGTTTCGTAGCCTGTAATTACACACACCCCCCTTGATGGCCCTGTCTGCATCGCGCATATACAGCCGCAGCGGTCCCTTAGCTCAACTGGATAGAGCAGCTGATTTCTAATCTGCAGGTTTGGGGTTCGAGTCCTCAAGGGATCGCCACCTTTGCAAGTGTTTCAGTCCTGAACGTACTAAAGCGCCCGCAAGGTTTTACATTTCACACCGATGGAACGACATGCCCTGCGCTCGGGCAAAGACTGAGCCCTCCTTTGGGTGTCCGCCCTAACGCATACACTTTACCCTTGATACCCACCGCGCCCGTAACGATGCTGCACTCAGCGAAAAGACAAATGCCGCCATGGCTCCGGGCAAGCTTATCATGGCGATGCCTGCAAGCACGGGCCACTCTAAGCTCGCCACAATTACCCCTGCCGCAAAAGCGCAAATCGCCGAAACTAGGGCGATGATGGTATTGTTTGCCCCCTGAACCATCGCCGTTACATGTACTGGTACCGTAGTGGCCAACATGCTGGTCGCGCCAATAAGGCCAAAGTTCCACCTCACGCCAAGCACCGCCAGCGAGATGTAGGAATGATCCACCGACAGACCACTTAGCGCAACCGCCGCCGCCAGTGCCAGCAATGAAAGACCTGCCATGGCCACACGCTCGGCGCAGAAACGCTTGATCAGAAATCCGGTGAGAAAACTTGGCGCGAACATCGCCACCACGTTCCAGCGGATCACATTTCCCGCCGCGTCCACGCTCAGCCCCCCTCCGATCATAGCGAGCGGGGTTGGCACCTTGAGAAAACCATCATGCCTATTGATACAACGCCAAGTCCCATTGTGCGACGCACGCGCCCCTGCCTCAACACCGACAACGCAGCGATGCGGTTGTGAAAGGCCTGCCTTGGCGTAGCAACGACCTCAGGCATGCGCACAAATAATTGCCCAGCAAGCCCAACAACAGTGACTTGACCGATTGCAGCATAGGCACCCGCCAGCGGGATTGGCGCAAAGGCGTCTTTTGCGATGATGAATAGGTGCGGCCCCGCGAACGCGGCCACCAAACCACCGATGTTAACATCAGGAGTATCGCAAGCGGCTGCCATTGAGTGCTCACAATTGCTGCAACCGCAAAACGAAAGTAATGGTAGCACGAAAGCGCTGGCCCAAGGGCCATAGGCGCCACACACAGCAATACGAAGCTTAAGGAAAAAGCGCCATTTTTTCCAATGCCGCACCAAAGATGGCAGAAACGCCGCCTATGATGAAACCGGCTTTGCGGCCCAATCGCCCCATCAGGAGCGAAAAGGCTGATCTCGCTGCGTTCATGGTAGGCTCTCGTGCAATGGGCGGTATGGAGCCGCCTTAGTGCATCATAGCGTTATCGGGGGGAGCGTTGAAAAAGCTGGTTCGACCACATGCCCAAGTGAAAACTCATAACTTAGAACCGAAGAGTTACAGGGTAAATGTACCAAGCTCAGGTCTACACCGCGCAGAAAATACCACCCTGTTCCCTTTCTGTATTGTTGAGCTACTGCAAACTTGCCGCGAAGATCATCGCAGCGGACGGCAAGATTTTAGGGCACATCCTGCGCGGCCCGCTCGCTCTGAGACAGATCCTTAGCACGGCCGCACGTGGCCTGCTGCACCTCGATTTCAAGGCGTCTCTCGAAGGAATATCTTTCATCGTGAGCGGAACGACTGCTGGGTACGGGAGGTTTAATTAACGAATGCCGGCACAAATAGCAGCACCACGCTCATGAAGCGTGCGTGTTCACGCCGTGTTAAATGTCTTACGAACCCGAAAGGCCTACCATGACACAGATCACCACAATCAATCCCGCGACAGACGAAAAAATCGCATACTACGACATCATGACAAAGGATGCCGCTTTCGAAAAAGTAGAGTCTGCGCACGCAGCATTTCTTGATTGGAAAACGAAAACCCACAGCGAACGCGCCCCGTTTTTGCACAAGATTGCTGCAGCTATCCGGGACCATTCCGACGAGTTGGCGGCGCTTATGACCAAAGAGATGGGCAAATTGCTGCGTGACGGCAAAACCGAGGTGGAGCTATGCGCAAGGCTGTTCGAATACAGTGCCGAGCATGGACCTGACGCTCTTGCTGATGAAGAGCGCAAACACTCTGGAGGAAAGAAGCGCGGGATCGTGGCGCATTGCCCGATTGGTGTCATATATAGCATACAGCCGTGGAACTTCCCACTTTATCAGCCTGTGCGTGTTCTTGCTGCAAACCTGATTGCGGGGAATGCGGTGGTCCTTAAGCACGCCGAGATCTGTACCGGTAGCGGTCTGATGCTGAAGGAGATTTGCGACAAGGCGGGATTGCCCGAGGGCCTCTTTGAAGTGATTATAATTGATCACGACACTTCGGACGAGCTTATCGCGCACAAGCATGTTCGCGGCGTGACCATGACAGGTAGCGATAACGCGGGCCGCCATATTGGTCAGGTTGCTACAAAAAATCTCAAGAAGTCCGTACTCGAATTGGGGTCAAACGATGCGTATCTTGTACTTGAGGATGCCGATATCGACTTGGCTGTAAAAACCTGCGTGCAGGGACGGATCTACAACAACGGCGAGACCTGCGTCTCGGCAAAGCGTTTTGTCGTGACTGATGCTGTATATGATGTCTTCACCAAAGCCTTCGTCGAACAGATGAAAGCTATCAAAATGGGCGATCCCGCTCAGGACGATACGCAGCTTGGACCTCTGTCGAGCGTAAGCCAGTTTGAAACTATTGCCGAGCAAGTGACCAAAAGCGTATCCGCTGGCGCGACCCTTTTGTGTGGCGGTAATCCCAAGAATGAAACCGGACAATACTATCCCGCGACCGTATTGGCAGACGTAAAGCCAGGTATGCCCGCTTACGATGAGGAGCTTTTCGGCCCTGTTGCCTCAATCATTCGCGCAAAAGATGATGAGGATGCCATGAAAATTGCCAACGACAGCCGGTACGGCCTTGGCGGCGGAATATTCACTAAAGATGAAGACAAAGCGATCAAGCTGGCGCGAGACCACTTTGACACGGGCATGATCCGCATCAATTCGTTCGGCGCAGCGGACCCCAATATGCCATTCGGCGGCGTAAAGGATTCGGGTTTTGGGCGTGAGCATGGCGGTTTTGGCATGAAGGAATTTACCAATGCCAAGGCGATTTATTTGCCATCTTGAGCATCCGCAACGCACGTAACTTTATAAGAGCGAGATAACTATGACACCGATCTCAAATTTGTTTACGCCCGTTAAGCTGGGCGATCTTGAGTTGCCTAACCGCGTCCTCATGGCGCCACTTACGCGCAACCGTTCCCAGAGTGATGGTACCCCCAGCAGCATGGCGGAGCTCTACTATAACCAGCGCGCCTCGGCAGGCCTCATTTTTTCCGAAGCCACGCAAGTGAGTGATCTCGGTAAAGGATACCTTGATACACCCGGCATTTACACTGACGATCACGTCACGGGCTGGTCCAAAATTACAGACGCTGTGCATTCAGGAGGCGGCCGGATTTTTTGTCAACTCTGGCATGTGGGGCGCATCAGTCATGTATCGTTGCTGCCCGAAGGAAAGTCACCCGTTTCAGCATCCGATCTTCAAGCTGACGCACAAACCTTCACCGAGAACGGTTTCGAGCAGTGCTCGAAGCCCGAAGCCCTAACATCCGAAGGAATTGCACAGATAATCAAGGATTACGCCCACGCGGCTAAATGCGCCAAAGAGGCAGGGTTCGATGGCATCGAATTGCATGCTGCGAATGGCTACCTTCTGGACCAGTTTTTGCAAGACGGGGTAAACACGCGCACTGACAGCTATGGCGGTTCCATCGGGAACCGGATGCGCCTGTTAGAAGAAATTCTTGATGCAGTTGAGGCGGTCTGGCCAAAAGGCCGTATCGGCGTGCGCCTTTCTCCTCTGGGTCAGGCTGGGGACATTTCAGACAGCAACAGCGAAGCTTTGTTTACGGAAGTTTACAAGATGCTGGATGCGCGCGCGCTCGCCTACCTTCATGTCGTCGAGGCCTTTCCCGGAAGCGAGGGAGAGGACGAAGGCCGTGAGTTGCTTGCTCGCCTCAAGCAGCACTACACTGGGTTCTTCATCGCTAACGGTGGTTACGATGCGTCTTCCGCCTCTGAGGCCATCCTTGAAGAGCGTGCCCATGCAGTGACCTTTGGCCGTCCGTTTATCGCAAACCCCGATTTGCCAGACCGGATGCGGACCGGTGCAGATATGAACAAGCAAGATCAGGACACATTCTACGGCGGCGATGAAAAGGGATACACAGATTATCCGTTTTTGAACCGCTAACCTGAGCGCGGCACAGCCTCCCCCGACCCGCAGTGCCGTTTTTATGTACTGCGGGTCGCTATTATTCGAAAGGAACTTACCATGAAAATTCTAGTCGCTGGTGCCACCGGCAAGACCGGTACACGCCTTGTTGCCGACCTGATCAAAAACGGCCATTCGCCTGTTGCCTTAGCACGGGAGAGTTCCGACACGTCCCAATTACCACAGGGTACTGAACTGCGCGCAGGCGACCTTACCGACCTAAAAAGCGATGTATGCGAAGGATGTGATGCTGTCATCTTTGCTGCAGGTTCCGGCGGTAGCACCGGGCCTGATATGACGGATAAAGTTGACCGTGACGGAGCGAAACGCTTAATCGACATCGCGTCTTCTTCAGGTGTGCAAAGATTTGTCATGCTCAGTACGGTGGGTGCGGAAACGCCTGATCCGGACAGCGAACTCGCCCACTATCTTCAGGCGAAACACGAAGCTGACGAGCATCTCAAAGCATCAGGGATCCCCTATGCCATACTTCGCCCCGTTCGTCTAACCGATGAAGACGGCACAGGCGATGTACGCTTTGGCGATGAGGTTGATGTCGGTGCAACTGCTACCCGCGATGATGTAGCTGCTGTTCTGGCACAAGCTGTCGATGATCCAAGTTGGACCGGTGCAGTGTCGCTCATGCAATCTGTTTAATCTGTTGAAACATGAGCCGGGGTGTCAGGCGCTTCTTACACCCCGGCCCCGAGAATAACATTGCGATCTTTCTGATGCCGTCATCGCCGGTTGGATAGAGTGGCGGAGCCTAGTTGAACACACTGTCATCACCTCGCTTGCTGGTACAATATATGATTATCTTCAATTCGCTCCACAGCCGACGCATTCACCGCATTTCAAAGGGGCAAGCGATGACAATAATCTAATATTTTAAACGAGCCACGTCCGCTAATGCGGTCTAACGTCAGTAGCATATGTCACTTTTATTGCGACATGTGGCGGTAGTAATTTTTTCAACGATGCGACCGAACATTCGAAATCGTCGGAACGCAAATCACCGGCCAAATGGTTTCGGTTTCGCAGCAGATATTAGCGATTGATAAGTCAGCCAGTTACCCTTGCAAATGGCATTTAAGATGAGATCAAGGTCAGGCGGTGGTTGGGAATTGTAATCGCAAAGACACTTCCACGGGGCATCAGAGGCGTGACCGATACACTGCCGCCCCACGCCTCGACTGTTTTCTTGATGTGAGCCAGACCCAGCCCGATACCATCTCCAGATGCGCTTAAACGTTTGAACGGCTCAAAAATTGTGCCGATATGTTGCGATGGAATACCTACACCATCATCTTCTACGCTGATCCGAACAAACGCTCCATCCACCTGCCCGCGAACTGTTACCCTCCCCTTCTGCTTGTCGTGATGTTTTATTCCGTTCGAGATGAGGTTGCGCATGACGGTGTCAAACGCGGTCGCGT
This sequence comes from Sulfitobacter guttiformis, assembly GCF_003610455.1. Lineage (NCBI taxonomy): Bacteria > Pseudomonadati > Pseudomonadota > Alphaproteobacteria > Rhodobacterales > Roseobacteraceae > Sulfitobacter > Sulfitobacter guttiformis. The sequence goes on along the minus strand of NZ_RAQK01000001.1, from coordinate 2,415,645 downwards.
TGACCAGCACTTCAGGCATATCAGGCGCTATCACTACTTCAAAACCAGCTTTCTGATTAACCAACGCCACAATATCCTCCAGACGTTTCGACGGAGAAACCAGATCTTTTGGTTGATCTTTCACCTCTGCCTGCGCAAACGCCAACAGGTCTTTTATCAGCACCATCATCCTACCCGAAAGCGCCTCGATCACAGTCCAATTTGCCTGAACCTCGGGAGGTACCGTGATCCTTGCTTCTGCCATATCCTCCACGATAAACCCCATCAGCGCTTGTTGCTGATAGAGGGGTGCACGCAGATCATGCGCGGCAATAAACGCGAAGGATTGCAATTGACCGTTCACGATTTCCAGCCGCTTCGCCTGATCGGCTATCGTATCCTGTTGATCCTGCAAACGCGTCACGTCCACTCTTATCGAGGCATAATTATTTGCTCCCACTTTGAAATCGCGCGCTTCGAACGCCTGTCCCGCACCCAACCTGACAGTCCGCGTTGGCGAAGTGCCGTCTCGCATTTTTTCGATGAGTCCATCGACAAAACAGTCTATCTCCGTGTCGGTCATGTCTGACTGGATTGTCCCGTCACGATAGGATTGCGCGATCATTTCGGGCATCGACTTTCCATTTTCGAAGTCAGGGATCAGGCTCGGGAATGCCCGCTCGAACCCGGCGTTCCAATGGATTGCCAGCAAATCACTGTCGTAAATGACGATGGAAGCTGCAATCTGGTCAAGAGCACTTACCAGCAAGCTATTGAGTTTGCTGTCCTGTTGCGAATTTTCTAGACGTTTTCTGTATGTAGCAGCCTGGCACACTAAAAACACTGACAGCAAAATAATCAGCGTGCAGGACGCGACCAACCACCAAAAAAACGGATAGCTCATTATCCCGTGTGGAGAAACCAGCCGCTGACGGAGCCACTGTCTCTCCTTTACAACGCCAAACCGTGTCGTCAAATCACCGGTCTGTTCGGAATCTTGCGAGGATGCTCCTGCAACTTTTTGCTCATCTACAATCGCGGGACTTCGAGTGGAAATATTAGCTAAGGTGATTTCGCCAGCAACGACCTCGCCTGTTGTGGTGTGGGCAATAGCACCCGCAACATCTCCTCTATGCGTTGGCGGTTCCGGTTCAATGCGGTCGGGACTGAAAAAAGTCGAGTGATCGAATGCATTGTAGTCCATCCGCAGCGAAGTGTTGTCAGCGGCGGACACAACCGGGAATGCCGCGACAAGCATCAGAAAATAACAAACGTGCCACTGAACACAACGCAGCGCCATAGAGCATCCCGCAAACCAAACCGTCTGGGAAAGATTTTATCGCGCAGGCCTAAACATAGGGTAAAGAGCTATTCTGCCCTAGCAAGTATCCCGTCAACGAACGCCCCGATCTGCTGAGCGATGAAAGCCTTGTCGTTATCCAGTGTGGCCACATGATACGATTCTTCGAGCCACAGCAACCGGCGGTCTACCGCATTAATCTTGCGCATGATCCGGTAGGCATTATCCGGATGCACCACATGGTCCTCCCGCGACTGGATCACCAGCGTTGGGCACACCACCTTGTGCAAAATATCACCAATCGCGGCCTGCGCCAAATACACACTGCGTAAACAGGCGGTAGGCACCTCGGCGTAAGCCAGTTCCTCAACCCCCGCCGCCTTGATATCGGAGCCAATACCAGGAACGCGTTCCGGCATATTGCGCGTCATCACCACCTCGGCGAGCCCTCCGTCGTTTACACCTGCAATCGCATTGATCGGTGCAATCCCCGAAAGCAGATCGCCAAATTGCGCTGCCAGCCCGAGTGTAAGCATACCGCCCATCGATAATCCCGTCACAAAAACAGGATCACCGCGGCTCGCCAGATCACGCAGCGCATCCTCCGCCGCGCCCACCCAATCCCTATAATCTGTCTTCTCCATCTCGTCGGGTGATGTGCCGTGTCCCGGCAAACATGGCCCCAGCACGCTAAAGCCGAACCTGCGGTGCAATTCTTCGCCAAGATACCGCATGCTTTGGGTCGTGCCGGTGAAGCCGTGCAGCACCAGGACCGATGCACGGCTACCGGTGAATTCAAATGGCTCCGCGCCTTTCAGATATGCTGTCATGACCTTGTCCTTTATTTCCGGTTTCTATGCGTCGCGCCGCGCAGCATAAATCATCGCAGCGCCTGCGATAATCGCGCCTTGCAGCATAAGTTTGCCTGGCTCGCCCAAGCCCAGACTGGTCAGCAAATTGAAGCTGAAGGTAAGCATAAAGGCCGCAACTGCGGGGCCCAACACACCCCCTTTGCCAGCTCCGAAAGTAACCCCTCCCAAAATGACCGCAGCGAGTGAAATCAGCGGGAGGTCGCCGCCGATATCCATGCTGCCAACTCCGACAAATCCAACGAGGAGCATCCCGCTGAATACGGCAAACAGGCTCGACAGCACATGCACGATGGTGACGACACGCACATAAGGGATGCCCGAAGCCCACGCTGCACCGGGATTGGCCCCGATGGCATCAACATAGCGGCCAAAAACAGAGAGCCGTAGAAACAGCGCAGCAGGCACCATCAACGCGATCCAGACCAATAAGGCGACCGGTACAATACCGATCCGCTTTTGTCCCAGATACTGCAGTATTTCCGGCGCATCACCAGGGGCACGGAATTGTCCCATCGAAATGACAATGCCCGTCAGTATCATCGCCATCGCGAGCGTTACGATGACCGAGGATGCTCTTAGGCGGGTAATGAAAAACGCGTTGATCAGACCGATACATACGCCGAACGCTATACAGGCGATGATAAGCACCGGATCGGAAAATGGCAGCACCCCGCTAGTGAGGATATAGCTCACTGCGACGATCACTCCCCCGATGGACAGGTCAAGCGAAAGCACCCGCATACAAAGCGCCTGCCCGATCACAGCAAGGCCCAGTGGCGCCGCCTGTCGCAAGATCAGCAAAAGCAGCAGCGGAGACAAAAGAGTGGGCCGGGTGAAATACGCAAAAACCAACAGCAACACCGTCCCGAGATAGGCAAACGGCAGACTGAACACCAATCCCGCAACGTTGCGCCACACCGAATTTCGATGTGCGCCCGTCCGGTTCGCACCTGTTTGTTGCGCGGCACTCATACGCCGATTGTCCTTCGCGGCTGAAGGCTGATCGCCACCAGCAACAGCGCGCCTGTTGCTGCTGCACGGATAAACGGCGACACACCGATCAGGTTCATCCCGTTCGTCATAAGGCCCAGCGCGATAGTACCCGCAATCACACCCGGCACGCTGCCGATACCACCCGCAAGCTGGACACCGCCCAGCGCGATGGCAGTGACGGATTCAAGGCCAAAAGCCGCCCCGAGTGTTGCATCAGCTGAAGCTACACGCGCGGCGAGGAACAACCCTGCCATCACACCCGCAAGTGAGCATAGAACGTAACAGGCTATGCGGCTGGCCCTGACATTAACGCCGTTGCGCGCCGCGCTCTCGGGGTTCGCACCGATCGCAAACAGGCGCAGGCCAAAGCGGGTCTTGCTCAGTAGAACCGCCGCCAGCACCGTAAAACATAAACACCAAAAGAACGCTGCAGGCATCCCCCACAGCTTGAACCCGACCATCGCCTCGAGGAAGTCCGGCACATTTCCGCCCGGCACCGGCAGGATCAACAGGGCAAGCCCTTGCAAGAAAGTCATGCTGGCCAGTGTCATAACCAGTGGGTGCACCGAAAACACAGCAACCCCAACGCCGTTGACCAGCCCGATCAGCAATCCCGCCGCCAGTGCCAGCGGCACCGCAAGGGCCGGATCAACAGAAACGATGATGGCACTTGTCAGGCTCACCACCGATCCCACAGACAAATCAATACCGCCGCTGATCGCCACGATCATCTGCCCCAGCGAAACAATCAATAGCGCCGCGATCTGAGCATTCACATTCGACATGTTCTGGACGGTCAAAAAATTAGGCGTGGCAAATGCGATGGTGATAAACATCACGACTGGTAAACCGATCGCCACAATTCCCAAACCGGATCGCCCCGGGAATCTCATAATTTGGCTGAATGTCATTGCGGCAACTCCTGCGGGTGTGTTTGCGATCCGGTCAGGGCCGCGTGCATAATGATCTGCTCTGTCGCGTCGATGCCTGCGAATTCAGCGACCAACGCACCCTCGCGCACAACGGCGATGCGGTCACACAGGCCGATCACCTCCGTCAGCTCACTTGATGTAATGAGAATGGCACCGCCGGCATCGGTAAAGGCGCGCAGCAATGCATAAATCTCGGCCTTGGCGCCAACGTCCACACCGCGTGTGGGCTCTTCGATCAGCAAAACATCCACCTTCGAGGCAAGCCAGCGTCCGATCATCACCTTTTGCTGATTGCCACCTGAAAGCGCGCCTACGATCTGCTGTGTGCTGGCGGCAGCCACTCGCATGTTTTTCATCTGCGTCTCAATCTCGCCAGCGGCGACCCGCGCTCGGGACCATACCGATTGCTCGCGCAACATTCCCAGAGTGATGTTCGTTGCGATAGACAAAGGCAGGTAAAGCCCTTCTGTCTTGCGGTCCTCGGGGATAAAGCCGATGCCTGCACGGGCGGTTGCGACAACGCTGCTTTGCAACAACGACCGCGCACCGTTTGCGGCAATCTTTGTCACACTTCCGTCTATAGGCGGCTCAAGCCCGGACACAGCGCGAATAAGTGCCCGCTGGCCTTGCCCCTCCAATCCCGCAAGACCCAGAATTTCGCCCCGCGCCAGAGCAAAAGATACCCGCGCATCAAAGGCAGTCGTTGCAATACCGCGCATTTCGAGCACTGTACCTCGCTGCTCGATGCTCGTGTTACGAGGCGGAAACAACTGTCCAAGTTCGCGCCCAACCATCAACGAAATCAGTGTGTCACGGTCAATCGCCGCCGTCGGGTGGGTCGCCACCAGCTGCCCGTCTTTCATCACGGATACAGTGTCACAAAAATTAAAAATCTCTTCCAACCGGTGGCTGATATAGAAGATCAGTTTTCCCTCGGCCCGCAGCACGGCAATCAATTCCGCCAGCTTTTGTACTTCTGGAGCATTGAGCGCGGCAGTCGGTTCGTCGAGGATAAAGATGTCAGCCTGCGCCACGATTCCTTTGGCAATCTCCACCATCTGCTGCTCTCCGACTGAAAGCATCCCGCAGAAACTATCCACTGAAATACTACTGTCCAATCTGGCGAGAGCAGCCCTGGCGCGTTTTCGCATCTCGCCAGTGTCGGTCAGGCCAAAACGCCGCGGCTCGCGGCCCAGAAACAGGTTCTCGGCAACAGTAAGGTTTGGCAGCAGCGTCAGCTCCTGAAAAATTGTCGAGACCCCTTGGGCGCGGGCGGCACCGGGACTGTCGAGCACGACAGGTCTGCCCGACAGGGCAATTGTGCCCTCGTCAGGGCGCAGCACGCCCGCCAGCAGGTTCATCAATGTCGATTTGCCCGCACCGTTCTCACCAGTGACAGCATGGACGCTACCGCCCACTGCCTCAAGCGTCACACCAGCGAGCGCCACGGTCGAGCCGAACCGCTTGCTGACCGCGTTGAACGATACCAGTACAGGCGCGCCCCTGCCCGCCTGCACTGTCTTCAGGGACGCCGCTTGCGTCATCTACCGCGCAATCAGCGTTTGAACTGTTCGTTAACTTCCGCGTCCGGCAGGGTCGAGGTGACCCAGAACGCATCGCTCAGATCCGCACGGTAAAAGTCCTTGAGCGTTTCGTTGGTGATAGGTGCGGGATCCGAATAATAGCTTTTATTGAGTTGCTCACCCTCGAGCAGCGCAATTGTCGCACGCACCAGTGCGGGTCCGATACCGGGAGTATAGATGGGCGCGACACTGTCGAGTTCATTCTCCGACCAGATACGCAAAAATCCGTTGTTACCCTCTCCTGTCATCGGCACGAGCGGCTTGCCGATGTCATTGAATACATCGATACACGCGCGCGTCATGTCCGCGCCCGAGAACCAAATCCCGTCGACGGGCTGGCCCGACAAGACCAGATTTTCACATAGTTGCTTACCCTTGGTATAGTTCCAGTCGCCGAATACCTCGGAGCCGATTGTGATGTTGCTACCGGCGAGCGCTTCTACCATGCCATCATAACGCAGCGTATCCTCGTTTGCGCCAGCAATGCCGCGGAACACCCAAATCGTGCCTTCACCGCCCAGCTTTTCGCGCAGCCATTCGCCACCCTGCTGGCCGAATGTCTTACCCCCGAGATTCAATTCGACCGCGGAGGGCAACAATCCCTCGGAAGAGCCATAGGTGATTACCGGAATGCCCGCTGCCACTGCTGCCTCGACCTGCTTTTGCACAACGGCAGGCGCGATGGGGGCAACAATGATTGCATCAACCTTGCGCGCAATCAGATCTTCCAGATCGGCAACCTGCTTAGCGGGCTGCCAGCCTGCTTCGATAAACACGAACTCTTCGATGCCTTCGCTTTGCGCGGCTTCGAATTTCGTTTCCTGTATCATCTGGACGATCCAAGTGTTCCCAAGCCCCGGAAACGACATGCCGATTGTCCAGGGGCCTTCAGACTTGAACGCCCCCGCCTCTGTCATCGCATCAGTGGTGGGGTCCATCAAACCGGCCGCTAGCAGATCCTTGGCCTGAACTGGCTGCGCAAATGCAGCCAGCACGCCAAAGCCGATTGCCGCAGCGAATCCCGCCGCACGTGTTGAATTTTTCATGTGTTCCCCTCCCAAGGACAAAAGGTGCGCATTTTTTTTGCGGCGCATCCTCCGATATCAGTCTTGCCAACTTCTATTTTTAAATCAAGCGTCTTGATAAGCACCTATCGCCCCTCAGAAAAAGTTGCTCTGGTACATGCGATCATCTCACGCGGGTCAGTCCCTGATGGCACCGACCCGCGCAAATCATCTAATCCGCTTCGGGGCAGAATGCCCCGCCTCAGCGCCTATGCGGCAGATGCGGTTTGCACTGCGTGATATGCTGCGATCATATCGGATGCTTTTTCACCAATCATAATTGCGGTCGCGTTGGTGTTGCCGCTGATAATATCGGGCATAATGCTTGCGTCCGCGATCCGAAGGTTTGCAACTCCGTGAACCCTGAGTGTTGAATCCACAACATCCCCCATGCGGCAAGTCGAGCAAAGGTGATAGACGGTGGTCGAGTAATGAAGCGCCATGTTCTCCAGTAGCGCGTCACTGGGTCTCTCGCCCGTTTTGTACCCGTGCTTTTTGGCAAGTGCTGGCGGCACGTTCAGCGGTCCGGGTTTGATATCGCCGGGCCAGTTCGCGGCAATCTCGAGACCTTTGCGCATTACAGCGACCATCACCTTGAGGTCATGAGGATCGGTGTAATAGTTCATCCGGATGATTGGTGCTTCGCCAGAGTCTGAGCTTGCCAGTACGATTTCGCCCTTACTATGCGGCAAAACAGGGTTCGCCAGCAGAATCATGTTCTCCTGATCTGCGGCCAATGTCTTTTCCGAGTTCTCAAAGAACGTAGAGAGGTCAATTCGCAGCCGGTCCTGCAACAGGCCCGCATCATAGCCGCAGGGCACATATCCAATCTGCGCATCATGGCTGTGCGCATCGCCCAATCCGGTCGAAAAGAACGCAACCGCATCGTACAGTGACGAGGACACAAGACTTTCGCCTGTCTCCATCCACTGGCCTATTCGCCGCTCTGCCTCTGCCTTGAGACCGGCAAGTTCGGGTGACATCTTCGCATCATCGGCCGGATCAGCGGGCAGCGGCCCTGCGGGTGCGCGCAAGGCATCCGGTCCTGCGGATACACCAACCTCGGCAATTGGAATGCCGATGCCAGCAGCGGGGAAGAACAAGGGGCAATGCAGATGGTCCTTCAGGTTCTTGCCCACGGCCGGCAATTCGTGGCGGCATTCGATATCTACCGCCTCTATCTCGCGGCGCGGCCCAATGCCCGACAGCATCAGGATTTGTGGCGAACCAACAGCCCCAGCACTCAGGACCACTTCGCGCGCGGCGCTGATCTGGTGGACTGCCCCCTGTGCATCACGGTATTCAACTCCAGTCGCGGTCAAGTTTTCGTCGCCATCTGACAACAAGATTCGGGTGACATGGGCATGGGTGATGATCATAAGGTTCTCACGACTCTCGGCCTCACCTGCCAAAAACGCGCGGTATGTGCTCGACCTCATCCCTTTGCGGGTCGTCGTTTGAAAGAGCGATGCGACACCGGCAGGTCCGCCGCGGTCGCGCCCATTGTAATCACCCGTGGGGATGCCTGTGCTACCCGCAGCCTTCACAAAATCACGCGAAGCCGGAATTACCGGCGAGCGCACTGAAACGCCCAACGGGCCGCCGGTGCCATGCGCTTCGCTGTCGACGGAAATTTCGTTGCTCGGTGCCAGATCCTCGCTCTTGATAAAATAGGGCAGCACGTCGGCATAGCTCCAGCCCTCTGCGCCACCCTCGGCCCAAGCGTTAAAATCACCGGGGTGCCCGCGTACATATGCCATGTAATTCAAGCCCGAAGAGCCGCCCAGCATCTTGCCGCGGGGCACCGGCATCAAGTTGTCCACTAGCCCCAGACCGGCATTGCCCGGATCGGCGGTGTACATCCAGTCGACTTGCGGATCGAGTTGCAAGCTCGCCACTGCGGCGGGCATCATTTCGTGATCGGGTGGCGTGCCACCCGCCTCGACCAGCGCAACGCGGCACGCAGGATCGGCGCTCAGCCTGGTTGCAATCACCGCCCCTGCGGAGCCGCCGCCGACAATAATAAAATCATAGGTATCTGACATGTTTGATATCCTCCCGGTGGGCCCCCGCGTTTGTGCAGGTATCCCCACAACACACCGGTACGGTGCGTCTCTGCGGATCATGTTGCGCAACAAAACGATTCCAAGCAAGCACTACACCACTTCAAATCCCGGCCCTTCAAGTCAGTGTCGGAAATACGGCTTTTCCTAAAACTGGCCGGTCAGCGGATTTCGGCGCGCGCCTTCAACAGGCTGGTTGTGCGGCTCCTAAATCGGGCTGCAAGCCTGAAGGGCCACACAGATCCGAGCATACTAACCTACCATTCCCGCAGATAAAAACACATCGGGTGCAGCTGCCGTGCGGCGTATGGTCGAATGAGCAATCTCCGCTCTGGGCCAGTAGGAGGCCACAATTAAAGACGCAGCGGAATTAATGCATTTCCAACATCTCAATACGGTTAAGACGAGTTTTACAAACCTTTACGGTTTCAAACGATCGACACAATCACGGGTCCAACGGGGACGATTTTGACAATAAAACCCAAAGCGCTATGGTCTAAAGCAGAGCACATTGTGATGAAACAAACATACGCTTTTCGTTGCATGACTAGCATAGAAAAAGGGACACAGAAACGATGCACAAAAAAGAGCTTCCATCTTTGCCTCTGGCGCTTTTGCCAGTTATTTTGACGCTGGGATTGCTGGCGCTTCAATTGTTTTACTACGGCGATTTCACTCCTCATATTCCGCTGATACTGGGCCTCGCTATAACTTCCTTACTGGGCGTGCTGCGCGGACAGGGCTGGCTGGATATTCGCGAAGGTATTTTTCACGTCATCCATGTATCAATGCCTTCTCTCGCCGTTTTGATCGTGGTCGGCATGATTATCGGCGTCTGGATCGCATCAGGCACCGTGCCAACGCTGATTTATTACGGCCTTACACTGCTGACACCTTCCATATTTCTGGCTGCTGCAATGATCCTTTGTGCTGTTGTGTCGCTGTCTCTCGGGACGAGCTGGGGTACAGTCGGCACAATTGGCCTCGCCCTGATGGGAATTGGCGCTGGCTTCGGTATTCCCGCATATTGGACTGCAGGCGCCGTTGTTTCCGGTGCGTTCTTCGGCGACAAGGTATCGCCGCTTTCTGATACTACGAATCTGGCGCCCGCAGTCACTGGCACCAATGTCTTCGACCATATCAAGAATATGTTGCCGACGACGATTCCAGCTATGGTTATTGCACTCGTAATATATATTGCAGTTGGATTTTTTCTGATTGACGACAGCGTTGGCGATGTCACCAGTATCAATCAGATCACGGCGGGACTGAATGAGCGGTTTAACCTTGGCCTTGTTCCCCTTCTTCCGGCCTTTGTAGTCGTGGGTCTTGCGTTGATGAAAAAACCACCGCTGCCATCGCTCTTTCTTGGTGTAGTGGCGGGTGCTATCGTCGCAATTTTCTGGCAAGGCGCTGGCCTACATGACGTGTTTGCTTTTGCACAGTCCGGATACTCGATCGACACCGGCATCGCCGACATCGACAGCTTGCTTAATACTGGCGGCATTCAGTCCATGATGTGGACGATATCACTCATGCTGATTGCGCTGGGATTTGGCGGCGCACTAGAGCGGACAGGCTGCCTTGAGGCCATCATCATGGCGATCATCAGCCGTGTGAAAAGCTTCGCTGCGGTGCAAACGTCGGCGATTGGCACAGCGTTTGCGACGAACATGGTAGCAGGCGATCCGTATATCTCAATCGCGCTGCCCGGCCGGATGTATGCACCGCTTTACCGTGGTATGGGCTACTCTACGCTCAATCTTAGTCGCGCAGTTGAGGAAGGCGGCACAATGATGAGCCCCTTAATTCCCTGGAATGCGGGTGGCGCTTTCGTGATCTCCGCTCTTGGTTTGGGCGTTATGGATGGAAACTTGACCAACCTGCTTTATATCCCTCTTGCCTTTGCATGCTGGACTGCGCCCGTGATTGGGATGTTCTATGCAGTTACCGGGCTATTTTCGCCAATGGCGACAGATGAAGACCGTGCTGAATGGGCAAAGCAGGACGAAGTGATCATGGATCTCGGCGACCACGAGCTTGCCTATGACGAGACGGCAGAAACCTAATCAAACTGAGACAATGCTAATTAGAGTTTTCTGAAAATGCCGGGCCTGTATCACTGGGCCCGGTATTTTTTCCATATAACTTCCCGTCTCACAGCTTGTCGGTCATTATTTGAAACGGGATATCGGAGCGGCTTCAGCGAATGGGCGATCATTTAACCCACGGCTTCCACATCCTGGATATCTGCAACTACAGCTTTCACTTCCAAGCCGGTACTGCCGAAGCGGCGTGAAAGAAGAAAGAGGGCGAGGAAGACTTGACCCAAGACTGACTTTCAAAACTAAACTAAACTTTCGTCACTTACGCGTTGAAATATACAGGCTTACTGGTCGGTTTCCGAATCCGGCAAGGAACGGTGGGGAAAGGCAGCGCGCGAAAAAGAGCGGATGGTATAAAAGTCGCATTTCTCTGGCGCCAATAACGGTGGGGAGGCAGATCATCAAGCCAGTATGAGGCGGATATCGCGATGCGTTTTATGCTCCAAACAAACACAGTCCTTTGCGCTGCGGTCAAGGTCAGCACCGCGCTCGAATCTATCAAAAAGAAAACGCCGAACCTGTCGGATCGGCGCTTTAAATTTTAATTTTTCAGTAACTTATAGAACAGCAGATAAATTAGACCTGAATAGTGGCAGACAATTCAATCGAAATGGCTCCGAATTGCTTGCCCTTTCACATCAACTTAGCGCTTCATCAACCGCATTTGCTGTGTCCGCAGCTTCCGCAGGTCATACATCCCTCAACCATGCGCAAATCATACTGCCCGCAGCTTCCACAGGCCTTGCCGCGCGGCTGCTCCAGTCCCACCACTTTGGCTTGGGGGTCGGTTTTTAGACCAAGCCCTTCTCCCGCTATGAAACCGGTCGCAATCAGATGCTGCTCGATCACGCCACCAATGGCTGCGAGGATCGAGGGTATATACTTACCACCCATCCATGCACCTCCACGCGGATCAAAAACGGCCTTCAGCTCTTCGACCACGAAGGACACATCGCCACCACGGCGGAACACAGCCGAGATCATGCGTGTGAGCGCCACGGTCCAGGCAAAATGCTCCATATTTTTAGAGTTAATGAAAACCTCGAAAGGACGGCGATGCCCGCCAACCACCAGATCGTTGATGGTGATGTAGAGAGCGTGTTCGCTGTCGGGCCATTTGATCTTGTAGGTGGCACCTTCCAGCTCCTCGGGACGGTCCAGCGGTTCTGTCATATAAATCACGTCACCATGTGGCTCCTGCGGCTCTTCACCGTCATAGCTTACAACTTCGGGTGCCGCTTTCTTGTCCTCGGAGACGGACAAGACCGATCCTGTCACATCGTTAGGGCGATAGGTCGTGCACCCCTTACAGCCTGTATCCCATGCCTCCATGTAGACCTCTTTAAAGGTATCAAAGGAGATGTCCTCGGGACAGTTGATGGTTTTCGAAATGCTGCTGTCGACCCATTTCTGTGCCGCTGCCTGCATCTTCACATGCTCAAGCGGCGCCAGCGTTTGCGCGTTCACAAAATAATCGGGCAGCGGTGCATCGCCTTTGAGATCGCGCCACATCTGTACGGCATAATCCACCACTTCTTCCTCGGTCCGGCTACCATCCTTTTGCAATACCTTGCGGGTATAGGCATATGCAAACACCGGCTCGATACCAGAGCTTACATTCCCTGCATAAAGGCTGATCGTGCCTGTCGGCGCGATAGAGGTCAAAAGAGCATTGCGGATTCCGTGCTCGCGGATCGCTTCGCGAACGTCTTCGTCCATCATTCGCATTGTGCCGGAGGCCAGATATTCTTCGGCATCAAACAACGGAAATGCACCTTTCTCCTTCGCCAAATCCACCGAGGCCAGATACGCGGCGCGTGCGATCGCATGCAACCAATCCTCTGTCTGACGCGCCGCCTCGTCCGAGCCATAGCGCAGGCCCATCATCAAAAGTGCATCGGCAAGGCCGGTCACCCCGAGGCCGATCCGGCGCTTGTTCTTCGCCTCAAGCTTTTGAGCTTCGAGTGGAAATTGCGATACGTCCACAACATTGTCCATCATCCGCACAGAGGTCGCGACCAACTCGTTGAGTGCGCCAACATCCAGTGCCGCGGCCTCCTCAAACGGTGCGGTCACGAGCCGCGCCATGTTGATCGAGCCCAGCAAACAGGCACCATATGGAGGCAGCGGCTGTTCGCCACAGGGGTTTGTCGCGGCAATCGTCTCACAATAGCTGAGGTTGTTTGCCGCGTTGATACGGTCAATGAAAATGACGCCGGGCTCGGCGAAATCATAGGTCGCCTTCATGATCGCGTTCCACAAATCCAGCGCCTGCACCGTCTTGTACACACGTCCGTCAAACTTCAGATCCCAGCTTTCGTTCGCCTTGACTGCATCCATAAACGGATCGGTAATCAACACCGACATGTTGAACATCCGCAGACGGGCAGCATCGGATTTTGCCGTAATGAACGCCTCCACATCAGGGTGATCACAACGCATGGTCGCCATCATCGCGCCACGGCGGCTGCCCGCAGACATTATCGTGCGGCACATCGCATCCCAGACATCCATGAACGACAAGGGGCCAGAGGCATCTGCCGAGACGCCCAGAACGTCCGCGCCTTTAGGGCGAATAGTCGAGAAATCATACCCGATCCCGCCGCCCTGCTGCATCGTGAGTGCGGCCTCCTTGAGCATATCAAAGATCCCGCCCATACTGTCGGGCACGGTTCCCATAACAAAGCAGTTGAACAGCGTCACGCGGCGCGCTGTACCGGCACCTGCGGTGATGCGGCCTGCTGGCAGGTATTTGAAATCTTCCAGAGCTTCAAAAAACGTCTCTTCCCAGCCTTCCTTGTCGTCCTCGACCTGTGCGAGATCACGGGCAATGCGGCGCCACGTATCTTCGACCGTCACATCATGGGGCGTGCCATCCGCCGCTTTAAAGCGGTATTTCATGTCCCAAATTTGTTCGGCGATAGGGGCAGCAAAGCGGGTCATGGCGATTCCTCGGTTGGGGTATATTGAGAAGCACCGTCTTACCTTAACATAGATCAAAGGCCACTCCCAAAATTCGGAAATTACCGGCGACAAACCACCACAGTTTGCATCTGTGACACTTTGGCCTACCCTATGATGTGGCTCGAAACTGAGTCTGTGGATAATTTGGTGGGTAAGCCTGTGAGCAAAAAATTCGTACACATGATGAAGCTCTCGGTGGGCACTGAAAATATTGCCCAACTGATTGCCTGGCAACAGCACCGTGCCGAATTATCACCCGGTGGCCAGTATTATCACCAAACCCGCATGTGGCCCAAGCGTGAGGCCGAAATAATCAATGGCGGATCGATCTATTGGGTTATCAAGGGCGAGATTTCTGCACGGCAGCGAATTATTCGACTGGACGAGAAGATCGGGATTGACGGCATCCGCCGCTGCGGCATCGTTCTAGACCATGAGGTCATTCCCACCGTCAGCACCCTGCGCCGACCATTTCAGGGCTGGCGGTACCTCGCCCCCGCAGATGCCCCTGCGGACCTTCCAAAAGGCCGCGCGCAGGAGGAGCCTCTACCCGACGAGCTCAATCGTGCGCTGGCCGAGATCGGCCTGCTATAACCTCACCCCACCCGCGCCAGCAGGGCATCAAGGCTTGCCCGTTCGTCCATGTCCAGTGATGCAGTGCGCGATTTCCACAGTGTAGCCTGACTGCGCAGGATTACTCCGTCACCCAGCACCTTGAGGTGGTTTGCACGAAGCGTGTCACCCGTCGAGGTGATGTCGGCAATCGCCTCCGCGGTCTCGTTTGCCACGGTGCCTTCGGTTGCACCCTGACTGTCAACCAACGCGTAATCTGCCACGCCTGCTGCGCGCAGGAATTCCCGCACCAACCGGTGGTATTTTGTGGCAATACGCAACCGGTGGCCATGTACGCTGCGAAACGCCGCCGCCGCCGCGTCCAGATCATGCAGGGTATCCACATCGGTCCACCCTTGGGGCACCGCAATAATCAGATCCGCATGACCAAATCCCAGCTCCTCCACTGCGATCACCGACTGGTCCCATAGGGCCAGCTTTTCATGCACCAGATCCGTACCAGTCACGCCCAGATGGATACGCCCCGCCGCCAGTTCACGCGGAATTTCACCCGCAGACAGCAGCACCAGCGCCACACCTTCGATCCCGTCGACGACGCCGGCATATTCGCGTTCCGACCCGCTGCGCGCCAGAGTTATGCCGCGCTCCCCGAACCATTCAAACGTCTTTTCCATCAACCGCCCCTTGGACGGGACACCCAGTTTCAGCGTCATATCACCGCCCCCAGTTCCAGCATCACACCGGGGCGCATCACGCCGCCCACCGCCGGAATTTCGCGATTATCCCCAAGTCTGGCCCCCAGCCGCCGTGTCAGCGCATCATAGCGCCCACCCGAGGCAAGCAGCGGCAGGTCCAGACGGTCAACTGCCCGAAATCCGAAAACAAAACCGTCATAATATTCCATCGAACTACGGCCATAGCTTGCGTCAAAAAGTAGCTTTTCGACATCGATACCATGTGCGGCCAACGCTTGTTGCCGCGCTGCCACCCGCGCTACGGCAGGCACAATTGACGGCAAATCGACTGACAGATCATGTAAACGCTCCAGCGCGGCAGGCATAGGTGCCGAAAGACCAAGCAACATCTCGATCAACTCCACATCCCTGAGCGGCAGCGGTGGCGCCTGTGCATCGCTGCGCAGTGCCGCAATACGCGCATCAATCTCGTGCTGCCTCCGCGCACCGACGAGCGGAGCTGAGGCTTCTACTGTTCCTGCCAGGACCGCCTCGCGTGCAGGCGCAGATGGCATATCACCCGAAAACTGCGCAAGCAGGGCGCGAAAGCGTCTCGGACGCCAGATGTGTCTCATCAGGGCATTCTTGCGCAGGTCGGTTGTGTTGAGGCCGCGCACGACGGCCATCAATATTCCGATATCACCAGTCACCGCAGTGACAGGCAACCCGCTAAGTGCCTGTGAGATCAAGGCAAACACCTCTGCATCGCTGGCCGCAGGATCGGTCCGCTCAAACACCTCGTAGCCTACTTGCACAAATTCGTTCGGGCGGCTTTCGTCGTGTTCCTGACGGCGAAACACCTCGCCCGCATAAGTGTAGCGTGCAGGATCGGCACCATGTGCCATATGCATCTGGACCACCGGCACGGTAAAATCAGGCCGCAACATCTGCTCCCCGCGCAGCGCATCAGATGTTACATAGGCCCGCGCGCGAATATCCTCGCCGTAGAGATCCAGCAGAGTCTCAGCAGGTTGCAAAATTGGCGGCTCGACCGGCAGCGCACCGTGGGCCTCGAAGCCTGCCCGCAGTGTTGCGGCCAGCGCGTTTGTCTGGGCCCGTGTTACTGTCACTGGTACAGCTCCAGAATTTCACGCACTTTGGCGACAAGATTGCTGCGCAGAACCTCGTACTGGCTTGGGCGGTCGCGCCATTCCTCCAGTGTCGCGTTCTCTGCAATCTGCGCACCAAGGATAAGATCCTTGATCTGGACCATCCCGTTTTCCTTTTCTGTGTCGCCCTCGATTATGGCCACAGGACTGCTGCGTTTGTCTGCATATTTAAGCTGGTTACCAAAGTTCTTGGGATTCCCAAGATAGACCTCGGCGCGTATTCCAGCCTGACGCAGTTCCGCGACCATTGCGAGGTAGTCCACCATCCGCGCCTTATCCATCACCGTCACAACGACAGGCCCCTGCGCGGACGTATCCAAACGCCCTTTGGCGTCCAACGCTGCCAACAAACGGTCCACGCCAATCGACACACCCGTTGCAGGCACTTCCTGTCCGGTAAAGCGCTTGACCAGATCATCATAGCGCCCGCCACCTGCGACAGAGCCAAAGTTGCGGCTCCGCCCCTTCTCGTCCTTGATCTCGAAGGTCAGCTCGGCCTCGTAGACAGGTCCGGTGTAGTATCCGAGACCGCGCACGACAGAGGGGTCAATCTCGATCCGGTCAGCCGCATAACCGCCAGCCGCCAGCAGGTCCGCGATGGTTTCAAGCTCTTCGACACCTTCAAGCCCGATCACACTTTCGCCCACCAATTCACGCAGCCGCGCACATGTCTCGGCACCGCTGTCGCGCTTTGCCTGCATAAAGCCCATAACGACATCAGCGCTGGCATCATCCAGCCCCGCACCATCGGTGAAATCCCCGCTCTCGTCCTTGCGGCCTGCACCTAACAAAGCCCGCACACCGTCCACGCCCAAACGGTCCAGCTTGTCAATCGCGCGCAGAACAATGCCGCGCTCCGCCTCTTTGTCGTCACCTGATAGGCCTGCAACTTCCAATACGCCGTTTAGCACCTTACGGTTGTTCACCCGCACAATGTAGTCACCGCGCTCGATGCCTACTTCTTCAAGACAGTCGGCCAGCATCGCACAAATTTCGGCGTCCGCGGCCACGCTCGCAGCCCCGACCGTATCGGCATCGCACTGGTAAAACTGACGATACCGGCCCGGTCCGGGCTTTTCGTTGCGCCAGACAGGTCCCATTGCGTAGCGCCGGTAGGGTGTCGGCAAATCATTGCGGTGTTGCGCATAAACGCGAGCCAACGGCGCTGTCAGATCATAGCGCAGTGCCAGCCAGTCACCCGGCTTGTCGCTGTCGGCATCCTCCTGCCACGCAAATACACCCTCGTTCGGGCGGTCCACATCGGGCAAAAATTTTCCCAGCGCCTCGACCTTTTCAACGCCAGCGCTTTCCAGCGCATCAAAGCCGTAGCGATGATAAACCCCTGCAATCTTGGCCAGCATATCGGCGCGCTGTGTCACCTCCGTGCCAAAGTAATCGCGGAACCCGCGGGGCGTTTCGGCCTTGGGGCGCGGGGTCTTTTTGGGGTTGGCCATGACATACCTCTGACAGGGTGAAATCCTGCGCCAGCCTCTACCCGATGCGAGGTGTCGGGGCAAGCAAGGGCTGCCCATTGCACAGCCCCACAAAGACCCCTAAATCTTCACTATGGAAAAACTCGAAGAAAAAATCGCTTATATGAGCCGCACCGTCGATGACTTATCCGACATCGTGGCCGCCCAGCAAAACGAAATCGACCGTCTCAACCGGCGTGTCGAAATGCTCATGCGCCGCGAGGGCGAGCGCGAGGCAGCCGGCTCGGGCGGGACAGTTTCGGGTGACGAGCGTCCGCCCCACTACTAGCTTCAGTAGGACTTTACTGCACTCGCCAGAACCGAACCGTCATAGATCAAAAACTCTTTCCATTTGTCGTTGATCTCGTCAAACTCGTAAGCGCTGACAAACGCGAGCTGGGTGTCCAGCTTGCCGATCCGCGTGCCACAAGGCTTGCTTTTGTCTGCACGGCATACATCGGATTTCACGCCGTCATAGGCAACGTCGGTCTCCGCATATGGCAAATGCTGGCCCGCGGGACTGTAACGGATCGTCTCGTAGAACGATGGCAGCCCGAACAGGGCGTTGGCCGCAGTGAACTGGCGAGGACAATCATCGCTGAATCCTGTGAGATAGAATGTCCGTTTGCTCCGGATTCCGGGATTGCTGTCAAACAAGGCGAAACCGCGCCGCCCCATACCATCGACTTTCTGGCCCAGCGATTTTCCTTTAGCGTCGCACACACGGGCCATTTCCCCGAAGGCCAGCACTGTGCCAAACGGCACATCGCGAGCATCTGTGCCACTGCGCGGCTTGTCTGATCTAGGCGCAGCATTTCCAAACAGGCCTGTTCTTCCCCGCGCAGATTGCAGCTCTTGTCGCGGGGACAGTGGCGCCAGTTGCACCGGCTCCCTGTTCGATTGACTGCTCGCAACATCTGCAGCAATTGCTGCAGCGGGATCGGCACTGGCCGCACGGTTGATCAGCCCGCGAAAAAATCCGCCAGTTTGCGGTGCCTGCGCTTGTGCAACAGCCTCTGGCACAGCGCCCTGTGCAGCGTCGGTCCCCAGAAAACCTTCGCGTGCAATCTCGTCCGCATCGGGCAAAGCAGCGGCAGCAGGATCGCTCGCAACTACATCCACATCTGCCAACCGGTCCACGCCCGCCAACGGATCGCTACAGGCGGCAAGGCTAAGAACAAGACCAAATACTGGCAAAAGGCGCACGGTGCTACTCCCACAAATTTAAACACGTCTTAACGAAGCCACCCCACCGCGTCCAGCAAGCCAGACCAGCGCAACAGGCGGGCCCACGCCGAACGGCGGGGCATCGCCCACGCGGTGCTAGATTTCCTCAACTTCAAGGACGCCACCCAAAGACCGTATCGCTCCTTTGATTTGCGGGGTCACGGGGAATTGGGCACATAAGTCCACCTCGACCTCGCCGGGCAAGGCAGGGTCCATTAAGCACAATACTACAGGGCCCTTCGAGGGGATCGTCGCCCCCTTGCGCGCACCTTCGAGTACGGCAGATACCGCAGCAATCGCCGCAGACGTTTCGATGAATATGCGCAATCCCATACCACCGGCATCTGCCACCGCGATATCAATCGGCGTTACTCCGCGTCCCAGCAGCTTAAGCTGGTCACTCTCTAGTGTTGCCTCAACGCTGATAACAACCTTTGCACCCGTCTCAAGGTGGTCTCGGCACAGCTCTAGTGTGTCGGAGAAGAGCGTGACCTCATAGGCACCCGTAGTGTCCGACAGTTGCGCAAAGGCAAAGCGGTTGCCACGTGCAGATTTCCGCTCTTGCCGCCCCGCGACGACGCCCGCCAACTTCGCCACTAGCGGGCCGCCCTGCGCTTTCACCAAAAGCTCGTCCAGCGTCATCACACCCTTGCGTTTGAGCGGACCCATGTAGTCATCCAGCGGGTGGCCCGACAAATAAAATCCGATCGCTTTGAATTCCTCGGTCAACCTCTCTGCCGCACGCCAGTCATCGCAAGGCATCATCCGCGGTTCGGGCAAATCATCCCCCGCCTCGCCGAAGAGCGACACCTGATTTGAGGCTTTCTGTTCGTGGATCGCAGCACTATAGCCCACCAGCGCATCCAGCGCGGCAAATACCCGGGCACGGTTGGAATCCAGTACGTCGAATGCGCCCGAGCGTGCCAGCATTTCCAATGGCCGCTTGCCTACCCGCTTGAGATCGACCCGTCGGGCCAGATCAAACAAGGTCACAAACGGCTTCTCGGCACCTTCGACCTTGCGCGCCTCGACGATCAGCTTCATCGCCTCGACACCGACATTTTTGAGCGCGCCCAGCGCATAGACCAACGCACCGTCCGCAACTTTGAACGTCGCATCCGAGCGGTTCACGCACGGCGGCACATAGGGAAGCTCCAACCGCTTGCGCACTTCCTCGAAATACACGGCGAGCTTGTCTGTGAGGTGGATATCGCAGTTCATCACACCGGCCATAAACTCGACCGGATGATTGGCCTTGAGCCATGCCGTCTGGTAGCTGACCACTGCATAAGCCGCCGCGTGGGATTTGTTAAACCCGTAATTCGCAAATTTTTCCAGAAGGTCGAACACCTCCTTGGCTTTTTTCTTGTCTACGCCATTGGCCATGGCGCCCTTTTCGAATTTAGGCCGCTCCTTTGCCATTTCCTCGGCGATCTTCTTACCCATCGCACGGCGCAACAGGTCCGCCCCGCCAAGGGAATAGCCCCCCATGACCTGCGCAATCTGCATCACCTGTTCCTGATAAACGATGATACCCTGTGTCTCTTCCAGAATATGGTCAATCGATGGATGAACGGATTCACGTTCCTTTAGCCCGTTCTTCACCTCGCAGTAGGTCGGGATGTTTTCCATCGGGCCAGGGCGATAGAGTGCCACCAAGGCCACAATATCTTCGATGCAGGTCGGTTTCATGCGTTTCAAGGCATCCATCATGCCGCTCGATTCCACCTGAAATACGGCAACAGTCTTTGCCGCTGCATAAAGTTTGTAGGACGCAGCATCATCCAGCGGAATGGTCGAGATGTCGTCCATCAACCCCTGCGGTGGCTCGAACAATTCCGTCCCGTCCGCCGCGATGTGCAGGTGCCGGCCCGACGCCTTGATCTGGTCAACCGCATTCTGGATCACCGTCAGGGTCTTCAGACCCAAAAAGTCGAACTTGACCAGTCCCGCCTGCTCAACCCATTTCATGTTGAATTGCGTTGCGGGCATGTCCGAGCGCGGATCCTGATAGAGCGGCACCAACTCGTCCAGCGGTCTGTCGCCAATCACAACACCCGCCGCGTGGGTCGATGCGTTCCTGAGCAATCCTTCAACCTGCTGACCATAATCCAGTAAGCGCGCGACAATCTCCTCCGAGCGCGCCTCCTCACGCAGCCTCGGCTCATCCGCGAGGGCTTTCTCGATGCTGACGGGTTTCACGCCCTCGACCGGGATCATCTTGCTGAGGCGGTCCACCTGCCCATATGGCATTTGCAAAACCCGCCCGATGTCGCGCACCGCTGCCTTCGATAGCAAGCCACCAAAGGTGATGATCTGGCCAACCTTGTCGCGCCCGTATTTCCCTTGAACATAGCGGATCACTTCCTCACGCCGGTCCATACAAAAGTCGATGTCAAAGTCGGGCATGGAAACACGTTCGGGGTTCAGGAACCGCTCGAACAGCAAGGAGTAGCGCAGCGGATCAAGGTCGGTGATCAACAGCGCATAGGCGACCAGCGATCCCGCACCGGATCCACGGCCCGGACCAACAGGAATGCCCTGATCCTTTGCCCATTTAATGAAATCCGCAACAATCAGGAAGTAGCCCGGAAACCCCATCCCCTCAATGATGCCCAGCTCGAATTCCAGCCGTGCCTCATATTCCGCCACTTCCGCCGCGTGCGGAATAATCGCCAGCCGTGCCTTTAGGCCCGCCTCTGCCTGACGACGCAATTCTGCGACCTCGTCATCGGCAAACTTCGGCAAAATCGGATCGCGGCGGTACGCCTGAAATGCACAGCGCTTGGCAATCTCTACCGTGTTCTCCACCGCTTCGGGCAGATCGGCAAACAGCGTGACCATCTCCGCTTGCGTCTTGAAATAGTGCTGCGGCGTCAGACGCCGGCGACCGTCCTGCTGGTCCACGTAGGCGCCATCGGCAATACAGATCAACGCATCATGCGCCTCGTACATCTTGGCCGCTGGAAAGTAGACATCATTGGTCGCGACCAATGGAATATCCATCGCATATGCCATCTCGACAAATCCGCGCTCGGTCAGTCTCTCAACCTCGGGTGCACCGCTCTCGCCTGGATGCCGCTGCAACTCCATGTACAGACGATCGCCGAATGCGTCCTTCAACGCAGCCGTAAGCGTCTCGGCTGCGGATCGCTGGCCGGCCCGCAACAACATGCCCAAAGGCCCCTGTGGACCACCGGTCAGGCAAATAATGTCCTGCGCATGGGCCGTCAATTCGGCCATCGTAACCTGCGGGATGGCCCCACCCTTGTCTAGATATAGACAGGAGTTGAGCTTCATCAGATGCGCGTATCCACGCTCGCTTTGGGCCAGCAGAACCACGGGCGCTGGAGGCCGGATTTTCTCACCGGGGGCGGCCACAACATATTCCAGATCGACCTGGCAGCCAATAATTGGCTGCACGCCCGCGCCCGACATTGCCACTGAAAACTCCAGCGCTGCAAACATGTTGTTGGTGTCTGTCAATGCCATGGCAGGCATGTCGGCCCGGACACACATATCCGGCAGCTTCTTGAGCCGCAGCGCCCCTTCCAACAAAGAGTACTCGGAATGCGTGCGCAGGTGAATGAATCGGGGGGAATTGCTCATCATACTAATCTAGCGCGGATATCAGGCACCCTCTACCGCCAAATGGCACCTCGCCCCCCATTTTCCCGCTCCACCCCTTGCCAAACGTTCGCCTGGCACCGTAGCGTGAAGGAGCATCGCCTTCTACGCCGCATCGAAGGCTATGCGCACGGATAACTGGTACCGCGGCGGGGTTTTCCCCATGATCATTTCGTTTACCCTCAACGGCAACGCCGTCACCCTGACTGATCCCATCCCAACGAAAACCCTCCTTGACTGGCTGCGCGAGGAACGCGCGCTTACCGGCACGAAAGAGGGCTGCAATGAAGGTGATTGCGGGGCGTGCACCGTTATGGTTCGCGATTTACAGGGTGCATTCCCTCTGAATGCCTGCATCCTGTTTTTACCTCAAATTCACGGTAAACACATCACAACTGTTGAAGGCCTCGCAGCGCCTGACGGCACTCTGCACCCCGTACAATCCGAAATGATCACCCATCACGGTAGTCAATGCGGCTTTTGCACCCCGGGGTTCATCATGAGCATGGCAACCGCCCACCACAATGCCGACACCGACCACGATACGACGTTGGCAGGTAATCTGTGCCGCTGTACCGGCTATGCTCCGATCATTCGTGCTGCGATCTCTGCACAAGATCACCCTATCCCGGAACACCTTCGTCAGTTACCTCCCGAAACTCCGGGGGAGCATCAAACACCGGCGGGGGCAGCGCCGCGCTCCTGTGATGCTCTGGCAAAGCTCTATTTTGCAAATCCCGATGCGACGCTCATCGCCGGCGCTACCGATGTGGGCCTTTGGGTCACCAAACAACTGCGTGACATAAAAAACCCGATCTTTCTTAATCAATGCGCCGATATGCGCGGCGTTAAACGTATTCAGGAAGGTTGGCGCATTGGCGCAATGACCACCATCGCCGAGCTTGAGCAAAGCCTCGCTCCTCATTTTCCGTCCTTGGGGAAATTGCTGCGCCGCTATGGCTCGACACAGGTGCGCGCCGCTGCAACATTGGGCGGCAATATCGCCAACGGCTCACCCATCGGGGATGGCAGCCCTGCGATGATTGCCCTTGGCGCAACCCTACACTTGCGTATGGAAGATGCCCGCCGCGAGATCCCACTCGAGGATTTTTTCGTGGCTTACGGAAAACAGGACCGCCAACGCGGAGAGTTTATCGAGGCAATCACCGTGCCCGACCAGCCCGACACATTGTACTGCGCAAAAATATCCAAGCGGTTTGATCAGGATATATCGGCCGTTTGCGCATGCCTGAACCTGCCTGTGGCAAACGGTGCATTCGGTACCACGCGCCTTGCTTTCGGCGGTATGGCAGGCACGCCAAGGCGGGCGCGACATGCAGAGGCTGCCCTCAACAACCAGCCCTTTACGCTGGGTACGGTCCAGAATGCAGTGGATGCTCTCACTTCCGATTTCGACCCGCTGTCTGACATGCGCGCCTCCGCCTCCTACCGAATGCAAGCTGCGCAAAACGCGCTCATCCGCGCCTATCACACCCTAGCTGGCGACCCCGCCGATCTGCACGCGGTGCACGCATGAGCACCGGCACATCCTTTCCGCACGACGCCGCGCATCTGCATGTCACAGGGGCTGCGCGCTACGTCGACGATATCCCCACGCCCAGTGGTACGTTACACCTCGCTTTCGGACTGAGCACAACGGCACGCGGTAAAATCAATGCGATGGATTTGGCACGCGTCAGGCAAGCAGCCGGTGTCGTCGCAGTCCTTACCGCCGATGATCTGCCTTTTGCAAATGACGTATCGCCCTCCAACCACGACGAGCCTCTGCTTGCCAAGGATACCGTGCACTACACGGGTCAACCTCTGTTTCTGGTAATCGCCACAAGCCACCTCGCCGCAAGAAAGGGCGCCCGCCTCGCGGATATATCGATCAGCCCTGAGGTGCCGATCCTTACCATTGATGCGGCACTGGCAGCTGACAGCCGTTTCGAGGATGGCCCACGAATCTATACAAAAGGTGATCCGGACACCGCCCTTGCATCTGCTCGCCACCGCCTTTCCGGCTCACTCGAAATCGGCGGTCAGGAACATTTTTATCTGGAGGGTCAAGCCGCCCTCGTCCTGCCCGGTGAGAATGGCGATATGCTGGTCCAAAGCTCGACTCAGCACCCGACGGAGATCCAGCACAAAGTGGCAGAAGCGATTGGCCTGCCTATGCATGCGGTCCGTGTCGAAACGCGGCGAATGGGTGGCGGTTTCGGGGGCAAGGAAAGCCAAGGAAACGCCCTCGCTGTTGCCTGCGCTGTCGGCGCGCGCCTGACGCAAAAACCCTGCAAAATGCGCTATGACCGTGACGATGACATGATCATCACCGGCAAGCGCCATGATTTTCGCATTACCTATGATGCAGGGTTTGACGACACCGGCCGCCTCACAGCGCTTGATTTCACGCATTATGTCCGCTGCGGCTGGGCAATGGATCTGAGCTTGCCGGTGGCCGACCGTGCGATGCTGCACGCCGATAACGCCTATCATCTCAGCGATGTGCGCATCACGTCCCACCGGCTCAAGACAAATACCCAAAGCGCTACCGCCTTTCGCGGGTTCGGCGGCCCGCAGGGAATTGTCGGGATCGAACGTGTGATGGACCATATTGCGGCGCACCTGCTTCTTGATCCACTCGACGTGCGGCGGGCGAATTTCTACCGTGACAGCGATCTGGGATCCCCGTCCCTGCCGACGCCGGAACCTGAGCTACCAGGGACAAATGGCGATCTGACAACACGCGGCGCTCGGGTTGAGGGCTCTCCCGCAGTTACCGCACCGCCCGTTCCCGAGGGTGCACAGACCACCCCGTACATGCAGCCAGTTACCGATTGCATTATCAACACGCTGACCGACCGCCTTGCGCTTATGGCCACCTACCGCAACCGCCGCGATGCGGTTACCCAATGGAATGCTCAAAATCCGATCCTAAAGCGCGGGCTTGCGCTGACACCGGTAAAATTCGGCATTTCATTTACCCTCACCCACCTAAATCAAGCCGGGGCGTTGGTCCATGTCTATCAGGACGGCTCGATCCACCTCAATCATGGCGGCACCGAGATGGGTCAGGGGCTATTTCAGAAGGTTGCCCAGATCGCCGCCTCGGAATTCGGAGTGCCGCTGGCGCAAGTGAAAATTACTGCCACTGACACTGGCAAAGTGCCCAACACATCCGCCACCGCCGCCAGTTCCGGTACAGACCTCAACGGTATGGCAGTGCTCAATGCGTGCAAAACCATACGAGAGCGTATGTCGGATTACTTCGCAACCTTGCACAATTGCCCAACCGACGAAATCACATTCCACGACGGTCACGTCACCGCAGGAACCACCACTCTCACCTTCGCCCAAGCCGCACAAAAAACCTATGAGGCCCGCATCAGCCTGTCGGCGACCGGCTTTTATAAAACGCCAGATATACAGTGGGACCGGATCAAGGGTTTAGGACGGCCCTTTTTCTACTTCGCATACGGTGCCGCGATCACCGAAGTCGTTATTGACACCCTCACCGGCGAAAATCGTATCTTGCGTGCCGATATTCTGCACGATGCGGGCCAATCGTTAAACCCCGCGCTGGATGTAGGCCAGATCGAGGGTGGCTATGTGCAGGGTGCGGGCTGGCTGACCACCGAGGAACTGGTCTGGGACGAAAAAGGCGCGCTTAAAACCCACGCGCCAGCGACATATAAGATTCCCGCCTGCTCGGACCGCCCTGACATCTTTAATGTAGCGCTCTGGGACCGACCCAACCCTGCGCGCACAGTCTACCGCTCCAAAGCTGTGGGCGAGCCACCCTTTATGCTTGGGATTTCCGCATGGTCTGCACTCGCTGATGCCGTCCGCTCCTGCGGGCCAACCTATGCTGATCTACAAACGCCTGCCACCGCCGAAGAAGTGCTGAGAGCAGTGCAAAAGGCCCAAGGCGATGACTGATAGAAATACCATCTATGTCGAAATCACCGGCACACGCGGGTCCACCCCGCGCGATGCTGGCACGACGATGATCGTCACACCGACGACCCTGAAACACACTATTGGCGGTGGCGCCCTTGAATACCGCGCCATCTCGAAAGCGCGTAAAATCCTCGAAGACCAAGGTGCCGAGGAATCGGAGACAATTCCTCTCGGCCCGAACCTCGGGCAATGCTGTGGCGGCACGGTCACCCTGCGCTATACCTATGCACCACCGGCTCTTTGTGCCGAACTTCAACAGGTTACAGTCCACGCTGCCTTGCCAAAGCCATCCCAGCCCCGAAACCTTTGGATCTGGGGTGCAGGGCACGTGGGCCGCGCTGTCATTCATCATGCGCACCCTGAGGCCTTTAACATCACATGGATCGACAGCAGCGCGGACCGCTTTCCCGACCATATCCCCGGTCACGTCGCGAAAACACCCGCAGCCGATATGCCCCTGCTGGCCACCCGCGCGCCCGCATCTGCCGATCACCTGATTTTCACCTACTCGCATGACATTGATCTGGCGCTCTGCGCTGCCCTCCTCAAACGTGGCGCAGCCAGCATCGGGTTAATCGGCTCAGCCACCAAATGGGCACGGTTTTCCAAACGACTGTGCGCAATGGGCCTCGATCCCTCTACAGTAACCTGCCCCATCGGCGATAAAACCCTTGGCAAACACCCTAACGAGATTGCACAGAGCACCTTGCGCGCATTACTCTACACCACCCAATCCAAGGTTTCCGCATGACCGAGCCACTGCTCTCGCTTACTGATCTGACCAAAGCCTACCCTGGCGTAGTCGCAAACGATTCCGTGTCGCTTGAGATCGGCACCGGTCAGGTACATGCCTTGCTAGGCGAAAACGGTGCGGGAAAATCGACATTAGTCAAAATGATTTACGGGCTGATCAAGCCCGATAGCGGCAGGATGAAAATGAACGGTGCGCCTTTTGCGCCATCCGAGCCGCGCGCTGCCCGCGCAGCAGGAGTCGGGATGGTATTCCAGCATTTTTCCCTTTTCGACGCCATGACGGTGGCTGAAAATATTGCCCTCGGAATGGAGAGCGCGCCAAAGCTGGGCGCCCTGTCCGCGCAGATTACAGAAGTGTCGGAGGCTTACGGCTTGCCCCTGTCGCCCGACCGTATTGTGGGGGACCTGTCAGCTGGAGAGCGCCAACGTGTCGAAATTATCCGCTGCCTGCTACAACAACCCAAACTGCTGATCATGGACGAGCCTACATCGGTACTGACCCCGCAAGAGGTCGAGATCTTGTTTAAAACCTTGCGCAAACTTAGCGCCGAGGGCACCGCCATTCTTTATATATCGCACAAGCTCGAAGAGATCAGAACGTTGTGCGATCACGCGACCATTCTGCGGCTGGGCAAGGTGGTGGGCGAATGTACGCCCCGCGATACCACGGCCAGCGCCATGGCCGAAATGATGGTCGGCAAACTGCTGCAAACGCCGACACGTGCGGTACAAACTGCCGGTGACATTGTTTTGTCTCTCACCGCTCTCGCCGCCCCAGCGCCAAATGCCTTTGGCATGGCCCTCAAGGATATTTCGCTTGAGCTGCGCGCAGGTGAGGTCCTCGGGATCGGAGGCGTCGCAGGCAATGGTCAGGACGAGCTGCTGGCAGCGCTTTCAGGTGAACGACCCGTTAAACGGGGAATGATAGATTACAAAGGTGAGGATATCGGGCCTTTGGGCCCGACCGCCCGACGAATGCGCGGGCTGCTCGCCGCACCGGAAGAGCGAATGGGCCATGCGGCGGCACCCGACATGTCCCTTACCGAGAATGCAATGCTGACAGGGGCCGGACGTATGGGCCTCGAAAAGCGCGGATTTCTCGACTGGGCTGCAGCAAAATCATTTGCGGAAGCGGTCATCAAGCGCTTTGACGTCCGCACTCCTGGACCGGGTGCTGCTGCGCGTTCCCTATCAGGCGGGAACCTCCAGAAATTCGTGATTGGCCGCGAGGTAATGCAAAACCCTGATGTATTGGTCGTGAACCAGCCGACATGGGGCGTCGATGCCTCTGCTGCGGCGGACATACGCCAAGCGCTGCTTGATCTGGTGCGCAATGGTGCTGCGTTGATTGTGATCTCGCAGGATCTGGATGAGTTGATGGAGATCTCCGACAGGTTTGCTGCGCTGAACGAAGGGCGTCTCACCGCCCCACGTCTGGCGCATGGAATTTCAGTGGAGGAAATCGGACTAATGATGGGTGGTGCGCATGATATGGAGGTTGCCCATGTTTGAGCATTCGAAAATTCAGTTTGCCAGAAAAATGAAGAAGCAGTCCATGGCGGGGATCGGCGCATGATTGCATTGGTAAAGCGGCCCGAACCGAGCAGAGCTTTCTCGTTGGCGGCACCTGCGTTGGCAGTGCTGGCGACAATGGTGTTTGGCGGATTGTTGTTTGCGGCGCTGGGGAAAGACCCGCTCGAGGCGATCGCCACGATCTTTTGGGAACCGTTATTCGGGGAGTTCGCGTTTTTTTACCGTCCACAGCTTTTAATCAAAGGGGCTCCATTGGTTCTGATTGCGATTGGCCTGAGCCTTGGGTTCAAGGCTGGTATCTGGAATATCGGCGCGGAGGGACAGTATATCATGGGTGCACTGTTCGGCGCTGGTGCAGGGCTGGCGTTTTATCCGACAGAAAGCGCACTTGTATTTCCGCTCATGGTCATTTCGGGGGCATTTGGCGGCTGGATCTGGGCGATGATCCCTGCGGTGCTCAAGGTCAAATTCGGGACCAACGAGATACTGGTGTCTTTGATGCTGGTCTATGTAGCAGAGCAGTTTCTGGCATCTATGTCTTTGGGGTTACTCAAAAACCCTGAAGGATTCGGATTTCCAGGCTCGCGTAATTTGCAGCAGTATTCAAGCGCTCATAATGCGGAGCTAATAACAGGCACCGGCATGCACTGGGGCGTCGTTGCAGCCTTTATTGCAGTTATATTTGCCTATGTCCTGCTGGCGCGCCATCGAACGGGATTTGCCATTCGAGTAACCGGAGATGCACCGCGTGCGGCGGCCTTTTCAGGTGTAAATCCTGCGCGGCTCGTGCTGTTCTGCCTTGGCATGTCAGGGCTGCTTGCAGGGCTTGCCGGCATGTTCGAGGTGTCGGGGCCAGCAGGTCAGGTGACAATTGATTTCAACGTAGGCTACGGGTTTACCGCGATTATCGTAGCTTTTTTGGGTCGCTTGCATCCGGTCGGTATCTTGCTGGCGGGCGGGTTAATGGCGCTGACTTATATCGGGGGCGACATCGCACAATCCAAGCTGGGGCTGCCGGCAGCCGCCATTCAGGTGTTTCAGGGAATGCTGCTGTTTTTCCTGCTCGCCTTTGATCTGTTCACAAATTACCGGCTGAAATTTGGCCGGACGGCGGTGGTATAATGGATCTGTCTGCAATCAATCCCGTCCTGTTCATTGCCGGTTTTTTTGTTGCCGCAACCCCGCTCATCTTTGCCGCCATCGGGGAACTGGTGGTGGAGCGGACGGGTGTGCTCAACCTCGGGGTTGAAGGCATGATGATCATGGGCGCGATCTGCGGTTTTGCCACTGCCGTCGAGACCGGCTCGCCCCTGCTGGGCTTTGCTGCAGCGGCGGTAGGCGGAGCGGTGCTGAGCCTGTTGTTTGCCTTTCTCACGCAAGTGATGCTCGCAAATCAGGTAGCGTCTGGCCTTGCACTCACGTTGTTTGGCTTGGGGTTTTCAGCACTCTTGGGTCAAAGCTATGTTGGGATCAAACCGCCGCGTCTTGCGGATGTAGACTTTGGCCCGTTGGGGGAGATCCCCTACATAGGGCCGATCCTGCTCAGCCATGATATCATAGTCTACTTCGGCCTGATGCTGGTGCTTGTTGTTTGGGCCGTGCTCAAATTTACTCGCATCGGTCTGACCCTGCGCGCGGTTGGTGAAAATCACGATGCCGCCCACGCGCTGGGATTCAAGGTAAAGCGGATCCGCACATTGGCGATTATGTTCGGCGGGGCCTGTGCAGGGGTCGGCGGCGCATACATAAGCTTAATTCGTGTGCCACAATGGACCGAAGGGATGACGGCTGGGATCGGGTGGATTGCACTCGCGCTGGTAGTATTTGCCTCATGGCGCCCCTTACGCGTGCTGGCAGGTGCCTATCTTTTTGGCGGTCTTGTTCAATTACAGCTCAATCTACAGGGCGCAGGCGTTGCCATTCCCGTCGAATATCTGGCAATGTCGCCTTACGTTATCACCATCATCGTTCTCGTGTTTCTGTCGCGCACTAAAAGCGCCGCACCGGGTTCGCTGGGACGGATATTCCATGCCTCTTCCTGAGGCAGATCTGCATTACATAAACTCTGGGGAGACTTCTGAAATGACATATACAAAACGCGCTGCAGCCAAGCTGCTGCTCGGCACTGCACTGGTTGCGGGCATCGCGCCAGCCGCTTTTGCCGATGCCCATGCAAAAACCAAAGTAGGCTTTGTCTACGTGGGTCCCATCGGTGACGGTGGCTGGACCTACGAGCACGACAAAGGGCGCCTCGCCGTCGAAGCAGAGTTCGGCGACAGCGTCGAGACAGTATACGTCGAGAGCGTGGCAGAGGGCCCGGACTCCGAACGTGTAATGACACAGATGGCCCTTGATGGCGCCGATCTGATCT
Source organism: Sulfitobacter guttiformis (assembly GCF_003610455.1). Classification (NCBI taxonomy): domain Bacteria; kingdom Pseudomonadati; phylum Pseudomonadota; class Alphaproteobacteria; order Rhodobacterales; family Roseobacteraceae; genus Sulfitobacter; species Sulfitobacter guttiformis. The sequence goes on along the minus strand of NZ_RAQK01000001.1, from coordinate 2,384,431 downwards.
TCACCACCTCGTTCGGTTACATGGACCCGACGATCAACGTTGCAGCGAAGTTCCCCGACGTGAAATTCGAGCACGCCACCGGGTACAAGCGCGCCGACAATGTGTCGACCTACTCAGCGCGCTTCTACGAGGGACGCGCCATTCAGGGGCATATCGCAGGTTCCATGACAAAGTCGAACATCGTCGGCTACATCGGCTCCTATCCGATTCCCGAAGTTATTCGCGGGATCAACTCCGCCTTCATCCACGCCCGCAAAGTTAATCCCGACGTGCAGTTTAAAATTGTATGGGCTTACACATGGTTCGACCCTGCGAAAGAAGCGGACGCAGCGAAGGTCCTGATCGAGCAAGGGGCAGACGTTGTTCTGCAGCACACTGACTCAACCGCGCCACAGGCCGCTGCACAGGAAGCGGGCAATGTGATCACCTTCGGTCAGGCCTCCGATATGTCGCAATATGCCCCGACGCCCCGCGTGTCCTCGATCATTGACGACTGGGCACCTTACTATATCGCCCGTGTAAAAGCAGTCAAAGACGGCACGTGGACATCAACGGACACATGGGATGGCATCGGCGCTGGTATGGTCGGCATCGGCGAGATTTCCGACGCTGTTCCAGCAGAGATCAAGGAGCAGGCACTGGCCCTCAAGGCGTCACTCGCTGACGGCTCCTATCACGCCTTCACCGGACCGCTGAACAAGCAAGATGGAAGCGTGTTTCTTGCCGAAGGCGAGACAGCAGATGACGGCACACTGGCCGGCATGAATTTCTATGTCGAAGGCATCGAGGGCGAAATTCCACAATAAGCGGCACTAGACCAAAATGCGATAAAGGCCCTGCCAAATGGTGGGGCCTTTTGTCGTTATGCGGACATTCAACGCGCCTAACAGCTTTGTTAACAGCGATGAACCACATGTCTAGTTCCCGGTCGGACCTTAGGCCGCATGCCTTGTAGACGGGATTTTTCTTTGCATATCTTGCAGGCATGCTCACACATTTCAGTCCCTGTGTTCTGCCGGTCCTGACAATCGTTCTGGTCGTGGGCTCAACGCAGGCATCTTCGGGTCCGTCGCCCTAGCGGTGAGAATACGTGTATCGTTCGTCACTTTCAGCGTGCTCGTCGCAGCGTTTGACGCTGGCATCGGCCTGACGCAAGATGCCCGCTGCACGGGTCATGGCATTATAATGTTCCTCTTCGGAGCGATCCTTGTGGGACCACTGTTTGCGCGAAGATAAGAGATTGTGACCGCAGGTATCGCCAGCACTGCTGACGCAAAGATGAGCACGCTTGATGCCTCCGGCCTAAAAGAACAGTTCATCGGAGGCTTACTGAGGGGAGAAGCTAGGCCACCTTGTACCGGTCGCACACTGGGCGCTGCTATCGAACTGGCCTCCCAAGGAAAAGCCTTGCTTATGTAAAGCGTGCCATGTCTGCCTTCGCACTCGGGGTCTCAACGTTGATCAACGGCGTGGGCATGGGCGTGCAGGAGGCCATCCGCAAACGTGCAAATCTGCTTCGCGTTCTGGCAGAGCAATCAGAGCAAAACCTTGGTGTGACTTTCATCACTCTCGGCCCGGAGGATTACTCCCACCAAACCAAATCACTGACGCGAGGGTGCTGGAGGATGTTCCAATCCGGCTTCAGGACATATCGGTCATCCTGTGATCCTTAGTCCCAAATCCCCAGAGAGATCGCTATGATGCGCCGCGCCTTTCCCGCCGTCGCAAGCAGCTTCGCCATGTTGAACGTACTAGACCGCACCGAAGATTTCAGCGACGAACCGCGGGTTTGATCAATACCGCTTTGAAAAGCGGTAAAACCGCTTTCGTCGACTACCCTCCTATCTGGTGCTCGACCTGCAGGCGACGAGAGCGCATCATCGTCGTGCTAATCGCTGAAAATACCGCATAAATCGACAAGATGGCCTTCGTAAAATTAGACTGGTACACCCTTGCCAACCACACTGATCGACGCTGGTGGTTCTCAAGCGCGATCAGGCGTTAGGCCGCATCGTCGCATGCACCTCCACCGCTGATATAAAGGGCTTATGGGTACCAGTGTCTAACACATATGCACATCTTGCCGTTAACCACTTCGGGACTCTTACACCGGCGCGGGGTAACTCCCGTCCGGCCCGTGTACCTCCGTCCCCTCCAACCCCGGCGAGAACACACAAATCAGATGCAGCGCAGCACCCCCAGCAGGCACCCGCACCTCGTGCAGGTCATGCTTGTCAGGTGCGTAAAGGACGCCTGCCGAAATCTGGTGGACCGCGCCTGTTGCCAACTCTACAACCTCACCTGCACCTGCGATGCAATAACACGCCTCAATGTGGTGCTTGTATTGCAGGCGCAGCACTGCGCCAGGCAACACGCGGGTTTCCGTCATCGAAAAACCCATTCCGTCCGACCGCACCAGCAGCCTCAAGCTCTGCCAGCCGGGTCCATTTGCATCCCTAACCGTGCCGGTCAGCTTGGCCTTATCTGCAATAATCATCTCGTGATCTCCCGTTACGTCACGCCCACATTGCCCTGCTTTCCAGACCTGCACAAACCCCCTAAGCTCGGGTTATGATAAAACTCCATCACCTCAACAGGTCCCGCTCCCTGCGTATTCTCTGGCTCCTTGAGGAGATCGGAAATCCATATGAATTCATCACCCACATCCGCGATGAGAAAACGAATCTCGCACCGCCGGAATTGCTGGCGCTTCATCCGCTGGGCAAGTCCCCGATGATCGAACTGGATGGCGAGATAGTGATCGAGAGCGGTGCCATCACCGAGTTTCTTTGCACGACATTCGCGCCGCAAATGATCCCCACCAAAGGGACGCCCGCGCACAACCGCCACCTCGAAGCCATGCATTTCGCCGAAGGTTCAGCGATGACACCTATTTTGCTCAACCTCTATGTGGGCCGTCTGGGCGAAGCGGGGGCGCCCCTGCATCCACGTATCCAGTCCGAGTTGGATAACCATTTCTCCTATATGGAAAGCATCCTGCGCCCCTCCGGCCATTTTGTGCTGGATGATCTGAGTGCGGCCGACATTATGCTTAGCTTCCCTGCACAAATCGCTATGCGGCTTGAGCGGCGTGGTAAATACCCGAAACTGGCGGCCTTCGTCGACGCCATTGAGGCCCGCCCCGCATTTCAGCGCGCCGTGGAAAAAGGCGGCGTTTAAAGAAGCGTCTTCACAGCATTTGTCAGCTTCTTGCCCCCCACTGTTCCTTGCGGATCATCGTGGGGGGGGTGAGCTGAACCTTATTCTGCCCTGCGCCCATACCTGAAAGCTGTGTGCGACAGAGCGATTTATGCCGCCCGCGAGCATTGCGGTTTCCCGTTGCGTGCCAGCGGCCTCCGTGCCAGAATTTGGCTATGACACAACTCCTCACCAGCCCCGATGGCACCCCTGCCAGCCGCCTTGCGTTTGGCACAATGCAATTTGGAGGCCGCGCAGACCGCGCCGCCTCACAGGCCATGTTCGAAGCCGCCCTCAATGCGGGTATTACCCACTTTGACACCGCTCATGTCTATACTGACGGCGCATCGGAAACATTGCTGGGTGAGATGGTAAAACCCTACCGCGACCGTCTCGTGATCGCGACGAAAGCCGCCTACACCGGTGGTGCAACCCCCCAGAACATCCGCGCCTCTGCCGAAACATCGCGGAGCCGGATGAAACTCGACACCCTCGACGCGCTCTATTTGCATCGCTTTGATCCCGACACCGATATGCATGCCAGCTTCGAGACATTCGCAGAGCTCAAAAGAAAAGGGGTTATCCGTTATATCGGCATATCCAACTTCTCTGCCTGGCAGGCCGCAAAAGCGGCAGGGATAGCCGCAGAATTTGACCTCAAAATCACCCTGATCCAGCCGATGTACAGCCTCGTCAAGCGTCAGGCTGAAGTCGAAATTTTGCCGATGGCACAGGATTATGAAATACTTTGTGCACCTTATTCGCCGCTGGGCGGTGGCTTGCTCACGGGCAAATATGCAAGCGGTGGATCGGGCCGCCTGACAGAGGATGACCGCTATGCCGCGCGCTACAACTTCGAGCATATGCGCAGCGCCGCAGCCGCACTTAGCGAGATCGCCCTGCGCGAGGGGGGCCACCCTGCCACCCTCGCAGTGGCATGGGCCGCAGCACATAAGACATCACCAACCCCGATTATCTCTGCACGCTCAACGCAGCAGCTAGAGCCGTCACTGGCGGCGATGGACTATGTGATGACACCTGCGCTTTACGCTGAACTCGCTGCTTTGGTCCCTGCCCCGCCCCCCGCTACCGACAGGGCGGAAGAGCAATGAGCGATATCCTCGTGATTGGCGGTGGCATTGCCGGTTTGTCCGCCGCCGCGCGGCTGTCTGCTGATGCAAGGGTCACCCTGCTGGAAATGGAAACCGCGACCGGCTATCACGCCTCCGGCCGCTCGGCAGCGCTGATCGAGGAAAACTATGGCGCGCCGTCCGTGCAAGCGCTCAACCGCGCGAGCATGGCGCATTTCATGACCGGAAATTATCTGACGCCCCGCGGCCTGCTGATCGTTGCGGGTCCCACGGAAGAAACCGCTTTCCGCGCGGATGTGGTCCACATGGGCGTCGAGCCGGTCACCCCTTCCGAAGCACGTGATTTTGTACCGATACTCGATCCGGCTAAAGTGGCCTTTGCAGGCTATCACGCGCCAGCGTTCGACATTGATACCGACCGCCTGATGCACGATTTCATCCGGACAATTCGCAAAAATGGCGGGCAGATCATTACCGGCGCGACCGTCACCAATATCCGTAAGGACGCCCACGGCTGGCACGTGTCAGCAGGGGGCGAGTACACGGCAAGAACCCTTGTAAATGCCGCAGGCGCTTGGGCCGATTTGATCGCCGGCATCGCTGGCGTGACCCCTGTGGGTATTGTTCCGCACCGCCGCTCCATGGCACGGCTGGCCGCACCGGGCGGGCATGATACATCGCGCTGGCCGATGTTCTTTGGCGTGGGTGAATCGTGGTACGCCAAGCCTGATGCAGGCGCGCTGCTGGTCTCACCTGCGGAAGAAGTACCGACCCATCCCCATGACGCTTATGCTGATGATATGACGCTCGCCGAGGGGCTTGATCGTTATGAGAATATGGTGGTCGAGCCGGTTACACGCCCGATCGCCACATGGGCTGGCCTGCGCAGTTTCGCGCCCGACCGCACACTTGTGCTGGGCCGGGATCCGGACGTACCAGAGTTTGTCTGGTGCGCAGGTCAAGGGGGCTATGGCTTCCAGACATCTCCCGCAGCCTCTGCCCTGCTGGCTGATCTTGTGACGGGCCGCACGCCTACCCTTGGGGCGGCCGATGTTGCCGCTCTACGCCCCGACCGACTGCGCGTATGAGCAGTCTTCCTCCCAACGCCAGCGTTGCCTCCGCTCTAGGGAGTGGCAAATTGCATGCTCCTTCGGCCGAGCGGAACATGGGCGTCATCGTGGAGCTTCTGCGTGTCCACGCTCCACCTCATGGGCGCGCTCTTGAACTTGCTTCCGGTACGGGCCAGCATGTTATGGCCCTTGCATCGGCTTTGCCACAGATTGACTGGCACCCAAGCGAGGTCGCGGCCGACAGAATGGCCAGCATTGATGCGTATGCCGCGACCGCACAATTGCCCAATCTACACCCTGCCCGCCACCTCGATGCCACGCGGCGGGGCTGGTCCCAATGTCTGCAGCCCTTCGATCTGATACATCTGGGGAACCTGCTGCACCTCATTCCGCAGGCAGGTGCGTATACGCTACTGACCGAAGCATCAGTAGCGCTGGCGCCCGCAGGCACCCTCACCCTTTATGGTCCGTTCATGCGAGAAGGTCGCCTCACCTCGGAGGGCGACGCAAAGTTTAATGCCGAATTGCAAGCAGCTAATCCAGCAATCGGCTACAAGGACGATAGATGGATCAATGAAGTACTGACATCAACGGGCCTTGTTGTTAGCGTGCACGACATGCCTTCCAACAACCTCGCCTTTATCGCCAGACGGAGCCCAGAATGAAAATCCGCGCCTTTCTTTGTATCGCTCTGCTTGGTCTGCTTGTCGCCTGCGGGACAGGCCGTGAGGCGATCCCTATCGGCACGCCGGTCGCACCAGATTTCAGGGATGCAAATCCGGTCGACTTCAAAGGACAGCGCCCCGCGCAATATCCCGTTCACGGCATTGATGCGGCACGGTTCCAGACCAGCATTGACTGGTCACAGGCACGGCGCAACGGTGTAAACTTTGCCTTCCTGAAGGCGACCGAAGGCGGTGATCTGTTGGATCCTGCATTCACCACGCACTGGCGCGGCGCAGGTAAGGCGGGCGTGGCGCGCGGTGCCTATCACTTTTACTATTTCTGCACCTCGCCGGAGGTGCAGGCACAATGGTTCATCCGAAATGTGCCGCGGTCAAAAGGCATGATGCCACCAGTCCTCGACATGGAATGGAACCCGCTTTCGCCCACCTGTGCGCACCGCCGCCCCGCGGCAAACGTCGTACAGGACGAAATGCGCCGCTGGCTCCGCATCATCGAGGCGCACTATGGCCAGCGCCCTATTATCTATACGACGCCGCAATTCTACGCCGAAAACAATCTTTCAGGCTTCAACGGGTATGAATATTGGCTGCGGACCACCGCCAAATCCCCTGGTGAAGCCTTCCCCGGTGAGCGCTGGCAGTTCTGGCAATATTCGGCCACGGGTTTGATCGACGGGATCAAAGGCGAAGTTGATCTGAACGCGTTTTCAGGTACCCGCGCACAATGGACTACATGGCTGGCCGCACGCGCACATAAATAGCATCACGAAATGCGGCCCAGACCCATAGGCAAAATCCAGACCGCCAAACGTGCCGCGTTAGTCTTACATGCCGGGAATGCAGCGCGCAAAGCTTGTGCTTCAAAGCGTGCACGCTCAACGACGCAGGCCAGATCATTCTCAAAATCAGGCAAGTGAAAAACCACCACTTTTCGCGTTTTAGAAAACCGCATCTGCGTGAGCGCGATCTGAGCGGCGGCCCCAAAATGGCAGGCATCCCAGCATAGCTCGGCAATATCGGGCAGATGGCGCAAGCTGTCCCAGCGATTGAGAAGTACAATAGTCACGGTCGCATCGTCACTTTGTGCGATGCCCAGCGCGGTGCGGACCTCATCTGCCCTGTCGCCGATAACGGCAACTGTCGGCGTGCGTGAGGGAGACAGTGCGACGCCCAAGCCAAACACCACCGCGAGCAAAACGCTCGCGATGGCGATATAGGCTTTAGCCGTCCATGCGAATGGTGGCGTTTTTGGGATCATAAGGGCTATCCTCGACAATCTCGCCATCCCACAGTTGGTCGAACATCTTGACCTTCAACTTGGTCCCGACCACTGCGGTTTCCGGTTTGACATAGCCCATTCCGATTGATTTTCCGAATGCGACAGAATAGCCGCCCGACGTCAAACGCCCTACACGTCTCTCACCGTGATAGAGAACTTCGCGACCCCAAGGGTCAGCATCCACCGGTCCATCGATCAGCAGGGTCACGCATTTTGCTTTTATGCCATGATCGGCCATCGCCTGCTTGCCGTGAAAGTCCTTGTTCATATCGACAAAACGCGGCAGGTCCGCTTCGAGCGGGGTCGCGTCACGGCCCAGTTCGGTGCCGAAGGCGCGATATGATTTCTCCTGACGCAGCCAGTTTTGCGCCCGTGCACCGACCAGTTTCATACCGTGCGCTTCGCCAGCTTTTTCCAGCATATCAAACAGGTGATTTTGCATCTCGATCGGGTGGTGGAGTTCCCAGCCCAACTCACCGGTATAAGCGACACGGATGGCCCGCACAGGCACCATGCCAAGCTCGATGTTGCGCATCGTCAGCCACGGGAAACGCTTGTTAGACAGAACAGTATCAGGATCGGCGTCCTTGATCACGCTGCGCAAGACATCACGGGATTTGGGGCCGGCAATGGCGAAAACGCCCCACTGCGTGGTAACATCATGGCACTCGATATACCCGAACTCGGGTGCCTTATCCTCAACCGCCTTGCGCAGATAGTCGCTGTCGTAAGCGGTCCAGCCGCCGGCACTTACTAAATAATATTCATGCTCTGCCAGCCGGACGATGGTGTATTCCGTGCGCGTGGTGCCTGCCCCGGTGAGGGCATAGGTCAGATTGATCCGGCCCACCGACGGTAACTTGTTACAGGTAAACCAGTCTAGGAATGCCGTAGCCCCCGGTCCCTTGACCAGATGTTTGGTAAAGGCGGTCGCGTCGATAAGGCCCACACCCTCGCGCACGGCCTTTGCCTCGTCCACCGCGTATTGCCACCAGCCCCCACGCCGGAAACTGCGCGCGTCACGGTCGCTAAAGCCTTCGGGCGCATAGTAATTCGGGCGCTCCCAGCCGTTGACCCAGCCAAATTGCGCTCCGCGTGCGGCCTGCCTGTCATAGGCGGGCGATGTGCGCAGTGGGCGGCAGGCGGGGCGCTCCTCGTCTGGGTGGTGGAGGATATAGACGTGCTCATACGCCTCCTCGTTTTTACGTGCGGCAAATTCGGTGGTCATCCAGTCGCCGTAACGCTTGGGATCGAGACTTGCCATATCGATATCGGCCTCGCCCTTTACCATCAGTTGCGCGAGATAATAGCCGGTGCCACCCGCCGCTGTGATGCCAAAACTAAACCCTTCGGCCAGCCACATATTGCGAAGACCCGGCGCAGGTCCTACCAGCGGGTTGCCATCAGGCGTATAACAGATTGGACCGTTGAAATCATCCTTCAGGCCGCAGCTTTCGGCCGAGGGAATGCGATGGTTCATCGCCATATACTGGTCTTCGATCCGGTCCAGATCGAGCTGGAAGAGGTCAGCACGGAAGCTGTCAGGGACGCCGTATTCGAACCGCGCAGGTGCATTGGGCTCATAGACACCCAAAATCCAGCCCCCGCGCTCCTCGCGCACATAGGACTGAGCATCGGCGTCGCGGATGACCGGATGTTCGACGTTGCCTTCGGCGCGGAATTTCACCAACTCGGGGTCTTGGTCCATGACGATGAACTGATGCTCGACCGGAATGGCGGGCATCTTAATCCCAAGCATCTTGGCTGTGCGCTGTGCATGGTTGCCGCTGGCGGTGACGACATGCTCGGCGGTAACCACCACTTGCTCGTCAGATGGCACAAGGTTGCCGCCCTTTTCAACCATCTTGGTAACAGTCACTTCCCACGCCTCCCCGTTCCAGTGGAACGCATCGGCCTGCCATTTCCGCTCGATCACAACGCCGCGCTGGCGCGCACCTTTTGCCATCGCCATGGTCACGTCTGCAGGGTTAATGTACCCGTCCGTCTGATGGTAAAGCGCGCCTTTGAGGTCTTCGGTGCGGATGAGCGGCCATTTCGCCTTGATCTGGTCAGGGGTCATCCATTCATAAGGCACTCCGCAGGTCTCGGCGGTTGAGGCATAGAGCATATACTCGTCCATCCGCTCGTCGGTTTGGGCCATCCGCAAGTTACCAACCACTGCGAAACCGGCGTTCAGGCCCGTCTCTTCCTCCAAAGTCTTATAGAACTTGATCGAGTAGTCGTGAATGTGAGTGGTAGCAAAGCTCATGTTGAAATAAGGCAGCAACCCCGCCGCATGCCATGTCGACCCCGAAGTCAGCTCATCGCGCTCCAGAAGCATCACGTCATCCCAGCCCGCACGGGCCAGATGATAGGCAATCGAGGTTCCAACGGCACCCCCACCAACGACTAATGCTTTGACTTGAGTTTTCATGCCACGATTCCCCTTTGCGCGTGTTGCCCCGTTCTATCTCCGAAGATTGATTTTCACAGCCAACCCGCGACTGGAAAACGCAAAAAACCGACCTTCTACCGCAGTGAGGATCATAGTGGATGCGTCAAAAGCGGGCTTTGGGATCGCCGAAGCAGAGTTCTGGTAACAGGAATCCGGTTTCAGCAGGGCTTCACCCTTGAATTTCATGCCTATCCGCGCAAAGTTTTAGATCTTCACAATTGGTTAAGGTCTTTGGATGTTCGACTTTCTATCTACCCGCCAATGGGCATGGAAGCTTCTTTGGCTTGTCAGTTTTCTCGCAATTCTGACCGTGCTTTTCAGCAGCATCATGGTAGAGAAAGATGCCTTTCCCCTCTCGAGTTACCTAAGCCGGACGCTTGAAAATACTGCCATCGGTCCGCTCCTTGCAAGCATTGGCGGGCTGGCCCAGAACGACGGGATATTCGGCATCGTAATCGGTGGCCTGTTCTCCGTGTTGTCGATTTCGAGCATCTATATCCTCAAGATTCCCAACATAAGAAATACTGCCGTGCAGGCGCTGGCTTGGGGCTATTACGAGAATTATCTGAGCAACGTTGTCCAGAAAATTGCCGCTGATACCCCGAATTTCCGCATCGTGATTGTCTTACCAAGTTACGAGTTGGTGGAACGGCCACAGTTTTACTGGGCGCGACTGAAAGTTGTCATCAGCCGTCTGGGTTTTGGCCTCGATAATGTGCGGACGGATGATGTTTTTGGTCGTGATGTGTTTACGATTCAGAAGCAGGAGGCGCCGCCGTTGCCGCTGTTTGTCGATCTGCCCAGCACGATGAAAGTCATCCGCCGCATTCTGGAGCTTGAAGCGCATATGCCTGCAGGCAGGGTCGCGCGACAAAAATGGTGGCGTAGCCGATTCAAAGAATTGCGTGCAGAATTTCGCGCCTCATTGATCGACTTTTTTGGCGACGAAGATTGGGGCAATCTGGTATTTATTGAAGGCGACAATACCGAACAATTTGCAAAAGACCTGCGCAAAGTCATAGCCGAGCTTGAGGCGGATATTGCGCGAACCCAAAAGGCGATTGATGCTGATAAGTCTTGATCAGGACAGTTATCAGGCAAGGATAGCGGGAGATGACCATTTTTTCCTGAGACGTCTTTTGGTCCCTGCACAAAGACTGACAGACTTGAATTTTGGCGCGTTGGAAGAAGGGCGCCAACCTTCAGCGCTGCATCACTTTATGATCTGCACGGGTGGTTGGCCAACCGACTATGTGGAGTTTGATGCGATCGGACATGATGAAGATAGCAGGGCGATGCTTGATAAAAATGCTGCCCATATCATCAAGCTGGTCAATGGCGCCATCCCGTGGGCAAATGTCGGCAGAACCGAGCAAGATTTGCTGTGGCGCCGTGTTTTGCTGCGTCTTCACCTCACATAAAAAGCAAGCCATTCAGACACTCGACAAGAAAGATTAACCAATTATTAACCACCTTCCGCTTTATTCGGATTCAATGGTTAACAGAAGGTGATCCCATGCTGAATTTCATCAAGCAAGTTTTAGGACGGGACGGGCTTCGGGATTCCAGTGTGGATGAATGGGCCGTGACCCATGAAATGGATCTCGCCTATCTGGCAGAACAGAAGACATTGAAGAAGGCCTCTCAGCCCGACGGAACAAACCTTACCAGCGCCAGAATTATAAATCTGTCCGACCATCAGGCAGAATTTTACCAGGGTTCATAATATCATCAGGGTCCAGCGCCCTTTTGATCGCCCGCATTACATCGACTGCGCCGCCAAGTTCTTTCACGAGATAGGGGCGCTTACCCTGTCCGATCCCGTGCTCGCCGGTGCAGGTACCACCCAATTCGATGGCAAAATTATTGAGCCAGCTAACGAAGGTCTGCGCCCGCGCGACCTCGTCTGCATTATCCATATCCAGCAACACCGAAGCGTGGAAGTTACCGTCGCCGGCATGACCCACGATGGGCGCAATCAGCTCCAACTCGCTTGCTTTGTCGTTCGTCGCAACCACAGCCTCAGCCAGCCGCGAGATCGGCACACAAACATCCGTTGCCACTGCTTTACATCCGGGCCGCAGCGCCAGCATTGCCCAATATGCGTCATGGCGCGCCTGCCAAAGCTTGTTACGCTCCTCTGCCGAGGTGGTCGCGGCATACCCGCTACCGCCAAAATCTGCCGCAAGCGATCCAAAGGTCTCTGCCTGCTCTGCCACACCCGCATTCGATCCGTGAAACTCCAGCAACAGCAGTGGTGTCTCCGGCAGGGTCAGTTTGGAGTAGCTGTTGACCGCCTTGACCACCAGCGCATCAAGCAACTCTATCCGCGCGACGGGAAGGCCGTATTGTATCACTGCCATCACTGTTTCACAGGCGGCCTCAACCGACGGAAACGAACAACTCGCCGCTGACATGGCTTCGGGGATTCCCTGAAGTCGCAAGGTGACTTCGGTTATAATCCCCAGCGTCCCTTCGGAGCCAACCATCAGCCGCGTCAGATCATACCCCGCCGAGGATTTGCGGGCCCGGCTCGCTGTGCGGATAACCTCGCCATTGGCCATCACCACTTCGAGGCTCAGGACGTTGTCCTTCATCGTGCCGTAGCGCACAGCGTTGGTTCCGGAAGCCCGCGTTGCTGCCATTCCTCCAATGCTCGCGTCCGCACCCGGATCAATCGGAAAAAATAATCCTTGATCGCGCAGATGGGTATTGAGCGCCATGCGTGTCACTCCGGGCTGTACACGGCAATCCAGATCTCCCGCATTCACCTCGACCACCGCATTCATCTGACTGACATCAATGCTGATCCCCCCTGCAGGAGCGTTCACATGCCCTTCCAGCGATGTGCCGGTACCGAACGGGATGACTGCCACCTTATGGGCGGCGCAAATCCTGACCACCTCAGAGACCTCCTGCGTCGACCGGGCGAAAACAACACCATCCGGCGGCTGATTGACGATCCATGTCGTTGTATGGGCATGTTGCTCGCAGATTGACGCGCCAGTGTGAAAGCGCTCTCCGAATTGCTGCTTGAGAATACCCATAGCGGCGGCGATACCCGTCTCGTTTCGCCCCTGTGCCATTGTCTGAACCATCGTCTACTCTCCCAATGCGATGCCTTCGCGGCGCGGATCTGCACCGCCCTGCAAACGCTCGCCAATACCAATCAAATGCAGGCCCGAAGTAAGCGCGCGCACATCGGTCTCGTATCCCACCGCAGCCAATCCTTCGGCCAATGCTTCGGCGGTTGTGCCTGCTTCCAGATCATAGGTGCCAAAGCGGTTTACTGCGTGAGGCAATGCCGCCGCTGTCTGCGCATCCAGCCCCCAGTCGATCATCGCGATAATGGCCTGCGCCGTGTAGCCGATAATCCGGCTGCCCCCCGGCGATCCGGCGACAATCACCGGCGCGCCGTCCTTCATCACGATCGTAGGTGCCATGGAAGAACGCGGCCGCTTGCCCGGTTCGACGCGATTGGCAATCGGCACACCTCCATCGTGACTGCGAAACGAAAAATCCGTGAGTTGGTTATTGAGCAAAAAGCCACCGACCATCAGGCGGCTGCCAAATCCGTTTTCGATCGTTGTCGTCATCGAAGCCACATTGCCAAAGCTGTCCACAATCGAGATATGCGAGGTGGACGGAAGCTCGATCGCCTGATCATCCGCCCAATTGAGGGCGTGGTCAAACTCTGGGTTACCCGCAGCAACCTCAGGCAAGGCATCATCGCCCGCGAGCAGTGCGCCGCGTTCCGCCATGTAGGCCGGATCTAGCAAGCCTTTGACGGGCACGGGCACGAAATCACTGTCTGCCACGTATCGCCCGCGGTCCGCAAACGCGAGGCGCGAGGCATCTGCAATCAGGCGGCGCACGGTCACATCATCCGGACCGGCACTAAGGTCATACCCCTCCAGAAATCCCAGCGTCTGGCCCACCGCTATCCCCCCCGAGGACGGCGGCCCCATACCGCAGATTTCATGCCCGCGGTAAGGCGCACAAACAGCAGTACGCTCTTTCACACGGTAAATCGCCAGATCGACGTCCGATAAAACGCCTGCATTATCAGCCCCCTGAACGGTCGCAACGATGGTTTTTGCCAAATCACCCGCGTAAAACGCTCCCACACCTTCCTCGCTCAATACCTTGAGCGTGTTGGCATAAGGGAGGTTAACCAACATATCCCCCTGCACCACCGGCACGCCTGATGGCATAAAATATGATGCTGCGATCTCGGATGTTGCGAGGCGCTCGGCATCCTCGGCCACAAGTTGTGCCAAACGTGGGCTTACAGGAAATCCGTCAGCCGCCAGCGCCCTCGCTGGCGCCAAAAGACCGGCCCAATCGCGCGTACCGTAGCGTGCATGAATCTCAGCCAGCAGCGCGGGCGTTCCGGGCACACCTACAGACAGGCCGCCCACCACCGCATCAAAAAAGCCCAATGGCTCACCGGCGGCGTCCTGAAATAATTGCGGCGTCGCGGCCAAAGGGGCGGTTTCGCGCCCGTCAAATGTCGTGACCCGCCCGCTGGCTCTATCATACCAGACCAGAAATGCGCCGCCACCGAGGCCAGAGCTTTGCGGCTCAACCAGCCCAAGCATAACCTGTACGGCCACCAGGGCATCGGCGGCCGTTCCGCCCGCTGCCAGAACATCGGCTCCGGCGCGCACAGCATGCGGATTTGCCGCAACCACCATCCAGTCTTCCGCCTGCACCGGCAAGCCCGCGCGCTTGGCCTCAAGCGCTGCTGTCACTTGTGGTGACAGGCTTTCGAAAATACCGACACCCGCCGCCTCCGGCTGAACCGCATCTGCGGCCTGCTGCGCATTCGCACCGCCAGCAACCAGAGCCAGTAACCCGATCAAAGCTAACCGCATCGTATCCTCCCTTGACTGATTAATATTTCCGAAAAACCCATCCTGACGACGCGCGCACGCAGCAGCCTGGCTTACAGCATCGACGGCACAACCTGATCCGGCGGCCGGTGACCGTCATCAAAGGTCTTTATATTTATGATCACTTTCTCGCCCATATCTATCCGGCCTTCCAGAGTGGCCGACCCCATATGGGGCAGCAGTACAACGTTTTCCAGCTCTCGCAGGCGCGGATTGATCTCGACACCGTGCTCGTAGACGTCCAGACCAGCGCCTTTGATCTCACCTGCACGCAGCATCCGCGTCAGGGCATTTTCGTCGATCACCTCGCCGCGGGAGGTGTTTACGATGACGGCTTCGGGCTTCATCAGTTTAAGCCGCCGTGCGTTCATAAGGTGGAAAGTCGAAGGTGTGTGCGGGCAATTGACCGATATCACATCCATTCGTGCGACCATCTGATCGAGGCTGTCCCAATAGGTTGCCCCCAAAGCGTCCTCGGTCTCGGAGCGCAAGCGGCGGCGGTTATGATAATGGATCTGCATCCCGAACGCCGCGGCGCGCCGTGCCACCGCCTGACCGATCCGGCCCATGCCTAAAATACCCAGACGCCGCCCTGCCAACCGGCCGCCAAGCAAAGCATTGGGTGCCCAACCTGTCCAGTTGCCGCCCTTCATCTGGGCCATACCTTCGGGCATACGGCGCATGACAGCCAACATCAGTGCCATCGTCATGTCGGCCGTATCATCGGTCAAAACGCCCGGAGTGTTCGAGACGAGGACGCCTTGTTGACGCGCTGTTGCCACATCGATGTGGTCAACCCCCGCGCCATAATTCGCAATCAGCTTGAGCCTCCCACCCGCTTGCGAGATCAGCGCATTATCGATCTGGTCGGTGATTGTCGGCACCAGCACATCACATGTTTTCATGGCCTCGCCCAGCTCTGTGCGGGTCATGGGCGTGTCGGTTTCGCGCAGCCGCACATCGAATAATTCGGCGAGGCGCGCTTCGACAACCTCCGGTAACCGTCGCGTGACTACAACACTCAGCTGTTGTTTTGACATAATTCATTCTCCCGACTTGGCGTGACGCATCTTTTCCTGCCATGGTGACCCAAGCAGCGACGAGGCACAAGAACCACGCGCTGCTCCTGAGCAAGACGAAAACAATAAAATTCAGTGCAGGCAGCACATCATGAACAAATCAAAATGGCGTCGCATCGGCGCAGGGCTCCTTGGCGCGTGTGCTTTGATCCTGACCACCAGCTTTGCAACGCCCGTCCTTGCAGCGGAAGATGAAGACATGGGTCAGGTGACAAACCGTCCGATTCCGCGCTTTGTCTCGATGAAAGCTGCGGAAGGCAATGTCAGGCGCGGCCCGTCCCTGACGCACCGAATCGACTGGGTCTTTAAACGTCGCGATATGCCCCTTCGCATCACAGCCGAGCACGGCCACTGGCGCCGTGTCGAGGACCGTGATGGTATGGGCGGTTGGGTCCACTACTCGCTTTTGTCCGGCACCCGCACCGTTTTAATTGAAAAGGACATGCTCACCCTGCATGCCCGCCCCGATGCAGCAGCGCCGATTGTCGCCGCCCTCGAACTGGGCGTGATCGCACGGGCAATGGAATGCGGCGGCGAATGGTGCTTGCTAAAATCGGGCGGCTTCAAGGGCTGGGCCCCCAAGGCTCGCCTTTGGGGTGTGCGCCCGCAAGAAGAGTTTGACTGATTGCGCCACAGCAATGCATAAAGCATTCTAGAAGCAACCTGATCCACAAGGAAGCTTCGGCATGAAATCTATCTACTATGACCGCTTCGGCACTGCTGCTGATGTTCTGACCACCGATACATTCGACACCCCGCCCCCCGCGGCAGGCGAGGTTACCGTCCGCCTCGCCTTTTCGGGGGTGAACCCCTCAGACATAAAATCACGCGCCGGGGCGCCCGGCATAGCAAAGCCTGCCTTTACACGCGTGATCCCTCACAGCGATGGCTCGGGCCTGATTGAGGCGGTCGGCAAGGGCGTGGACCCCGCTCGCATCGGCACCCGCGTCTGGATCTGGAATGGCCAGTGGCAGCGTGCTTTTGGCACAGCTTCGACACATATTACCCTGCCGTCGGAACAGGCTGTTTTATTGCCCGACACTGTCAACCTCGAGACAGGCGCGATTCTGGGCATTCCGGGCCTCACTGCTGCGGAGGCGGTTTTTGGCGCCGGCGATGTGCAGGGCAAAACACTGCTGGTCTCGGGCGGCGGTGGCACGGTCGGGTATCTCGCGGTACAGCTTGCCGTTTGGGGCGGCGCGCATGTCATCGCAACATCAAGCCCCCGTGACATGGACCGCGTCAGAGCCGCAGGTGCCCATCATGTGCTCGATTATCGCTCTAAGACCTTGGCCAGCGACATTATCTCGGCAAATAATGGGGCAATGGTCGACAGAATTCTAGAAGTGGAATTTGGCGCGAATGTCACGATGAACGCCGAAGTGATCGGTGTGAACGGGACCATCGCTGCCTATGGCTCCCAGATTGAAATGACCCCCACCCTGCCGTTTCGGCCCCTCCTGTTCAAGGCCGTAACCATCGACGTGATACTGATTTATCTGCTTCCCCTCGCGGCACGTCGCGAACGGATAGAACGCCTGAATGCCGCATTACAAGAAGGGGCGCTCTCGTGTCCTGTCGCAAAGGTATTTGCGCTTAACGATTGCGCCTCAGCCCATGAGGCGGTTTTGGCAGGTGGTCGTGCAGGTGCAGTACTTATTGATTGCAGCTAAACGCGCTGGAATTGCCACAGAACTGCTGCGGGCAATTCCGTTCCCCGCCCTGCCCCTACAATTTCCGGAAAGAACCTATGCGCTATATCGCCCTGATTTTATGTTTGTCGCTGCCAATTGCGGCGCAGTCGCAGAGCACGGCAAGCGACCAGCCCTCGGGCACTATCACCGTCACCGATAGCGCCACTCAGGATGCAGCAATAAGTAATCGCATCCGTGCCATTCTGGCCGAGCTTGAAGGCTATGACGACATCTCCGTCTCTGTAAGTTCCGGTATCGTAACCTTGCGCGGTCGGGCACTTGATGCGGTCAGCATCACACGCCTGAACGAGCTGTCGAGCCGTGTCGAGGGTGTGGTCGCAATTGAGAATGAAGTGATCGAGACTACCGACGTAGTCCAACGCCTAAATCCCGCCGTCGAACGGTTTCAGGCCCGCACGAAACAGATCTTTGCCTTCTTGCCGCTGGCCCTGATCGCCATTGCGCTCTTTGCTCTGATTGTCTTTCTCGGCTTTGCCCTTGCGCGGCGCAAACAGCCGTGGGACCGGCTGGCCCCCAATGCTTTTATCGCCGATCTTTATCGCCAGTTTATAAGGCTGGCGTTTGTTATCGGTGCGCTTGTGATGGCCCTTGATATTGTGAATGCCACCGCCCTGTTGTCCGGTATTCTGGGGGCAGCAGGGATTATCGGGTTGGCGATCGGTTTTGCTGTACGTGACACCGTCGAAAACTTTATTGCGTCAATCATGCTATCGATCCGACAGCCGTTTCGACCCAATGATACTGTCGAGATCGAGGGCGATACAGGAAAGGTGATCCGCCTAACCTCGCGCGCGACGATTCTCCTGAGCTTTGACGGAAATCATATCCGGATCCCGAACTCGACGGTTTTCAAAGCGCGTATTGTCAACTTTTCCCGCAATGCCGAGCGCCGCTTCACGCTTCAACTGGGTGTCGCCCCCGAGGTTGATCTGGCTGCTGCACAGTCGCTGGCGCTAAAGGTCCTGGAGGAGCTTCCTTTCGTTCTCGAAGCGCCTCATGCCTCTGTATGGATCGAATCAGTCGATGACAGCTCGGTGAGCATGGGCATGGCGGCGTGGATCAATCAGAACGACACCAACATCGTCCTTGCCCGTTCCGAAGCGATCCGACTGGTGCAAGCGGCCTTCGACAATTCGGGGATGAGCGCGCCATTCCCCACCTACAGGCTGCTTCATGAGGGTCAAACTGGCGACGCGCAAAGTCGTGGAACAAGTACTACACCCTCAAAAACAGCGCCGGCCCTCCCATCCCATCCTGCGCAGGGCGTGGAGGCGACAGAGGACAAACAACTTGAACAAATTATTGAGCTGGAGCGTGCAGAAGACGGCGATGACTTGCTCCATAAAAACGCAGAACAGGAATAAGTTTAAAATGATGAGAATATTGTCAGATAAAGGCTTGCGTCCCGCGCCAACCCGCCCTATCTACCGCGGCACGTTGGGGTGTAGCCAAGTGGTAAGGCAACGCTTTTTGGTAGCGTGTACCGTAGGTTCGAATCCTACCACCCCAGCCACTTTTCTTCAGAATACAAAGTAAACAAGGGCTTTTCGCCCTCTACCGCTGAACGTGTATCCCAAACCTCTCAAAATGGGATACACAATGGGATACAGCCCACCATTAGCGAAACCTACATGAATAACTGGTCACACTCCAAACGTGCTACTTGTTTAATGAGGCGGGGCAGAAGTTACTATTTCCTCAAGAGGCTTCCGAGAAAAATATCAGGGAAAGGGTCAAACCGATTTCTCAGGATATCACTACGAACAGACCTGCCTTTCGACACCATGAAACGCGCAGCTGCAATGCTCATGGGTCACCGTCCGGTCTGTCCGCACTGTCGAGCCAAAACGTGCCTATGCTATTCGGCGGGCCTTCTCGTGGGGTTGAGCTACTGATTCCGCTCCGCTGCGGTATTCAGCTTCGTATTTATCCATCGCAAGGTCGCGATCCCATTCGTGGATTTCCTTGGCCAAGCTCGGCCCCTTGTCTTTTAGGTGCTTGGCAAGCTGGCGTTTGACTGCGCCCACCGTCAGGAATTCGCGCGCGGGCGGCCCGTTCAGGCCAGCGTCGGGTGTATGGGCAGGCCCGAAGATATCGGTCACGGCCTGACGCTCGGCGGCTGATAAACCGTTCACGACTATCGACCCGAGCAGGAGCGTTTCCGACAGACAGCCATTTGCGGTGACAACTTCGTGCCGCTCACAGGCAAAATGAACCCATTTGATCCAGGCCTTACCCTTCATGTGTCGGATACCCGGCAGCGCCGTCAGGGCTTTTGCGGGTACAAATGCTTGATTGGCAAAGACTTGGCGCAATGCCTCGCCCCCACCGACGAGGATGCGGTGTTGCGGCGACACGATCAGGTCTGCGGCGGGCAGGTTGTGGCCCAAGGCACCGGCCTTGATCTGCACTGGCTTGTCATCGTCATGGGCGTCTTCCAGCGGCTGATCACCGCTCCAGGTCCAGCGGATAACCTGTGGGCCATGATCCAGAGTCAGCACCAGATCGCCGGGGTGCAGCGTTTCCACCGCGCGGGGCCCGCCCGGCGTGTCGATCAGCGTACCGGGGGCGTAGCATGAAATCGTGCCTTCGTTAGTCGTACTTTGAGGTGCGTAGCTCGCCCCTCGGTCGCTGGTTTCGAGTGACGTGTTGTTGTTGCCGGTAGAGCCGATATCGGTACTGGTCAGCCCGGCAGCCGGACCTGCCGTCGCATTGATAACGGTTCCTTCGAAACTGACGAACTGCAACACCGTTCCCGTGTTATCCGTCAACGACAGCCCATCTGTCGCGCGCAGGTTGCTAAATGAGGGAGACGAACCGTTAATGACGTATACGTCTTTTCCCGCAACTGTGGTTACAAGTTCGCCAAGCACATAGGTGCCGCGCACGGCACCCGCAGCGTCGTACATCGTAACAGTCCATGCCGAAATATCCGTTCCCGAAGGAACAGCGATTTCGATGAAGTCTTTGCTTATGGCATCGCCATAAGATATTTCGGAAAAATAGCCTGGCATGCTTTCGTTCCTCACATTTCAAGGAACACTACCGGAGAAGGAATGAAAAGACTGTCAACGGAAGGGTTTACCAAAAAAAAGATGGTTGCAATACGAGCGACCTTTGCGCCCAGTTTGACCGCCCTCGCACTGTGCTCATGCGCTGCGTCGCTGTTTCCTTAAACGGTCAAACTTCAGCGCAATTCCAAGACTGTCTTGCTGCTGCCAGAGAAGAAGCAAGACAGGCAGAAATATGAACCTGCCACTATCACCGTTCGTTGATACGCCGCTATGTCCAGCTACGATAAAGCCCACAGTTTTACGCTTCAGTTTCCAGATAAGAATAGCGTTGGCGATTTATTGCGCGCTTGAGATTGCGCCAAGTAAGCGCATAACTTTGCGCGCCTCATTGCAAAGTTTGACGTTTCTACGATCCTGCAGCGTCGGGCCCTGACCTGCCGTTCGCCTTGTGGCGCAGCGGTGCGGTGCAGCTTCACCAGAACGGCCATTCGTCCATCTTGCAGCATTTTCGGCGGGTGGAGGTCGCCAGAGCGGGACAAAGCGTCAGTGCGCTGTAGATTTGCACAAGTCTGCTTTTAAGCGTGGTGCCTCAAATGAGCGATCGGGTAAAAAAGTTGCCATAAGGACAAATCTGAAGTTGAGAAAGGGGGCTCGTCCACCGGCCCCCTTTTTGATAGTGATAGGTAGAGATCAGAAGATGGCGCGTGCGATGCGGATCAATTGCAAAGTTTCAAATGCGCTGTCTTCCAAGGTCACCAGTTCACCATTCACGACGGCATAGTTAAATCCCGGCTCAAGTTCCGGCAGCTTGTAGGTTTGGCGCAATTCTCTCTGCGTTAGCGCCGCCGTGGGTGCGACACGAAGCCCTGCGGGAAGGTTTTCAACCCGCGCCAGATCATTGATCCGCAGAAGCGACGTGTAATCTTGGTTCGTCAGCAAAACAGGTTGGCCATCGATCAAAGCATAGCGGTTGCCTGATGATGCGGGGCGAAGCCCGTAGAGCGATGCGATCTGGTCCGAGCTGAGCAGCAAAGTATCCTCATCAAGAACCACGTCACGGTCGAGATAGTCGTCGCGCTGTTCAAGGTAGATATCGTCAAGCTGATTGTCATCGTACGCTACCCATTCATCATACGTAACGCCTTTTTTGGCAAGCCCAGGGGGCACGCAGGGCGGGTCCTTTTTTGCGAGGCCCGGGGGGCAGTTGCGATATGTCAGGAGTTGCTGGTCAGAGACATCGGGGAAACTGATCTGAGAACCCAACAGCGCGAGCGGCGCGGCGCCAAGCAGCACACTCATGTCGCGCCCTTGGGGCGCAAGCACCCGGAGGACTTCATTTGAAATGCGAACCCGATCTTCTTTTGATCGTTTGGCTTTAACGTTGATCTTGTCGGGCTTGTTCTTGTTAGCCGTATCGGATTTCTTGCTTTGCTTGTTGCTTGGCTTGTTACTTTTTTCCACCTTATCGTCTTTTTTGACCTTTTTCGGTTTGTTTTTATTGTCTTTCTTCTGGCCCTTATCCTTGTCATTCTTGACCATAACGATCTGTTCGTTCTGAATTGTTTGCACGGTCAAAACGGAAAGGGCAGAAACTGGAATCGAAATGCTTGTCGCAAAGGCTGGCGTGGTAGCGCAGACAAGGACTGTTGCAAGTGCGAGGGGGGTGTATCTCATCATTGGATCTTCATATTAGTGTGGCGGATCAAACAGACTGTGCTGATCTTCAAATCGTTGACATGTCGGGATGAACATCACTAATGCTCCATGGCACTGACAAACGAATGGAGCATGAATAAGGTTCCGCTGCATCCGACAAGCAGACACAACTCGCGATTTAACCTAAACCAAAACTCAGCATAAAAGCCGGAGCGGCTTGTCCTACAACGACCGTCACGAACCGCCCATTGCGGACCTTCACCACTGGGTCCAACTGCTGGGTTGCGACCCGTCATTACAGCCTTTCGCCCATCTTGCAGCGGTTTGTTGGCTCAAACGTCGGTCGGCTGACAGAGTGAGCTTTCACTGCGGCTGCGCGAATGACTGGTTTCAGATGGTTTGAAGATCCTGACATTCTGAAGAATGAGGAATTTACTGATCATGTAATTTAGTATGAAATCGAAAGCGCGTTCGGCAGTATTACGACATACCTGCATTGCACCAACAAGGAGGCAAAAATCCTGAAGCTCATTTTTGCTCTGGCACTGATACTCACCTCTTTGATGGTTTTGGAGAAAGCACGCCAAGACATAGATTTTTCACGCCTTGAGGTCGCAGATACACCGATCAGCCATTATACGAAAGCAGGCGCTAATGGCCCCGTCGTTGTTATCGCACACGGCTTTGCAGGCTCCCAGCAGATGATGCAAGGATATGCCCTGCCACTCGCAAGAGCAGGTTACCGCGTTTATGCTTTCGATTTTCTGGGCCATGGACGTCATACATTGCCAATGTCGGGCGACGTATCATCGGTAGATGGCACCACAAGGCTATTGGTCGAGCAAACCAATAAGGTGATAGATGCGGTCACTCAGGATGACGAGGCAATTGCGCTTTTAGGTCATTCTATGGCGACCGACATTCTGGTGCGTGTTGCGGCAGAGCGCTCTGATGTCGGGCCGATTGTTTTAATCTCGGCATTTTCGCAGGAGATTGATGCTTCGAAGCCAGACGAGCTGTTGTTGTTAGCCGGTGAATGGGAGCCAGGGTTGCGGGCGTTTGCGCGGACAAGTTTGCAAATGGTTGACGCAGCCGCAGTCGAGGGTGAAACCGCATTAAATAGCTCCGTTACACGTCGAATGGTTGCCGCACCTTTTTCCGAGCACGTATCAATCCTGCAAAGCCGTGTTGCACGAAGCGAAGCGCTGGCTTGGATCGACAAAGCCTATAGGCGAAAATCGGACATTTCTATTTTGCCTACGGGTTGGGCCATTCTTGGGTTATTGGCTGGGCTGGTGGTAATCTTCCATCCCGTGTCCAAGCTGCTAACGAAACGTGCCTATGCCGTCATGACATTGACCATTGGACAGACTGCTTTGGTTTTGTTGGTGCCAATGTTTGTTGCCCCAATATTAGCAGTCACGCTCAATACAGATATCCTGCCCGTTCTTGTAGCAGATTATCTGGTGTTGCACCTGCTTGTGTTTGGCGTTGTTCAACTCGCCATTTTACGAATTTTTCGCATCTCCGTAGGTCCACCCGTCTTGCCAGCACTTGGTGTGTTGCTGCTGGCCTGTGCTGTATTCGGTTTCGCGCTGGACCGATATGCTGCGAATTTCTGGCCTACAGGTGGTCGGCTCTGGATCATCGCCGCGATGGCAATTGGCGCCGTCCCCTACATGGTTGCAGATTCCGTCTTAACAGTGAGCCAGACATTTTTAAGGCGTTTCTTGACGCGATTAAGCTTCCTGACCTCTCTTGGGATCGCTGTCGCACTTGATTTTGAAGCGCTGTTTTTTCTGCTCCTGATCGCGCCTGTCCTCGTCCTATTCTATATTGTCTTCGGCATAATGGGGAGGCAGACCGCGACCCGTGTCGGCCCCCTGTCCTCTGGTCTGGCCTTGGGATTGGTCCTGGCTTGGGCACTCGGTGTCAGCTTTCCACTTTTTCAAGTTTGACCGCCCTGCGCGCCTGATGCTTGTTCCGTTGCTATATAATTTACCATCCACAGCAGTCAGCTACGGCAAGGACTGTGGTAATCGAGCTTCAAATCGTTCGAGCAACGATCAGTTTCCAAATTTGGTAAGCCCAAAGCTTACATTCGAATGCGATGCCGCAATGGGCATTTTAGACCCGGAGCGGACCTCGGATTCAGTGCAGTATTTCGGGATATGATGCAGTGCCAACGTCGGGTTGTCGATGCGGGAGGGTATGGCGGATCGGGGGTTCTATCATGGAAACACCAAACCTACCGGCCATTTGCGCACTTCGCCCCGCTTTGAACAAGGTGCACATTGTCAGCCAGAAACGTCCACTGAAGCCCAAACATGTCTGGCAATCCGTATCAGGTTGGAACTTGCGGAGAACCATCACGATCTGGCTCTGTTCAAAATGGTCATTGATAGCAAACTGCGCTGGTGGGATCTTGTGCGGATCAAAGAAAGGGTATCGGTGTTGCAAAGCAAAACCCAAAAACCGGTGCGGTTCGAGATTTCCGAAGGCCCCCGCGCCTCGGTGGCGAAGTGGATGGAAGATCCGTTGATCGTAGGATCCGAATTTCTCCGGCCAAGGCGTTTTCACGCGTACCCTCACGTCACAATATACCAATATGCTTGGATTGTGCGGTGCGGTGGCCAGTCCTCACTTTGCACGAAGCCGTTCTTAAAATAAACATCAATACATCCAATTCATGTCTCAAATGCAGCGCAAGTTTCCGGAAAATTGTGGAACAGACTGATGTCCGGAGACCAAATGATGGCTGAAAACCAATTATCCGTCAGGCGCCGGGAGGGTCGATACGAGACTGACCTTGGTCTTATTTACGATATGTTTTGTAAGCACACCTCTGTTCGGGAGGTTATGCTATCAGCAGATCATCTTGCAGTCAGAAAAGCAGCTTCGGCGCTCGAGCGGGTCGCAGATGTGCTAGCGAGCCGATTGAAAGCATATGGGCTCACTCATTTTCGCACCATACCGGAAATCAGACCGACGACACGTGTGCGCAAAACTCCGCAACGCTTTTGGCTTGAATTTGGTCTTGGCGCGACACAGGATCATTCGGCGGGGCACACAGAGCTTTTTATTGAGTTTAGTAAGACAGGCGTGACGCTTGGTCGCCGTCTACCGTTTGGCGGACAACCAATTAGACAAGACATCGTCAGAGCGCTACGCCCATTAAATACAATCAAGCCGTTGGACGCGAACGATTGGTGCCTTGGGCATTATGAGCCACCCGCAGGCCAAAACGCCTGTTCCACTGATGTGAATGACTGGCTTGCGGGACGATATAAGTCGCGCCAAGTAAGTGCTGTTCCAATCACCCTGAGCAAGCGCTGTCCGGGAAGCCGACCAACCATGAGTGAGTTAATAGCTGGTCTGGAAGAGGCGTCTGCTCTTATCGAAGCTGCGATCGGCGAACGGGAAACACTCGGCGCTGCGATGATCTGAACTTTTGGACCACAAAAGGTCCTTCATGATGGCTTTGCATGCGCCTCGTTTCGGGAAACGAAACTGAAGACTCCGCTTCAGGCCCGTCTGGATTTGCCACGCAACGTTCTGTCTTTCGTTGGAATTTGATCGAGCGCTGCGATATGTGAAGAAATTACCACGCATAACACTCATTTTTAGACGAGCAGACGAGCCGACTTGCTGAAAGCGTCTTACGTGACTACTAATATCGTTAATACCTGCCGCAGATGCAGGTAATAGATATTGAGCAGATGGCAAAAATTAACGTTACGCAAAGTGGCATGACCACTGTTGTCGGGCAAAATGACAACGTTTCCATCGACATTTTTGGCGGTGGCGACACAACTATTGTTGCTAACCCAAACGAAAGTGTGAGCAAGATTAAGCTCTTTCTCGAAAACGACAATCACTCCGACAAGATCACAATCGATTTGTCCACGTTCAGCCAAAACGGGCTTCGTATCGATATTCACCATTACGACCCAACCGACATCATCAATTTGCAGGGCGCATTCAATCGGTACGTCGACCCGGACAATCCGGACGAATACACGTTTGATTATATAGGCGCTGACGGTCGGACTTATTCAGCGACTATTTATGCAAAAGATGGGGGCGAGAAGGACTTCACGTCTGATCCGTCTCCGATCATCATTTGTTTTGCCAAGGGCACTGAAATCGAAACCAGCGAAGGGGCGCAAGCCATCGAAACCTTATGTGTTGGGGATCTGATCCGTACTCTTGACGCGGGATTTGTTCCGCTGAAGTGGCTGGGACGCACAGATATGGGCGCACGGGAATTACGACGGTGGGAAAACCTCAGGCCGGTGCGGGTTCGATCAGGAGCTTTTGGGCAAGGACGACCTGAGAAAGATGTTGTTCTGTCTCCGAACCATCGGGTGCTAATCGGCGGCAAATGGGCTGAGTTGTATTTCGGCGAGGCAGAGGTCCTTGTGCCCGTGAAGGCGCTTGTCGACGGTATCATGATTTATGAAGAAAAAGAGTGTACCGAGATTACCTACTTCCACCTTCTGCTGGAGGGCCACCATATCGTCGAGACCAGTGGTCTACTGTCAGAAAGCCTTTTCTTGGGTGTTCAGTCTATGCAGGCTGTTTCCAAGCAAGCAGATTGTGATCTGCGATCAACGCTGACTGAATTTGAATGGCAACAGTTTACTGCGGTGAAAGCGGCCCGCCCCATTATACGCGCTCAACTCGGGCAGTTTCTCGCGGCCTGACGCCAGCGCCTATCGCTGAAAGTCATATTCAGCAATTGTGACACTACCATTGAAGCCAGAGCGAACGGCGCATTAAAGACTGTTGTACTGAGATTTTTACACTTGCAGCGAGTGACCGCTTTCCG
Source organism: Sulfitobacter guttiformis (assembly GCF_003610455.1). Taxonomy (NCBI): domain Bacteria; kingdom Pseudomonadati; phylum Pseudomonadota; class Alphaproteobacteria; order Rhodobacterales; family Roseobacteraceae; genus Sulfitobacter; species Sulfitobacter guttiformis. Next base: position 2,357,462 of record NZ_RAQK01000001.1, on the reverse strand, counting down.
CCCTTCGTGACGGCTTCTACATTCGCCCCTTTGCAGACTTTGACCGGCCATCGCATGCCGCGCTGCAGCTTCCCAGAAGCAAACATTAACTGGTCTTCTAATTTCTCCTTCAACAAGCGGCCCTCTATGCGCAGTTGCATGACCCGCACACTGCATGATAGCCGGGCCACAGCCTTTCCTGGGTATGCTGCTCAGGTGTCGGTTAGGGCTGGCTCGGTGATTGCACACCTTGCCAGCCTGAATAGAGAGGGCCCTTAGCTGACATCCAGCGCCCACCCTGGATGCTGCACTACAGCGCGTCATTGTGTCTGACGTCAGCGCCTATGGGTCCAAAACTGTATGAGGGTCGGCGCACGAATTCGGCAGAGTTTTGCTTTCCAGACAACCCGAAGAATTATTCAGCGACGGGAAATTGCGGTATTCCCGTATAAGAGCGGCAATCATCAAGCGAAGAGCAGCATGGATTTCCCGAAACTGCACCGAACCGCCCTCGCAACCGTAGCAGCGGTAATTATACTTCCGCTCCAAGTGCAGGCGCAAACCACGCTTGAGGAGGTCCAGAGTTTCTTTGACGCAGCGCAAGTCGTTGCGGGACCGGCGTTGGTGGATTGCAGGCTCTCGGGCGGAACCAAGGCAACTTGTTTCTCGATCACTGTGATTGCAGAGCCGTCCAGTTATACCCCGGGCCCGTGGTGTCCGACCGATATTACAGAGGGGCCGGACAAAAGCGGCATCTGGCTGGAAGACGGTAAGGTCCATGTAGCCGATGGTGCGTTCATGCAAAATCTGTCCACATTCTATGACGACGACACATGGCAGTTGTTTGACCCGTCATCGGGCAAGCTCAATGTAACGGACAGCCTTGAAGCATGCCTTGCCGCCGCGCGTCCCGATGTCGACCCGGCCTACACCAACCACTGTTTGCAATTTCTGTTCGAATACCTGCCCGAGGGTTCCACCCAAACCTACGTGATCCCTCTTGAGCCCCAGCCGCTTATGCGCGGGCGCAGTCTCGGCTTTGCGGGAGCAGGTATTGCGCGCAATGGCGTTTCTCTGGCCGCTGCAGCCCCGACTGACGCGATCTTGGGCGCCTATACAATCGCCCCCTTTGATGTATGCGGCGGGCATGTGAACCTGCATGCGGGATATCATTACCACGCTGTGACTGATTGCCTGACTGCACTTTCGGATTTGTCGGACCACGGCGGTCAAATTGGCATCGCCATGGACGGCTACCAAATCTTTGCGCAAAACATGACGGATGGCTCAACCCCGACCGCGCTTGACCGCTGCAACGGGCATGAGACGGATGATCTGGGCTATCACTACCATGCAGGTGATCCGGGATCGAACGCGATCCTTGGCTGTATGAGCGCGGAATATGGCTGTGTCTCGGATGATCCGACCGCAGTATGTGATGCAACGGCCCGACCACCGCGCCACTGAACAACCTCCAACCAAAACCTCAAAGGAAGATCATCATGATCGCCAAACTAATGCTCACCGCCGCCCTGTCTCTGACAGGCGCAACCATCGCATCGGCACAGGACGCCGATATGAGCTTTTTCCTCACCAGCGTGAATCCCGGAAACGGGGCTGATCTGGGCGGCTTGGAGGGTGCTGATGCCTACTGCACCACTCTCGCAGAAGCGGCGGGCGTTACCTGAAAGACATGGGCCGCCTACCTGTCGTCGGCCGAGCATAACGCGCGCGACCGGATTGGAACCGGCCCGTGGATGAACGCCGCGGGTGTCATCGTCGCGCAAAGCGTTCATGATCTGCACAGCGACAGCAACAACCTGACCAAGGAGACGGCGATCTCCGAAACAGGTGCCGTGATCAGCGGCCGTGGCGATACGCCCAACCGCCATGACATCCTGACCGGCTCCGACCTCGACGGAAATCTGGTTGGCGACGCATGCGAAGGCTGGACCAAAAGCGGCGGAGGCTCTGCGATGGTCGGTCACCACGACCGCACGGGCGGCGGTGATCATCCGACGGCATGGAACTCTGCGCATCCGTCGCGTGGGTGTGGCATGGAAGCGTTGCAGGCTACAGGCGGTGATGGCCTGTTCTACTGCTTTGCCACGAACTAAGCAGTCTCTTCGATAAACTCCAACGGGCATGCGTTGCATGCCCGTATCTTTTTGTCAGCGCCTTAAGTGAACAACGCATTTCTCTTAACTATTTGTCCAGAGCGAGCCATTTTGCGCACGCTCTATTCCGTGCCGGTACAGCGCCTTCATATAGGTGGATGAAAATCGATCCGACGGATCATACTGAACACCCGCATTTGGATCGATCGAGGTTACGGAAAAACGCAGCCCTTTTTCGCGCGCAAACAACTGTGTTGCGTTAACTTGCAACAGCGCACTTGCCCGGCCTGTCGTTGTGAGTGCTTGTTGCGATATGCCCAATGCAGACCGCCCGACCGATGCTGGAGCGGGATTGAGCGTGTTGTTAATAATCACGTAGATATGCCCGCCTTCCAGCTCCTGATCCGGCGTTGTGAAGGCAAAGCTTGGCACAGCCAGAAACTGCATGTGGACGCCCCCGTCGATGTGGGTCTCGGAATAGGTCTTGCCGCCCGATGTGAAGCTCAGATTGACGGGCGGAAAGAAGCCTGGCAACGCCGCAGAGGCGCGCATGATGCTGCGAAACAGATTATATTGCCCCGCTTGCGCAATCGCGCCCATATCCCAGACCGAGGCCCGGGCACTGTCAAGTTCCGAGGTAACAACAAGCAGATTGTTGCCTGCCGCGTGCCGTTTTGCGATAGCCTGAAGGAAGGCAGGCGGCGTGAATTCCGCGATCAATTCCGCAAGGGGCGTGGTGTCATAAAGAGCGTCACTAAATATCGCCTGAAACGGACGCAAGCGCATGATATCGCTTGCATCCGTTTGCGTGAAGACTTGGGTGAGAACATCGTCATAGTCCTGTCCCATAAAAGCAAACGGGGCAATCAGAGCACCTGTCGAAATGCCGGTTACCAGATCAAAATCCGGTCTGTCGTCGCGTGCCGACCACCCTACGAGCGCGCCTGCGCCGAATGCGCCATCCTCCCCGCCGCCGGACAGGGCCAGAACGCGTGGGCCTGTGCCAGACCACGAAGACTGCGGCGGGTGCAAATGCTTCAGCCACTCTTCGGGACCATCATCGGCGAAAAAGCGAAACCGGGATAACGGATCATTCGCCGCGGTCACGGGCGCACGTGCTGAAGCCTCGATCCGACTGGTACAGGCCGAAAGCGCGGTTGCGCCCACACCGATCAGCAGGTGCCTGCGTCCGATGCAGAGTTTGGTAGAACGTGTATCACTCATGTCAAAATCCTGTAGGCAGCCCGAGCAGGCGCATCTGCTCAGCGCTTGTTTTAGCGGTTTGGTGGTGGGGGCAAGGCGCCACGCAAGGTCTCCTCGAGCACACCGAGCGTTCTTGCGGCGGCAGCAAGGTCAGGTGGACCCGAACGGGGATCACCCAAGGCTTGCATCAAGTCATCTTGTGTCACCCCGAGCGCCTCAGCGGCTTGCGTGAAATCGGGCGGCATCTGTCCGGGCGCACCGCCACCGCGCGGCGGTTCATTGCGTCCTTCTGCAGCAGGCCTTGTTGCGCCAATACCGGCGGTAGCTGTTGTCGAGAAGTTATCCGCAGCTTGCACACCGACCAGACAGGCGGGCAGGTTCGGGAACTCGTCCGTAGCATGATAATGGTATGTCTCACCGGCGGACGTCATTCCGACATGGCCGTTGCAGGCGTCCAGACTGGCCGCGACAGTCCCGTCAGCCTCGGTGCTGCCAAACATTGGAAATCCGTCAAATGCATACCCGAACAGGGCAGCACTATCTTGCTCCAATGCGCAGTCGGCACTGACGCCATTCGCTGCGAAAACCGTCTCAATATCCGTTGACGTTGCATGCCAATGATACCATCCGCCGGGGTCGATATGGCCCCCGCAGGTATCAAGGGCGGGCATGTGCCCTGTCTGCTGGATGCTGGGCGCGTCAGAGAAAACCGGCACACCGTTCAGTGCCACTCCAACCTTGGATACAGTTCCCAAGGGGGTCGGGCTGTCGGCCATCACAGGGGTGATCGGCAGCAGCATCGTGATCTCGACGCTTTCGTCCGGCGAGACGTTGATGCAGGCGTGATCGACTGTGGGCTGCTCGGTTGCCGCGTCGACCACATGAACAGTCCCGTCATCGTCAAAGAAGCGGTAGCCCAGATCATCGAGCATCCGCAAGAAGGCCTCATCCACACGGTAGAGTTTGGCGTTCTCGCCTGTCCACTCCCAGATGCCACCCGCATCCGTCAAGTTTGTCGGACAGAAGGGTCCGATCTCTAAATCTTCGGGCAGGTAATTGACGGTTATTTTATGACAGGTCGATGCTGTGCCGTTCTCCAATGTGCAGTCCACGGTTTGTGGCTGTTCTGCAAAGGCTGTTTCCGAAAATTCATCGATGTCGGGATGGGCCAGAGCCATTGGTGCCGCGCCAAGAGAGGCGAGCGCCAGAAGGCTTGGCCATAGGTAGGATTTGAGGGTCATCAGGCGTATCCATCGTTTGTTTTCAAGGGGCATGATCATCAGTGCGCGTCATCTGCACTGAACAAGATTAGGCTTTCGAGATAGGTCACGATCCTCGCGGCATCCGCCTCAGACATCGCAGCATAGGCGTGTCGGCTGGCCGCCGCCTCACCCGCATGGGCAGGGATCGCTTCATCCAGAGTTGTCGCGCGGCCGTCATGCAACCATGGGCCGGTTGAGCCCACGCCCGCAAGCGAGCGGGTCATAAACATAGCTGCGCCCACACCCCAAGCGGATCGGACGGATCTGACAGAGCGGGACCCATGTCATGGCGTTTGAAGTCGGAGAACCAGCGCGCACGCCCATTCCCTTTTACGTCAGTTTCATGCGCGCCCAGATGGTACACACCGCCATCTTCCAACAGGACCTGATTGTTCGGCGGGTCAAGCCGCATGTCTAACGTGATAGCGGTATCAGAACCCAGACCGTGCGCGCCGGGATTTGACCCGTCGGGAAACAGATTATCGGTGTATCCGGCAGCGCGGCTTGGCTCCTTGAATGTCGGGTTGGCGACTTTCATGCTCGAGACCTGACAGCTGTTGCACCCCGCTTCGGTAAACAGATGCTCTCCGGCGGCGATGTCTGCGCTCAGTACATCTGTGAGATAGATCAACCCGAACTCGGCAAGCTCAACCGTGCTGACAGGCCGCTCGAGCGCCGCCATGTAAAGGGTGATTGCGGTCACATCACCAACACTGAGCTCATTGATAATGCAATCATAGTCGCCGTCCTGTGCGCCGACCAACTCGGTTGCCTGTAACCCCAATTCGTTGTGCGCAGCATCACCGGTAAACGACCGGGTTGTGGCGTGATTGCCTTTCCAGCCGAACGGACGAACCACCAGATCAGCATCGATACCCGCCAGCTGACTTGCATCAATTGTTACTTCGCAGGGCTCCGCATTGATGCGGGTCAATGACAAGGTACCAAACTCGACCTCCTTGGTCACAAGAGCTACGTTCGCTGCACCTTGTGAACAGGCAAGATCCCTTGCACCTTCGCGCTAGAGGTATAGCTCGGCGCTCATCTCCTCTGCGAGGCGTTGCGGTGTAGAAAGTGCGAACAGCGATGTGGTGTTCCCTTCGAGATACTGGCTTGGATCGCCCGTGAGATCCGGATCAAGGACCACATTCATCGCGACACCTCCCGCCCCGTTCGCAAAAGGCGCGTTGTGACAGCTTATGCAGCTTGTGGCATTTGCACCGCCTTCACGCTTCGGGAAATGGCTTGCCCATTCCTGATCTCCGTCCAGATCGGCACGCGGGAACCGCGTAAAGCGACGGCCTTCGCCGATATTGGCGCCAACCCCGTGAGTTGCGGTAAAGTCGAATTCAAACAGCGCGTCACCTGCTTCGAACGCCTCAAAATATGCGACATTGCCCTGACCATCGGTCACCTGTTCATTAAGATGATGTTGGTCAACTTGCTTGAGGGTATCTTCCGAAAATGCCGTGAGAGCAGAGGTCAATAAGGTGACAGGAATGACGCTCGGATATCGCTGTTTCATATGTCCCGCCTTTCTTTGCTTTGCGACAGACGACCGATTGTCCGACCTTGTTCCGATACCTCGCGGCCTGTTCCCGTTTTTGACAGTTTGGCTGCAAGATTATTTGACCAAACCTTTGCATCTGCTTTCTTCTGAGGCTTAATCGAGAGAGCGATGTGGATCTCAGATGGGGCGATTTGGACGGCTGATGCAGACGCACCTTTCCGGCCATCGGAAAGAGCGATGGCCGAGGCAAAAAGAAATACGGGCAGCTTTGTGAGAGGTCCCATGAGCTTTCCTTTCCGAGATGTTGCTGGAAATAAGGTAGAAGGGTGTAATTCAGCCGTTCTTTGGTGGATTTGCAGGCACGCATGCCAAAGGGACATCTGCTTTGGTCGACATACATTTGCCTTGAACTGTTTCACCGCTGCGTCCGTTAAAAGAACATAGCGACTGCGGATCTACATTTGCGCAGGCCTCAATGGCTTCGCGGGGTGGTCGGCCAGCGCGGTCGCTTTGTCCGACAGGCGTAGACTGAGCTAACAAAAAGCTTTTGCCTAATGGCGCTGCAAGGCTCTCGGCGCGGACAGCCGAAATGTTGAGCGCACCAAGAATGACGACGGTGAAGGTCGTTGCAAGAACGATCTTCTGGTTGCCTTGAGTTCGCGGGACACTCGACCTGTAGATCGGGATTTTTCGGTTTACTGCGGGCTGCGCACAGATCGCTCTGAGTTTTTCTACGAACATTTTACTCTCCTGTATTGGCGTTGGTTCGCCATTCACAGGTTCGGTTTGCCCGTTCTTTAAGAAGTGAGTTTGCAGCAATTATGCAGTGAAAATGCAGACAGCAAAAAAACGCCTGCTGTTCCAATTTCAGCTCATGTGACAGTGGGAAAGCGACCGCTGACCGCTTTAACCGTCGTAAGCATAGCCCACACCATAGACCGAGCGAATGGGGTCCCAACTGCTGACGGCAGCGATTTTTCGGCGCATATTCCGGATGTGGCTGTCGACGGTGCGGTCAAAGACCTCGGTATCATCCGGAAAAGCCAGCGACAGCAGTTGGTCGCGCGAAAAGACTCGCCCAGGACGCGCGACAAGCGATTGCAGCAACGAAAATTCACGCCGTGTGAGGCCAAGTTGTATACCATCAATCGTCGCCTGCCATTTGTCGGCATCAATCACCAAGCGCGCATTACTTACGTTATTTTCAAGCGCTCCACCGGAGGGCCGTCTGCGTAAAACCGCTCTGACCCGCGCAACAAGTTCGCGCGGAGAATAGGGTTTGCACAAATAGTCGTCGGCCCCGAGCTCAAGCCCTAGTAGGCGGTCGATCTCCTCCACCTTTGCGGTCGTCATGATGATCGGCACATCGGATGTTTTGCGGAGTTCGCGGCAGATCGTCAGGCCATCCACACCGGGCAGCATCAGGTCGAGGATGACCAGATCATGCTGTTGTGCGTGAGCAATCTCGACAGCGCCTGTGCCCTCGGCCAGCAAGTCGACGCGCATACCCTCTGCAATCAGATAATCCCGTACAACTTCGGCGAGGGTTACCTCATCCTCTACGATCAAGATGCGCGGCGCCGTCATGCGGTATCCTTAGGCAAACTTATTTTGATTTGTAGCCCGCCCAAGGTCGAGTGCGCAGCGGAAATCGTGCCGCCGTGGGCCTCGACAATTACTTTGCATACAGACAGACCCAATCCCGACCCACCGGATGCGCGTGATCTTGACCCTTCCACGCGGAAAAAGCGATCAAACAGCCGGTCAACATCGGCATCCGGCGGCGCTGGTGGCGTGTCATCGACGGTCAGAACCGCAAAATCCTCTACTTCCCGCAATCTTATGCGCACTTGCCCCGGTCCGTCCGTATATCTGCCCGCATTCTCAAAGAGGTTATCGATGACCTGACCAATTTGCCCACCGTCGCAGTCGATCAGTATCTGGGCCGTCAGATCAAGTTTTAGATCGATCCCTTGCGTGGCCAGCTTTGATCTCGCCGTCTCGGCGGACGCCCTTGCGATCCCTGAAAGGTCTTCGCGGGCAAAATTGGCCGATAGTTCTGCCTCGCGTGCGTAAGATAGCGTTTTGAGGTCCTGGACCAAACGGGACAGCCGCATCAGCGCCGTATGCATCTCAGTCAGTGTCTTCACATTGGGCTGGCGTATCCCGTCCTGAAGCGCCTCAATCTGGGCGCGCAGCACCGCAAGGGGGGTCTGCAATTCGTGACTGGTGTTCGATATCCACTCCCGCTCGGCCTTTGCCGTCTGTTCAAGCGTTGCGGCCAGAGTGTTGTAGTGGCCGATCAACTGACCCAACTCATCCGTGCGATCCTGCCTGATCCGCGCCGTATAATTACCCCGGGCCATTGCCTTTGCTCCAGTTTCCAATCGCCTGATCGGCCCTAGCAACTGGCGCGCGATGATATAGGCCGCAACGGCTGAAACGAGGATTGCAATCAATGCGGACAGCAGGAGAGACATGTACTGGCCTCGCAGAAAGAAAGCATCGCTGGCGTTCTCGGCTGCAGCGGGTGCGTTCATCCCGAGATAGCCGAGAACCTCTCCATCGGCACAATCGCCCTGCGTACAAATCGGGCGACGGTCAAACACCTTCGTGCGTTCCGGATTGCCTGCAATCTGGATACCCTCGCGATCAAGTAGAACAAGCCGTTCATCCAGTCTCAAGCCTTCACCACCTGCGCCAAAGGGTGGCGGCTTACCTGCCGTTGGCGGCGGCCCGGCGGGTGGAGGACCAGGCGGCCGGCCGCTGTCTATACCCGGACGTGGGGTATGCGTGCGCACAAAATCGTTCCATTGACGCTGATTATCCGCGAACTCGGTCCAACCGCCCCGATGTGCGTAAGCCAAAGAAGATGTCAGGTCGTCGAACCGCGCAAGCTCACCTCGAAGCAGATACTGGGCAAAACCATCCCGCATCCATACCGCGACTATCAGCGCCATAACCATGACCACCAATACAGCGGTTGCAGCAATAGCGGTAAATATTTTTGCGAACAAAGACCTGCGGATATTCTTCATAATGGCTGATATCACATTAAAATGTGCAGAATGTATGCAGGTTTTTATCCAATTCGACAGTTTAGCTCTTTAAGGTAGCGCGCATAGAAACTCTGTCTTTTGACCATTGGCGTGGACTTGATCCCAGCGCAAAGCACCTGAAAAGATTAGTCTGCGCACAGATTGGCCCACCAAAGCAATGCCAGACACAGCGCAGGTGGAATGCCCACACTGAAGTGGTCCATCAATTGGGATATGATTATCCCGTTTTAGGAGGACTAAGCGATGGCTGCAGAACGAGAAAAGCAAGAAGGTATTGTGCTGAGGCTTCGGCAGGTTGAGTTTTTCAAGGGCAAGGAAAGTCGGTTTCCGAGGCTGTTCGTCAAATCGGCGTAACGTTTCAAACCTATCATTGTTGGCGCAAAGAATATGGTGGTATGGGCCGCGATCAGCTGAAGGAGCTTGAGACTGAAAACCAACGCCTCAAACGTGTCTTGGCGGATCTGTCGTTGGAGAAAATGATCCTCACCGAGGCCGGATGGGGAAACTTCTAAGCCCTTCGCGTCGCCGTCTATGCATTGACCACGTGCGGCCAACCCTCTGCGTATCTGCGCGCAGAGTTTGCCACACACTCGGCCAACATCATTCGACGCAGCGCAAGGTGCCATGCGGCCTGCTTGATGAAAAACGGCTGACCGAGGATATTGTCGCACTGACGAAAGAGTTCGGACGATACGGCTGTCGTTTGCTCACGGGCCTGCTGAATAACAGTGGCTGGCACATGAATCATAAGTGCCTCTCTCGTGGCTTGCAATCAAACCACTGCTGGGCAGCGGTAGAACGAATTTGGCGACGAGAAGGGCTTAGAATTTCACAAAAACAGTCCAAGAAGGGGCGGCTTTGGCTGAACGACGGCTTCTGCGGACGATTGCAGGCGGAGCGGCCAAACCATGTTTGGTCTTATGACTTTGTTCAGGATCGAACGCATGACAGGCGGGTTTACCGCACGCTGAATATCTTTGATGAGTTCATGAGGAAGGCGCTGGTGATCAGGGTTCAACGCAGTCATGCCGCACAGCGCTTTGCGCTACCGTCCGTCCGCGCCAGAAAGCATGATGCCGATAGACCAGAGACCGACCATGCAATAAAATTAAACTGAACCACACGGTGGAGGCACTCCAACGACATGGCTGTGGAGTTATTCGAGCATGGTAATGGCATGGTCCCGCAATCAATTTGGCGAGATTGAAGTTTAGCGTAACAAATGCATACTCAAAAGGCTACGACCCGCCAATCCATATGATCTCTGATTTTTATGCAGAGACGTTTAACGCTGGTGGCTCCAAGGAGCGCTGTGGCAGTTCGGATGACTTTGCAAAACTCACTTTCTGCGTATGGTTTCCAGCTGTAAGGGGCACAGCGAATGACTTCTTCCTGCCCTTGAGATTGATTGCCAAGTCGCGTTTTTGCAGTACAAGATTTGAAATATTCTGCAGCTATCGCTGTAGCATTAAGTATCTGAGTACGAGGGTTCGTTCTATTCCACATTGGCAATGAAAGGCTTGGTTTAGATTGCTTCTGGTAGACTCAGTTTAAAGCAACTGCCTACGCCAACAGTGCTACTTACAGTAAGGCTGCCATTTTGCAGATTTGCCAGACTTTGGGCAATGGCCAGCCCCATGCCAGTGCCACCCGCCCGTCGTGTTGCGGTGGAATCAACCTGATAGAAGATCTCGAAGATATTCTTCAAATCCTCTTCTGGAATTCCAGGGCCGCTGTCTTGCACTATGAAAATTACCATCCCTTCTTCAGATCTAATTTTCAAACGAACAAAGCCCACTTCGGTGAACTTTATCGCGTTACCTATCAGATTGAAGAGGATCTGACGCGACCTGACAACGTCAGCGAAAACCGTGCCGGCATCTTGTAGCACCTCAAACTCAAGTCCTTTCTCATGAGAAAGCGTCCGGAGCTGGTCGATGACAGGTTCTACAATGTCTGCAACTGCGCATTGCGTCGGTTCAACAACCATGCTGCCCGACTCTACCTTCGCGACATCGAGCATCTCATTGACCAGAAAAAGCAAATGTTCTCCTGACTTGATCAATCGGTCCATCATACTTGAAAGCTGGTCAAATACTTCATTCGCAAGACCTAGCGTTTCCGCCGAGGAGGCTTTTTCATCGTCGTGCACTGCAAGTAACTTTTTGGAAGCAGGCATCAAACGCGCATTCTGAATTATTCTAGCCACGCCAAGTATAACTGTTAGCGGCGTTCGAAGTTCATGGCTTAGAAGCCCCATGAAATCGGTTTTGGCGTCATTTGCGGCCTCAGCGGCCTTCTTAGCTTGTACCAGTTCTGTAATATCTACACGGAGACCAACGTAGCTCCCGTTTTCTAATTGATGGTCCGAAACCTTAATGACCCTGCCATCTAACAAATACTGTTCGTTTTCAGCCGGTACCGTTGAATCGAAAGATGCCAACCGATGCTTCATCCAGTCAGTTTCTCTAGCGTGACCATGAGATTTGCTTTGCAACTCTAACCCAGCGTTCAGAAACTGCCTCAGGTGTGTCCCTGGTTTTAGTAGCGATTCCGGGAAACCGTATATCTCTCTGTATTTCTCGTTGCTCATTATCAGGCGATCGTGTTCGTCGAACATGACGAAGCCATCGCTCAACGCTCCCACTCCCCTATTTAGCAGAGCTTCCGCTTGCTTCCGCTTTTCCGATAGCCAAAGCACATAGATGAAAGTTAACATCAGCGTCAGAGCGGCTGCTGTTATTATAGTTCTCTGCATCCAACGGTCTGGGTATGTTTCGGGCCAACCGCCCTTTGTTGTGGCGTGCAGGACCCAGTTCTCGAATTCAAAGTCGAACTGTAGTTTTACGGTATCGTCTCCGAGCAGTGCCTGTTTGCCATATACGAATGTACCTTCATCGTCTGGCGATTGCCCAGAAATATCAATAAAAAGATCATATCGTTCTTCAGCTTTGGTGAAACCCGCTTTGGCCAGAAATTTCTGATAATCAAGCACTAACGAAGCGACACCCCAAAATTGCTGCTCAGCTTCGTCGGCTATATCATCAGAACTGACTTCAAGCTTCGGTAAGTAGACTGGAGCCCTTAGTATTAGTCCTGACCCACCTTGTGCCAAGTTAACGGGCCCGGTAATCATTTCTTTTCCAGTCATGAACATTCTCTTCACGGTGGGATATTGTTCGCTATTAGTTCGATAGTCTAATCCCAAAGCACCTCTATTCCCCTCTAGTGGGTGGACTAAGGTGATAATCATATCAGGAGCAGCAGCAATACTTCTTACGATATCTTCCACCCCGCGAATGCTCGAAACCCGTGCTGAAAATTCCTTCTGAGAGATGTCTGGATTTTCTCCAATGAACGTTGAAAGCTCACGTAGGACAAGCGACTGAGAGTGGAGCACGCTCTCAAAACTTTCGCGCACCTCCAGCAGTTCACTATAGGTGGTCGACCGGACTTCCTGAAGGTATGAAGCATAAAGCAACCGGTCGAGACGATAAGCTGCAAGCATGATGATCATGAGTGCTACGCAAATGCCTAACAGCGCCCATGGCCCACCGATCCGCGTTCCCCTAAGTGTTTTCCAGTACAATACAACATCCAGCCTGCTTGTTTGCGAATATGCTGACGTCACCATACGTTAGGCGTAGCAATCTAACTATCTTAAATTGTCTATAAAACACTTGCATGACAGACTTAAGATTAAGCTGCCCCCCTCCCCGCGAGCATCAGACACTCCCTACGCTGCGAGCTGTAGTTTGCTCGTCTTCAACACGAAGGAGATAAGCAATGTCGCAATGGAGGCAACAGCAACCGGAATTCAAAAACTATGGAGGCGTTGGGGGTGCTGACTGGCAAATAGACGGTCAGTGGGACGGCGAGCAATTTGCCTTGCTGTCGATCTCGAAATTATCGCCTTATTATGAGCCGAAGGGTGAGACAGAGATAAACCTCGATCTAATGCGGCTAATCGATAAGGATCTCTTGGCGACACCGTTTTTATGGCGTGCGTCTGATTACATGGTATCCGAGCAATGAGAAACAGCTCGTGAATGAGAAGCGGGGCAAACGCTTAGTGCGGTTAATGGGCCATGTGCCGATCTAGCAGAAGCCCAGCACCAGCGAGACTGCGAAAGGCCGCAAATCCTCGCGCGATACCAATTTCCCTTTGTTTTGCCAGCCTGTGACGACTTAGCAGTGGCATAACATAGCAAATATTGCGCGAGTTAGCAGCTCGGCGGAAATAGACTTATGCAGTTTTTCCTCAAGGAACGGAATCAACGACGGTGAGTTACATCTGCGTAACATCACATCAGGAGAATTTCGAATGAAGACCATGGCAGAAGCGTTTCACCATACACTCAAAGACATCTACTACGCCGAAAATGCATTAACCAAAGCAATGCCGAAAATGATCGACGCCGTCGATGACGGTGACATCAAATCCGCATTTGAGGATCATCTTAAAGAGACAAAAGAACATGTGAAACTGCTCAAAAAAGTATTTGCGACAATCGACAAGCCCGCAGAAGGTGAAAAATGCGATGCCATCGAAGGCTTGATCAAAGAAACCGAGGGCATCATTGAAGAAGCGAGCGGCAAAGCGTTAGGCGCATGTCTTATCGGCGCGGCCCAAGCTGTAGAACACTATGAAATTGCGCGCTACGGAACGCTACGTCAGTGGGCGAAGGAGCTGAAAAACGATGAAGCTCATGACCTCCTTTCGCAGATTCTGGATATGGAAAAAGCGGCCAATGCCAAGCTAACTGGAATTGCAGTCGCCGCTGCGTAACACAGCAAACTATTTTGATTGCTAAATGAGGAAGGGTGGATAGGCATCATGCCTGTTCAACCCTTCCCACCGCATGAATGACTTTTTACAGAAAATTTATATTGCCAAAAATTGAATAATTCTCCTAACCTCCAGATATTGGAAAATTGCATTGTTATCTGGGAGGAGACAGCATGAAGAAATTTAATTTGAGCTTAATTTCAGGGGTGGTTGTATTTTCAGCAGCGTTGAGTGGTTTTACCGGCGCATGGGCTGATAATCTACCACGAGGCAACGCTAAAGAGTTAGGATTTGATCCAGACCGACTTACGCGCATGGACGCTACTTTTGAGGAACTGATCGACAAGGGCATGATCCCCGGTGCTGTTATCATGGTCCTTCGCGACGGGCAGATCGCACATTTATCCAGTTTGGGTAAGCGCACCCCCGACGGGGAACCGATGACGGAAGACAGCCTTTTTCGCATCTACTCGATGACCAAGCCAGTTACAACTGTAGCTGCGATGATGCTGGTTGAAGAAGGTAAACTCGCTCTGAATGCGCCAGTATCGAGTTATCTTCCTGCATTTAAAGATCTGACAGTAGCTACTGGCGAAAAGGATGCAGATGGCAATGCCATGACACGCGCAGCAAAAGGCACAATGACTGTACTTGATCTGATGCGGCACACCTCAGGCCTAACCTATGGCTTTTTCGGTGTGGGGCCCGCCCGCGAGGCGTATAATGAAGCCGGTGTAGGAAGCGCGGAGAACACCGCTCTTGAGCAAGCTAACCTGATAGCAACCTTACCGCTAGAACATGATCCAGGCACAAAGTGGGAATATTCACGGTCTACAGACGTTCTTGGCGCCGTTGTCGAAGTGGTCAGCGGCACAAATCTCGAAGAGTTTATGAAGACGCGTATTTTCGACCCCTTGGGCATGGTTGATACTGCATTCTATGTCGATGTTGAAAGTGATTTCGCGAGGATAGCTGAACCCTTTGCTGATCAGGCAAATATTGGTGAACGTCCAGTATTCGACCCACGGGTTCGCAAGCCTAATCTTTCAGGTGGCGGTGGCCTGATGTCGACCGCGCACGATTATGCTAAATTCGCACAAATGATGTTAAACGGCGGAGAATTGAATGGCACGCGGCTGCTATCGCCCAAAACCGTCCAGTTGATGACGTCGAACCACATGAGAAATATCGAACCAGGAAAATACTATCTCCCTGGTGAAGGGTATGGATTCGGTCTTGGGTATGCTGTGCGCCTCGAAAACGGCAACGCTCCTTCGTTTGGTACAGCAGGTGATTACAACTGGGGTGGAGCGGCTGGGACAGCATACTATACTGATCCGGAGGAAAGCCTGATCGCGCTGCTAATGATCCAGTCACCAGCTAACCGCAGCTCATTGCGTCTCATTTTCAGAAATTTAGTTTATCCAACAATTGCCGACAGCAAAGTAGAAAATTAAGTTTTCAGCATCAGCCGTCACTGCTGGCTGATGCTCCTTTTTGGGGTTTTTGATTTTCTGGAATTTAGGGACTATTTAAGTGGCGTGAAGCGTCGCAACTGTTCGTTCCTTGCCGTTGTTGCCCCATAAAAAAACTGTTCTAATTCACATGTTACGCGCTATTTGAAGCGGTTATACATCGGGTCTTAATGAACCAGCCAACACTATCGGATCTAGGCAATTTTCCGCTGTAGATCGTAGGAGCTGTGAAGCACTAAGGAACAGCTCGCGCTGACGAAGGCTGTCATCTAAATTTAAAGCACTGAGCAATGGTAATTGTTGCTGCAGGTTTAGGGCACCTACGTGCAACCATAGCAAGGACAGAATGGTACAAATGATTATAGAATGATAGTCCGCCTCAAGATCCCAAAATTTAATATTTGATTTTGGAATCTTACGTACCTACCCCTTTACAAATTCCCTTATTACCGTTGAGAACGTGACTAATGAAGAAGTTGTCATTCGCGTATACCTTAATCCCCATCAACTTCGGCATTCTTGGTGTCGCAACGCAAGACGCTTTGCAAAGCTATGCCGGCGGCAATCTTACCGCGTCTCAATAATTGAAAAACTTCGTTGATCGCGGAGTGTTTAGAACAGCTGCAATATGTCTGTCTGCTGGAGAAGAACTGAATGGGTACACCAAGTCCTAATATTACAACGGCTCAACAGGTAGAAATTCAATTTCCGTTTCTGTAGGATTGCTTTTCCCTCAGTCAATTTATGGTTACCCCTCAATTTCTGTGACCATTCTCACTTGTAGCATACGATCGGCGCCCACGATCTTTCCGTAGGACCAATTTTGATTTAGACTAATAAATTCTTCTGGCGAAGTGAACGATACTTGGATCGCTCAGACGATGTCACCTGGCGCGCAGCATCGCCAGAAAGCCGATGCTTGCCCGCCTCCAAAAATTCTCCAAGCAGCCAAAATACAAACTTTCATCGATCGCTTCACCCCTCGCAGGACCCGCCTTACATAACCTTGCATGGAAGTGGGCGGCACAGAACCGAGCTTCTATCTCTCGGCATGTAGGCCAGCCAACACATTGCGGATAGTCTCTTAGGCTAAGTAAGTCTGGCGTGTCTTGCGACAGGTGTTCTTCATCACTTTCTCGGCGAATTTTTCGAGGTTTGTGGCCGCCTCGTCATCTCGATCAGATACATAGTAGGAAAGAACGATGCCTTCAGTTATTCAGCCTGTGCAACGTTGCGTGTCATATGCCTGTCCTTGTTAATCAATTTCAAAAATATCGCTTGCTTCAGCTATTTCCATCGCCAGATCGACGTCCCATTTCGTAATTTCTTTTTGCCGGACATAGCTGTTTGACCTAATACATGCGGTTACTTGCTTATGGCTTTGGAGAAAGACACGTGCAGTTTCGCCATACGTTGCGATAATATCTTCAGGTCGCATCGCCGCAATGAGAGTGGGGAACACCTGCTTCATCTACTTTCGGGCGGTACTGCTCAACATCTCCAGCGCTGTTTGTCCGGGATAAAAACTTTCGCTTGGAATTCCCTCTGCAAAAATTATTTGATGCGCGTCGAACATGAGATGCATATAGGTGACCTGCCGCTTACCCTTGGCAGGACGAATGCTGAACATGGCTTGGGCGAGATATGCCGCGCGCGCCAGATAATCCTGCCCCAGAAGCATACCATACTGGCGCGAAAGCAGCACATTGCGTCCCACCCCCAGCACGCCTTTTTTTGATTAGCACCGGATGAAGCCGGTTGTTATTCAGGAGTTCAGATTGCGTGACTTGTCGCTGCCCGATCCACGCTATGCGCTATGGGCCATTGTCCATGGTGGTAACCCAATTGCCGGCGCGCAGATCGTCGATCAGGACATCGCTGCGCGGCGTGCGAATTAAAGTCCCAAAGGTAAAACAGATCACGCCGGTGTTTTCGGAAGTGAAACTGGAATTATCGGCAGAAGCACCTTGGAACGTGATCCCGCCACCGGGCCCAAATTGACCTATTTGGACCCATAAGCGCTGACGTCAGACAGGGCACGCCGCATCGCTAATAATGACCCGACGCTTTTGACATACAGTCTTTGTAAACCGTTCGAGTGGCTATACGCTCATTTCAGTCGGCCAGCGAAGGCAAGAAATCGGTGTGCTCATATTCAGTCTTTCCTGTTATTCAAAGCAGCATAAACAAAGGGCAAAAAATCGCCACAGATGACGACAAAGCACGTTTGCGATATCTGCTGTGCAGGGTTCCTTGGCACCGGAGTGGGCCGCCGGATCAAAATCTGACCGCAACTAAAACCTGTCAAAATTCAACCTTACTCACATGCACTTTGCCGTCACGTTTAGAAATCAATTTGACTGACGCGTATCGCGAATTGGTAAAGAAGGTTCCCGATGTTTCAGCTAAATACATAAAGCTCAAAAGGACCCGTCGAACAGATCCTCTGATTACAGCAGCGGATGCACGGTTTTACCAGCTGAAACATAGACGATGAAATCCGCATTCTGACCTTAAATGCCATCCCAAAGGCAGGCACTATCATAGCTATCCTTCGCCCAAACAACTGATCCGCCTCAACAGCGCATACGATTTTATGGTTGTCCGTCGCACAAATTTTACGGCTCTTTTCGACCTTCCACAAATTCGCATCACTCGTTACGACCTGCATCCTGCACTCACAGCAGCATCAATGACGAAGTTCAAAAGTCTGCTTTTGCACGTCTCGTGCAAATGGCGAATACGGCCGATGAATACCAAAATGTAGTGGACGAAGCAGGGCAAGGAGATGTGTGTCAGAGATAAAAAATTTTTAACGGCAACAAGCAGTACAAAACCAAGCGTCAGGATGTGCTACCTCAGACCAGGCTCCAACACAGGTGCCTCTGGAAAGGAATGAGGCGTGAGATTTGACCTTAGGTAAAGATGTAACCGGCACAGCCGACAAGGGCGGCTGCGTCATCCTCGATTGTCCAGACAGACGGGTTGAAGCTGGTTGTGATCGCACCTGGCCGTTGAAGGGCCGCCATGCAGGGCGATGGTGAAACTTCGAGGAGTGCGCGTGCAATACTCCCCGCCAGATAGATGCCCGATGACGGCAAATAGGCCATCGAGAGATCGCGCAACAACTCTCCCAATAGGCAAGCATAGACATCAATCGCCCGCGTCACATCATCTGCTCCGGTTTTGCCGTAGGCCGCAATTGCGGCAGGGCCGTCCAAGGTCGGTTGCGCAGTCATTCGCCTGCAAAATGAAGTAAATCCCCTCCCCGAAAACAGCGCTTCGATGGTCATGAAATTACCCGCGTCAACATTCGCGGCCAATAAAGCGGCGCAGATACTGCGGGGCATGGTGATATGCCCTGCCTCTACCGCCGGGCAAAAGACGAGATTCGATTTCTCCAAAACCGGACTGACGTTAAATCCCGTACCCACTCCCACTACCAGTGACTGGGCAAGGCCTATCTGTTTAGGAGCGCCATCAGTCACCAGTCGCAACTGGCTTTCGCTTAACATCGGGACCGAATAGCCAAGCGCGGTGAGATCGTTCAACAGTCGAACATGCTTGCAACCAAACGCCCGCTTCAGCTCCGCGCTATCGATCTCCCAAGCGCGGTTTGTAAGGCGTGCACGATCATGGTTCACAGGCCCGGCCACTGCGACGACCATTTGCTGTGGCACAGCGCCCGCCCCTTTCAGAAACGCGGCAATAACGGCATACAGGCTGTCCCACCGGTCATTTGCGTAAGTGCGAACCGTTGCAGGTCTGATCGTGCCCCCATCGCTCAAAGCCAAACGGGTATTTGTGCCTCCGACATCCGCGACCAGTCGCATCGCGTCAATTTAACCGCAGGCCGGTAGACGGGGAGAAATACGACACTTTCCCTAAGTCTACCGCAAGGCGTTGCGCGACACCTGCTGTCGCCGTTGTCTCAGCATGCAGGCGCGCGGTCACATGCTTGCCACCCAACTGCATCACAGCAAAGGTATCGGCGCCCGCAGGCTCCACAATGTCGATCACGCATTCTGCCTCTTGGCTATCTGGCCCGCCCCGCGCTGCGGCATCGGCAATATCCTCGGGACGCACACCCAGAATTACATCCTCTGGCAAGTCCCTGTTTTTGGTGTCGGTCAGAATGATGGGCGCACCGTCCTTGCGTGTTATCTCGATTTCTGTGGAGGTCCCGTTCGACCGCGCCTTCGCGGGTATAAGGTTCATCGCTGGGCTACCCATAAAGTCGGCCACAAAAAGGTTCGCGGGCCGGTTGTAGATTTCTGCAGGTGTGCCAATCTGCTGGATAATACCAGCCTTCATTACCACGATTTTGGTGGCGAGCGTCATCGCCTCAATCTGGTCATGAGTGACGTAAACCATCGAGGCGCCGAGGCGCTGGTGCAAGGCCTTGATCTCGGTGCGCATCTCGACGCGCAACTTGGCATCGAGGTTCGACAACGGCTCGTCGAACAAAAAGAGCTTGGGGTCGCGGACCAGCGCACGGCCCATTGCAACCCGCTGGCGCTGCCCTCCCGAAAGCTGACCCGGCTTGCGCTTCAACAACGGCTCTATCTGCAACTGCTGGGCCACATAGGCGAGCTTTTCATCCTGTACTGATTGCGCGATGCCGCGCACCTTCATCCCGAAGGTTATATTTTTGGCCACCGTCATCGTCGGATAGAGAGCGTAGGACTGGAACACCATTGCAATATCACGGTCTTTTGGGCTGACGTTTGTCATGTCCTTACCGCCGATGGCGATTTGTCCGCCATTGACCGGCTCAAGACCTGCAATACAATTGAGTAGGGTGGATTTGCCACAGCCCGAGGGACCTACAAGGACCAGAAAATCACCTTCGTCGATCGACACGTTGATGTCTTTTAGGATCTCCATTGCGCCATAGCTTTTGAACAGATTGTTGATTTCCAATATAGCAGCCATGGAGTTTATCCTTTCACGGAGCCTGCGGTCAGACCGCGGACGAAATAATTCCCGGCAACGACATATACAAATAACGTAGGCAGGGCCGCGATGATCGCTGCGGCCATATCGACATTGTATTCTTTGACGCCGGTGGTTGAGTTTACGATGTTGTTAAGGGCCACAGTCACAGGCTGGGTGCCCGCCTGACTGAACGAGACACCGAACAGAAAGTCGTTCCAGATTTGCGTGAATTGCCAGATCACAGTGACCACGATGATAGGTAACGAGAGCGGCAAAAAGATCGACCAGAAGATGCGGAAGAACCCGGCGCCGTCCACTTTTGCAGCCGATGTCAGCTCTGAAGGGATCGAAACGTAATAGTTGCGGAAAAACAGTGTGGTAAAGCCCAAGCCATAGATCACATGCACGAAGATAAGGCCCGGAATAGTGCCTGCAATACCCATGATGCCGAGCACCCGCGCCATTGGCAGCAACACCACCTGAAACGGAATGAAACAGCCAAAAAGCATTAGCGAGAAAAAGATATTGGCCCCGCGAAACCGCCACTGTGCCACCACATATCCGTTGAGCGCGCCAATCAAGGTGGAAATCAAAACCGCCGGAATAGCGATCAATACAGAGTTCCAGAAATAGGGGCGTACGCCTTCACACTGGATGCCGGTACAAGCACCCGACCACGCCTTGCCCCAAGCATCAAAGGTTACCGCGCGCGGCAGTGATATCAGATCACCAGTGCGGATCTCGTCAAGGCTTTTGAGCGAGGTCGTGATCATCACAAACAACGGCATTAGATAGAAGAGCGCGAAGATGCCCAGCATAATGTATAGCGCCCAGCGCAGTGCCACCTTGCTGCTCTGGTTGCCGCGGGTAGCGGAAATAATCGAAGTATCACCCATCTTTGGACCTCAATTCGGAATAGAGATAAGGGACAATAATGGTGAAAACGACCATCATCATAATCATCGCAGAACTAGCGGCCTGCCCTATGTCTCCGCGTGAGAACGCCATCGTGTACATGTATGTTGCAGGCAAGTCGGTGGCGTAACCGGGGCCGCCGCCGGTCAGGGCGATTACCAGATCGAAGCTTTTGATCGCCAAATGCGAGAGCACGATAAAAGCAGACAAGAATATCGGTGCCATAGAAGGGATTATAATTGCCGAATACACACGCCAAGTGGGGATACCGTCAACCTGAGCAGCCTTGATAATTTCTTCGTCAACCGATCGTAGTCCCGCCAGAAACAACGCCATCACAAAGCCCGAGCTTTGCCAGATCGCGGCGATGACGACGGTATAAATTGCCATTTCAGGGTTCACGAGCCAGTCGAATGTGAACGTCTCGAACCCCCAGCCGCGTACCGTGGCCTCCAAACCCAAACCGGGGTTCAGGATCCATTTCCAGGCCGTACCCGTGACAATCATCGATAGGGCCATCGGATAGAGGTAAATCGTGCGAATGGCCCCTTCGGTGCGAATGTTCTGATCAAGCAGAATGGCAAGGACCAACCCGAGGATCATCGCGATCATAATAAACAGGATACCGAATACAAACAGATTGCCGAATGCCGTCTCCCAACGGGGCGACGCGAACAGCCGCTCGTATTGGATAAGCCCGTCAATTTCGTATTTCGGCAACAACCGCGAACGAGTCAGCGAGACCCACGCAGTCCAGGCGATGAAGCCATACACAAATACAAGCATGGCGATGAACGACGGCGCCAGCACCAATTTCGGCGTATTTTCTTCCAGCCACTTCAACATCCGACCCCTCCCAAAGCCATCTCGCCCCGCAACAATCGGCGGGGCGAAATAATGCATTTACATGCTGTTTGCGATGCCATCTGCAAGCTGCTGAACCGCATCCTGCGATGACATGTCGGAATTGAAATGCGCTGTTACGACGTCCGTTATCGCACCCGCCTGCGCGCCGCGCAGTGCCATGCCATGGGCATAGCTTGGCAAAAGAGAATTGGCATCAGAGCTTGCGATCATGTCTGCCGATGACAGCTTTGCGCAATCGTCAAATGCATCGAGCGAGACATCGGTACGCGCAGGGATCGATCCTTTGTTGAGGTTGAAAACCTCCTGAAAGCTCTCTCCCACGACGAGCTTGGCCAGCAAATCCTGTCCGCTCTTTTTGTCCTCCCCTTCGACGTTGAACATAGCAAAGCTGTCGACGTTGTACAAAAACCCTTCGCCCGGAGCCGAGGCACACAGAAAATCGGTACCAGGTACCTTCCCTGCTGCCATAAATTCACCCTTCGCCCAATCACCCATAATCTGGAATGCCGCTTCACCGTTCATCACCATGGCTGTTGCCAGATTCCAGTCACGTCCGGAGAAATTGCTATCGACGTAGCCGCGCATTTTACGCATCTGGTCAAATACCGCGATCATCTGCGGAGAGGTTAGCGTGTCACGATCGAGATCGACGAACGCCTTGCGATAACCGTCAGGTCCAAGAATGCCGAGTGCGACAGCCTCGAATACCGTCGCATCCTGCCACGCCTGACCGCCGTGGGCCAACGGTATGACGCCTGCGGCGAGTAATTTGTCAGCAGCTGCGTTGAATTCATCCCATGTGGTTGGCATTGAGATATCATTGGCCTTGAGGACTTCTGTATTGGCCCAGATCCAGTCAACGCGGTGCACGTTCACAGGTGCGGCACACCATGTACCCTCGCACTTCATATGCGCCGCGATAGAGGCGGGCAGGACATCGGCCCAGTTATTTGCTTCCGCCACGGCAGAAATATCGGCCAGAACGCCCTCCTCATACCACTCCTGAATGGCGGGGCCTTTAAGCTGGACGGCAGTCGGCGCGTTACCGGACAGAACACGCGCCCGCAGGGCTGTCATTGCCGCATCGCCACCGCCGCCGGCAACCGGCATATCCGTCCATGTGCCGCCGTTCGCGGCAAATTCTTCCTGAAGCACAGCGGCTGATTTCGCTTCGCCGCCCGATGTCCAATAATGCAAGACTTCTGCCTGCGGCTCGGCGCCACCCATAGTTGCTGCCGTTATCGCCAGTGCCGATATCGCACCTGTAAGATAGGTTTTCATTGTTTTTCCTCCCAGAAAACTCCGCACACGCGGATGTGTCCCAAGTGATAGGGATGGCGCAATCCTATGCAAGATGCACATGACGGGTATTCGCTTACCGCAGGCAAATAATCAGGCCAGCCGTTACACCCTGTTACAAATTTAGAATTTCTGGTGCAGATTATTGCGTATGGCATCTCTGGTGCAGCAATATGGCCCGACAGGAGCTTCAAATGACGATCCCCAGAATCCTCGTTGTCGACGATGACGCTGACGTGCGCGAGATGATGACAACCTACCTTCAGCGCAACGGTGCAATCGCCCTGCCAGCCGCAACAGGAAATCAGGCGAAGGCGCATCTCGATGCAGGCCGCATTGATCTGGTGCTGCTCGACGTCATGCTGGGCGATGAAAATGGTCTTGAGATTTGTAACCGCTTGCGCCGTGATCACGACGTACCGATTATCATTGTGTCAGCTCTCTCTGCCGATCACCAGCGCATGGAGGGTTATGAGGTGGGCGCAGATGACTATATCGCAAAACCGTTCAACCCCGATCTGTTACTGGCGCGGGTAAAAGCAGTCTTGTCGCGGGCGCGGCGCTCCTCATCGCTGGTGCACCGGCGAAAGACGCAAACCTTCCGGTTTCTCGGTTGGGTCTATGATGCAAAGCGCAACGAAGTGATTTCTCCCCTTGGCGTTCAGGTCGTGCTGTCGCGGCGCGAAACGGCGCTTTTGCAAACCTTTCTGGCAAACCCGCGCATTCCCCTGACTCGTGAGGAAATTGCCGCCGCCCTCGACGTTACAGGCGAGGGGCCGCACAGCGGCGACGCGCAAGGGCGAAGCATTGATGTGCTGGTCGGGCGTCTACGCTCAAAGATCGAGGAAAACCCGAAAGACCCTCGCATCTTGAGAACCGAGCGTGGCATAGGCTATGTCTTTGCAGCCGATGTAGAAGCTATGACGCCTTGATCAATTCACTCACCAGTCTGCGCGGGGTAACAATCGTATCGACGATTTGCGCATTGCTGGTCGGCGGCAGCACTGTCTGGCTTTGGATGGCCTCAAACGCCGATTGGCGCGATCATCGCGAACAGGCCTATGTCGCAGGCATCGCACTATATCATGCGCTGCAAAACGGCAGTGAGGCACCTGCGGGCCTGGTGATTTCCACCTTGTCGCAGGCGGATCAGAGTTTTGCCACCACAGGAAACTATCAGCAGATCTCGGATGCACCCTCTGCGGCGCGTATCACAAATGTGCCGATTTTTGTAGATGGTAATACCACACGATCCGGCGTCCGGTCCGGCACAGGCGCCGGTGCGCTGTTGTCTCTGGCGATACTCTCGCCCGACCTTGTTTACAGCCTCGCCGATATAAACCGCCGCGACGGGCAATCTGCCGCAGAGACAACTGGCGAGGTTTTGCGCCTGCTCGCCTCGTTTTGTAGCGATCCTGTGGTGATAGCACGCGTATCGGATGCGCCATGGCAACGGATTGACGGCGCTTCGATCTGGGGATGTGATGCGGCACCGACAGATCGCCGTTTGCCAGCGGCGCTGTTTGCCATCATCAGCACAGGCATTCTGCTCACACTAGGGCTCAACCTGTCCTCCGATTTCACCCGCTTTGCCAACCAACTTCGCAACCGGCGCAGGGTGGGCGGCCCTGCCCGCTATGATATACGCGGGCCGCAGGAATTGCGTGATATTGTCGATGCCGTAAACGTGCACCTCGAGGCGGAGCGCGCGCAGCTTGAAGGGCGTGCAGCAGTTCTGTCCGGCGTGAGCCATGATCTGGGCACCCCCGCAACCCGCCTTCGCCTGCGCGCAGCCCTTATTGATGATGCCGATCTGCGCAAAAAGCTGGAAGCGGATATCGACAGCATGACCGGCATGATTGAAAGCGTCCTGACCTACACCCGTTCCGAGATGAACGTAGAGGCCCCACGCAAGCTCTCGCTCAATGCTCTCGTTGAGGCCGTCGTAGCTAATTATCAGGATATGGGCCGAGCGGTGACATTCAGAGAAGCCAAGGATGTGATCATTCGGGGTGGCACCTCTGTATTCACGTCCCGTCAAGGCCGCACCGTGATGATGGGCGACCGGCAGATCACGATTACGGGACGCCCCATTGCACTGGAGCGAGCGATCGGAAATCTTGTCGACAATGCGCTAAAATACGGGCGCCGCGCCACGGTTGCCTTGGAAGCAGATGCAGAGTGCGTTGCCATCATCGTTGAGGACGAAGGCTCCGGCAACTCTGCAAAGGATATTGAAGCCCTCATGGAGCCCTACACGCGCGGCAACAACACCGCGACGATCGAAGGTTACGGGCTGGGCCTGACCATTGTAGCGACAATCGCCAAACTTCATGGCGGGAGTCTGGCGTTTGAAGATACGACTACAGGCGTCTGTGCACGCCTGATCATCCAGCGCAGCTAACAACGGCTATTCTCGAGCCTCCTCCAAGGCAGCATCATAGACATCCCGCGCCGCATCTATGGCGCGAAGATTATCAAGCGCCCAATGCCCCAGCGCCGTCACCGGCGCGCGAAACTCCTCACCTAGCGGCGTGAGCGCATATTCCACCTTGGGCGGTATCGTTGGATGATAGGTACGGCTAATCAGGCCATCACGTTCCAGCTGTTTTAATGTCAGGCTCAGCATCCGCTGGGAAATGCCCAAATTCTTTTTGAGCGCGTTAAACCTTTGCACACCGTAGCGCGACAGAGATATAACAACCAGAACGCTCCATCTGTCGCCCACACGGGACAGGACCTCGTTTATTCTGCTACAATCAGGACATCTATCAGTATCGGGCATCGTGGTTCCCTTCTTGTGACCAAGGGTCATTGGTGTGCCTACTTGCAGGCGACGCGGGTTCTCAATATATCTTCGGTTACAAATGTATACCACGTTTGCCATGTGCAATCAACAGGAGCACCCGATGACCAAGACAAACCTGATGGACCAGCTGGACTGGCGCTATGCCACCAAGAAAATGGACCCATCCAAAACCGTGCCCGAAGATAAGGTCGATATCATTCTTGAAGCGATCCGGATGTCACCCACATCCAGCGGGACACAACCATTCGAAGTGCTGGTAGTGACCAACCCTGAAAAGCGTGCCGCCATTCGCAAAGTGGCCAGCGATCAGGCCCAGATTACCGATGGCTCTCACCTGTTGGTGTTTGCAGCATGGGATAACTACACCGATGCCCGCATCGACGAAGTTGTCGATCTCAATGTGGAAGAGCGCGGCGATCTGCCCATGCTACACGCCTATTACGAGAACCTTAAGAAAAGCTATGTGCCACGCGATGCGCAGATCAACTATGAGCACGCAGCGCGTCAGGCCTATATCGCGTTGGGGATCGCACTGGTTGCCGCTGCAGAGCAGGAAGTCGACAGCACCCCGATGGAAGGGTTTGATCCTGCAAAGGTCGACGAGTTACTGGACCTCAAGGCGCAGGGCCTGCGCTCTGTTATTCTGCTGCCGCTTGGCTACCGCGATGAAACGGGTGACTGGCTACTGCCGATGAAAAAAGTACGCAAATCGCGCGAGACAATTGTAACGCGCATAGACTAAGCTTTCTTGACCTTTGCGCATCCGGTCCATCGCGGACCGGATGCGTAATCAAGCTGCAAACCCTATTTCAGGTTCAGATTTCCAATCGCGGCGCGGATGACACTTTTTGTATCGTCACTGTCGCCTGATACCGCCAGCCCGACCAATGCGCCCTTGGTGCCGCCAAAGGCGCGAGCATAGTCTGCAGCCAGATCCACATTCTCGCTGTGCGAACCGGTGCCTGCCTGCCGCAACGCGATCGTTACCCCCTGCCCGCTGGGTCCGTAAGGCGATGGGATAACCTGCCCGCGTTTCGCATTGCCACCCCACGCATACTGGATGATCCGGACATCAGTGTTGCCAAGAAGGCTGCGGATGTTGGCCCCTTCGAGGGCTGCAGCCTTACTCTCGGGGACGAAGACGAAATAGAGCGAGATATTGCGGTCATCGCCACCCTTGCTGGCAAGGTTGGTAGCTGGCACTGACTGATCCACACTCCAATTCCACGAGGCACCGCTGCTTCCCCAGTTTCCCTGTGCTACCCTTGTCCACGCGATCGAGACCGAGCCATCCGAAACAAGGCCGAGGTTCTTCCCAAAGCTATAGTCATTAGAGCTGAACAGGGACAACCGCTGTTCCTGCCAGCCGGATGAAAAGCTGACCGGGCCTGCGGTAGCCGCAGTTGAAACAATAGCCAATAGTGCCGCTGATACCGATAAACGCATGGATGCCTCCCGTTGATAACTGTGACGAACCTAAAGCGGTGCTGCCGTTGTGGCTAGATCGGCGCTGTCACACTATCGTCAGGAACGCGTTACCTAAACGGCTGGGCGGACATGTCGGTGCTAGATGATCTCGTCCTCGTCAAACAGGGGTGCCTCTTCAAGCTGTGTGGCCAGATCACCCACAGCCGCCTCCGCAACGCCCGCTGATTTGATCGCCGCCACATGGAACAGGGCATCCCCCTCATGCACAATCGGCATAACAGCACGGCCCACAACAATACCGCCATATTTTGCGGTTACTTCAATCTCACTTTGCCCGAAAGGGTCTGAGATGGCAGCGATTACATCGCCCTCTTCGACGACGTCACCTTCGGCCTTGAACATCCTCAGCAAACCGCCCGCAGGCGCACGGAGCCAGTGACTGTCCGAACAGACAATGGATTTCGCCTTTGGCCCCCCGATACCGGCAAGCGGCAACAGGCCAACATCCTTTAGAATGCGCAAAATACCCGCCAGTCCTGCACGCACCGACATTTCGTCAAAGCGCATTCCTTCACCGGCTTCATACAGCACGACATCAACGCCGATCCTTTTGGCCTCCTGACGCAAACTGCCGTCCCGCAGCGCACTCGTCAGGATCACAGGGGCACCGAATACGTGCGCAAGGCGTAAGGTCTCGCGGTTATTGGCCGATACGCGGACCTGCGGAAGATTGGTGCGGTTGATTGCCGCCGAATGGAGATCGATTCCGAGCGAGCAGCGCGCCACAATCTCGGTCATGAAGATATGTGCCAGCCGCGACCCGAGCGAGCCATTGGCAGAGCCCGGAAAGCAGCGATTAAGATCCCGCCGATCCGGCAAATAGCGCGAATGGTTTAAAAAGCCGAAGGTGTTGACGATGGGTACGATTATCAACGTACCGCGCAGGGATTTGAGGTTCTTGGTCCGCAACAAGCGGCGCACAATCTCGACGCCAATGACTTCGTCGCCATGGATACCGGCACTCACGAACATGGCGGGACCATCTGTTTTACCGTGAATTACATGCGCCGACAGGGTGACGGGCGTGTGGTCCGATAGGGTGCTGACGGGAATATTGACTGTCTTGCGGGTGCCGGCCTCAACCGTCACACCCGCAAGAACAAGACTGGCGCGTTTTGTCATCCCTTACCCTTGGTTTTGGTCGCATGGGGTTTTGCATGCTTCTCGATATGCTCGATGATCTTGCCAGCGATATCAAGGCCCGTTGCCTTCTCGACCCCCTCCAGACCAGGTGACGAGTTGACCTCCATCACCACCGGACCACGGGTCGCACGCAGCATGTCAACGCCACAGACATTCAGTCCCATCGCTTTAGCTGATTTGATCGCGGTGCTGCGCTCTGCGGAGGTGAGCTTAATCACTTCGGCCGTGCCGCCGCGATGCAGGTTCGAGCGGAAATCACCAGCTGCACCAGTCCGCTTCATTGCAGCGACGACTTTGCCGCCTACAACGATGGCACGAATATCTGTGCCGCCTGCCTCCTTGATGAACTCTTGCACGAGAATATTTACACCCGCGCCGCGAAATGCCTCGACCACAGACTTGGCCGAGCGTTTGGTATCGGCCAGAACCACGCCGATGCCCTGCGTCCCTTCCAGCAGCTTGATCACCACCGGCGCGCCTCCTGCAAGGTCGAGCACTTCTTCCGTCTGCTTGGGGTCGTGGGCGAATGTTGTTGTCGGCAGGCCAATTCCGTCGCGCGCCAACAACTGCATCGAGCGGAGTTTGTCCCTCGAGCGGCCAATGCCGACACTTTCATTCAGCGGATAGACCCCCTGCATCTCGAACTGGCGCAACACCGCCATGCCGTAAAAGGTAATCGAAGCACCGATACGCGGGATCACAGCGTCATAGCCTTCGAGCTTTTCACCATTATAATAGATTTCGGGATTCTGTGATACGATATTCATATAGCAACGCAAGGTATTGATGATATCGAGGGTGTGACCCCGGCTCTCTGCGGCTTCCTTAAGCCGCTGGTGTGTATAGAGGTTTGCGTTGCGGGCGAGCATTGCGATTTTCATTGTTGTGTTCCTTCAAATGTAGGCCTGTCGCTGACCAGATATGATTTGCCCGCGTGCACAGCGATGTTGTGATCGCGCAGTGCGCGGCGGCCCAATATCAGCGGAAACCGCATGGAGCCGCGATCGGTCAGCGAAATGTCGATTTTCCAGCGTCGCCCCGCGAGCACCATGGGTGTGCGAATGACGATCCGGGTCTCGGGCAGGCCGCTGGTGTTGGTGATGTCGCGCTTTGCAAAAATCGGAAACTCGCAGATACGCGAGGGCGCGTCGTCAATTTCAGGACTACAAAAACGTACCCACGTCTTTTTGTCTTTTGTGAAAGTCTCGATATCGACCGCATGTAGTGCCGTCGTTTTCGCACCGGTGTCCACTTTCACAGCGAAATCGTTAAGCCCCAATTCGGGGAGGCTGATACATTCGTGCCAGCCAATCACCATCAGTGGGCGGGACGTTTGGGGATTGTCTGGGGTCATAAGGGGGAATCCGTTCGGGGCATGATGCGGGCGGTAATGCGCTATTGGGACGGCAATTGCCAGTATCGTCTTATCGCCAGGCACTGCGCTGCACGCGATGTTGCGAGGCACCCGCCCGCCTCGGCGGGGCACTAAAAATTGCCGCCACTGTGCCGCAATGCCTGCAACCGTTGTGCGCGCTTTAACTTGCTGCACTTTTAAAATTTGGGGCGACAAACGGGGCGTTGCATGCGATCTATCAAACCTAGTGCAGGCGCTTCAGTTCGTTCGGGAGGACGGCAGCCCGCGCTTTGTGCAGGGGAAGCCTGAAGGCGCCCCGAAAAATAAATCAGGGAGAGACGACCGTGAACAAACTAAAATCCACATTGTACGGTGCAACCGCACTGGCCTTCGCCGCATCGGGCGCCATCGCACAAGAAGTAACACTCAACTTGCATCAGTTCCTGCCCGCACAGGCAAACGTGCCGGTACAGATCCTTGATGTTTGGGCAGACAAGGTTGAAGCCGCGTCCGACGGCCGCATCAAAATCGAGCGTTTCGCCTCCATGGCGCTTGGCGGCACCCCGCCCGAGCTGATGGATCAGGCGATTGATGGCGTGGCCGATATTGTCTGGACTGTTGTGGGCTATACTCCCGGCCGCTTCCCCTCCACCGAAGTGTTCGAATTGCCGTTTATGGTTGAAGATGCACGTGCCGCCTCTTGCGCCTATTGGACCATGTACGAAAAGAACATGCAGGAAGAATTCAAGGATGTGCATATCCTTGGCACGTGGGTCCATGGGCCCGGCATGTTCCACACCTCCGATCCGGTCGAGGTTCCCTCCGATCTGGAAGGCATGAAAATTCGCGGTGGCTCGCGCCTTGTGAACGAACTGCTGGAACTGACAGGTGCGACACCTGTTGGCATGCCTGTGCCCGCCATCGCCGAAGGCCTGTCAAAAGGTGTGATCGACGGCACGACAATACCATGGGAAGTTACTCCGGCGATCAAGGTCTCCGAACTGGTTTCCAACCACACCGAATTTGAAGGGCCGGGCCTCTACACGCTTGGCTTTGTGCTTGCGATGAATAATGATTCCTACAATAATTTGCCCGACGACCTGAAGGCGGTGATTGATGCAAATTCCGGCATGGAATTTTCCGTTTTCGCGGGCGGCACACAGGCAGAGGCCGACGGCCCTGCCCGTCAGATCGCAGTTGATCTGGGCAATACCATCGTAACTGTTGATGCAGCCACGGCACAGTCGGACTGGTTGCCAGTGGTTGAGCCGATCGTGGCTGATTGGGTCGCTGAAATGACCAGCAATGGACATGACGGGCAATCACTCATCGATGAGGCAAAGGCACTGATGTCGGGTGAGTGCAAGGGAGCCACTTCAAACTTCTGATGCACGCCACGCGCCCTAAAAATAACGGCCGTCCCGCGAAACGGGGCGGCCTATCCTTTCCATCGCACTGACACAGACCACGCGAACCCACAGGACTCTCATGTACTTATTTTTCCTCAAATTATCGCGGCTTATGGCCTATCTGGGCGGTGCCATGCTCAGTTTTTTGATAATAATGACCTGTATTTCAATCGTCGGTCGAAGCCTTAACGGCGCCCTACATTCCGACATGATTATGTCTGTGGCACCTGATCTGGCCCGCTGGTTGCTGGATCTGGGTATTGGTCCGGTAAATGGCGATTTCGAGCTGGTCGAGGCCGGAGTCGCCTTCTCAATTTTTGCATTTCTGCCACTGTGCCAGATTACAGGCGGCCACGCATCGGTTGATATCTTCACCGCCCGCCTGAGCGAACGTGTCAACCGCGTCTTGCAAATGCTGATTGACCTTCTGTTTGCTGCTGTCCTCGTGCTGATCGCGGTTCAGCTCTTTTCCGGCATGCAGAGCAAATTGGGCTCGGGTCAAACTTCTCTGCTCCTGCAATATCCAGTCTGGTGGGGCTATGCCCTGTGTCTGTCCGGCGCGACCATCGCCGCCGCTGTTAGCACCTACATCGCGGTTATGCGCCTCGCAGGTGTAACCACCGGACAGGATTTATTGCCACAAATGGCAGGAGCGGACCATTGAGTGATATTGTCATCGGAGCGCTTTCCTTTCCCGTCTTGCTGGGGCTGATATTTGCGCGTGTGCCGATTGGTCTGGCCATGTTCACGGTCGGTTTCGGGGGGTTGTGGCTGGTTAATGGCAACGCATTCATCGCCGTCGCGCGCCTCAAATCTGAAACCTACACAACCTTCTCCAGCTATTCGCTTTCAATCATTCCGATGTTCCTGCTGATGGGCCATTTCGCCACCTTGGGCGGGATGAGCCAGGCGTTGTTCAAAGCCGCTGAAAGCTGGCTAGGCCACCGCAAGGGCGGGGTTGCCATGGCTGCCATCGGGGCCTGTGCAGGATTTGGTGCGATCTGCGGTTCATCCCTCGCCACGGCCGCCACCATGAGCCGCGTGGCTCTCCCCGAGCTGAAGCGCTATGGATATTCTGGCGGCTTTTCGTCTGCAACGCTCGCCGCTGGCGGCACCCTTGGAATCCTGATCCCGCCTTCGGTTGTTTTGGTGATCTATGCTATCCTGACAGAGCAGAACATCGCCAAGATGTTCCTCGCGGCCTTTGTCCCCGGCATCGTTGCTGCGCTAGGTTATGTTGTCGTTATCTCGATTTACGTACGGCTGTATCCTGGCAGTGCCGGCACCCGTGCGCGCATGCCTTACGCGCAGCGTTTCCGCGCTGTTGCAGATGTATGGCCTGTGCTGTTGGTCTTTGGCACAGTTGTAGGCGGTATTTATCTTGGCTGGTTTACGCCCACAGAAGGGGCCGCTGTAGGCGCGCTCGGAACCGGTATTATCGCTTGGTTTGCGGGTGGCCTTAACCGCGCCACCATGGCGGAAAGTTTTTATGTAACCGCCCGCTCTACCGCGATGATCTTTTTCATCGTCTTGGGGGCCGCATTCTACAACGGCTTTCTGGCGCTTACCCAAGTACCGCAAGAGCTTGCTGGATGGGTGACAGAGCAAGGTGTAAGCCCTTGGATGGTGCTTGTGTTCATCCTTATTCTCTATCTTTTGTTGGGCTGTGTGATGGATAGCCTGTCAATGATCCTGCTGACGATCCCGATTTTCTGGCCGATCATGATAGAACTCGATTTTGGTTTTGTTTCTATGATCGATCTACATGCGGCGAAGTTCGATACCGCACTGAGCGAGGGAATGACCGTCTGGAACGGATTGTCGAGCGGCAGCATTTCCGACTTGTCACCCGACAGGTTCAGCCGGTTGCTGGCCGATGCTAATGCGCAGATGGCTACTCTCGGCCTTGGCTCTGTCGCCGATGCGGGTACGTTGAGCGAGAACCAG
Organism: Sulfitobacter guttiformis; assembly: GCF_003610455.1. NCBI lineage: Bacteria > Pseudomonadati > Pseudomonadota > Alphaproteobacteria > Rhodobacterales > Roseobacteraceae > Sulfitobacter > Sulfitobacter guttiformis. The sequence continues at coordinate 2,323,899 of NZ_RAQK01000001.1, read as the reverse complement.
ATCATCGCCATCGTGAACGAGACAACTCCGGAGATGGTTCAGCAGGCGCGTGACGTGATTGCAAGCGGAGGCGAGCTAGGCCGTGATATGCTACGGGACCTCAACATCCGTGGCGCAAATGAGGGTGCGCTCAATCGCATCAACGTAGAGCAGACTGCAATCTGGTTCGGCATTCTTGTGCTAATCGTGGTCGAGGTCGGGTTAATCACGCCACCCGTTGGGATGAATCTTTTTATCATCAACGCGATGGATCGCACGACGCCAATGATCGAGACCTACAAGGCGGTGATGTTCTTCGTGGCATCCGATCTGTTCCGCGTCGTGTTGCTGGTGCTATTCCCCGCGATCACGCTGTTCCTCATCCCGTGGTACTGACCCCTCCGGTTCAGTCTCGCCCGAAATGCTGGGTGCCGTCCTAAAGGGGGCGGTGCACGGCATCAGAACAGAAAGTCGTCCTCGTCCAACTCGTCTGCGCTCATGATCGTAAGCAGCGATGCCTCGCCGTCGATGTCAAAACTCAGACGGGTCTGGTTATCGCCATACGACAGTGCCGCCATGAGGTCTTCTGGAGTACCAAAAATGCTACCGAGGTTGCTCACATCAATCCGGTCCAACGCATCATCTGCACCGAAATCAAGGATCGTCACAGACCCCGCTACCGCTTCGACAGAGAAAACATCATCTCCATTGCCACCGAAAAGCGTGTCGTTCCCTGACCCACCATTCAGGTAGTCGTCGCCGTTGCCACCGTTAAGCTGGTCGTTCCCGTCATCGCCATAGAGCGTATCATCACCGTTGCCCCCGTTGATGAGGTCATTGCCATTACCGCCACTGGCATAAAATCCCGATCCAGCGCTTCCTCCGTCCACAAAGTCGTTGCCGTCCTCCATGTAAATGCTGTCGCTGCCTTCGAGCACACCGATAAAGGCCAGATCGTTGCCCGCACCGCCGTGGATTTCATCGTTACCTTGCGACCCTGCGAGGATGTCGTTGCCATCCCCGCCCCAGATTGTATCAGTGCCCTGACCGCCGATCAGCGTGTCGTTGCCCTCACCGCCAAAAACCAGATCGTCGCCATCGCGGGCAAAAACATGGTCATGACCTGCGCCAGCGTCAATCTCGTCGTTGCCATAAAGGCCTTCGATCTCGTCGTCACCATCGCCACCCAGCAGCGTGTCGTCGCCGTAACCGCCGCGTAACGTGTCATTTCCTGCGCCACCCTCCAGAAGATCGTCCCCCTCATCGCCGGTCAGGGAATCGTCACCGCCCATCCCGAGGATGGTATCCGCATCAACGCCGCCGGCCAGAATATCGTTTTCATCCGTGCCGGTGATCGTGTTGGGACCTGCAGGACCTGCAGGATCGACAGGATCGACAGGATCGACAGGATCGACAGGATCGACAGGATCGTGGGAGATCATGAAATCGCCAGCGTCAAGCGGCACTTCGGAAAAAACCGTAACCACCAAGCGCCCGCCAGTCACCACAAGCGTCAGCGTCGAACGCCCTTCGCCTGCAACCATCGCTCCGGTAATCGCCTCGTAGCTGTCATAACCTTCGATTTGGGACAGATCGAGAAGATCTGCCGCGCCATTGCTATTAAAATCAACAATACGGACTCTGCCTGGCACGTCTTGTAGAATAAACACGTCATCGCCCGCGCCACCTGAAACTATATCGGTTCCATTGCCCGCTACTAGAGTGTCATTACCGTTGCCGCCCCACATCGCATCGTTGCCCGCACCGCCACTTATATAATCGTCACCGTCACCGCCATTCAGGAGGTCGTTGCCATCATTGCCATTGATCGTATCATTGCCCGACCCACCAAGCAGCGTATCGTTGCCCAATCCTGCATTGAGCTGGTCATTGCCGTTGCCACCAGCAGCAAGAAAGCCTGAATCAGCTGCAGAGCCGTCAACGACATCATCGCCGTTTTGCAGATAAATGCTGTCACTTCCCTCGAAGCGCCCGATAAAGGCCAGATCGTTGCCACCTCCGCCATAAATCACGTCATTACCCTGGGAACCGGCTAGGACATCATTGCCGTTGCCAGCATAAATTGTATCCGTGCCCTGGCCGCCAATTAATGTGTCGTTTCCCGCATTACCATAGATGAGATCGTCCCCATCGCGGCCAAAAACGTGGTCGTCACCACGGCCTGCACGAATTTCATCATTGCCGTACAGTCCTTCAATCTGGTCGTTACCAGCCCCGCCCAGCAGTGTGTCGTCCCCGTGGCCGCCGCGAAGCGTATCATTCCCCGGCCCGCCAAATAGCAGGTCGTTGCCCGAGCCACCCACCAGTGAATCGTCGCCCGTACGACCGATAAGTGTGTCTGCCCCCGCACTGCCGGTAAGCACATCATCGCCCCGCGTGCCGTAAACCGGAGCAGGAGCAGCAAGCAGTTCGTCACCTGCGTAGAAAAGCGCGCTGACTTCACCCGTAAGCCCTGCATATGGGTCGGTGTTGGATTCACCCACCAGCGCTGAAGGTCGCATGACCAGCGCAGGCAGATCACCCTGACCATGAGCAATCTCGATGCCGTCTTTGGCCAACGTCATCCTGCCCGCTTCATCGACTGCGATGGTCCACGTCGCGGTTTGTCCGGCGATAATAGCCGCATCTGCCGTAATCGTATGGGCCATACCCGCGACAACGATAGTGAATTCCACCGTATCGCCGTTTCCTGATTGTGTCAGAATGATATTGTCACGGCCCGTTGCATCGCCAAAGTCAAACACGGTTTGACCGTTACCATATCCGAGGCTGTCAAAACGCGCTGTCACCTGCAAAGTAAAGGCGCCATCGATTTGAGGCATCTGGACGATAGGCATATGGGTTGATCTCCTTGCGAGGACTAGACCACACACGAATTGAGCCGCGAAAGATAGGGTGCGATTTTCGACGCCCTCCTCACCGATCTCATTTATCTTTTAAAATTATATACTTATCCTAAATTCATGCCTCCTTTCCCATTTTCAAAAAAGGCATAATTGTTTAAATCTGGCAGACGCGGCAGGGCATCGATCGCCATTGTTTCGGAAACCGCGATGAAATGCATCGAGGTGGTCGGTGAGGTGCGGGATTCGTTGGACTGATCTCATATGCGGTTCGGCGCTACGGATATCTTGCAAGATGCCGCTCATGCTTTAGGTTAAAACCAGAATGACACCGGAGCGCAGGCATTGATATCTTCCCTAAACGAGAGATGTAGAAACATGATACTCGGTGCGCTGGTTGCCGATGCCGCCGCTATGGGCCTTCACTGGATCTATGACCAACAACGCATTCAGGACGTAGCGCCTGAAGCACCTGAGTTCTTCACCCCTGACAAGCAAAACTATGACGGCGTGCCCGCCTACTTTGCCCATCCGACACGCACCGCCGGTGATCTATCACAATACGGCGAGCAGGCGATGGTAATGTTGCGCACGCTTGTGGCCGGGGGCGGTCACTATGACCGCGCAGCATTCGCAGACCGGTTTAGGGCGCATTTCGGATATGGCGGCGCGTACGTCGGTTATATCGATCACGCGACCCGCGACAGCCTAGACAACATGCGACGGTTCGAGGATGCCGCCCATGCCTGCGCCAAAAATCTGGATTTTGATGGAGATCCGCAAATTCCCAAAGCGCTGGTTGAAAGGGCCTTGCCTATGTTGCAAAGATACTCGGGCAACATGCTCCTCCAGATGTTCGAGGCGGAAATCTCCACCAACGACAGCGATAGTAATGTTGTCGCATTTGGCCTCACCTTGATAAACTCACTCAGAGCGTTGCCTGCAATGACGGGTGCGAATGATCTTCAGCTGCCCGCCATTGCAAAACTTCCAGCGCTGGTCGCGATGCATGCCGCACGGGGAAGCAAGGGCGAGAATGCTTTCGACCAAGACGTAGCATCAGCTGTGCGCGTCACAAACGACAATCCTGTTGCAGCGCACTATAGTCATATCGCAGCCCACATGATGCTGACTGCGGTTACAAGCGGTGACGCTGCTGCGTCGGTAAATGCAGGGCGTTCGGTGGCAGGAGCGCAAGCAGCCGATCTATTTCAGACTGCCGCTGAAATGGCAGGGCAAAGCAATCCAACCGTGACTAAGCATTTTGGCATGTCATGTGATCTGCCCTTTGGCTTGCCGGCTGCTGCGCATAATATTGCTACAGCCACATCATTCTGCGATGCGGTGCGCAGCAATATATACAGCGGCGGTGACACCTGTGGGCGCGCCATTCTGGTAGGCGCCGTTATGGGGGCAGTGCACGGTATGGGCGGGACAAAAGGCATACCAGACGCGTGGATCGACCGCCTTGGAGTCAAGGACGAAGCGAAGCAGTTGAGCTCAATGCTGCTCCACTGATCTCGGATGCCCGAAGGTGAATCTGCCCTCTCAGCAAGACAACGATTATGGCTATTTTCGCTATCGTTCTTCGCGGTCAGCGTCGATGGAGATTAGTGATTCTCGACGCAAAACCTGAATAAACACATCATCGTTAGCAACATCACCATGGTCCCAATCGCACAGTGGATCAGCCCCGCGGGGCCGAAGTCAGTTTATGGCTTGCTTGCATTTATCATGGGTTGCCAGCGATACAGGACCACTCGGGTGCGCCCATCCGTATCGCTTCATCGTCTGCAACAAACCTCTTGGAAGGGAGTTGCGTGCAGACCGCTGAATACATCCTGCACTTCAAGTTTGGAATCAGCGGACGGATTTTGCATCCTTGTCTGGGTCAGGCCCGCCTTTCACCGTAGGGCAGATAAACGGGCAGTGGCGCCCCGGCAGGTTTCGCCTGCGCCGCCGGGACGCTCAGGCGAAAGATACAACCACGATTTGGCGCAGACCTGAGCGTGACACTGCCTCCCCATGCCGCAACGGTGCGCTGCACAAACGCAAGTCCAAGACCGGAACCTTGCACCGCCGTAAGCCGCGCGAAAGGCTCAAAGACCCGTGCCTGATCCATCGCTTTGATACCCGGGCCATCATCCTCAATCTCGATTATGACCTCGCCACGTTCGCGGTGGCCGCGTACGATGATAGTACCGTCAGGACGGTCATGATGTTTGGCCGCGTTCGTAATCAAATTTCGCATTACCATGTCAAAGCAAACTGGCTCGACCTGCACGGCGGGTATGTCCTCCATGACCTCGATATTCATCCCGTTCCCAGCCGCAGCAAGCTTTATTATACCCTCGATTCGGGTATTGGGGCTGAAACATTGCGCGGGCGCCTGGCGAGTGTCCGCTTTTGCATAATCAAGCAGTTCGGAGACCAAGCGGCTCATCCGCGCTGAAAGATCGCCGAGGGTAGCAAAATGGCCCTGAGCCTCCGCTGGAAGGCTTAATTGCGCCTCCAACAAGTCCTCGGTGATGAATTCGACAACGACTTGTTGCTGGGTTAACGGCGCTTTGAGATCGTGAGCCGCCATCGCGGAAAAAGCGAGCAGTTGCTGATTTTTGTGGCTCAGCTCGATGCTCTGGGCGGAGAGCTGCTTTTGCTGTTGATGCATCACGGTCACGTCCACCCAGATCGCGGCATAGAATCTCGAACCCAAGGGAAATATACTCAGATCAAAGCTGTTTTCCATTTGAGTGTGAACAATGCGGTGGAACATCTCGCCGCCGCGCAGATGATGCGCGATGGTTGTTGCAAGCGCATCAATCTCGTCTCCATCCGAACCAGACCCAAGAATGCCAAGTTCGTAGAACAAGGCACATGCTCGATCCAATGTCGTACCCGCTTCCAAATAGGGGACCAGTGCGGGAAACCGGGCCTCGAAGCCGTCGTTCCAGTGAAGCGCCCTCAGATCACTATCAAAAATTGTGATCGCCGCCCCTATTTTATCAAGCGCGTTGTTCACCAGTTGGTGCGCGTCATTCTCAAGGGACAGTGCTGCCGACCGGCGGCGCAAGCGAGCAGCATAAAAGACCAGCGCAAAGGTCGTGAGAGCAATCCCGCCGACGATAATCGCAACATTCTCGAACCAAGGGTGCAGATAAATGCTGCGGTTATGGCCGAACCAGCGCGCATGCAGGACCTGTAGCATGCCGGATTTTTCTGACATTGCAATCGTACGTGCGAGCGCCGCATGTACCGTGACCAGATCGCGGCGTACGATCATCCCGTATTCTGTAGCTACTAGTGCACGGTCAAGCCGGCTTACCTTATCTTCGATGAAATTGATCCGCAGGCGCGCATCAAATGTCTCAGCAACCGCAACCACACCATCCAGTTCGCCGCGCAACAGCGGCAAAAGAAGTGAGTCGGAAGTCTGATAAGGGATAAGCGTAACTTCAGGCAGCAAATTTTCCGCGCTTTGAGTCATCGTGTCCGCGACAATACCGATCCGAAGCCCTGAAAGGCCAGCGATGTCGTCAATCGTGCTGTCGCGGCGCACGTAGACAGACAAAACATATTCCCCCAGCCCGGATATTGGCCGCCCCGCTGTCTGCCGCTCGGGCGTAAGAGCAAGCAAAAGCGTCAGATCGACCTCGCCTTGCTCTAGCAACGTGAGGGTGTGCTCAGGGCTCTGTGCCGCCACAAACTCAATTTCGTAACCTGCTACTCCTGCGGCAGTGCGCAGCAAATCAACACCGTATCCCTGTGCAACGCCCTCCGCGTCGGTAAATTCGTACGGCGGGAACTCACTATAGGCGGCGTGTAAAATCTGCCGCTTATCAGCCCCGCCCGCCTTAACGGAGACGCCCAGAACAATCATTGAAACCAGACAGACAGCCGTCAAAACAACGCGCGAAAAAAGGGACATAGGCAGGCTCGCTCACAGGTGCAATTGCGCCACATTTAAGGCAACCGCCTAAATTTGCGGTTAATTGGTCACTATGTTTTGCCGGTGCGTATCCACTGTCCTTGCGCGGTGACGCCGCTCAGGCTTTTGCTCTGATCCACGGACTTCCCAACCCGCCAATCCGATCCTCTGCGACCCGCAATCCGATCCAGAGTGACAGGAGCAGGCCCGTGCCAACACCCGCTGCAATGCCCAACCGTACCCCAGTCAGCCCGCCGTCCATCACATAAGCAAAAAACCAGATAAACAGTGCGATGCCGATCCATTGACGGTAAATCCCGATCCACATGGTCCATGCTGCTTTCTTGAGCGCTTGTAAAAGCGAGTTGATCGAGAAAAGCACGACGTAAATCGGCAGGATTACCGCCTCTACCTTGAGAAACAACGCAGAAATACGAATGACCTCAGGATCGTCGGAAAAGACGCTTGTTGCGAGGCCGCCACCGAACCATAAAAAAGGAAACGCCAGCGTCGTTCCAATCACGCCAAGGATCCAGCACCGGTGGAATGCTTCGCGTACCCGCGCATTCTGACCCGCGCCAAAGTTCTGAGCTGCAATCGGTACCAGCGAGATGGTGATGCCCAGCGCTGGCAGCAAAAACAACTGCTCGATTCGCATGGTGATCCCATAAGATGCAAGTGCTGCTTCGCCATAATCCTTGAGCGCATATTGAACGATAAATCCGCTGGAGAAGGTCACAAGCAACGCAAAGCCTGCGGGGAAAGCCTGTGCGATGATCTCGTAATATTTGGCGGGCACAGGAATGAACTCAGCCCATCTGAGGTCTTGCATCATTGCGCGGCCAAAGACGCGCCAAAGGATGAAACCGGCCACTCCGGTCTGGCTCAGGACGGTGGCCAGCGCGATGCCATTGAATCCCATACCGCCGACAACACCCGGAATGCCGAACATCAACAAGGGATTGAGGCCCACGTTTACAAAAAACGCGACGACCAGCGCGCGCTGCATGGTACGGGTATCACCACGGGCCTGCAAAATCCCGTTCGCTGCAGGGCCGACAATAAAACCGGGCAAGGCAAAAATCAGCCAGTAGAAATAGTCGAGGCCAGCGTCACGATAATCACCCGGCTCGGAAACTATAGCAATGAGATAGGGACCGGCGAAGAGCGCGATGGTGAGCATTGCCCCCACCGCCATCACCGCAAGGCCGATGCCCTGCACCGCCAGATGACGCGATTCTGCCTCGTCCTTGCGACCTTTTGCGTTGCCGACCAGCGCACTCATCGCGGAGCTGAGACCAAAGCCGATTGCCACCAGAATAAAAAAGGCCTGAAACCCGACAGACAGCCCCGCCTGCGCCTGCGTTCCGAAATATCCGGCATAGAATGTGTCGACCACATTATAAAGCGTACTGAACAGCATCCCCACCGCCGCAGGAACGGCCAAACGCTTGAAATGGCCGCCCAAAGGGCCGGTGGTAAGGTCTGCATTAATCATTGCGGTCTCTTTTCTGGCTTTAACCTGCCCGAAATAAATAAGGGCGCCCCGGAAGGCGCCCTTTCATAAATTATTCCGCGGGGATCAGAGGCCCCATTTCGCGGCGGTTGCATCAAAGAAACCTTCGGTTTTTTTCAGCTCGATCCAGCTGTTGACGTAGTTGATCCAAACCTGATCTGTTTGTGGCAGCAGCATTGCAATCGGAGTCGGTGCGCGAGCACTATCGACTTCGACCTGACGTACGTTGGGAAACTTTTGTAGCAGCTCAGCACCCTCGATATTAGACGTTACAAAGACGTCCGCACGGCCAGATAGCACTTCTTGGAATCCGCGTGCAGGGGCTTCGACCACGATGATTTCCGCGTTCGGGAACCAGTCCTTGACCATTTTCTCGAAGGAGGTGCCAAGGGTCGTCGCGACCTTTACGTCTTCTTTGTTAATGCTGTCCCAGCCGCTGAAATTTCCGACTTTGTCCTCAGTGGTAAAGGGGAACATCTCGACCGCGGTATAGCTGTCGGAATATCCCGCCGCCTTGAGGCGCGCTGGGCTAATCGAGGCGGAGCCCGTCATATGGTAATTACCCGCAACAACGCCGTTCACTAGTGTTTTCCAGTCGGTCGGCACCATTTCGAGCTCGACGCCCAAATCGGCGGCCAGCTGGGTCATGATGTCGATGTCGTATCCCACAAAGGTGTTGGTTGCAGGATCGCGCACAGACATCGGGTTCCAGTCACCTGTTGTGCCAACTTTGAGCACGCCGCCGCTGAGAATTTCGTTTAGCGCCGATTGTGCCATGACTGGCCCCGCCGCAATACTCGCAGCGAAACCGAGCGCGAGGCTGATTGTTTTCAAAAAATTCATGTGTCTTCCCCTGTCGATTGGATTATGTCGTCGCTCGTGCGACTTTTTTAGCTTGTGTCGGAACCTAAGGCGGGTTGCGCGCAAAGCAACTGTCCCTTTTAGTATACATTCCCAAAGGGAGAGGTCCATGCCAGAACAAACCGGTCCTGATCACGCAAACGCGATAGAAATTAAGGGTCTGAACAAGTGGTATGATACATATCACGCACTTAAGGATGTGGATCTGACAGTTGCACATGGCGAACGGATCGTGGTCTGCGGTCCGTCTGGATCGGGGAAATCGACATTGATCCGCTGCGTCAACTCGCTGGAGGGGCATGACAGCGGGCAGATCACGGTGGACGGTACGCGTATGGGCGATGCCGCCTCAATCGAGGCCATCCGCGGACGGGTGGGGATGGTGTTCCAGCAATTCAATCTGTTCCCTCACCTCACTATCTTGCAGAATCTGACCCTTGGCCCGATGAAGGCGCGTGGCCTTTCGCGGCGTGACGCCGAAGAGCGGGCGATGAAATACCTTGAGCGGGTCCAAATCCCCGAGCAGGCGAACAAGAAAGTCAGCGCCTTATCGGGTGGCCAGCAACAGCGGGTAGCAATTGCGCGATCCTTGTGTATGGAGCCCAAGATAATGCTCTTTGACGAACCGACATCCGCGCTCGATCCTGAAATGATTTCGGAAGTTCTCGACGTGATTGTGGATCTCGCGGAGAGCGGCATGACGATGATCGTTGTAACCCACGAAATGGGGTTTGCCCGCCGCGCCGCAGACCGGATGGTGTTTATGGATCATGGCGCCATCGTCGAGACAGGCACACCCGAAGAATTCTTTGACGCGCCAAAGACAGAACGCTGCCGGACGTTCCTCAACCAGATCCTGAAACATTGAGTGCGCGCATGAAAAATGTCCTCGCGCTGATTTGCCTGACTGCCCTTACTGGATGCGGCACAGCTGGAAACTGGGGCTGGTATGTGATCGACCCGACCACAACGCAGGGCTGGAACAACATAACGTTCCTCCTCGACGGGTTTGGTGCTACAATCACCCTGTCGGTTATTGCGGCCATAATGTCGATGGTGATCGGCCTCATGGTCGCCCTCCCCGGTATGTCCACCAACCGTTGGATCAGAATGCCTTCCCGCGTATACGTTGAATTCGTCCGGGCCATTCCGCTGCTGCCGATGCTGTTCTGGGTGTTTTATGGCCTGCCTGTTGTTCTTCAGTCCATGGGCATATCTGTAAGAATAGACGCTTTTTGGGGCGCGGTGATTACGTTGGCCATTTCCGATTCTGCCTTCACCGCCGAAATCTACCGCAGCGGCATCCAAAGTATTGCACGCGGCCAGACAGAAGCGGCCAAGACAATCGGCCTCACCTACACTCAAACAATGCGCTATGTCGTACTGCCACAGGCGATCCGCCGCATCCTGCCGCCATTGGCGAACCAATTCATATATATCGTGAAGATGAGCGCTTTCGCCTCTGTCATCGGGATGCAGGAATTAACCCGCCGAGCTAACGAGCTGGTGGTGACCGAATATCGCCCGCTCGAAATCTACTCGCTGCTTATCTTGGAATACCTCGTGCTTGTGCTGATTATCAGCTTCTTTGTGCGTTGGCTGGAACGCAAAATGGGCGCAGATGAAAGCCGTTAAAGGAGACGATATGAACTGGACCACCTTCCTCGATGATACGGTGAAGCGGATGGGCGCGTTGCAAAAGCAAGCGCCGGAGATGTTTGCAGGCTTCAACGCAATGGGCAAGTCAGCCAAGAAAAACGGCGCGCTGGACGAAAAAACCAAAGAGCTTATCGCCCTTGGTATCGCTATCTCCACCCGCTGCGACAGCTGCATCGGATTTCACGTCAAATCGCTCGTAAGACTTGGGACTACCCGCGAAGAGCTATGCGAAGCGCTGGAGATGATCGGTTACATGGGCGGCGGCCCCTCGATTGCATTTGGGGCAAAAGCACTTGAGGCTTACGACGAGTTTTCCGCAGCCTGACTGTAGCCGGTTCTCGCGTAGCCAACCGCTTGGGCTATCAGGTCGCGTGCGTCGGGTACAAGCGCTTCGAGCTGTGGCAGGTCATTGATGCACAAAAACTTCGTCTTGGCCAAAGCTTCCCGCGTAAAAAGCGCGCGGGTCGCATCAGGCGCCTGCCCAGCGCCCTGGCCGCTTTTGATATGAAGGTGATCGCGCTGTTGCGAGACGACAGCCTGTCCCATTGCGATGCAGTGATGGTTATGCAGCCCTTGAGGCAAAAACTGCGCGATGTCGCGAAACCGTGGGATAATGTTGGCTTCGAATGCGTCGCGCTGCAAACCGAATAAATGTGCCATCACACTGCGCCGCATCGGATGCACCACATGGGCAGCCGCAAAAACGTGCGATGAGGGGACACCACACAACGCCGCAGCGTTTACCTGCATAAAGTGGTTGAAAAGGGCGGGATTATCGCGCGCCTCCCCATCATTCACAAGCTCGGAATAATCACGCCACGCGCCACGTAGAACCGGGTTTTGCCCGTCAAAGAAATCTGACGGCTTCACAGGCGCGGTCAGGAAAACATCATCGTTAAAATACAAAAATCGTTCGCTCAGTTCCGCGATACGCCACAGCATGCTTTCGATCGAAAGGGAGTTGAACGTCGGCAAAACATGGCCATAGTCTTCAAAAATTGCTGCGTGACGCACAATTCGAATCTTTTCGCGCAGAGACACAGGAAGACGTTCAAGATCAGGCGCACCCTCGTCGACGACGATCCAAATGTGGCGTATCCACGGTGCATGAACATGGATAGACCTCAAGCAATAGTAGATTTCATCGCTAGATTCCCAGCGGTGCGGATTACTGGCATTCTCGTTCAGCGCACCGCCTGTTTGGGCCATGAAACTGGCGCGCTGCGCACGGTGGCGCAGGCTGGTGCCATCTACCCAAGTGATTACTGCATCAATAGGATCTGTTGCCAATATCTCTGTCACAAGTGGTTTCGCCGTCCATTGGTTGCGTTTCACTATACATAGGGCGCTTGCGACAGAAGGGCAGCCCGACGTTAAAAACAACCTACTTGACCCTTCCCTTGTCCCATTTGAATATGATTTTCCGAAACGCTGGCAGGAGCCGTTAGATGCAGTCCACACTCGACCCCGACATTTTGCAGACGTGGGTTAACAAAGCAGAAATGCGAGAGGATGTGCTTCGAGCCGCTCCTGCAAATCTGATGGAAATGACACTGGACCGTGATGCCACGCTCAAGATCGGTGATGTGCTGCCGCCGCTCTGGCACTGGCTTTATTTTCTGCAGTCTGCACCGCTCTCTGCGCTGGGCCGTGACGGGCATCCCGCGCGGGGTGGTTTCTTGCCCCCTGTCGCCCTGCCACGCCGGATGTGGGCAGGTGGACGTTTCGGGTTTTTCCACCCGCTTCATATCGGTGTGCAGGTGCAAAAGCACTCGGTGATCAAGGACGTCGCGCTCAAAACCGGACGCTCGGGCCCGCTTTGCTTTGTGACCGTCCGCCATGAGGTGCAAGATACTGACGGCCTCGCCTTCTGGGAAGAGCACGACATCGTTTACCGCGAAGACCCCGCACCAGATGCCACCGCGCGCCTGACTGCGCCAGTAGGCAATGACTGGCAACATAGTGAGACAGTACACCCTACCGAGGTAATGCTGTTTCGGTACTCCGCCCTGACATTCAACGGGCATCGCATCCACTATGACCGCGATTACGCCCGCAACGTCGAGGGACATGCAGGGCTGGTTGTTCACGGTCCGCTTATTGCCACAATGCTGATGGATCTGGCGCAGCGCGTCAGCGATGGCTCCATGCCACGGAGCTTCGAGTTTCGCGCTGCCAGCCCACTGTTTGAGGGTGCGCCTTTTTCGCTCCACGCGCGCCGGCAGGGGGATGCCGTCAACCTCTCCGCAGCAACATCCGAAGGGCGTCTGGCCATGCAGGCCACCGCCCGCTTTTAAGCCGCACTTCAGAAAGTTCGGTCAAAGCATTGTCATTTTGAAGGTTTGCACGCCTCGCCTTCGCGCTATCTTCCTTTTATGTTCATCCTGACCCACGCAACGCTGCACAACCCCGCGATCCTCAAGGTCCGGCAACTTCCGCGCAAGTTCTTTGGCCGTGTTGCGGTCTGGCCGCGTGGACCGGTGGGCCTACGCGTTTTCTTGCGGCTGGTGATCGAATTTCAGGCAGTCCGGTATATCCTGACACTCACCCCTTTTATCTTTATCGGGCTGAGCTGGAATGCACTGGCCCTGCCGATGGCGCAGGCGCCGATCCTGATGATTTTCATGATATGGTTTGTCGAAATGCGGTTACTGCGCGTACCGAAATCCCGCCGCGCGCATCTGATCGACGGCGCGCAGGCAGAGCGCACGCTTGATCTGCTGCGCGTACAGTCGCGTGCCGCGCTCACCCGGATCGCCGCCTCACGGGAGATGAAGCGCGGAGAACTGCATCTGGTGATCGAACAGTCAGAGTTGTGGCGTATCGCCCCGCTGACATATGTCAGCGTGCAATCTGAGGATGGTCCCGAGGTGCTGCCCCTCAGCGCGCCTGAGCAGGAGATCATCCGCCGCACACTATTCCAGCCACCGTTGACCGAAAAACTGTTGCAGCGGGTAAACCAATCGCAGGGCACGTTTATCCGCGACATAACTTTCGATGCGCGCGGGGTCTCGGCCCATGCCCGCCTTGCAGCGGCCCTAGCGTGAAAGGTCAATCAACTTGCCAAAGGGTGGAAACACGCTGCCTGCTTCACAAAGAGCCCAGATCACATGCAATCCACGCGGCGGCGGGCCTGCGTCCCCCTCCAGATCCGTAAAGATCACCAGCGCCGCTGCCCCCAGAGCCTTTGCTTCAGTAATGACAGGAATGAATGCGGTACCGCCCCCGCGGGGCATTTCGGGCAGCGGAATTTGGGTGGCGTTCGGATCTATGCGGGCGCGGTGACGGATTTGATCGTCAAATACCATCAGGTGCAGTTCCGCCCGCATGCGCCGCGCAATGCCCGTCACTTCTGCCCAGAACATCGAGAGGCGCGCGTCGTCGATGCTGCTTGAAGCGTCTATAGCAATAGCGATGCGGGGCACGTCGGTGCGCGGGAGATTACCCGCCTCGAACCCTGGTTCAGGCGTGCCTGCGCGCAGCGCCTGTGCAGTTGCGGCAATCCAGCGTCGTTTGGGGCGCTGCGGGCTTGGCTGGGCTGCCTGCATCACCGCGTGCGTCAAAACACGACGCAGAATTTGCTCCCACGGGACACGCGGTGACGCCACATCGGCAAGGTGGTGACCAATCCTGCCGATGCCGCGCCCTGCGCTGCGCCCTGCGTCTATGGCGCGGGTTATGTGCTGACGCCAGCGGGCTGCATCCTGCACCGTGGATGCCACCTCGCCCATGCCTGCCTCCTGCTCCAGATCAGGGTAAAATTTCTGAATTGTCGCATAATCCTGCGCCTCGCTTCCACGCCCCGCGCCCTCACTGCCCCGTCCCGCCAGTGCAAAATACAGACGTTCTGCGTCCCATTCCGCCAACACCTCGGTCGCGGTCACCTCTCGGCCCAGTGCATGCTTTATCAAAGCTGTTGCCAACACCGCAGGGCGCGGCAGCGCGTGATCGCCCGCCAGCACGGCCTCGTTGATCAGCGCATCAGCAGCAAGGTTGAACAGTGCAGCATCAAAATCACTACCCAGCCGCGCCTGCAGGGTGGCCGCCCTCGCTGAGTGGCGCAGAGCCACGTGCAGAACGTGATGCGCAGCCAGGCCCATCTGCTCGTGCAGCGGCATCGACCCGAAATCGGGGCCATAGGTGATAACCTCGCCTGTGGTTACGGTTTGCACGTCATCGCGATGGATGCACCACAGAGACAGCGCCGCGATAGCCGGATCAGCTTCGGCCAGTGCGCGCAGGGCAGGAGCAGCGCGGATGCTGTGCCGCTCCGTGCTCATTCCTCTCGGCGGGCAAGGTAGGCGGCATAAGACACGGAGCCGCGAAATGCCTCTTGCAGACCCTCTGCCAGTGCCTTTTCAATCAAAAGCTCGAAGCCGTAAGTTACTAATTCGCCCAAAGGTAGGCGGGCAAACTCAGGCTCTGTACGCGCCTCGGCGAGCCCCTCAATCCCTGCCATAACGTCGATGGTCGCAGGGAGGGTTTCGGCGTCCGCAAGAGTAACAAGCGCATAGACCAGCGCGGTTAGACCATGAAGACTACGGGGATACATCCCAATGCGCTCAGCGCCTCGCGCCTCGAGCATAGCGCCAGCTTGTACCGTGGCGGCGATGTCCTCGACGATCAAAGAAAATTCCGCCGCAGCGGCATCGCCAAGCGTCCCCGCCAGCATAAGATCGCGCAACCGCTTGTCTGGAGTCGCTTGCAAAATCGCACTCGCCCGCGTCCATGATCGCGGAGTGCAGGCTATCATCCTGCCAAGCCTCAGAGTCTCCTCGGTCGTATCAAGCAGATCGGGACGGGTCCGGATGAAAGCGGTGACGGCCTCATGGAGGCCATGAGGCACGGCATAGGAGGTGAGCCAGTCATTTGCCTCCGCGCGCAGGCTCAGATGGATCAATCGGTCCGACAATGCGGTACCCATCTCATAGGCTACGGCACCATCCTCAACCATATTGCCAGCAGCAATGATAAAGGTCTTTGCGGGCAACGCGTGCTGACCTACGCGGCGCTCTTGCAACAGCCCATAGACTGTTGGCTGGAGCGAGGGGGCTGCGGCTGTCAACTCATCAAGAAAAAGGATTGTAGGCCCGTCATCGTCGCTCTGCGGCAAATCTTCCGGTGGGTACCAGACTGTTCGCTTGGTCGTGTGGTCGTAGAATGGCAATCCGCGCAGATCCTGCGGCTCTATCGTGGTGAGACGCAAATCATAAAGGCGGCTGCCCGTCTCGTTCGCGAGCTGTTGAACGATCTCGGTCTTGCCGATACCGGGTCGACCGTGCAGCATCCACGACGAAGTCAGACGCCCTGCCATTTGCGCAGCAAATCCGTGCCTCAGCGCATCGAGCGCGGCGCCGGCAGAGACGGGGGTGGTGTTGACAGACATCTGCGACAGCTCCTTTGTGCAAGAGGGTAGCCGTGCGCGGCAGGGATGCAAGAGCGGGAGCGGGATGAAAATGGACACAGAGACGCAAAGCGGGAGGATGGCCGCGCTGGACTGGCCCGTGATAACATCGCTCGGGGCTGTGGGCGCTGCGCCGCAGGCCACATCGCCAATGCAGCCCACACGTCCAGCGACAGAACAGACCGACAAGCGGCTGGCCGACCTCGGGGCCGCATTCGATACCTTCGATATCTGCGACGGTGCTGTCCTGTCGTTTCACCATCATTACCGTAACGGCGACCGCCTGATAAATGCTGTGCTGGAAGAAGCGGCGCGGCGCGGACTGCGGGGATTAACCATCGCGCCCAGCTCGCTTTTTCCGGTTCACGTCCTACTTGGCGCACATATCCAAAGCGGCGTGATCGGCAATGTTATCACCGACTATGCCAAAGGTCCGGTGACAGACGCGATGCTGTCGGGTGCGCTGCGGTCCCCTTTGCTTTTGCAGAGCCACGGCGGCCGTGCGCGAGCACTCGGCACAGGTGCGCTAAAGGTTGATGTAGCGTTTGTGGGTGCGCCGATCGCGCAGGCGGATGGCGCTTGCACGGGGCGCGGCGGGACATTGCCTTGCGGGCCGCTTGGCTATGCCATGGTCGATGCAGGCTATGCCCGCCGCACCGTGATCTGTGCACACGAAATCACTGGCGCTCCCTTGGCGCACACAGACATTCCTGCCGCCCACGTAGACGCGGTTGTGCCCTTTGCACACCCGGGCGCGGTAGAAGGCATCGCAAGCGATACAACCCTGCCCGCGCAGACACCGCAGGCACAACAGATCGCGACGTTGGTGGCGCAGGTGATCGCCGCAGCGGGCGTATTGCGCGACGGGTTTTCGTTGCAAACAGGAGCGGGAGGTTTCTCCCTTGCGGCCGTGCCGGTGATCGGGGCAGCAATGGCGCAGGCAGGTGTGCGCGGCAGCTTTGTCTCCGGCGGCATCACAGGAGCACATGTGGCGCTGCAACAGGCCGGACTGTTCGCGCGTCTTCATGATGTGCAATGTTTTGATGGCGCGGCCGTAGCTTCCTCAATAACCAACCCCGACCATTTTGCGATGAGCGCGTCACAGTACGCCAACCCCCTGCACACCGGCCCAATCGTCAATGATCTGTCTGTGATGGTGCTGGGTGCCGTCGAGGTTGACCGGCATTTCAACATCAATGTTACCCTCGGAGGTGATGGCAGGCTGATTGGCGGGCCTGGCGGGCATCCTGACGCGGCACAGGGTGCGCAGTTGACGATTGTGACCACCGGACTGGTCGCGGGCGGCTTTGCCAAACTGGTCGAGCATGTGCGCTGCGTCACAACGTCAGGTAAGCATGTTGACGTTCTAGTGACCGATGATGGCATCGCGGTACATCCGAAGCGGCCCGATCTGGCACGCGATTTGGAATACGCGGGCCTTCCGGTCAAACCTTTCGAAGCATTGATGCAAAAAAGCGCCCTGCAAGCTTCCCGCGCAAGGATCCCTGCAGCTTTATCGCCCCGCCTTCTGATTGAGGATCGGAGTGGCGGCGTGCTCGACTGGGCCTGACAAGAATGAGCGCATTTATTCCGACCAAAACAATCAGGTACCTTGCATTCCACCACGGAATCAGTAATTGAGTAAAACAGTAAGACTTAAAAACTAAAGGAGTCACCATGACTGTCCTCACTCGCACATCTCCGCTTTTCCTTGCCGCTGCTGCCCTTGCGGTTGGTTCCTGTGCAGCATTTGCGCAATCGCAAGGAGAGGTAAATCTCTATTCCTCGCGCCATTACGACACAGACGAGCGCCTTTATAGCGACTTCACCGAGGCAACAGGCATCACCATCAACCGGATCGAAGGCAACGCGGATGAATTGATCGCCCGTATGCAGGCCGAAGGTGCAAACTCCCCTGCCGACATCCTGCTGACCGTCGATACATCGCGCCTGCAACGGGCCAAGGACGCGGGCGTGCTGCAATCTGTGGACAGTGACATCCTGGAAGAGCGGATCCCCACCAACCTGCAAGATAACGATAACCAGTGGTTCGGTTTTTCCCAGCGCGCGCGGATCATCTTTTACGACAAAAATGACGTAAGCGAGCCACCGCTGGATTACCTCTCCCTCGCGGATCCGAAATACAAAGGGCTGGTGTGCCACCGCTCGTCTTCGAACGTCTATTCGCAAACGCTGCTGGCCTCGGTAATCCAGAACCATGGCGAGGAAGCTGCAACCACATGGGCGCAGGGCGTGGTTGATAACTTCGCACGCGATCCACAAGGTGGCGACACCGATCAGCTTGCAGCGCTTATCTCGGGCGAGTGTGACATATCGATCGCCAACACCTATTACTTTGCCCGCGCGCTGCGCACGGATGTGACCGGCGTGAGCGAGAATATCGACCAGATTGGGTGGGTTTTTCCCGCACAAGAGGCCGAGGGCGCGCATATGAACCTGTCGGGTGGTGGCGTTGCGGCCCATGCCCCTAACCGCGATAACGCGGTTGCCTTTCTCGAATACCTCTCGTCAGACCAGGCGCAGCAGTATTTCTCGTCCGGTAATGATGAATTCCCCGCCGTGGAAGGTGTCGCGCTCAGCGAAAGCGTGGCAAAACTGGGCACATACAAAGCGGATAAAGTGGACTTGTCCGCAGTGGCTCTGAACCTGCCTGCCGCGCAAAAAATCTTTAATGATGTTGGCTGGAAGTAAATTCACTTTATCAAAGTGATAGCCATTTTATTGCGGCCGCGTATGTTTATGCGCGGCCGCTGTTCATTGGTAACGCTGGTTCGTATAACTTGTTTAACATCCACCAGCCTCAAGGAGATCAACGATGTATCTGGCAATGAACCGGTTTACCGTTACACGTCAAAACGCCGCTGCGTTCGAGGCGCTGTGGTTGGGCCGCGACAGTCACCTCAAAGAGATGGAAGGCTTTGTCGAATTCCACATGCTCAAAGGTCCCGAGATAGGCGGCAAAATCATATACGCTTCACATACGGTCTGGGCGTCCGAAGAGGCGTTCCGGAGCTGGACCAAAAGCGAGGCATTCCGCAGCGCACACAAAGGAGCAAAAGACACCACCAAGCTTTATGAAGGCGCCCCCACTTTCGAGGGCTTCAACGCGATCCAGCAAATTTCATAGTCTGGCCCGCGCAATTCCAGATCAGACTGCCGCAGCTTAGCGCTCTCCAGCTGCGCAAAGGAACAGCTGCTTTGTCGATCCAAAAGCCGTCACAGCCGCACACTGCGACGGTCAAATTCATCGGCGAGGATCATTTGAGCGATTGGTAATTCCTTAGATATACTGATCCCGTTGCGGCGGTTGATCGCCAAAACCCAGTGGCACAGCCTACAGCAAATCGCGCTGAAGATCATGCTGCACAAAACCCCGACATTCAGAAAACACCTTGAGAGAGCTCGAAAATTGTCCAATTTAGGCCACTTTTCCCATCCATTTTCAAATGATTAGGAGTAACGAGTACCCTTGTTAAATCAGTTCCCCAGTTTGCGGAGGCACCCCGAAATGAAAAATCAACACGCCGGTATTGCCCCGTCTGCGCGCGCCTGTAGCACAGGCCATCGCGCATGAGTTATGCCGCCCACAACATTTCGCATGCAGATCACCGAAACATCGAATTTCTGCAAGGACTTCCCCAAAAGAGCACTGCGGTTGCACAGCATGTCATCGCAGCTTGGGATGGCTTCGATGTGAGTGCGGTCAATGACAACCTGCATGCAGCCCGTGACTTGCTTGCCCCAATTACGCGCAACGCCGACGCCGCGGGCTTTTGCGAATTAGGGCTGGTTTCGCAGGCATGTGAAGAACAGATTGATGCCTATTTTAATGGTCCCTACGTCGACCTCGCAATTTGTCCGGGGCAGATCGTTTGGGCCGTCGATATATTCGTCGAGACCTGCAACAGCCTGACCTCATAGTACCCGCACAGCGCAGTGATACTGTTGCGCGCCGCTTAGAATACTCGGATCAGAAGCGCGCCTGACAGGGCAACCACCACAAGGCCTGCTGCCATTTCCATGACTGGCATGACCCAGGTGAGCGCGCTTGCCCCTGCAATGCTACGCGTAACAGCCCCGCGAAACCCCAAAGCAGCGATGCCAACCGCGATAGTCACGGATGCCGTGCCCAGCGCCATAGCAAATGCTCCCGCAATCCCCGAAACAGGGATGCCCATTTGCCAAGTGATGATCAGTACAAACAGCGCACCCGTGCAGGGGCGAACAGCAATACCTGCAATCAGAACAATTGCATCACGCAAGCTTGTGGCCTGCTGAGCCTCTGCCAGCGATGGACCGTGCCGGTGACCACAACTGCCACAAGTCTCCAAGTTAGCTTGAGTATGGTGCGCGTGGTCATGGGCAGGGTAAGGATCAGTGTGTTCATGGGGCGTCTGTACGCGCCGCAGCCTCATCATTCCGCGCACGACCAGCCAAAGGCCAATCATAGCAATCATGATATAGCTGAGCGGAGCAAGCCATTGCTCCGCTGTCCCCACCATCCGCTCACGGGTGAGGCCCAGTAGCCATAGTCCGGCATAGGCCAGTGCGATTGCGGTAACTGCCTGCCCCAAACTGGACAAAAGCGCGATCAGAGACAGACGCACCACCGGAACATCCCGCGCCAGACCGTAACCGCCCACCAGCAGCTTGCCATGGCCCGGCCCTATCGCGTGAAAAAAGCCATAGGCAAAACAGCTTGTCATAAGCAGGGCAAAGGCGCCGGCATCTCCGCCGCGCAAGGCGCGCAATGTTCGTGCGATGCCGTTTTGGAAATCGCGCTGCTCGCCCGCTGCCCATCCGGCCAATTGGTCAAACCCGCCGCTGAGCCATAAACTGGCGACAACTGCACAGGCCAACGCCAGAGCAAGGGTTATAGCGCGGCGCATGTCACCCTCACGTCTGTTGCAAAACGCCTGCCAATATCACCCAAGCCCGCCGCCTCCATATCGAAATCCTCCGGCAGCGCGCCGATCTCGGCCTTTGTCATGGAAAGCGCACCTTTTATATCAGGCGTATCAACCGTGACCTCGCAGCCGTTCCCGCCTTGCACCAGCACTGGTAAAGTTACGTCATAGGCGGTGTAATACGTCCCGTCATACGGGAGAAAGCTGAGGGTGCCGTTGATCTGGGGCGCGCCCGAAACGGCGCGTAAATGGGTCGTGACGATCTTGCCCTCGGTCAAGGTTGCGGTAGGGGCCGTAGGGGCAGACAACGTCAGGTTCTGTCCTGCGAGCGTCCCCACAAGATCCCCGTTATACCCCTCGATCCATTGCATATCAAATCCGGTCAGGCGTGCGGTGTCTGCCTCGCTTAATACCCCGTCATAATCGGCATCGATCCCCATATCCTCGGTCACTAACAGGGAGTAAAGCTCGTCGTATTCCCATGTCACCTGAACATGGGTCAGCCGGTTATCCGCATCCACCACAAAGACAAGGCCGGCATTGATGAATATGTGCGGATGCGCGTTCGCAGGTGCGGCACAAAGGATCAAACACAGGGCGGCAAATTTGTTCATATTGAGCTATCTATGCGGTGCCGGATGCCGGATCAATCACCTGCAGTGTGTCAGGCGGCAGCAATCAGCCGACCCAGCCGCGCCACGCCTTCATCAATCAGTGCCTCGTTGGTGCGGCTGAAACTCAACCGCAGGGTATTGGAACCCGATCCGTCCGCAAAAAACGCATGGCCAGGAACAAACGCTACCCGCTCGGATTCGAGTGATCGCGCCAGAAGATCTGCACTGTTGATCTGCTTGGGCAATTCCAGCCAGACAAACATGCCGCCTTCCGGACGGGTCCAAGTGACACCTTCAGGCATATGCGCCTCAAGGGCGGCCAGCATCCGGTCACGGCGCGCGCTATAGGCGGCCTTAATCTTGGTCACATGACTGTCGAACTGGGCACGGGCCACAGTGGCAATCGCCATCTGGTTGATGGTCGAACTGTGCAAATCAGCAGCTTGCTTGAGCAAGACAAGCTGGCTGATCACCTGCTGAGCGCCACACACCCAGCCGACCCGAAGGCCGGGCGCCAGCGTTTTGGAAAAGCTCCCACAATAGATCGTCCGGCATGCATTGATGTCGCCTTTCCGCTCGATCTCGCGGGCCAGCACCGGCGCAAGCGCCTCACCTTCATAGCGCAGCGATTGATATGCGGCATCCTCGATCACCGCGATGTCCAGCGCATCGGCCAGATCAATCACCCGCTCGCGCATCGCGTGATCCAGTGTCTTACCGGTAGGATTCGCAAAGTCCACAGACATATACGCAAATTTCACACGCCCTTCGCCGGCTTCTTTGGCGTAATCAGCGGCAGAGCGGTTTGTTTCAGGGTCGAGGCGGTCATAACGCGGTTCGTAGGCGTTGAATGCGCCCAGCGCGCCCAAATAAGTGGGCCATCCGACAAGGGCGGTATCGCCCGGGCTCAAAAACAGTTTCCCCAGATAATCAAGTGCCTGTTGCGAGCCTGAAGTGATCAGGATGTTGTCGCGAGTGCATGGGACACCGAGGCGAGCCATTTCCTCTACGATCCAGTCGCGTAGCGGCCCGTACCCTTCGGAAACGGAGTATTGCAAGGCTGTGGCCTGATTTTGCGGGGTAAGCGCGTCCGAAAATGCCTCCTGAAAAGCCTGTGCGGGAAATAGATCGGGGTCCGGTATCCCGCCTGCAAACGAAATGATATCCGGCTGGTCCAAAAGCTTGAGAAGTTCGCGAATTTCGCTGGCTTTCATGCGGTTGTTGCGTGTTGCGAATATCTGCTGCCAGTCCATCAGTTTCTCCCAGAACCTATGCGTCGGGCAACTGAATATGGATTCGCGATATAGGTCAATATTTATGTCCTATACGTCCGGAACGGTCCTATCGATAAGCGCCAATCATGATAATCTCTACCGTTCCAAAAAGCCCAAGAGCCTGTTTTCAGCAGCGCGTAGCCCCGACCTGCCCGCGTCGAACTGTTTGGGATCATCGACACCTGCCAAGGCAATAATCTCGGGGTGGATATAACTGTTGCGCGCGACAGTGGGTGTATTCGACAAACGATCTGCTGCAGCTTGCGCGATTTCCTTGATCGTGGCACCACCTTTTTCCGCCACCTCGAACGCCGCAACACTGCCGGCCCATGTACGGAATGTCTTTGCTGTGAAGCCTTCACCGCCTGCGGATGAAGCGATGTAGCAGTTGAGGGCCTGAGACGTCAGCGCATGCACTTCTTCATCAGCGTCAAGCCATGACAGAATTTGCGCACCGGGCAAGTCGTCAATCTTGTTGAGTGCGCGGCACAACGTCTTGTCCTTGACAAGCTTACGCACTTTCTTGCCGCCCTTTGCGGTGTACCGCAAGCGGATGCCGCCCTCTTCGAGAGAGATGTGCTTGTGGCGCAAAGTCAGCGCCCCGTGGCTACCGTTCTGGGTTGTGTATTCGGGGTTGCCCACGCGCAGAGATGTTCGATCGATCAACGTCACTGCACAGGCAAGGGCAAATTCCCGTGCGCCTGCATCCTCTTTTAAATCACGACTTACCTGAGCACGCAGTCGTGGCAGGCTGTTGGCAAAATTAACCAGACCTTCGAACTTGGTTTTGGCCTGCGCCTCTGACCATTCCTCATGGTATCGGTATTGTTTGCGCGCACGGGCATCACGCCCTGTTGCCTGCAGATGCCCGTTGTGCAGCGGGCACATCCAGACATCCTCGTAGGCGGGAGGGACCGCCAATGCCTCAAGCCTTTTGCGCTCCGACGTGTCAGAAATCGATGTGCCATCCGGGGATGTGTAGCTGAACCCCCGACCACGCCGGATACGCCGAATTCCCGGCTTGTCATCGGAGTAATAGACCAGCTCAGCCGTCATGCCTTGCGCACTTCTGACGCTAGTTTGAGGACGGCATCACCGTCCTCTTGCTTGATGTATAGTGCTGGATCAGCCTTCGTGCCGTTGCGTGTAACTTCACTTCCTTTGATCGTGCGCGTCGTCTTTTCGTCAAAGCTGTTTTGAACTTTGCCGGTGGCTGTACCATTGCCCCAGTCCCACTCGACCTTATCACCTTCCGAAATTGCCATGATCCATTCCTTCAATTTATCATTGGCAAAACAAACAGCGGGCCGGTTTGTTCCAGTCAGACACGCCAGCGCAGCACCCTGCGCTCCAGCATCCCGATGACACCTGAGACAACAACGCCCAGTACCGACAAGATCACAACTCCGGCAAACAGCCGCTCCAGATCATAAAGGCTTCCAGCCTCGAGGATATAGGCACCGACGCCGTATTGCGCGCCCAACATTTCAGCAGCAACCAGTAAAATAATCGCAATGGTGAGCGAAATACGCAGGCCCGACAGGATGCCCGGCATCGCCCCCGGCAGCACGATCTTGCGCACTATCGACCACCACGACAGGCCGAAACTTTGTCCCATCCGGATGAGTGTACGGTCAACATTATCAACAGCAGCATAAGTCGCGACCACCGTCGGCGTGAAGGTACCAAACGCGATGAGCGCGTACTTGCTACCTTCGTCGATGCCGAACCAAATCACAAAAAGTGGCAGTAGCGCGATTTTGGGGATCGGAAAAATCGCAGCGACCAACGGCACCAGACCTGCACGGACATAGGCGAAGAGGCCAATCATTACGCCCACTGATATGCCCACAATCGCACCAGCAGTAGCTCCCACCGCTAGCCTGCTCAGAGAGGGGATCAGGTGCTTGAACAGCAATCCGCTGTTCCACAATTCGACAAATGTTCCAAGAACGTCGGAGGGTTTGGGCAGGGTCAGCGAGGTGATCCAACCGCTCTGCGTGCCCCATTCCGCGAAAGCGATCAACAGCACAAACACCGCAATACCGAGGCCGCGCACGCGCTTTGGCGCAAAACCACCGCCGCGAAAGGGTACCAGATCAGACATAAAGCAGCTCCGCATCTGCCGCGGCGGCCTCATCGCGCATCAAGCCCCAAAGGTGTTGTTGCTGCGCCTCAAGCGCCGCATCACCGTAGCGGCGATCCTCCAGTGGAGTTTCAATTTCGACGATTTCGCGGACTTCGCCCGGGCGGCGCGACAGAACCACAATTCGGTGCCCCAGCCGAACGGCCTCGGCGAGATTATGGGTTACGTAGACAGCGGTGAAAGGCGTACGCGTCCACAGTGCCACCAGATCATCCATCAGTAGTTCTCGGGTCTGACTGTCGAGCGCGCTCAACGGCTCGTCCATGAGCATCACCGCAGGGTTTACTGCCAGCGCCCGCGCAATCGCGACCCGCTGTTTCATGCCGCCCGACAATTGCTTGGGCAGTGCACCTGCAAAATCCGTGAGCCGCGTGCGGGCAAGGACATTTGCGATAATCGCATCGATGTTGCCAAGTTTATGATCCTCCAGCACCAGCGCCACATTGCCCGCGACCGTTCGCCATGGCAGCAGCGCAAAATCCTGAAAGATATACGTGAGCGCGTTAAGGCATCCTGCGGGCGGGGTGCCCAGCTGCCGCACGGCACCTTCGCTTGGTTGCTCCAATCCGCCCAACAGACGCAAGAGCGTAGATTTACCGCAGCCGGACGGACCGACAATACAGGTGATACGCCCTGACGGCACGTCCAGAGAAACATTGCGCAGCACGACCGTTTTGTCATAGCGGTGCGTAACCGCTTCCAGTTTCAGATCCATTCCCGCCCCGTCCAAAAATTAAAAAGGCCGGACCCTGCGGCCCGACCATCTTCATACGTCGACACGCTTACGCGCCGACTGTCTCGACGAAGGATGTGTCGATCAACGCATCAAGCTTGATATCCTTACCGACCAGATCCTCGGATTGGAACCACTCCAACTGGTCGCGGACTGACGCCACATTCATCGCAGCACCCTCGTTCAGCCGCATGGTGCCGTTGATGATCGAGGGAGCCGCTTTTTCCCGCGGCTGGTCGGTGTAGACATATTTGTGCAGCAGATCGACCATTGCGTTCTCGCCTTCGTCGCCGCCATCGCGTGCGATCATTGCCGCGTTGTAATCAGATACACCCTTGGAATAGGCGGCAAGGTAATCTGTGGTCATCTGCTTTTCTTCGCTCGCGTTCTTGGCCGAGGTAAACACGGTTGTGACCTGATAATCAGGAAGGTACGTTACGACATCCCCGACAATATGCACCGCACCCGATCCCGCCAGCGGCTTTGCAATGTGCGGAACAATCGACCACGCATCAATCTGGCCGGATTTCAAAGCACCAATAATAGCGCCGACCTTCTGCAGCGGTTTGTACTGGAGGGTGATGCCCTCGGCCTCGGCCATCTTTGCCCCCATGTAATGGAACGAAGATCCCGCAGTGCTGATCCCGTATGATTTACCGTCGAGCATGGATGGCGCCGTGATCCCCGCCTGAAACGCCGCATCCGAGACGAGGAATTTCTGACCGTCAATGCCCGCTTCTTCTTGTAGGGCTCCACCGATCACCTTGATCGCGCCCTTGTCGGCCAGCGACACAAGTCCGCCAGAAATCGCCGTAACCGCATAATCTACATCGCCCGAAGCAATCGCCACTGCCATCGGTTGTGCGGCCTGAAAGAATTTGATCTCGACATCAAGACCGGCCTGTTTGAAATATTCGCGCTCGACCCCTACAAATGTACCCGCGTGGCTGGTGAAACTCAGCGCGCCCAATGTGATTTTTCGTCCCTGCGCAATCGCCGGTGCACCCAGACCCAGTGCTGCAGCGGACGCCGCCATGCCTGCCAATGTCTGGCGCCTTGTCAAAATTTCCATGATATTCCCTCCCTATTTTTATCTGGTTCCAACTTGCCCCCGCAGTTTAAAGGGTGTCAAGCAGAGCATCCCTCCGCCACCCCGATTGCCCTGCCCTTCAGCAAGCGCTATCAGCGATACAAACCCGTTTCAAAAAAGGCTGCTGCCCATGACCGCCCATCGCCCCCTCCTCATTGCACCATCCATCCTTGCGGCGGATTTTGCCAATTTCGGCGCAGAATGTGCCGCCGTCGAGGCGCAGGGCGCCGATTGGATCCATGTTGATGTCATGGACGGGCATTTCGTTCCCAACATCAGCTTCGGTGCAGCAACCTGTGCCGCGATCCGCCCTCACATCAAGGGCGTGATGGATGTCCATCTGATGATCTCTCCAGTGGATGCATATATCGAGGATTTTGCACGAGCCGGTGCAGATTTTATCACAGCTCACGTCGAGGCAGGTCCTCACATCCACCGAACGCTGCAAGCAATCCGCGCCAGCGGGGCCAAAGCGGGCGTAGCCCTAAACCCCGGCACACCTGCATCGGCGGTTGCTGATCTGCTGGACCTTGCTGATCTGGTTTGCGTGATGACAGTGAACCCCGGCTTTGGTGGCCAGAAGTTTATCGACATGAGTGCCAAGGTAAAAACCCTACGCGAGATGATCGGGGACCGCCCCATTCACATCGAGATCGACGGTGGTGTCGACCCCGTAACCGCGCCGATTGTAGCAGCGGCAGGAGCCGACGTGCTAGTGGCAGGATCGGCCGTGTTCAGGGGCGGCTCCGTGAGCGACCCGGCGCCTTACGGCACAAACATCCGCGCAATCCGCGAGGCCGTGGCCGGCGTTTACGTCTAAGCGAAGTGCCCCAAAGGGCGATTTGCCCTAAGGCAGATCGCCGCCCAGCATTTCTATCATCTTGTGCTTGAGCAGTTTACCCGTGGGCGCCGCAGGCAGTGCGCTTGCAAGGATAATATGCTTGGGCCGCTTGTATCCGGCCAGACGCTCTTTGACAAAAGCACGCAGTTCCTCGACTTGTGGCCTGTCCGTGTCAGAGACCTGTACGAAAGCAAGTACTTCTTCGTCGCCGTCCTTGGTCCGCCCGACAACTGCGCATTGTATAACCTGAGGGTGATCGTTGAGCGCGGCCTCGACTTCGGGGGGATAGACATTGAACCCCCCATGAATGATCAACTCTTTGGAGCGGCCCAGAATATGCAATCTGCTGTTCTCGTCGATCTTGCCGAGGTCACCTGTACGCAACCATCCGTCCGGAGTGAGCGCCTGCGCCGTCGCCGCCGCATTGCGGTAGTACCCCTTCATCAGATGGGGACCGCGCACCAGCACCTCGCCCTCGTCTACCCCGTTACCGCCGGGCGCATTGGCATCAATCATCGCCTCGGTCCCTGGCGTGACCGGACCCACGGAAATATCGGAGGATCCGATAGGATTATCGGTCGCAGACGCACCGGAAGAGGTTTCGGTCATGCCGAACCCGTTTTGCAATGGCAGCTCGTAGAATGCCTCGGCCTTGCGCTTCCACGCAGGATCAAGTGGCGCACCACCCGACGAGACATAGCGTAGCGCAGGGGCACCAAGCCGCTCCATCCCCTGCTCCTTTGTATATTGCATGACCATCGCGTGCATCTGCGGCACTGCGGGAATGATCGTCACGCCACCCATTGCCGCCTCGTAGAGCTTTTGCGCCGAAAATCTGGCATCGATCTTCACGTGCGCTCCGGTGAAGCAGGCACCCGTTAGAACGGAAATCAATCCGAACACATGGCTCATCGGCAGCACGCCATAAACTACGTCTTCGGGTACCATTTTGCGCAGACCACTTGACGCTTTTCCGCCGAAACGCACCCCGCTATGGGTCAACATGACGCCTTTGGGATCGCCGGTTGTGCCGGTGGTATACAAAAGCACTGCCACATCATGAAGGTCCGGGTCAGGATCGGTGGCGCGTTTGGCCAACAACAAAGTGCCGAAAGCACCAGTGATCTCTTTTGCGCCCATCCGCGCCCCGTGCGCTGCGGCATCGGGAGAAACATGCGCCGTCATCAGAACAACAGCAGGGGTTGCATGGGCAAGCACCTTGTCTACTTCACCCTCTGTCTGGCGTGCATTGAACGGAATGATTACAGCGCCAGTTTTCCATGCGGCATGTAAAGCGGCCACAGCTGCGGCACAGTTCTCTACCAGCAGCAAGACGCGGTCATTGGCTTGAACTCCCGCTGCCTGTAACTCGGACGCCAAATCGTCGCTGGCACGGTCAAGCGCGGAATAGCTCCAGTGAGCCCCGCTAGAATCGCTCAGCGCGGGGCTGTCCGGCGCCGCAGCGACCCGGTCTCTCAAAAAATCTTCTACCCGTGCCATGCTGTATCCTCCCAAATCAGCCCTGCAATGAGCCTTAGTTTTAACTGTAGTTCGGTTTACGCTTTTCCAAGAACGCCGCAATACCCTCGGCGGCCTCAGGCGCGCCTGTGGCATGGCCCATCGCATCGCGCTCATGATCCAGCTGTGCTGCCTCTGAGGTGTCATAAGCTGCCGCTACCATTTTGCGGATAGCAGCCTGTGCATCGCGGGGACCTGCGGCAAAGCGGTCAGCGTAATCGCGTGCCACCTCCATCGTGCCACCCACCTCTGTGAGTATATTTACAACGGCCAGATCATGCATCCGCTCAGCCAGAACCGGCTGCGCCAGGAGGCACATCTCCATGGACAGTTGACGTGGCAACGCACGCGCCAAATGCGCGGTAAGGCCTCCGTCCGGTACCAGACCCGCCTTCACGTAAGCTGCCACAAATTTCGCACCCTTGGCCGCCACGATAATATCACAAGCAAGTGCAAAGCTGAGGCCCGCACCCGCTGCGCCGCCCTCAACCGCTGCGATAAACGGCACAGGACAGGCGCGCATGGCGCGGATCACATCATGCAGGCCGTCGATGCGCGCTGTGCGTTGCTCTGCAGGCATGCCCTGACTTTTAATCAACTGATTGAGATCCCCCCCCGCACAGAAGAACGGCCCTTCGGCGGTAAGGATAATCGAGCGGATACGCCGCTCTGAAGCCATTTCGCAGGCCTGCATGATACATGCGTAAAGCTCCGGCGAAAGCGCGCCGCGTTTTTCAGTGTTGCCGTTCCAGATGATCAGGCGGTCGCCTGCGTCTTCCAACCGTGCGCTCATGTCATCATCACTCCGCTATTTGAGTTTGTCTTGGGGGACGCGCTTGAAAACGCCCGTCGAGGTGGCGACCAATGTACCGTCCTCATGGCGCAATTCAGCCGTAATAAACAACAGGCTGCGTCCGCCGCCTGTCACTGTGCCCGTGGCTGTCATCCGGCCCCGTTTTCCTGTTCCGATGAATTGTGTATTCATCGAGACGGTTAGAAAAGGTGCTTTTCCTGTCGGGTCCACAGTCAGTGACCCCGTGCTGCCGCTGGCGTTATCCAGTAGTGTGACCGCGATGCCGCCGTGCAACGCGCCGTGCCGGTTCAGGTGATCATCTGTTACGTCAAGATAACAGCGCCCGTGCGCGGGGTCGCGCACATCGACCACATACCCGACAAGGCGCTGCGTGCCGGTCTCACCATGGATGAAACCGGCTTCTTCTTCAGGCTGCGGCAAGGGCAATAAACCGCTCCAGATGATGGTCTACGTCGCCAAAGCGGTGATCGGCCATAACGATACGTTTGGCGATATGGGCCAGCTCGTACTCCTGCGTCATGGCGATACCGCCATGCAGCTGGATGCTTTCCTCACCGACCAGACGGCCCACGCGGCCAATCAGGTTCTTGGTCGCCGATACGTGACGTTCGCGTGTGCCGCGGTCCGCCTCGAGATGCCCTGCGATCAAGATGACGGCAGAACGGGCCTGTTCCATCTCGATCAGAAGATCGGACATGCGGTGTGCAAGCGCCTGAAATGTTGCGATAGGGCGACCGAACTGTTTGCGCGTCAGCAGATAGTCCTTGGTCAATCTGCATGCCGTGTCCATCGCTCCGAGTGTCTCGGCGGTTTGGGCAACATTTGCCGCAGCGATCCGTGCCTCGATAGCACTCGATGCGTCGCCTGCAGCGCCCAGTCGTGCAGAAGCAGGTACTACAACGTCGTCCAACGTTACTTCGGCAGCGCGACCACCGGCTAGAAGGGCGTAGCCCTGAATGGTCAGACCCTTTGCATCCCTGGGCACCAGAAAGAGCGAGATGCCGTCAGCATCGCCCTGCTCGCCGCTTTCGCGTGCTGAAACGACCAGCACATCGGCAGCTTCGGCGTTCACAACCACAGCTTTACGGCCATTGAGAATGATCTCGTCGCCCTTCTCGCTAGCTGTTGTACTCACGCGGGTCAGATCATAGCGGCTTGCGGGTTCACCGTGAGCAAAGGCAAGTTGCAGCTTGCCCTCAATGATCGTTTCGATATGCGCCTGCTGGTCTTCATTGCCCAGATCAGCGATCAGACCGCCTGCAAGGACGGCCGTATCCAAAAACGGCTCGACCACGCCTGCGCGGCCCAGTTCCTCGAACACCACGGCGATGTCAAAGCCCTTGCCGCCAAAACCGCCCTGCTCTTCGGTGAACAGCGCGCCAATTACGCCCAAATCCGCCAGCTCCGACCATATCTCCGAGGACATTCCAGTGTCGGAATTCAGGATCTTGTTGCGCGTCGCCGTATCATAACGATCGCGTAAAAAGCGGCGTAGCGTATCTTGCAGCATTTGCCGCTCTTCGGTCAGCTCGAAATTCATGGCTTAGCCCCCCATCGTTACTTTTGCGATGATCCCGCGCTGGATCTCGTTTGATCCCCCGAAGATCGACAGTTTGCGGTTGTTGAAATACTTGGCCGCAACAGGGCCTGCATCCAGAGGATCGGGCAGTGCCGCATTGCTTCCCTCAACCGCTTCGGAAGCGAAAGGCATCGCATAGGCACCTGCCGCACGGCGCGCCAGATCGTTAATTTCCTGACGGATGATCGTGCCTTTTACCTTGAGCATCGAGGATTCAACCCCTGGTGCCTGACCTGCCGCTGCCTTCGAGACAATGCGCAGATTGGTGGTCGACATCGCCATCAGATCAATCTCGACCTTAGCCACACGTGCAGCAAAATGCGGGTTTTCGAGGAGAGGTTTACCACCTGCCATCTCTGCCCGTGCCAGACGCTTCACGGAAGCAAGACCAGCTTGGCTAAACCCAACACCCGCGATGTTCGTCCGCTCATGAGTCAGCAGGTATTTGGCGTAGGTCCAGCCTTCGTTCTCTTTGCCGACAAGGTTTTCAACAGGCACTTCGACATCTGTGAACCACACTTCGTTAACTTCGGGCGTCCCATCCAGCAGAATGATCGGGCGCACTTCGATGCCCGGCGTGTCCATGTCGATGAGCAGGAAGGAAATGCCCTCTTGCTGCTTCACGTCCTTGTCGGTGCGCACCAGACAGAAAATCATGTTGGCATGCTGACCTAGTGTGGTCCATGTCTTCTGGCCGTTCACAATGTAATGGGTGCCCGCCTCGTTCTTGACGGCAGATGTCTTGAGCGATGCGAGGTCTGACCCCGCACCCGGCTCGGAGTAGCCCTGACACCACCAGTCCTCACCGGACAGGATGCGCGGCAACCAGTAATCATTCTGTTCCTGCGATCCAAATTTCTGCAAAACAGGTGCCAGCATCCCGAGGCCGAACGGCACGATACGCGGAGCTGAGACAGCTGCGGCCTCTTCCTCGAAAATGTGTTTTTGTACAGCGTTCCATTCGGCACCGCCGAATTTCTTGGGCCAGTTCGGTGCGAGCCAGCCTTTCGAGTTCAGGATCGCATGCCAGTTTTCCATGTCGGCTTTGGTCAGCTCGGCTTTGCCGCGCACCTTATCCTTCATATCCTGCGTGACTTTCTCGGCTAAAAATGCACGAACTTCATCGCGGAATGCTTCTTCTTCTGGGGAATAGCTCAGGTCCATTTTACGTTCCTCTCCATCTACATATCGGTTGCGTTCAAGCGTTACTTAGCCTGAGCGCGGTTCAAATCATCAAAGCTGCGACCGCTGGTCACTAGCTGTTCCAACAAGGCACTCGGTTTCCAGAACCACGCATCTTCCTGTGCAAAGCGCTCGATGTTGGCCAACACTTTATCCAGCCCTTGCAGATCGGCCCATTTAAGCGGCCCCCCCCTAAAGCGCGGAAATCCATAACCGAACAACAGCACCATATCAACGTCGGCAGGGCGGCGGGCGATGCCCTCCTCCACTACTTTCGCAGCTTCGTTCACCATCGCACACATGTAGCGCGTGACAATCTCTTCATCGCTGAAATCACGTGGCGTAATTTCTAATGCTGCCTGTTCGTCGGCGATCAGCACAGGAATTTTAGGATTCGGAACAGAGGCATGCGATCCTGCTTCATATAGGTAGTAGCCTTCGCCAGTCTTGCGGCCAAAATGCCCCTCCTCGCATAGCTTGTCGATATAGGTCGGTACACGCTCGTCGGGATGGCGGCCTGCGGCCTTGCGCTTGCGGGTCATCCAGCCGATGTCGAGGCCGGCCAGATCCGCAACTGCAAATGGCCCCATGGCAAAGCCGAAGTCGGTCAATGCGCGGTCGATCTGGTAAGGCGATGCGCCATCCAGAACCATGTGATCGGCAGCTGTCCTGTAGTGGGCCAGAATACGGTTGCCGATGAAGCCATCACAGACCCCCGCCCGCACCGAAATTTTGCCCAAACGCTTGCCCAGTTCGAAGCCTGTCGCGACCACGTCAATGGCG
Organism: Sulfitobacter guttiformis; assembly: GCF_003610455.1. Lineage (NCBI taxonomy): Bacteria > Pseudomonadati > Pseudomonadota > Alphaproteobacteria > Rhodobacterales > Roseobacteraceae > Sulfitobacter > Sulfitobacter guttiformis. Next base: position 2,290,189 of record NZ_RAQK01000001.1, on the reverse strand, counting down.
GTCTTGTCGGCAACGACAACTTCCAGCAGCTTCATGATATGCGCGGGCGAGAAGAAGTGCAGGCCGATCACATCCGCAGGGCGCGAAGTCGCGGCAGCGATTTCATCCACATCCAGATAGGAGGTGTTGGAAGCAAGGATCGCGCCGGGTTTGCAGACGGCATCCAGCTTGCCGAATACTTCTTTCTTGACGGCCATATCCTCGAACACGGCCTCGATCACCAGATCCACAGTACTGAGGCTGTCATAGTTTACCGCAACTGTCAGGGCGGAGGTCACGAGCGCGTCATGTTGCGACTGGCTGATCTTGCCGCGCTTTAGTGCACCGGAAAGGCTGCCCTCGATCCGTCCACGCGCCGCAGCCGCCTGCGCCTCGCCTGTCTCGATCAGCACAACTTCCATCTGTGCCAGCAGGGCCGCCGTGGCGATGCCCGCGCCCATCGTACCGCCCCCAATCACGCCTATAGATTGCAGCGCACGCGGTGCTACGCCCTTAAGCTCGGGCAGGTTGCTCACGGCACGTTCGTTAAAGAAGGCGTGGATCATCCCCTTGCTCTGGTCACTGGCCAGCATTTCAGTAAACAGCTTACGCTCTGCCGCCATGCCGTCAGCGAATGACAACTCGGAAGCCGCCTGTACGGCCCGCACGCCTGCGCCACCGCTGATCTGGCCACGGCCCTTTTTCATCACGCCATCATATGTCGCGTCCCAGTCGATTGATGACGGCGCTGCCATCTCCGATATTGCACGACGTGGTGCGCCGCTGCTGATCAGGTCCATAGCATAGGCAACGCCAACCTCCTGCGGATCGCCCTCTTCAATCTTGTCGATGATGCCCATTTCGCGCGCCTCGTCCGCCTTGATCTGGCGGCCGGATGTTACAGCCTCGATCGCCTTTTCTGCGCCCGTCAGACGCGGCAAACGTTGGGTACCGCCGGCACCCGGTAACAGGCCCAGATGCACCTCCGGCAGGCCCACCCGTGCGGTAGGCTGGGCGATACGGTAGTGCGCACCAAGCGCCACTTCGAGTCCGCCACCCAAAGTCACTCCATGCATCGAGGCGATCACCACCAGCGGCGATGCCTCGATCCGTGTACAAAGATCGGGCAGGTTAGGCTCCATCGGCGGCTTGCCGAATTCGGTGATATCTGCGCCGGCGATGAATGCCCGCCCCTCCCCCACGATCAGGACAGCTTTAATTTCAACATCTGCCTCGGCGCGGTCCATCGCCTCTGACAGCCCCTGCCGCACCGCTTGAGACAAGGCATTTACTGGCGGGTTCTGAATGCGCAGGATCGCGACCGGGCCGCTGGTGCTATAGGAAATGACATCGGACATGGGCAGGTTCTTTCTTTTTTCTCGGGCGTCGTGCCTTTCGCACCGTTCAAGACGTGCGAGGCAGAACATTTCGGATCTGGGGTATAGATCAACAGGATTCATCGCACAGGTAAAGACCGCAGATGCGCGTGGCGCGGCGGCCCGCAAAAGACGTGGCGGCACAGTGCGTGTGTCACGGGAGAACGCGGCAAGCGCGATGATGTCCCGTGACAGCCTGCTCAGGCAGGTTTTTGGTAAATAAAGGCGCGGTCGACAAAGGCGCCTTCAGGCAAAGGTAGTTCTGTCAGGCCATCGAAATACATAGCGTCGCTGGCAACCATTATACCGCCCGGCGCCAGCGCCCCTTCAATCAACGGAGAGATCGTGCGGGCGAACTCATCGTTTTTGGCTGGATTATGACCGCCGAGATCGGCGTGAATAAAGCTCGCTTTTTTGCCGGTACGTTCCAACAGCGCTGGCAGCGTCTCGAAAATGTCGCCCAGAACGAGCTGTTCATCGCTGGGTGTGCTGGAGGGGTGGGAGGCAACCGTCCGCTCGAACACATATAAAGGACGGTCGTGCACATTCGCACGAATATGGTCGAAAGTGCGCCCATTGCCCAAACCAAGCTCGAACACCGGCTCGGTCATACCCTGTGTCAGGGCGATCGCCCGGTCGATACACGCCCGCTGGGACACCATGCGGCCGATAAAAAGGTCAAGTCGGGTCATGTGAAAACTCCTTATTACTATATTGCGTAATCCTCCAGCCTATTGAGCCAACCGGGGCACCACTGCTGTGTCGGCATCGCCGACCTATGGCACCGCGGTAACAGTGCTGGACCTCTCAGGCAATATGCGGTTCACTCCGCGTTGGAGACATCCGTGTTCACGTATTCGTGGGAAATCAAGGGACCAACATGCCGCTGCTGGACGTCAAATCACTGAACATCGGTTTCGGAAAGGCGCCACCCGTTGTGCAGGATGTGAGCTTCTCTGTCGATAGCGGTGAGACGCTTGCGATTGTGGGAGAGAGTGGATCGGGAAAAACCCTGACATGTCGCTCCGTTCTGCGCATCTTGCCAGCAAATGCCCAATTACGCGGCGGCGAAATCAAATATGACCATGCGGGTACTGTTTGTGACCTCCTGACAGCGCCCGCCAAACAGATGCGCAGTCTGCGCGGCGATCGTATTTCGATGATTTTTCAAGAGCCGATGCGCTCTCTTTCGCCCTTGCACCGCTTGGGCAATCAGGTGGCGGAGGTACTGCATCTGCACCAAAGGATCAGCGGGTCAGATGCCAAAAAACAGGTTCTGGCCCAGTTCGAACGGGTAGGTTTTGCCGATCCGGCACGGGCATGGGCGAGCTATCCGTTCGAGATGTCGGGCGGTATGCGACAGCGCGCCATGATCGCCATGGCAATGATATCCAAGCCCGATCTTCTTATCGCGGACGAGCCTACAACCGCATTGGACGTAACCACCCAAGCGCAGGTTTTGGGCCTGATCAAGGATTTGCAACGCGAGACGGGCATGGCCGTAATCCTTGTGACCCATGATCTGGGCGTAGTGGCAAATATGGCCGATCAGGTCGTGGTGATGAACAAAGGCCGTGTGATGGAGGCCGGTAGCGCCCGTGCCGTTCTGGGCGCACCTTCACATGGTTATACCAAAAAGCTGTTTGCCGCAGCGCCTGTCATACCTGCCGTTGCAGCCCCTTCAAGGCCATTGGCCAAGACGGACATTATCCTTGAGATCCGCAACGTCACAAAAAGTTTCACGCTGCGATCGGGTGGATGGCGCGCACCTACTGTCATCACCGCCTGTCGTGATGTGAACTTGCAGCTTCCTCGTGGTAAAACGCTCGCGGTGGTAGGAGAGAGCGGCTCGGGAAAGACCACTTGCGCCCGCGTTGCTTTGGGCGCGATTACGCCAGATGCGGGTGGTCAGGTGTTGTTTTCGGCGCGCAGCGGAGATTTGCCTGTGGACGTGCACAACCTGACGCCCGCACAACTCCGGAGCTTTCAGCGGGATGCACAGATGGTATTCCAGGATCCGTACTCTTCTTTGTCCCCGCGCATGCGGGTGCAGGAGGCACTCACCGAACCGGCAGAAATTCACGGCATCGGCACCAAAGCGGAGCGGCGCGATAAAGCGGAAGAGATGATTCGTATGGTCGGGCTGAGCCCTGATATGCTGCCGCGCTTTCCTCATGCGTTTTCTGGTGGCCAGCGCCAGCGCTTGTCGATCGCCCGCGCTCTCACGCTCGACCCGCAATTGCTGGTCTGCGACGAGCCTACTTCGGCATTGGATGTTTCAGTGCAGGACCAGATCCTCGGCCTGCTTGAAGAGATACGCGACCGCGCGGGCCTTAGCTATCTTTTCATCAGTCACGATCTGGCAGTGGTTGCGAGGATCGCAGACGAGGTCGCGGTTATGCGCGACGGCGTGATCGTCGAGCAAGCCTCTCCCGACACGCTCTTCTACAACCCGCAGCATCCCTATACGCAGGCATTGATCGCCGCCCAGCCTGAGCCCGATATCACGCGCCCTATCGACCTTGACCTTGTCGCCAAAGGCGCTGGAAGCTCCGAGAGTTGGGACGAACTGTTCCGGTTCGAGGGGCAAAACACCCCGGCCTTGCGCGAAGTGGAACCCGGACATATGGTGCGGTGCCATGCATAAAATCATCTATCTTGCCGCCGCACTTACGCTGCTGACCCTGCCCGTACTGGCCCAGAACGAGCTTGTCCAGGTAGCCCCTGCTCAGGCTACCGCTGTGAGCGAAAGCAGCTTTTGGGCGACCGAGGTCCGAGACGGCATCCTGCCTCCCGCCGCATTGCGTATTCCACAAGAGCCGTTAATCGTTGATCTAGAAGCCAAAGGGCGCACAAGTGGCGTTCAGGGCGGGACATTGCGCACGCTTGTCTCGCGCAGCAAGGACATCCGCCAGATGGTCGTTTACGGCTATGCGCGGCTTGTGGGCTATGCGCCCGACTACTCGCTCCAACCCGATCTGTTACGTGCCGTCGATGTCCTGGATGACCGTCGCTATACCCTGCATCTGCGCAAAGGGCATCGCTGGTCTGACGGGGCGCCGTTCACCTCTGCCGATTTTGCGTACTGGTGGAATGATGTGGCAAACAACGCGCTGATTACCCCGTCCGGTCCGCCGGAATGGATGAGCATTGACGGAAAAATGGGGACAGTGACCTTCCCCGATGCGCATACGGTCGTGTTCGAATGGGAAATTCCCAATTCCAGTTTTTTACCACTGCTGGCACAGGCTAGCCCACCATTCATCTATCGCCCCTCCCATTACCTCAAACAATACCACGGTGATTATGCCGATCCCAACACCCTTATTCAGGAAATTCAGGCCGCGCGTGTAAAAAGCTGGCCCGCGCTGCACAACAAGCGCGATAATATGTACAAATTCGACAATCCTGACGAACCGACATTGCAGCCATGGATGAATGCATCGGGGCGGCCGACGTCGCGCAATCTGTTTGTCCGCAATCCGTATTTCCACCGCGTTGACACCAAAGGAACGCAGCTGCCTTATATCGATGTGGTCGAGATGACCGTTGTTGGCGGTGGTCTGGTCGCAGCCAAGGCCAACGCGGGCGAGGTCGATCTTCAGGCACGCGGCCTTGATTTCCGCGATGTGGCAATTCTGAAAAAGGGCGAGCTGGAAGGCGGGAACTACCGGACATTGCTTTGGGCCAATGGCGCAGCAAGCCAGATCGCGATTTATCCCAACCTTAACTTCCGCGATCCTGTCTGGCGCGAAGTGATGCGTGACGTGCGCTTCCGTCGCGCGCTCAGCCTCGGAATTGATCGGCGCATGATCAATCGCGCACTTTATTTCGGGATTGCCGACGAGGGCGGCATGACCGCACTTTCACAAAGCCCGCTGTTTGATCCCGACGATTTGAATGCATGGTCGCATATGGATATCGCACATGGCAACCGCCTGCTCGACGAGATGGGACTGACGGAGCGGATGCCGAACGGGATCCGTAAATTGCCGGATGGCCGCCCGATGGAATTTGTCATCGAAACCGCGGGCGAGCGGCAGGAAGAAGAAAATGCCCTCACGATTATTACCGACACATGGCGCGATCTGGGCATTCGTCTGATTATGCGCCCGCTTGATCGTGACATCCTGCGCAACCGGATCTATGCGGGAACGGGTATGGCAGCGGTCTGGTACGGTTGGGACAACGGCCTGCCCAGCGCCAGTACTTCGCCTAGCTACCTCGCCCCGACGCAGCAGGAATTTTTTGCATGGCCCAAATGGGGTCAATATTACCAAACCAAAGGCCAAGCAGGCGAGGCGCCCGATATGGAGGCACCTAAGCGCCTGCTGGATCTCCAATACGAGTGGGACATGACCAGTGATCTAGCCAAACGCACGGCGATTTGGGACGAAATGCTCGACATTCACGCCCAGCAACAGTTTGCCATCGGCGTCCTTTCAGGCGCACCGCAGCCGGTTGTTGTATCGCGCCGCCTGCGCAACGTGCCCGAAAAAGGCATCTGGGCCTACGACCCCGGCGGCCATTTCGGCATACACCGCATCGACGAATTCTATTTCGAAGACGCGTTCCAGCAGGTTAGCCAATGATTATCCTGCGCTACGCCATCAGTCGGTTTATTACGATGCTGCTCACACTGTGGGTAGTTTCAATCCTTGTTTTTGTCATCATCAATTTGCCGCCGGGCGATTTCCTCAGCAATCAGATCGCCGAACTACGCGCCACAGGTCAGGCCGAAGGGGTCGCAAAGGCGGAGTTCTTGAGGACAGAATATGCCCTCGATCGCCCCCTCTGGGAGCAATACATGATTTGGGCTGGTTTCATGCCAGGTCCTCAGGGGTTCTTTGGCCTCATTCAAGGTAACTTTGGCTGGTCGTTCGAATTTGACCGCCCCGTTTCCGAAATCGTCGGTGACGCTCTTTGGTTAACAGTGTTGGTTAATCTCGCCGCCGTTTTGTTTGTCTATGTCGTGGCGCTTCCGCTTGGCGTACTTGCCGCTGCAAAATCAGAGACCTGGGTGGATTACTCCGCAGGGTTTATCGGTTATCTTGGCCTTGCTACGCCTAATTTTCTGCTGGCACTGATCCTGTTTTACTATGGTCACAAGTATTTCGACCTGCCGATAGGCGGACTAATGAACCCCGTTTTCGAGGGTGAGCCTATGTCATGGGAAAAGACAAAATCCATTCTTGTTCACCTCATCGTACCGACCTTTGTAATTGGAACTTCGGGTGCAGCCGCGATGATGCAACGCCTGCGCGCGAATATGCTCGACGAGCTGAGCAAGCCCTACGTCGAGACAGCCATCGCCAAGGGCATGAAGCCCTCGTCGATGCTTCGGAAATACCCACTGCGCATGGCGTTCAATCCCTTTGTGGCCGACATCGGGAACCTGCTACCCGCAATGATTTCGGGCTCGGTACTCGTCTCTGTGGTATTAGGTCTCCAAACCATCGGCCCCGCCCTACTCACGGCTCTCAAATCGCAGGACCAATTTCTGGCTGCTTTTGTATTGATGTTCGTGGCACTGCTCACATTGATCGGAACGATGGTATCGGATGTGCTTCTCATGCTGCTTGACCCACGCATCCGGATGGGCGGGCGCCGCGAATGAGCATTCAGCCTGACAACCGCTTTGTCGACACCGAGCCATGGGTTGACGGCGCTGACCTCTCGGCGCCCGAACGGGCAGAATTCGACGCGCCCAGCTATGTCCTGATCTGGCGTAAATTCCGCCGCCATAAACTTGGACTGGTCTCAGGGCTGTTTTTGTTGATTTGCTACCTCATTCTGCCAGTGGCGGGGTTTGTCGCACCCTATACCGCCAATGAGCGGAGCGCAGATTACCTCTATCATCCGCCGCAAGAAATTAACCTGTGGCACGAAGGTCGGTTTATCGGTCCGCATGTCTTTGCGACCACGGCCATAGCAGATCTCGAAAATTACCGCTGGCGCTATGACATCGACACAACCACGCCCATGAAGCTGCATTTTTTTTGTGAAGGTGCAGACTATAAAATAGCTGGTCTTATTGCGTCTGATACGCATTTATTCTGTGCCCCTAAAGGGGCGACCGTGTTCCTCTGGGGCTCCGACCGACTCGGACGCGATGTTTTCAGCCGCATCCTTTATGGCGCGCAACTGTCCCTCACTGTCGGCATCATAGGCATCACAGTAAGCTTCATCCTCGGCATCTTTTTTGGTGCAATGGCGGGTTATTTTGGTGGTAAAACCGACTGGACGATCAACCGCGCCATCGAAATTTTACGGTCACTGCCCGAATTACCACTGTGGCTGGCGCTCTCTGCTGCCGTGCCCTCCAATTGGGGGCCTGTAGCGGTGTTTTTCATCATTTCCATTATCCTCGGCATCCTCGACTGGCCCGGCCTCGCACGCGCAGTCCGCGCCAAGTTTCTGAGCCTACGGGAAGAAGAGTATGTTCGCGCAGCAGAAATGATGGGTGCGAAACCGTCCCGCGTGATCCGCCGCCACCTGCTTCCCAACTTTATGAGCCATCTGATCGCGAGCGCTACACTCTCGATCCCTGCGATGATCCTTGGCGAAACGGCGCTGAGCTTCCTCGGTCTCGGTTTGCGGGCACCTGCGGTAAGCTGGGGTGTCATGCTCAACGATGCACAAAACCTCGCAAGCATCGAAATCTATCCGTGGACAGCGATCCCTATGCTACCCATCATTGTGGTTGTGCTTGCCTTCAACTTCTTGGGCGATGGCTTGCGCGCTTCACTGGATCCATACACCAGTTAACGAAAAAGAGGTGCCACCTTACGGCAGCGCCCCTTCTTATTTCTCAAAAAACCATTCAATGACCGAGAGCCTTTTGCATTTATCCGACGGACAAGCGGCCCTTGGAAGTCAGGCCTCGTCGTACCAGCCACCCATTTTCACCTCTGTATCCGTGCCTACCATTTTGGCAAAAGCTTCTGGATCCTGTGTGCCATTGTCACGGCCACGGTAATGATACGGATAGACATAAGTCGGCTTGAATTCGGCTACCGCTGAGGCGGCAGCACGAGCATCCATCGTGAACGGCAGGTTCATACACACAAATGCCAGATCGATGTTCGTCAGGCCGCGCATTTCGGGTGTGTCCTCTGTGTCGCCGGATACATACATCCGGAACCCTTCAAAGTTCAGCACATAGCCATTGTCACGTCCCTGCGGGTGAAAGTTCAGCCGCTCTTCACTGATGTTATATGCCGGGATCGCTTCGATACACAAATCTTTGAATGTCGCCATTCCGCCATTTTCTACTTCGGTCGACTGCGCGCGCATAGCTTCGGGCAGCATCGCGAATACGGCAGGGTTTGCGATGATTTGTGTCGACTCTACCACGATGCCGTCAAGGGTTGGCTGATCATAGTGGTCGCCATGCTCATGCGTGATCAATATCAGATCCGCAGGGGGAAAGCTGCCGTATTTATCGGCACCGCCCACTGGATCGACATAAATCACGCCCAGCGGTGTCTGAGCGACAAAAGACGCATGAGAAACCGGCACGATCGAAATCGGGCCTGCTGGCGTGTCGAATGTATCGTTGCCGTGCCCGGCGGCGCGTGCGGCGAACGGCAGGATGGTCACAGCACCGGCAGCAGCTGCTGTAGTCAACATAAATTAGCGGCGGGAGGTAATCTTGAATTCTGTCACTTTGTTCTCCATTGAACTATTAGCACTCGTGCGACAAATTAGCCCGAATATGGACCTTATCAAGGATTAGCGGTCATCCCCGCTTGCCTCACCCGGCTCCTCGGTTTGCCCCTCCTCCTCAAGCGCAGCATGGGCGGCGGCGGCCACATCGCGCTTTTGCGCTTCCGTCATGTCCTCCACCTTGCCATCGGCCAGACGTACCGTGACTTCGCGGTGGGCGAATTTAATGCTTTCGCGCTCGAACAAGGCACGTATATCTTCATAAACCCGCTTGCGGACCAGCCATTGATCGCCGGGTTTGGTCATGAATTTCACGCGAATAATCATCGCGCTGTCCTGCATCTCTATCACGCCCTGGGACTTCAGGGGGGCGATAAAATTCTGCCCGATCACCGGATCCTCCAACAACTCGTTCCCGAGCTGTTTAATCAGCTTCCGCACTTTCTCGACGTCGGTGTCGTAGGTCACGCGCAAAGGCAGCTTCATGATGACCCAGTCGCGGGAATAGTTTGTCATCACCTGCAATTCGCCAAACGGTATCGTGTGAAGTGCACCCAGATGGTGGCGCAACTGGAACGAGCGAACCGAGATTTTCTCGACCGTGCCTTTGACCCCACCCACGTCCAGATACTCGCCTTTGCGGAACGCATCATCGAACAGGAAGAATGCGCCGGCAAAGATATCGCGCACCAGCGCCTGAGAGCCAAACCCAACTGCGACGCCGACAATACCCGCACCGGCAAATAGCGGACCCACATTTATGCCTATCTCCATCAGCACGATCAGAATAATCGTCACCACCACCACGATCAGCGTGAAATTGCGAAACAGCGGCAGGAGGGTCGCCAACCGCGACGCCGAAGACGCGCCGCCCTCGTCACCGGGTTCTGCCGCGACCTCCTCGCCTGACTCCTCTGCGATCTTTGTGTCAATCCAGATGCGGAATGCGTGATAGACGACATATCCAAGGAAGATGATGACCATGATATCCAACAGCCGGTCCAGCAGGGATTCGACCATCCGCGCACCATTGTTGTCCCAGATATAAAAGAAAGCGTAAGCACCAGCGACAAAAGCGAGGATACCCGCCACGCGCCGTGCCAGCGCCTCAAAGCTGTCGAGTACGCGCACGGGACGGGCACCGTCATACGCAGCATCTGACAGTAATGCGCGGTCAGCTTCGGTCAGATCAGAGCGCGTTGGCGACACAGCTGACGCCGCTTCGATGCGGGCGGCCAGCGGACCTGCGGGGCTACCGCCTTCCAGCGCTGTATCGGGGTCGGGATCTGGCCCGTCTTCGCGCAGCATCTGGCGCGCATGGGCCTCGCGCTCCAACCGCGCCTGCTCCGCTGCCTCATGCTCTATCTGTTTGTGCCGCAGCAGCCGCAAAACACGGGCGCGGGCAAATCCACGCTCTATCAGGTAGTTAACCACCCCGTAGACCACAATAATCGAGATCAGTATGCCATAGGCACCGGCAATCAGCGGGATCGAGCTGGGGTTCTCGAGCACCAGATCGTAGGTCAGCTCGAACCACGCAAACAGAACATAGGCCACCACAGCGGGCGCCCATATTTTGCTCAGCATACGCAGCAACATACCGACTTCGGCAGGTTCCTTGCCCCTGCGCAGCGCGTTGGAAATGGCACGGCCGTTAACGGCCACGAGTACGATGTTGAGCAGAACGAGTACAGCCGACAGCATCGCAGCCACCAGCGCGTAAATGTCATAATTCAGGCCAAGTTCTCCGATCCAGATGCCAAACAGGATCGCGCAGATATCAAAGCCCGCGACCAGCCAGAGCCATCTGTGTAGTCGCTTTGCATCTCGATCAGAGAAGAATGGAATCCGGTACTGGCTCAAAAACGGAGAAAGGATCATCCGCCAAAGGCCTGCCGCGACGCGGCAACAGAAATAGGCAATATTGATCAGCGTGACTGTGAATTGCACAGCGCTGTCGGTCAGCGGAGGGAAGAACAGCACGCCAATCACATAGGCGACAGCCATAGAGACGAGTATACCACAAACGCCAATGAAAAACCGGAACACCAGAAACGGCATCTTCTCGGCATAGCCCTTCGGATTTTCCATCACGCGGCTCACGACAAACCGCTTGGCAAAGCGCTTTCCAAACACCTCCCGTTCAACCACCACCCCGATGGCAAACAACAGCAGGCTCAGCCCGAGAATTTTGGCGAACAGCATCAGTGTGCCATCGGGTGAGGCCGCACGCAGGACATAAAGCACTTCGATCAGGGCATCAGGTAGACTTCCGAGTCGGTCAAGAAGAGCGTCGCGCGCGCGGTCCGCGTTCTCTTGCACTTTCATCAACCGCGAATAATCTGCTGCTGTCGGCGGGGCGTTGGGATCGACTGCTGGCGTACCTGCGCCTTGGGACAAAACCCGCCCTTCCGTATCGATTACAACAATTCCCAAGCCGTCGCGCGCCGCATCGCGCAACGTCTGCGCAAGGGTTTCGCTGGCGGGTAATGCCGTGGCAGGTGGTGCATTATCGGCAAATAATGACGCGATCCCTTGCGCCTGCGCGCCCCCGAGCGGCGAAAATATCAACGCCAAAAGCAATGCCAGAATTTTAAGGCAGGTGGCTGGCATCCGGTAAACGTTCATAAATTCCCCTTTGTGCAGCTGCCCGTTCACAGAGCCTCACACAGTCGTTACGCTAGGCTTTTGGCTGTGCCATTGCAATTGCGCGTGTATTGCCCACTTCGAACGAGAGATTGCCAAGCCCATTTTTCTGATGATGTTTTACAAAGGCCAGCCTTTTGTGCCATAGCGGCATAAGGGTTGAGCACATCAGCGATTTTTCAGCAGCCCGAGGAATATGACCATGCCGACAACCACCAGCACCGACCGGATTGCCGTTTTGGGTCTTGGCTATGTGGGACTGCCGCTGACTCTGGCGCTGGCGCGTGCCGGTTTCGACGTTTTGGGCTATGATATTCATCCCCCAATGATCGAAGCACTTTGCGCAGGGCATGACCCGAACGGCGAGATTTCAGATGAAAAAGTAGCCGCGACCACGGCAAGGTTCTCGCATGATGCTGATGATCTGGCGGAACGCACGGCGTTTATCATTGCAGTCCCCACGCCAATCACCGATGCAAAAGCACCCGATCTGGGGCCGGTCCTTGGCGCCTGCGCCAGCATCGCACCGCATCTGAGGGCGGGTGCACTCGTGATCCTCGAGAGCACAGTCTACCCCGGCGTCACCGAGGAGATCTGCGGCCCCGCACTGGCCGCAGGCAGCGGGTTGCTGGCGGGAACACAGATCAAGCTGGCCTATTCTCCGGAACGGGTGAACCCAGGCGATGCCGAACACTCAATGGAAAACGTCATCAAGATCATCGCGGCGCAGGACGCCGAAACACTGGACCGCGTTGAGGCGATATATGCCCCCGTGGTCAAGGCGGGTCTGCACCGCGCTTCCTCAATTGCGACAGCAGAGGCAGCAAAGGTGATCGAGAACACACAGCGGGATCTCAACATCGCGCTGGTCAACGAATTTTCGCTAATCTTTGCCCGTCTTGGCCTCGATACCCTCGAGGTGCTGGAAGCGGCGGGGACAAAATGGAACTTCCTGCCGTTCAAGCCGGGCCTTGTGGGCGGGCACTGCATCGGGGTCGATCCTTATTACCTCACCTACCGCGCCGAGCAGTTGGGCTATCACCCAGAAGTGATCCTTGCGGGAAGGCGCATCAATGACGCCATGGGCAGTCACGTGGCGCAAACCCTGATCAAGGCGATGCTGAAAAAGAACATCGGTGTACGCGGCGCGCGCGTGCTGGTGATGGGCTATACCTTCAAAGAAAATTGCGCAGATACCCGCAACACCCGTGTGGCCGATATTGTGGCTGAACTTGGCGATTATGCCGTGAGTGCGGAAGTCTATGATCCGTGGGTCGGGGCGGAACGTTTACGGTCCGAGCATGGCGTAACGGCTGTCGAGGATCCGCAACCAGGCGCCTATGATGCGATCATCGTCGCGGTGAGCCATGCGGAGTTTGTAGCGCTCGGATCAGAGGCGATCCGCACCTTTGGCAAGGACGGTGCAGTGCTGTATGACATCAAGGGAATATTCGGCAAATCAGGCAGTGACCTGAGGCTTTGAGCCTGCTGACGATCGGAAAGAATATCTATGTCGCAAGAGGCCATTGCCAAACTTAACGCCCGCGCCCCTTCGCGCCGTGTCATGCTCTATAGTCACGATACCTTCGGGTTGGGCCATTTGCGCCGCAGCCGCGCGTTGGCCACCGCCCTCACGGCCGGCGACCCAGACGCTTCTGCGATCATTCTCACCGGCTCTCCGGTGGCAGGGCGGTTTACGTTTCCCGAACGTGTTGATCATATTCGCCTACCAGGTGTAACGAAACTGCCCGATGGTTCCTATGTCAGCTCGACGCTTGGGCTCAACATTGATGCGACAACCAATCTGCGTGCCGGCCTGATCCAGTCGGCGGTCGAGCAATACCGCCCCGACCTGCTAATCGTCGACAAGGAGCCTACAGGCTTTCGCGGGGAGCTGCTGCCGACGCTGGAATGGCTCCAGTCAAAGGGCGAATGCCGCGTCGTGCTGGGCCTGCGCGATGTTCTGGACGAACCCGAAGTCCTTGCAACCGAATGGGAGCGCAAAGGGGCCGTAAAAGCCGCCGAGGCCTATTATGACGAATTCTGGGTTTACGGCGTCGAGGATATTTATGACCCGACAAAGGGCCTGCCATTTAGCGACGCCACCCGGGCCCGCATGCATTACACCGGTTATCTGCGCCGCACCCTGACCGACAGCTCGGACGTACCCAATGAGCCTTATATCCTGATTACGCCGGGCGGTGGCGGTGACGGAGCTGCGATGGTGTCACTGGTATTGGATGCCTATGAGGCCGACCCCGATCTGGGACCGCATGCGATGTTGGTTTACGGTCCGTTTTTGTCGGGGGACGTTCGCGATGCGATGGACGCGCGGGTGGCCGCATTAGGCGGGCGTGTCACGGCGACAGGATTTGACAGCCGGATCGAGGCGCTGTTCGCACAGGCGCAGGGCGTTGTATGTATGGGTGGCTATAACACTTTCTGCGAAGTTCTGAGCTTTGACCAACGCGCCGTAATCGTGCCGCGCACCGTGCCCCGTCTGGAGCAATGGATACGCGCCAGCCGCGCCGAAGAGCTGGGCCTTGTGCGAATGCTTGATGATGGCCGCGATGGAATGACCGTGGCCGCGATGATAAAAGCAATCCGCGATCTACCAACCCAACAAAAACCGTCGGCCGCAGGCGCCGATGGCCTGCTTGACGGTCTGGATGTTGTGGTGGCACGGGGCCGCGCTCTCATGGCGCAAAAGGATGAATGATATGACCACTCCCCCTCTTGCCATCGTCGTAAAAGGGTGGCCACGATTGTCCGAAACATTCATTGCCCAAGAACTGGTGGCGCTGGAGGAGGCCGGACTGCGGTTCGATTTATGGTCGCTGCGCCATCCCACCGACACTAAAACCCACCCCTTACATGACCGCCTGCAAGCGCGGGTGCGCTACCTCCCCGAATATCTGCACGAAGAGCCGCGCCGCGTTCATACAGCTATGGGCGCTGTTACCGACCTGCCTGGTTTCGATGCCGCCGCCGAGATTTACGCACGCGATCTGGCGCGCGATGATACTGCCAATCGCCGCCGTCGTTGGGGGCAGGCCTGCGTTCTGGCATATGAGGCAAGAGACACACTCGAGGCACTTTACGCCCATTTCCTGCATACCCCATCTTCCGTGGCGCGCTATGCAGCCATTCTGCGCGGGGTGCCGTGGTCTTTCTCTGCCCATGCAAAGGACATCTGGACCTCGCCCGATTGGGAGCTGAAAGAAAAGCTGGATGGAGCGACATTCGGTGCGGCGTTCGGGGCAACCTGTACGCGTTTCGGGGCCGAGCATTTACAGGCAATGGCCGACACACCCACCCGCGTTGATCTGGTTTATCACGGACTTGACCTAGCGCGCTTTCCGCCAGCGCCGGAGCGTATCCCGCGCAGCACTGATGCGCCCTTGCGGATGATGTCTGTGGGACGGTTGGTCGAGAAGAAGGGTTTCGATACGCTGATCGACGCGCTTGCGCTGCTGCCCGATTGGCTGGCTTGGCACTGGACCCACATCGGCGGTGGGGAGTTGGACAGTGTGATGCGCGGCCGCGCGCAGGCGGCTGGCGTGGCAGACCGGATCACATGGCGCGGTGCCTGCGATCAACCCGATGTTATCGCTGCCATGCGCGAGGCGGATCTGTTCGTGTTGCCCTCGCGAATCGCCGCAGACGGGGACCGTGACGGCTTGCCCAATGTTCTGATGGAAGCAGCGAGTCAGCTTTTGCCGATCCTGTCCACGCCCGTTTCCGCCATACCAGAATTTATCACCACCGGTACGCATGGCCTGCTGGCCGAAGATACGCCCCGCGCATTTGCGGATGCGATGCAGCAGGTCGCAGGCGATCCCGCCTTGGGGCCGCGTCTGGCAAAGGCAGCGCACAGTCGCCTGCACGCTGAATTTACCATGGCGCCCGGCATTGCACATCTGGCAAAACGCCTGCGCGGCATCTTGAAACCTGCCTGATGCGGCTGGCCTTTTACGCGCCCTTGAAACCGCCGCATGACCCTGTGCCATCAGGAGATCGTGCGATGGCGCGGGCGTTGATAGCTGCCCTCGGGCATCTGGGGGCGGAGGTGGATCTGGCAGCGACCCTACGCAGCCGTGACGGCGTTGGGGACGATGCGAGACAGATGCGTCTGGTCGAAGAGGCAAATGCTCTAATCCCCACCATTGTGACACAGGGCCGCGCCGCGAAATGGCAGGCATGGGTCACCTATCACAGCTATTACAAAGCGCCCGACCTGATTGGACCTTCGGTCGCCCGCACGCTTGGAATCCCGTACCTGCTGATCGAGGCAACGCGCGCACGCAAGCGGCTGGGGGGACCTTGGGACAGGTTCGCGCAGGCGGCAGAGGCTGCGTGTGACGCAGCGGACCTCATATTCTATGTCACTCAGCGTGACCTTGAAGCCCTGTCCGCATATGCTCCCGCGGAGCAGCAATTGGTGCACCTGCATCCTTTTTTGCCGCGCATGGAATTGCCCGCGAGGTCCACAGGCACCCATTTGCTGGCTGTGGGAATGATGCGTGCCGCAGCCAAGCTGCCTTCCTACCTACTCATTGCCGAAACGCTTGCCCTGTTGCCCGACACAACAAAGCTCGAAATTGCGGGGGATGGCCCGGCCCGCCCTCAGGTAATCGCAGCAATGGCGCCTTTCGGAGACCGTGTCAGGTTCCTCGGTGAATTGGAGGCCGCCGCACTCGACGAAGCCTACCGCCGCGCGGGGGCGCTCATCTGGCCCGGTGTGGACGAAGCATTCGGCATTACCTACCTTGAAGCGCAGGCGCATGGCCTTCCGGTCATTGCCCAAGACCGCGATGGCGTGCGTGATGTACTTTTCCCGCAAGCCTATCCAAGCGTTGAAAGCGGGGCTGCAGGGCTTGCTGAGCTTGCGCGGACAAAGCCGCCATCCCGTCAGAGGATCCGCACGCATATTACTGCGCATCATCTCCTTCCAGCTGCGGCAGATACTCTGCGCGCAGGCTTGGCACTGGTCGGTGCCGCATGATCCGCCTTGCCCTTCTGCGCCACGGACATACATCGTGGAACCGTGCCGGTCGCGTACAGGGGCGCAGCGACATACCGCTGGACGCCGCCGCCGTTGTCGAGCTTGGCGCACAGCGCCTGCCGGCCCCTTGGGATCACGCCGAACTATGGTCAAGCCCGCTGGAGCGTGCCAGCCATACTGCAGCACTGGTCAGTGGCCGCAACCCACGCAAGGATGACGCACTAATCGAAATGAACTGGGGCGATTGGGAGGGGCGATTGGCACAGGATTTGCGCGATGATCATACCTGCGATCACCGCGATATCGAGCATTGGGGCTGGGAATATGCTCCGCCAAATGGTGAGGCGCCAGCTGCATTGCGCGCGCGGCTGCTTCCGTGGGCACAGGCGTTGAAGCACGATGTCGTGGCCGTCTGCCACATCGGGGTTATGCGGGTGCTGATGGCACATGCCACGGGATGGAACTTCGATGGTCCTGCCCCATTCACAGTAAAACGCAATCGCCTTTTCATCATCGAAATTGACGGGCATGACTGGCGGCTGCTGCCCGATCAGATCCGGCTGGAGCCCGTGTTGCCATGAAGGTCATGATCGTCGTTACCCACCTTTTGGGCACAGGGCATCTGGCGCGTGCATTGACCCTTTCGCGTGCTTTTACTGCTGCCGGCGACGAGACCTGTGTTGTGTCAGGCGGGACTGCTGCGCCGCTGCTCCTGCGCCCGCAGGATAACATAATCCAGTTACCGGCTGTCCGATCCGACGGCATTGATTTCTCGCGACTGCTGACCGAAACCGGCGCGGAGGCGACCGCAGAACATATGACAGCGCGTCACGTTCAACTTCTTGAAGCACTCCATAATTTCGCGCCTGACATTCTCATCACCGAGTTGTTCCCATTTGGCCGCCGAATCCTGCGCGTCGAATTTGCAGCTCTGCTGGAAGCGGCAAAAGCCATGCAGCGACGCCCCCTGATCTGCGCTTCAATCCGCGATATCCTCGCACCACCGTCCAAGCCCAAGAAGGCGATATTTGCCGATGAAATGGTCCGCGCGAATTATGACATGGTGCTGGTCCATTCCGACGAGGCTGTAATGCCGCTCGGTCTGAGCTGGCCGGTCTCTGACGTGCTGCGCCCCATGCTGCATTATACCGGCTTTGTTGCCCCTCCCGTCGCAGTGCCGCACCCGAACCACGCAGGAAGAGGTGAGATTATCGTGAGTGCCGGCGGCGGGAGTGTAGGTGGTCCGGTTTATGCAGCGGCCCTTGCTGCTGCGCAGTTGATGCCTAACCCGATGCGCCTGCTCGTCGGCGGCACGACCGCGCAAGAACGTATGCGGGATCTAAGGCGCACAGCTCCCGATAACGTTATTATCGAAGAGACTCGTCCCGATTTTCGCCAGATGCTGCATCACGCTGCCGCCTCGGTCTCGTTGTGTGGATACAATACCGCGCTCGATATTTTGCAGGCTGGTACACCTGCGGTATTCATTCCCTTTGATGACGGCAGCGAAGTCGAGCAGGGTTTGCGTGCACGCGCATTGGCCAGCCGCGAAGGTATTGCCTGTCTCGCTCGGGCCGACCTCACGGGAGAGGCGCTGTGCAGTTCCCTTGCTGCCGTGATGGCAGCGCCCCGCCGCAATTTTAGCGATATCCGTTTCGACGGGGCAGCGCGCACAATTACCATCACACGTGCAAGACGGAGAGAAATGACGTGAAAATTGACTGGTCTCCCCTCACTGCGGAACTAGCCTTGTGCCGGCGCGCAGGACTGCCCGTTCCGCTGTGGTGGCGTGATGATGATGCGGTTGCGGCGACGGCCGCGCTCGACCTGTTGTCAGATCTGGCGGCCACCACAGGCGTTAACGTGCATGTCGCTGTAATACCTGAAAGGATCGCGCCTTCGTTGGCGCCAGCCTTTGCGTCCCGTCCTGCGCTTGTCCCTGTTATTCACGGCTGGCGACACATTAGTCACGCACCCGAAGGGGCCAAAAATGCAGAATTCGGTCACCAGCGTGAAGGTGCTTTTGCCGAACTCAAGCTGGCCTATAAAAGGTTGGACCATGAGTTTGGCGCGCGACTGGTCCCCCTGTTTGTCCCGCCCTGGAACAGAATGGCGGCAGAGTTTCATCCGGCGCTCGTGTCAGCAAAATATTGTGGTCTGTCTACTTTTGGTCCTCGCCCGACTGTGACGCTCGTCAAAGGGTTGGTGCAGATCAATACGCATATTGACCCCATTTTCTGGCGCGGGCATCGCGGGCTGGTTGATCCTGAAGTACTCGTTGCAGAAATCACCGCCACCCTGCGCGATCGACGAACGGGACAGACAGACAGCACCGAGCCATTGGGCTTGCTCACACATCACCTCGTTCATAGCGCCGAGGTCTGGGATTTTACCGCTGATGTCCTGCGGGTCCTACTGGATGCAGGTGCCGTGCCCGCAGATATCGGGGCCCTTGTTCAGACGGGACGCAATCCGAGCATCTGACGGGCCTCGGCGGGTGTCGCAACCGCGCGCTCGTATTTCTCACACAGATCCGCAGCGCGTTGTATCAAGGCGGCGTTCGAAGGGGCGAGCGTGGTTTTGTCCCACCGCACATTATCCTCAAGGCCTGCGCGGGCGTGACCCCCTGCTGCAATGGCCCAATCGTTGAGGATGATCTGGTTAGGGCCGACACCCGCTGCGCACCATAGCGCGTCGGGGGCGAGGCGTTGGACGGTTTTGATATAAAAATCAAAGGTCTCACGGTCGGCGGGCATCGCGTTTTTAACCCCCATGACAAACTGGATGTAAAGCTGGCCCTTTATGCGCCCGTCACGGTTCATCTCTGCTGCCTTATGGATATGAGACAGATCAAAACATTCAATTTCAGGTTTAACATCATATACTTGCATCTCGGAGGCGAGCCAATCGACCAACTGCGGCGGGTTCTCGTAGACGCGGGTGGGGAAGTTGTTCGAGCCGACGGAGAGGCTTGCCATGTCGGGGCGCAGCGACAGCATCCCACCGCGCTCATGCCCCGCACCAGAGCGGCCACCGGTCGAGAACTGCATAATCATATCAGGACAATGCGTCTTGATCCCTTCCTGCAGTGCCGCGAATTTATCAGGGTCGGAGCTGGGGGTTTCGTCGTCGTTGCGCACGTGGGCGTGGCAGATGCTGGCCCCTGCCTCATAGGCCGCGTGGGTGCTCTCGATCTGCTCGGAGATGGTGATCGGCACGGCGGGGTTGGCCGCTTTTGTCGGAACAGAGCCTGTGATGGCGACGCAAAGGATGCAGGGGGTCATAGAGGTCTCCGGATTGGCAAATGGGGCGCGTGCCCTCTTCTACACGCTCTCTACACCGCTCGTACACCGCCTGATGCAGATTTGTGTTTACCGCTTTTTGACGAACTCGGTCAGGATCACAATACGCTGGCCCTCGACACGGCCCTCGATGTGGGCGTCATTGTCGGGGACGAGGGTGATGCGGTGCACAGCCGTGCCGCGCTTGGCGGTGAAGCCTGCGCCTTTGACGTTGAGGTCTTTGATCAGGACCACGGTATCGCCTGTGGCGAGCGGGACGCCGTTGCTGTCGCGGTGATTGGTTTGCGCGGCTTCGTTATCGGCCCACGCTTGCGTTTCCTCGTCGAGGTAAAGTTGATCGAGCAGATCGCGGGACCAGTCGGTGTCGAGGCGTTTGAGGGTGCGGGCGGCAAAGACCTGAAGCGCTGCATCTTCGGTCCACATCGTAGAGGCGATGGGGCGGAAGTGGTCAGGCGGAGTTTGGGGATCAGCGCAGAGGGTGCAAATCTGGACGCTGGCGTTATCGGGGCCGCCCGTAACGGGAGTGTCGATGAGCGGGGCGTCCGTGGTGCAGAGGGGGCAGGTCATATTGGCGTCCAGTCAGGGGAGTTTTACCGGATGTACCACCAATCTTTCTTGGCTGCATGTTTTTCGTCAGGTTTGCGCCAGTCCATCTGTTTGAGGACGGCGTATGTGGCGGGGAGGGAGATGAGGGCGCCGACAATCAGCGAGGCGATCATGGAGGTCCACGAGAAATAGCCCATGACGATGACGGCCACGGCGAGCGCACCCGAGAGGGTGGAGAAGACGATGGAGTAGATGGCGAAGGCGAAGTGGAGCATGGGGGGCCTGTTTGGGTTGTTTCAAAGATAGGCCAGTTAGAGCAATCTTCAATTAAGAGCACCGCGCCCGAACCGAGGGGTGGGTGTGAAGCGCCCGCCCCGTAGGGGCGGTTCGGGCGCTGGCAAATCCCTTGGGGAATTGGCATTAGTTAGCTTGAGACCAGGCCAGATAGCGGTCAAACTCGTAGAATAATTGAAATCACTTTCCTTCGAACATTTCTACCGATTCTCCTCCTCTGTTATATCTAGTAAATTCCTGTTCAATTTGGTGCTTCAACGCGCTCTTGGTATCTTCGGAACGACCCATTGCGGTCGCTAATACTCTCTTTGCACGAGCACGTTCAGGCATGAGTATCTGCATGTTGATGTCAATAAATGAGAACCCAAGAAATATTACCAACTCAGCATCTCTCAATGGACCCTTTATTCTTTCTGAAAGAGTGGCGTCAGCAACACCCTCAGTAAAAGTCCGGATTCGATTCGATGCGCTGTAGATTCCCGCTCCATTTCTTTCAAACGCATAACCTCCAACTCGTCCATGTGAAATATGCAGTTCACCAACTGAACCATACGGGTGAACCACTTCAATCGCAGTCAAAACATCTTCTATTTGCTGGTCATTAAGCTCGAAATAGCTGGCTGCGGCACTACAAAAAAAACTGCTTGATGCATCTGTCGTAGTTGAACGATATGAAGGTAATATTCTGGAGGGCTGAAACAAAACTTGTATAATCTCTTTTTGCAGCAATAATCTTGAAAAAAACTGCTGCCCAAGTATTCTTTGTTTTAGAGAAATCCAATCGATTATAGATATTACTATCGTCAATGGTCAGTGTACTTCCACGTTCAGCTTTAATTATTGCGTTTGCAATCGCAAGCTTACCCACTTTCACCAAATATTCGTTCTCTTTATGGGTGTCCAAATAGTTGTCTATCGAAGGAGCCAACGCCATGTTGCGACTAATCTGTTGAGCAACACCATAATATCTGTTGATCGGAACTTTTGTTTCCTTCGAAAGTATTTCTATTGCACGTTTGAGCTCCCAATCTCCATTTCCTATGGACAGGTGTCCAAAGCGGTCTATCGCAAAGTCCAGATCTTTTTGAATAATCGAAGTCAGTTCGGCTCCCGTCGGAAGCTCGAACTCTTTACTGGCGCCAGCGCCTACAACAATAACGTTGGTTCTTTCAGAATCACCCATCAGTCTCGGCCTAAACCCCTGCACTCAACCCGCATCCAGTGGGAATGCGCATTGCTTTGCAATACGCTGCCTCCCACCGTCAACAAATCCAGTCAGCTTTCGGCTGTCTGGTTTTGTTGCTTAGCCATCCATCTTCAGTGCTGAGATAAATGCCTCTTGAGGTATATTAACCGACCCAAACTGCCGCATCTTCTTCTTACCCGCCTTCTGCTTGTCCAGCAGCTTGCGTTTACGCGAGGCGTCGCCGCCGTAGCATTTGGCCGTGACGTCTTTGCGCATCGCGGAGAGTGTCTCACGAGCGATGACCTTGCCGCCAATCGCCGCTTGGATCGGGATTTTGAACATGTGGCGGGGGATGAGGTCTTTTAGTTTTTCGACCATGGCGCGGCCGCGCATTTCCGCACGGTCGCGGTGGACCATGGTGGAGAGGGCGTCGACGGGTTCGTCGTTGACGAGAATGGACATTTTGACCAGTGCGTCTTCGCGGTAGCCGATCATGGAGTAGTCAAAGCTCGCATAGCCCTTGGTCACCGATTTGAGGCGGTCGTAGAAGTCGAATACGACTTCGTTCAGCGGCAGGTCGTAGACGACCATCGCGCGGGAGCCTGCGTAGGTGAGGTCCATCTGCATGCCGCGGCGGTCCTGGCACAGTTTGAGGACATCGCCCAAGTATTCGTCGGGGACGAGGATGGTGGCCTTGATCCGCGGCTCTTCGAGGTGGTCGACAAAGGTGAGGTCGGGCATGTCGGCGGGGTTGTGCAGTTCCTGCATGGTGCCGTCGCGCATGTGGATGTGATAGATGACCGAGGGCGCGGTGGTGATGAGGTCGATGTCATACTCGCGCTCGATCCGGTCGCGGATGACTTCGAGGTGCAACAGCCCGAGGAAGCCGCAGCGGAAGCCAAAGCCCAATGCAGCGCTGGTTTCCATCTCGTAGCTGAAGCTCGCGTCATTGAGGGCGAGTTTTTCGATGCTGTCGCGCAGGTCTTCGAACAGGGCCGCGTCGACAGGAAACAGGCCACAGAACACGACGGGCTGGGATGGCTTGAAGCCCGGCAGTGCCTTGTCACACTTGCGTTTTTCATGCGTGATCGTATCACCGACACGCGTATCGCGGACCTGTTTGATGGAGGCCGTGAGAAAGCCGATCTCACCAGGGCCAAGCACATCGATTTCGGTCATCGCGGGGCGGAATACACCGATGCGGTCAACGTGATGGACCGATCCGTTTTGCATCATCGTGATGCGGTCGCCTTTTTTCAGCTGTCCGTCCATAATGCGCACAAGAACGATTACGCCAAGGTAGCTGTCATACCAGCTGTCCACCAGCATCGCCTTGAGCGGTGCATCAAGCGTCCCTTTGGGCGCGGGGAGGTGGTGAACGATCGCCTCGAGCGTCTCGACGATGCCCTGCCCTGTCTTGGCGGAAACGCGAATGGCACCGGATGCGTCGATGCCGATGACATCCTCGATCTGCTCGGCCACGCGGTCACAATCTGTGGCGGGCAGGTCGATCTTGTTCAGGATCGGCACGATTTCATGGTCAGCGTCGATGGCGTGATAGACGTTTGCGAGGGTCTGTGCCTCGACACCTTGTGTGCTGTCGACAACCAGCAGCGAGCCTTCAACCGCGCGCATGGAGCGGGAGACCTCATATGCGAAATCGACGTGGCCGGGGGTGTCGATCAGATTGAGGACGTAATCCTCACCGTTTTTGGCGGTATAGTTGATCCGCACAGTCTGCGCTTTGATCGTGATGCCCCGCTCCCGCTCGATATCCATACTGTCGAGCATCTGCGCTTTCATATCGCGCAGCGATACGGTGTTCGTCTCTTGGATGAGGCGATCAGCGAGGGTGGATTTGCCATGGTCGATGTGGGCGACGATGGAGAAATTGCGGATGTGTGAAAGTGGTGTCATAGACCTGATATGTAGGGGTTTAGGGGAGCGGTCAAGGTGGTTGATGGCCCATGGGTAGCGTCTCATGCGCGCAGGTGCCGGACCGGCTGCGCGCGCCGCTGATTCCAGGGTTTGCGACCAGACGAAAACCTCATTTTGACGCAAGTTATTACCACTCTTCACATCAGGGTGATCAGATGTGCGCAAGTGTGAATTCCGGTTTAACTCCTCTGGGTTAATAGATAGGGGGACTGCGGACTAAACTGCCACCTATCACTTTGAATTAAGGACGACATATGCACCCGATCACACGCTTTGCCGTGCCAGCTCTTTTGGCATTTCCCTCACTTGCTACTGCACAGGATACCACACCCGAGTGGGACTTTTACGGTCAGCTGAACCTTGGCGTGATCAGCGTGGATAACGGTACCGGTTCCGAGACGGGTGTTACAGATAATGATAACTCCAACTCGCGCGTTGGTGCCATTTTCCGCCGTGATCTTGATAACGGGGCTCAGTTCCGGTTTCATTTTGAAAGCGCGATCGGCTTGACGGGATCCAGCTCCATCAATGGCGAGGACAATGATCTGGATCTGGATTACCGTCGCAGTGAACTGCGCAAACTGGAGTTTGTTTACCAAACCGCCACGATCGGTACATTCTCCTTCGGGCAGGGCAGCATTGCAACGGATGGCACCGCCGAGGCTGACTTCTCCGGAACCGGCGTTATTGCCTACTCCGGCATCAGTGACCTTGCCGCTAATCAATCCCTGACTCTGGCCGACGGCTCAATTTCCGGCACGCGCATCGGCAATGCCTTTTCAGCCTTTGACGGAGGGCGCCGCTTCCGCGTTCGTTATGACACTCCGGAATACAACGGCTTCGGCTTTTCCGTTTCGGCAGGGGAAGAGGTGCTGGCCAGAGGCAATGATGACGAATTCTATGATTTCGGCCTGTCGTACAACAAAGACTATGGAAACTATAAAGTCGCAGCACGTCTCGGCCATTCGATCCGCGACAGCGCCGAGGCCTTCACGCTGGGCTCTGCCGCTATCCTGCACGAACCAACCGGACTGAGTTTTGCTCTGGCTGCCGGTCAGTCGCGCGAAGCGGATACAGACTATGTTTATGCAAAAGCGGGCCTACAACGCGATTGGCTGTCCATTGGCCGCACGTATTTGTCCGCCGATTACTACAGCGGGTCGGATTTCGCCTTCTCAGGCAGTGATTCAGAATCCGTGGGTATTGCCGTGGTGCAAAAGGTCGATGCCTATAACGTCGAGCTTTACGCAACATACCGGACCTATGATCTTGATACGGCGGGCAGCGCCTTTAATGACGTCGACGTAACATTTGTCGGTGCACGCTGGAAGTTCTAAGGCTTTTACCCAAGCGCGATCCGGAGCCGCTACACAATTGATTTGTAGCGGCTCCTTCGATTAGATTTAATCAAAACATAAATAGTCTTTGCACATAACCGCGCCTAGCAAAAAGGTGGTACGGGCTGTCCGCAGCTTACCATATTTATGTTTCCAGTGAGAGCCAGAACACCAGCAGCGGGCGTTTCAGATTAACGGTGTCAGGCAGAGCCGCGACATACACCTGAAAATACTTTTTCATCACACTGATCAGCGATTCGTGAGCGATCATCGGAGTTGCGGATGACGATCCCGACTTCGGGGATAACGTCATTTGTCTGACTTGAATGTCGCCAATGCCTCGCCTTCTTACGCAACGGCCAAAATGGTGATCGAACCGCAGGATGAGCGGGCGATGACCTGACAGTCCATCTGCGAACTGGCGTTTACAGATTGTTTCAATGCCTACTCGCCATTTGCCCCCTGCCTTGCATTTGTGCTATTATATTCAAAGAGCAGGTATAGCCGCACCAAAATGGGAAAACCCACCTGCGGCCCGAGACAAAGGCAAAGACTATGAAATCAACGATTTTCGCGCTGGTTGCGCTGTCCACTCTCGCCGCTTGTGGCGGCGGTGCATCGAGTTATACCACGCGCGGGGCGTACACGCCGGTGCAACTTTATGCGACCGGCCCATTGCAGAAGGCCTGCGTCGCACAGGGTCGCAAAGCAGCGAGTGCAGCGCGCTGTGGTTGCGTTCAGGCCGTAGCAGACCGGCAGCTTTCGTCTTCCGAACAACGCCGCGGCGTCAAAGCATTCAAGGATCCGCATAAGGTTCAGGAATGGCGTCAGTCGGACCGCAGCTCAGACAATGCGTTCTGGGCAAGCTGGAAGGCATTCGGACAGAGTGCCGAGCAGCTATGCTCCCGCGTGTGATCTCAGATCGTTCAACATAACTTATAATCAGGTCTGCCCAGTCAGTCTTCGCCTATAGCAGTGACTGAGTTGGCGGACCAAAGCGTTTTCGTAAACGCTCGGCGATCTGGTCGCGTGCGGCACGGAATTGCGTGAGAGTTGCCTCGCGCCCTTCGGCCAATCCAGTTGGGTCGAGTATGGGCCAATATTCAACATCAAGGTGAAAAAAACGGGTCAGCTCAAGCGCACGGCGCTGTGAGGCTGGCGAGAGGGCAATGACCAGATCAAAGGAGCTAAGATCATCGCCCCAATTCTCCATTTCGTCGAAACTACGTGAGCGGTGACGGGAAAGCTCTACGCCAAGTTCCTGACACACCGCGATGGAATAGCCGTCGATCTCGAGGTCGTTCTTGACGCCCACAGACTGCACATAGACATCCATACCGTACATCTGCTTCATCAACCCCTCGGCCATGGGAGAGCGGACGGCGTTGTGATCACAGCAAAAGAGGACTGATTGAGGCAGCTCTTGCGTCACCCCTCAGCCCCCGAAATGCAGAACGCAGATAAGGGTGAAAAGGCGGCGCGCTGTATCAATATCAATCTCTGCCTTACCCTCAAGCCGCTCTTGCAACACGCGGGATCCTTCCATGTGGATACCACGGCGCGCCATGTCTATCGTTTCGATCTGCGCGGGAGGCAGTTTTTTGACCGCGTCAAAGTACGATTCGCAAATCTGGAAATAGTCTTTTACGACCTGCCGGAAGGGTCCGAGCGAGAGGTGGAATTCGGCTGCTTTCTCTGCACTTTCATTGGCGACATCAAACACAAGACGTTTGTCGCGGATCGAGAGGTGAAGGTGGTACGGCCCTTGTGGTACAGGCCTATCAGCGCGTGTGGGCAGCACAAATGTGTTGTCCTCAAGCAGATCAAAGACCGCAACGCGACGCTCCTGCTCGATCTCGGGGGTGGGTGCCGGAAGACCGGAATCATCGAGGTTAATATGGCTGATGCGGGACATCGGCGGCGCATCCTTTTGTAAGGCCTGATTTCACAGCTGATTACGACAGCGCAGCGCACATGGCAATCCACCCCCCCTTGAACTAGCCGCTTACGTAGCGTGCTAGTCGTTCAGTTTGCGCAGACGTGCCGTAACCGACAGGCCGTGCGCCTCAAGGCTTTCGGATCTGGCCAGCCGCTCGGCGGCCGGACCTATGGCGCGAAGGGCCGCTGGCGTCATATGAGCCAACGTCGTGCGCTTCATAAAATCAAGTACTGAAAGGCCGGAGGAAAAGCGGGCAGACCGGGCCGTGGGCAAAACGTGATTGGGCCCACCCACATAGTCACCTATTGCTTCGGGAGTCCACTGACCGAGGAATATCGCACCTGCATGGGTAATCTTTGCGCTGAGGCTGTGAGGATCGGCCACGCAGAGCTCAAGATGCTCGGGGGCAATGCGGTCAGTGAGCTTTGCCGCCAGATCGAGGTCAGGAACAGTAATAATCGCACCATAATCGCGCCACGACGGGCCAGCGATATGAGCACGCTGCAATGATTCCAGACGTTTATCGACAGCATCAGCAACTGCCTTGCCGAATGCTTCATCGGTGGTGATCAGGATCGATTGCGCGCTCTCGTCATGCTCCGCCTGCGACAACAGATCAAGGGCAATCCAGTCAGGATCATTATCGCCGTCTGCAACAATAAGGATTTCCGAAGGACCTGCGATCATGTCTATACCGACCTTGCCAAATACGCGCCGCTTGGCCGCAGCGACAAAGGCGTTGCCGGGGCCGGTAATTTTATCAACGGGCGCGATCGTATCAGTGCCATAAGCAAGTGCCGCGACGGCCTGTGCGCCACCGATGCGGTAGACCTCATCCACACCGGAGATATGCGCAGCCAGCAAAACCAGTGGGTTGAGGATGCCATCAGGCGTAGGCACAACCATGGCAAGGCGCTGAACTCCGGCGACTTTTGCGGGAATTGCGTTCATCAAAACCGAACTGGGATAGCTGGCCAAACCGCCGGGCACATAAAGACCTGCGGCCGAGACTGCGGACCAGCGCCAGCCTAGCGTTGCGCCAGTCTCGTCGGTCCATTCGGCATCATCGGGGAGTTGGCGTGTATGATATGCGCGGATACGTGCCGCGGCGAGTTCCAGAGCGTCTCTGTCCTCGGGGCTCACCTGCGCCACAGCCGCCGCGATTTCGTCCGCCGTAATCCGCAGGGTTTGCGGTGTCAGGGTAATGCGATCGAATTTCGCAGTCAGGTCAATTACCGCCTGATCCCCGCGCGCGCGCACATCCGCAATGATATCTGCCACCACTGAATCGACATCGGGACTGTCCTCGCGTTTGGCATTCAGAAGCGTGTTGAAGGCCGCCTCGAATTCGGGGGCTGTGGCGTCAAGGAATACGGGCATGGCTTTGGCTCCTGTTGTTGGGTCAGGAGTTAGCGGGGATTGGTGCGGGCCTCAAGAGGGGTGCGACGTTGGCGCCCGTACCTGAGGCAGATTTGAGTTTGTCAGCAAAACGAAAAAAGGGTCGGTCAGTCAGGATGGCTGGGACGTTTTTTGGAAGGCGCTGTGTAAGGGCGCGTGACATCCTTGAGCGCTACGTCGAGTGCTTCGACGGTAAGACGAATCGCGCCGTCACCGGCGAGGGTCAGCGTGATGTGGCCAGAGGGCGCATCTGTTTGCTCGAAGCCTGTATGCAGTAGGGACAGGACCGTGTCCGCGTCTCCTTGAGGCACACCCTGTGATGCAACAGCCTGAACTGTATTGAAGACAAGCAGCGATTGAACGCGCTCGGGTGCATGACGGTCAGCCCCCTTGTCCTCCCAGCGCATGCGGTTGAGCAGTATCGCAAAGCGCCCTGCGCGCTTGTCCCATTTCATTTCTGAAGCGGGGAAAACCGCGTCTTGTACCAGCGATGAGATCACCGCGAGGTCATCATCGGTGAGTGCGCCGAGATTTAGCGGGGATTCTGCCCCGTCCTCGAATTTTGCATCCTGGCTCATTCGTCTTTAATCCGCTCGATAGTTGCGCCTACACCGCGCAGTTTCGCGACAACATGCTCATAGCCCCGATCAAGGTGGTAGACGCGGCTCACTTTTGTTTCGCCTTCGGCAGCCATACCGGCGAGGATCAGTGAAACGGAAGCGCGCAAGTCGGTGGCCATAACACGGGCGCCTTTGAGCTTGTCAACGCCCGTTACGATTGCCTTGCCGCCGTGTACCTCAACTTTTGCGCCCATCCGGATGAGCTCGGGCGCGTGCATGAAGCGGTTCTCGAATATTTTTTCCTCCAACGTAGAGGTGCCGGTCGCAGTGCACAGCAACGCCATCATTTGCGCCTGAAGGTCGGTGGGAAAGCCAGGGAACGGCTCGGTTGTGACATCGACAGCATTCACCCCGTCGCTGCGGCGTTTCACTTTGAGACCCTTGTCCGTTTCGGTGACCTCGATACCTGCGGCGTCGAGCTTTTCGCAAAATGCTCCAACAAGATCGAGGCGGCCGCCCAACAGCTCCACTTCACCGCCGCAGATGGCGGGTGCCAGCATGTATGTGCCCAGCTCGATCCGGTCGGTCACAACAGGATGTGTCGCAGCGCCAAGGCGGTCAACGCCTTGAATGGTTATGGTCGAGGTGCCGTCTCCGTCGATCTGGGCGCCCATGCGGCGCAGACAATCAGCGAGATCGACGATCTCCGGTTCGCGCGCGGCATTGTTAATCACTGTAGTGCCCTTAGCGAGGGTAGCAGCCATCATAATGTTCTCGGTCGCCCCAACAGAGGCGAAAGGAAAATCAATCACTGCCCCTTTCAGGCGGCCTCCGGCTGCTTTTGCATACAGGTAGCCGTCGCGCAGGTCGATGGTTGCACCCATTTTCTCCAGCCCGTTGGTGTGGATATCCATAGGGCGCGCACCGATAGCACACCCCCCCGGCAGGGAAACTTCGGCATAGCCTTCGCGGGCCAGCAGCGGCCCAAGGACCAGATTGGAAGCGCGCATCTTGCGCACGATGTCATATTCAGCGCGCGTGTTGATCGTGCCATGGCTCGACATGGTGATCACACGGCCTTCTTGTAGCGAAGATATTTCAGCACCCAGTGACTGCAGCAATTGCGTCATGGTGCGGATGTCACTGAGGCGCGGCGCGTTTGTTAGGGTCAACGGCTCCTCGCTCAGGAGCGTGGCAGGCATTAAGGTTAGGCATGCGTTTTTTGCGCCCGCGATCGGGATTGTACCACTGAGCGGTCCACCGCCCCGTACCAGAATTGCGTCCATGCCTTATGTTTCCTTGTGTTGCGTGTCTTGCGCAGTGCGTGTTTGCGGCGTGTCTGTTTCGGCCGTGCTTGTCTGTGCGCTCTCGTCGGTTTGGCCTGCACGTGCGCGCGCCTGACCTTTACGCCGCGCCATGTTCGCCTTGAGCGCTTGGGACAGGCGTGCCTGCTTACGCGCGGCATGTGCGGATTTGGCGGCTTGAGCCGGTGTTGGATCGCACGTCTGGTTGCGTGTTTGAGGGGGCTCTTTGTTTGCCATGGCGCCTGTCTAACCCAGCTGTGGGGCGGGGTCCAGATAGCTGCGAATTTGGGTTGCGCGGCGCGGCGTTTGGCGCTACTCAGCCCGCTATCGGCGCTGTTGTAGCTCAGTGGTAGAGCGCGTCATTGGTAATGACGAGGTCGGGAGTTCAATCCTCCCCAACAGCACCATGACAACCCCCTGATATCATTTAATCCCCTTGACCGTATGGGGCTTTGTCCGTCTCGATGTTACAAAACGCGTAACAGAACGGAGTGAATCGTGGCGGGTAAGATCAAGAACTTTCTGGATCGCGAAGGTCGTTACTTTTCCCGCATTTCTGTGCCGGAAAGACTGCGGCCTTACCTTGGGAATAAAACCGAACTCCGCACCGCACTGGGCGGTGACCGTCGTAAAGCGATCGCACAGCACACCATCGAGATTGCTGTGCTTCAGATGAGACTCGATGAGGCGGAACAGCAATGTCGGGATGCCGCTGAGAAAAAACTCGCGCCAGTAGCGCCGGTAGACACTTGGAGTATCCAGCAGATCGCTACTGACAACTATCTGGACCGGCTCGCCTTTGATACGGAGCTTCGGGAAACAACGCATCTATATGCGCAGGTAGGGGTGGATGATCAGTTGGCCACACTTCTCAAGCGCGGCTACTCAGGACTACTGGAAGACGGGAAGCTTGCCGTCCTGGTTGTCGGACGGGTTAAGCGATACAAGCATCTAGGACGAACAAAAGCACAATTCGGCTCCCGCGAGTGGCGTCTGCTGGCCATGGCGCTGTGCAGGTCAGAATACGAAGCTATGGCGCGTGCAGCCGAGAGAGATGAGGGCGACTTTTCGGGGCGGCCAGCACCTGATTTCATCATTGCGCCAACGATACCGCCGCTTCTGCAGGTTGAGACGGCCCTCCCGGCCCCACTGGCCCCAGAAGCCCCAGCAAAAAACGTCCCACTACAATCGCTCTTCGACCAATATCTCAACGGTAGACAAAAGCTTGGCAAGGGGAAGAGTCTGCCAAAACGCTGGCAGCCAGTAATTACCGATCTCATTCGCTTTTTGGGTCACAACGATGCACGGGTAATCACAAAAGCTGATATTGTTCGTTGGCGAGACGAAAAATTAGATACTCTGGCGCAAAGCACAGTCAAGAAGGTCTACCTTAGTAGCATTCAAGCCGTCCTGAGCTGGGCAGTCGAGCATGACATCTTGCCAACAAATGTAGCGGCAACTGTCAAACAGGAATTGCCAAAGAATATCCGTATCCGTGAGAAGGGGTATACCCGAGAGGAGGCAGTTCGCATCCTGAAGGCAGCATCATCCGAGCAAAGAACTGAAGCAAATGGGGCCGAACCTGCGCAGAGCATTGCAACACGCCGGTGGGTGCCATGGCTTTGCGCATTTACCGGTGCCCGCGTTGTTGAAATGACGCAAATGCGTCGGGAGGATGTCAGGTGGGAAGGTGAAACAATGGTGCTGCGCATTTCACCGGATGCAGGGACCGTCAAGACCGGCGAATACCGTGATGTGCCGGTCCACCCACAGCTGATCAAAATGGGCTTTGATACCTTCGTCCGGCAGACAGTCGGGCCACTGTTTTATGTGGCAAGGCCAGGTGCAAGCGCACTTAAGGCGGCAGAGGCAAGTGCTGCAAAACTTAGAAAGTGGATGACGCGTAACAACCTCACAGTAAAAGGGGTCCTGCCCAACCACGGCTGGCGACACCATTTCAAGACATTCGCAAGAGAGGCACGAATTGAAGATCGGGTAATTGATGGGATCACCGGACACGCATCAAGAACCGCAGGTGATCACTACGGAGATGTAACTCTGCTAACCAAAATCAACGCAATTGGCAGCCTTCCGGATTATGTTGTTGGGTCGGAATAGGAAGCATTGATCGCAAGAACTTGGCACAACCTCCCAAACCAGATTGCTGTGGACATAAGCGGGACGCGACTGCGTGGATCGAATATCTCAGACCCTAGTTGACGAGCGAAGGCAAGATTCACTCAACATGCAGGATAACGTTACTGCGCGCCGACTATTTCAGCGGCCGGTTGAATCTCTCAGGTCTCTGGTCCCATTGGCCCCACTGTTTGCGACAAATTATGAACCCGCGCGATCGGCTTTGCAAACAAAGACAGTCCCACGCTTTACGCTTCTATAAGTAAATCAAGCAGCAATGATGCTGCATGGTTACCAGAAGCAGAAGAACAAATGGCGAGAACGAAACCCTATGGCGGCACCAAGCTATCAAAATTCATCACCCACCGGATTATCGAACTCAAGCCCCGCAAAAGCCAGGCCGAGATCGCATCTGAAGCAGGTTTCATTAATCCAAACATGCTGTCGATGATCAAGGCCGGCACGACCAAGCTGGCACTTGACCGCGTTACTGATCTAGCGCGCGCGTTGGATACCGACCCGGCGCGGCTGTTCCGGATGGCGATGCTCCAGTCTGGTCATGAGACGACACGCCCAGTGGTCGAGGAGGTGTTCGGGACGCTCGTCACCCGTAACGAAGTCGATTGGATAAAGGCGATACGCGAAGCTTCAGGCGAAACTGACCCAACGCTTACATCGCGTGCAAGGTCTTCTATCCTCGGGATCTTTGGAAAATGACCCGCGCCCCAGCTTCGATCTTCCATCCCGAGCTTGAAGACCTGACGGAGAACGAGCGTGCATGGGTTGGCTTTCTGCGGCTGATCACTGAGGATACAGATCCAGCACCGACGCTTGCTCGCGTCCAAGCCCTGCGCTGCGTGTTTTCGGATTCTCACTCTTCCGGCTAAGGTAAAGTCTGAAAGGTCCCATACTGAGGCTCCGCGGCGGAGATTTGCTCTCTGAACGAAGAACGCTGTCGAGCCAAAGAAGCTGCAGGCGGCTAACAACCAATAATGGATCGCCATCGGCGCCCCTATTAAATGATGGCGAACTCTCTCGGTCCGTCACAATAAAGGTAAGGTTATCTGAATTAAAACCTGCCAACTCACGTCAACCTAGTTGTCAACTTACGTCAACTTGGACGTAAACTTAGCTGGCCCAATTTGGGCGATGTGTCAACTTAGCCGAGCCAAGCTGACAACCCAAACCTCAACAAAGAAAGGCAAAACGCAAGTATAAGTTGGCACTTTTCCCAAGAAGCGGAAAATTGGCTCGAAATTTTACCCGCGCATCACTCATGATCCGTTGATTCTAGCTTAAGCCAGCCCAAAGCGAAGCGCTTCAGAGCGTCGGCTTACATGTATGCGCAAAATAGAGCGACAAGCATACGAGGACGTGCCCTAACAACGCTTACATCGAGTCCCAGTGCTCACCCGTCCTAAGAAATTCCATAGACAGGTTCGGAAGCGGGCGCCAGCTGCTAGAGAGAGAACAAATATGCGCTACCGCGGGTGCGGGCACACGATGATGATCAGGGCGGGCTTAATGACTGGGCCGAAACCTAAGAGATGAGCTGCGGCAGGAAGATTTGGTCAGCTCGGCACTCACGGGTCGTCGTGAATGCCTGCGGGACTCCACCTTGCCTTGTGTTGCGCTGCATCGTTAAAGGAAAAAGCCATCCATAAAATTTCATTTGCGGCCCTTAGCTGCCGTTTAGGAAAATCCATGACGCTGCTGCGGCCTCCCCGAAGCGGACATAAGAATAAGAGCGCAATATTTGCAGTCCTCAAGAATGGCTAACTACCGGAAATTTTGTTCACCGCCGTCTTCGCAACATCTGCCAGGGTTTCAACGAGCGTTTTCACAGTTGCATCGTCGGCAATAAGTTTTCCATCTGCTTTTCCGTGTTGCTGACCAAACATACGGCGGATCAATTCACGCTTAATTTCCTGCTGCTGCTCAACAGGCAAATCGGCAATGAACGGCCCTAGCGCAGCGGTTTCTAACTCAAACCACCTCATCTTACTTTCGTTGTGGCGGTGCAATTTGGATTGTCGTGACGCATATCCTGATGCAACCAGTAGGATTGCAGTAATTGAACCCGCAGTCATGATATCTGGCCAGTTCAAGATTCCTGTGTAGGATTCTTCAAATCCGACACGATACTTCAAAAGTAACCAAGCAACCGCAGCGACCAATGTAGCCATAGAGATCAAACGCCATGTATTAGCCGCCTTTTGCTCGTCGTCAGCATTTCTTTTGTAACCCCCAGTCACACTATCTCGCGCAACCAAGTTATGGATTTTCAAGACGCTTTTGTGCTTGGCATCCACATCCTCTAGCGTGGCCTTACCCTTTTCAGAAAACGCGTCTTCAAACGCCTGCATCCGGTCGGTGTATTTTGTCGTTAGTTCGGTAGTTGCGGTATTCGCGCGCTCTTTGAGGGCTGTTACAAGGTCCTCATATTGCTTCTTTTTCTCAATCTGAGAGTCGGTGAACTGTTTAAGCTGTTCTGTCTGAGTATTCGTGGTTTCAGTTTGCCAAGCTAGCAGCTTTTCATCTAAAGAAGTTTCGAAGCTAGCAAGCTGTTGCTGCACTGCGAGGGCCGTTACTTCCAGTGCAGACAACTCAGCCGCTCGGTTGTTAATCTCATCAACAACTTCCGTCCGCTTAGTCTCGATGCCTTCCGCAAAGGACTCAAAAGCATTTTCGGAATTGCGAATAACCTGTGCTGATTCTGTAGACCGCGACATTGCTGCTAGATTGTATATAATGTGGGCTTGTTGGGTAATGTGGTTGTTTGCCGTCTGGAGCTGTTGAATCGCTGGGTTGCTGCTGTGTGCTTCTAACTGTTGCCAGACGTGTTGGTGACGAAGTATTTGGTTCACTTGTTCCAAAACACTATTTGGAGCAAATTCAGGATCAATCCCTCCGAGTATACTTTGAAGGTTCTCAAGCACCTTCACCAGACGTCGCCGCTCATTTTGAAAATCTGCATCGCCGTCTGAATGTTCAGTTTTTGCCCACTCTAATGTTTGGCTTACCGTGGTATGAATTGCGTGAGCTTCATAATCTGTAGACCAACGGGACATGCGGTGCCTTCCTTGTCGTGCGGAAAAGAATTTTTAAGTAAATCTTTTACAAACGCAACCGCTAAAGGTGATCTGTGCGAATATGCCAAGGATCAATCCGCAGACGAAGCCGCCGACCACGGCATAAACACCGGTGACTGATTTACCGGTATGCCTGCATGCACTTTCAACTTTGCCCTTTCTTCACCCACAGCGAAAGTCGGCTTCCCGCCCTTGGTGTTGAGTGCCCCTTCCGGCCCAGAACAGACCTTCGGCCGCCTGTCAAACTACTGCGGTGCGGTCCGCCATTGCTGCCGTGCGTCGTGTATGCAAAATTGAATGATAGTTGAACTTACGGTGTGCGGGATTGGGTGGATGGCTGAGTTCAATATCGTGGAGCAGATTGGAGAGCCCTTACGACGGAATGGATATGTCTCCTTCTCACGGGCCGCAAATGATACATTGTCGATCAGGAAGATCGGAGATTACTTGGAATGCAATGTCACGCACTATTCATTTTTGAAACCAAGAATTTCCACGGCGAGACAGAATTCGCTCTCTAATGTGTATGGAATTGGAGAATTTCCGGCACATAGTGATGGAGCTCATTTGGTCAATCCCCCAGACTATCTGATAATGAGGGGCTCTAGAAGCCGCAAAGCACCGACACTACTTTGGCCTTCTGGCAAGTTATTGGAAGCCTTAGGGTCAGCAGCGAATAATGCTGAGTTTGCGGTCAATAGAGGGGGGCGAACATTTGGCGCGAGATTTTGCACTGTTGCCGCGGGCGGGCTAAGGCTGCGTTTTAATCACGACACCATGAAGCCGAAAAACCAATCTGCGGCCACTATACATTCTTGGCTACGTGAGCCAACGATTGCACCAGTCGTGATTGATTGGGAAACGACATCATTGCTAGTGGTCGACAATCGCACTGTATTACATGGCCGTGGAAGAAGCGAAGAACACGATGCGGGCTTCCTAAGGCGTTGGACACTGAGGAAACGGTAATGTGGTCATCTGAAAGTTATTTCGCCAAAGCTCATGGATACTGGCTTCGGGGAACAAACCGAGAGCGCGGCAGCAATGATCACAAGCTTGCTGTTGCGCTTTGTATTGAGTTTACAATTCGAGGGGTTCTCTGCTCCATTAATCCAGCGCTCAACGCCGCGTTTGATGAGGATAGCTTGCTATTCGCGGTCGGTGTTACGCCAAACAAATCGCCGAAATCGGTGGACCTAATAACTGCGTTTAACAGGTTGCACAGGTTGATACCCGAAATCTCTGACGAAGAAGCAAAGGCCATAAAAGCGCTTGTCGACGTTCGCAACCGAGAGCTTCACTCTGATGAAGCCGCGTTTGAGGGAATGGATTTGGACGCTATTGTCCCGTCTCTACTTTCCTTTTTGGCCCGAGTTATCGACCAAACTGGTAATGATTTAGAACAGCTTTTGACGCCCTCGGATGCAAAACAAGCCCGTGAAATGCACGCGGCAATGGCGAAAGATCGATCGCGGGGGGTGCGTGATCTGATCAAAGTTCAAAAAGATCGTTTCTACCGCCTCCCAGAGGCCGAACAGGCCAAGAAACGAGAAGAACATACGCCTAGTTATTCTTCCGCCACGATGAAAACGGGCCACCACATCAGGGCGCACAAATGCCCATCTTGCGCGGGGCTCGGAATACTTGGAGGCGCTCCTGTCGGTCGTTCATCGGTGCTCCTCGATGATGATGGGATTTATCAAGAAACTAGGATTGTCCCATCTGTGTTTGCGTGCAAAATCTGTAACCTAGAAATCAAGGGGCTTGATGAGTTGATCGCGGCCAAGATACCGCATGAATTCGTGTCTCGTGATGAAGTGGACGCCGTAGATCATTTTGGGATCGATGTTATGGAGTATGTCAACCCTGAAGAAATTGTTCGGGAATACCATTACGAACACGAATACATGGATGAGTGAACTCGTGGTATTTGAGCCAACATCCTGCGACTAGTGCTTATTATGTAATTCTGGTTACCTTGTGAAGGCAATCCGTGCGACACCTGCCTCGCTTCAAGCCCAAGCCGCTATCTTCCCGATAAGGCCAAAGCCAGCACCAGTTGAATGTCTGCATTCAGCTTGCCGCCCTCACTTGTTCGCTGAAGCAGCAAATGTCCGTTTCCCGCCCTTCTGTTGAAAAACAACTGTTTGCTCGCGCGAAAAGTCATGTCCTGATGGGCGCGCAAATGCCTTTCTCGTCAGGCTGGGCGGACACGCTGCGGTGCGGGAAGGATTTTGGTCAATTTTCAGAAACTTTGTGCAGTGACGGCGAGCATGTATTCGTCATTTGCACCGTATGGGCAGCGTAGACACGCGGCTCAATGCCTGCCAGCGCCGGCGGCGCCTTCATTGAAGTTCAGGGGCAAAGATGCAATCCACACCGGAAACCAAAGGAGATTGATCTATGGCCAAGCTGAACAAGACTGATGTATTTACCACTGCGGAACCGCGATCCGAAACCAAGTTGGAAAAGAC
The DNA here is from genome assembly GCF_003610455.1 of Sulfitobacter guttiformis. Taxonomy (NCBI): domain Bacteria; kingdom Pseudomonadati; phylum Pseudomonadota; class Alphaproteobacteria; order Rhodobacterales; family Roseobacteraceae; genus Sulfitobacter; species Sulfitobacter guttiformis. Next base: position 2,252,009 of record NZ_RAQK01000001.1, on the reverse strand, counting down.
TATACGCGCGTCGAAAGAAATCACAGAGACCGAGACCGAAAGGCGTGAAGAAAAAACTACTCGGCTGCGAGAGGCACGCCGAAAAATTGAAGCTGACGCAAACATAAAGTCGGAATCTTGACTGCAAGCGCACAAATGTCCGCGCTGTGAGGATCATCAACGCGATATCGGCATGGCGAATACCCGCGTTGAAGTCTCCAAACAAGTTACCTGCTGTTGCATCGCCGCCGGTCTAACCTGTCTTCAGGGCATGCACGAGAGCATCTAAGGAAGTCATCCTCAGCGCTGAATATATCAGCCCGCCGGTTACCGTTTGACCCACATAAATCTGGTTTGCAATTGCATCTGCACGCGGCAAGAGTTTTGATATTATATCAAACGCTTCAGCTCGAAAAATTAGAATCCCTGCGACCTTTAGCTCGGGTATTCGCCAGGGCGCAAATGCAATATGCTGCAGCATTATCCCACGTCCGCGCCAGTGTCAGGAACGGCCAGAACGGTCGTTCGGGATCATACTTAGCGAACGTTCAATTTCCCTCGGAATTGAAAATAGTTTGCGGCACTCGGTTGTTGCGCCCTTATAACTTGAGTCGCCACAGAAGAATGTCATTCCTCTCAGGTCAAGAAATTGTTGGCGCCAGCTTGTCCCAATATGGGCACCTAGATTTTGTTCATACGAATGTCCTGGTTTCTGCAGATGGTGCCGAGCGCAAACCTGTGGCATCTTGCACAAATGGAAGAACTGCGCCGAACAATCAGATTGCTCTATACTGGTCAAAGCAAGCGTGCCCGACGGTTTCGCTATGGGCTTATCGTCTTCGATGCGATGACCATAGTCTATTTCATCGCAGCAGCTGCAATACCCGCCACACCGGTCATGACGGCTCTAAACACAGGGCTCGGCCTGCTCATACTTCTGGATCTCGCGGCCCGGTTCTGGATCTCAGAGAACCTGCGCCGGGAACTGACGCGCATTTATACCCTCGCGGATCTGGTCGTCGTGCTGTCACTGCTGCTGGCGCCACTGATCACCGAGAACCTCGCCTTCCTGCGCGTGCTGAGGGGCCTGAGGCTGATCCACGCATATCACCTGTTGAGTGACCTTCGGCGCGAGAGCCTATTCTTCCGCCGCCACGAAGACGCAATACTTGCAGCGGTAAACCTATTCGTCTTTATTTTCGTGACCACATCGTTCGTCTTTGTGCTGGCCTTCGATGAAGGGGCCGGCATCGTCGGCTACGTAGACGCGCTCTATTTCACGGTAGCGACACTCACCACGACAGGTTTTGGCGATATCACCATGACGACACCCGGCGGAAAGCTGTTGTCAGTGTTTATTATGGTCGTTGGCGTTGCACTTTTTGTGCAATTGGCACGCGCCATCTTCCAGCCGTCCAAGATCAAGCATAAATGCCCGGAATGCGGCCTGAACCGACATGAGCCAGATGCAATTCACTGCAAGCACTGTGGCGAGCCATTGAAGATTGAAACAGAGGGCGACGCTGGAACGTGAATGCGCCAGCATTTTCGGCTAATTTCTGGCCATTGCAGCCGAGTATTGGAATGACGCGAATAGAAATCGCTGTATCCTAAGTCTGCACTGTTTCATGTAATTTGCGGGGGGGTAGGAATGGCTCGACTTCCAGGGACTCACGGGTGGTTGGGCTAATGAGATATGAGCGAAGTCCTAGAAAATCTATAATGATGCGATGGGGATGCCTGTCGGCGCCGCGAAAACCTCTCGCTTAATTCCACCCTCCAATGCATTTGACACATTCCGGAAATATCCAGTCAAAATTACTTATCTTGGAAACGGCAGACCCCGCACACAAACCCACAGCTGTCGTCCATCTGATTATTCGGCGTCTAGGAGGGGCAATGCGTGCCTCTACCGCCCAGTAGTGAAGCAGGTTTTGCAGTGCAGCAAGAAGTCCCGCCGCAGATCTAACCTGATGGCATAAACTTACGAAGAAGGGTCTGTGGCCTCTCGGTTACCTTCTCGATTTTAGTGGGAAATTGTCGTCAAACTTACGCAGCTATTTTCAGCCTCATTGCAGGATGATGCCATCGATGCCAACCTTCGGCCGGTCGTTTTTATTAGTCAGACTATAGCCACTGCTTGGCGAAGTGCTGGGCGTCCTCGAGGCCATATTTGACGTATTGGTCTCGTTAAAGAGAGACTGCCTCGCAAATTTGAATAAATTTGCAATGGAGCACCCTACGGGGCATCAGGGAAAATTTACGGCTCGCTACCTTTTGAGATGCGGTGACGGAGATCTGGCGGGGCCCATGTTTGAGAAGGGCTCAAAGGCGCACGCAAATCTTTGGGCGCTACACAGCCTCTCCCACATTTCGATAGTAGAGCAGTAACGCCCGTCAACTTTGATCGCCACAGCGATATTTACACCTTGTATCGTGATGGTGAAATCTATATTCACTATCACATAAGGAGAAGAATTATGGCTCTCACTGCAAAAGAACGAAAACAAAATCAGCTGGCTCGGGAACAGGAGGAACTGCGAAAGCAGCCTGACTCAACCTTTGAGTTCCTCGACACACCCTTTTATCAGGCCGTCGAAGACGGAATGAGCCTTAGCGATGTTGAGCTCATGTTCGATCTCATGGGACTAGAGCCGCCAGTCTTCGAAGACGACCGTGGACCTACAGCCTTTGCTTCCGATGTTTGTTTTCTAACAGATGAAGATCGCGACGAGGCATACCAAGGCTATGCTGGAAGCATTGGCCGTGCCGAGGTGATGGTCGACCATTTGATGGATGCGGCGATCGAGCTGGCTGGAGTGATCAAGCACTATAAAAAACACGCGCTCAAAAAGAAGCGCGCCGAGATTGAAGCGGCCGACTTGTCCGATCCTGACAAACGACGTGAAGCGCTGCACACCATCACCCGCATCGCCCGGATTGAAGAGGCCCTGGACAAGAATGTGCGGCGCACTTTACCGCAGTGGATGGTCAAAGGCATCTAAAACCAATGCCTTGACTGATCTGAACCTAGCCTAAAACACCAAATCACAATCCTTCTCTGCGCTGCATTGGCGCAGGGCAATCCGCAGGCTTGGCCTGACGGACCCCACTTTTGCGACACCTGGCAACCAGCCTCATAAAAAGGAAATAAACATGCTGGACGATTCAATTAAACATCCGCAGCAAACCTCCGCCCTTCCCTCCCCCTTCTTCAAACGCAGCGACGGCATTTATCTGGCCAAAATTCTCAAAGATAATGAAGAAATTGAGGTCTGGCTTTGCGCTGATATCTCGGTTGTCGGCGACGCCTGCGATGGCTCCGGAAAGAATTGGGGCCGCATTATCGACTTTTCCGACCGCAGTGGTGCCTCACACAGGCTTTTTCTTACACTGGCTGATCTCACTGGCGCACCGAACAAAGTTCTTGGCCGCTTGAGCGACCACGGCCTGCGCTTCAACCGCTGCAAAGCAGCACGCGAGGGAATCCTTGATCTACTCAACGAATGGCCAACAGAACAACGTTTTCTTGTCACCAACAAGCCTGGCTGGGCCTCTGCAGCCTGCGATGCCTTTATCATGGATGCATCACGGATCATCGGAAACCCGAGAGTTCACTTCATGGGCGACACCACAGACATCTCCACAGGCTCAGCATCATGCGGCAACGTTGATGCATGGAAGGCTGAAGTCGGACTGAAGTGTGTCGGGAATCCGGTATTGATTGCATCCGTGTCACTCGCATTCTGCGGCCCATTGCTCGACATGCTATGCATTGACAGTTTCGGGCTGCACCTGCGTGGTTCGTCCTCGTGCGGAAAATCAACTGCTCTGAACGTTGCCATATCCGTTTGGGGTGGCCCTGAGCGAATGAGCAGCTGGCGGACGACTGCAAACGCGCTCGAACCCACTGCTGCAAGCATGAACAGCACGCTTTTGGCGCTAGACGAGCTGGGTCAGGTATCCGGCAAGGATGCGTTTGACGCGGCTTACACCCTCGGAAACGGCCAAGGCAAACGACGGGCGAACGCAGCAGGACGTGGAACGCCACCATTGAGATGGCGTGTGCCGGTCCTTTCCTCTGGTGAAATCACTCTCGCAGAGAAAATCGCAGAGTCCGGTCAGAAGACGATGACTGGCCAAGAGGTGAGAATCATAGATGTTGCAGCCGATGCCGGTAAGTTTGGCGCTTTTGAAGAGATTCACAGTGCAATCTCGCCAGCTCAGTTCGCCGAACACCTAAAGGCAAGCGCTAAGAACACCTACGGCTTGGCAGGGCCCATTTTTGTCACAAAATACCTCGAAAAATCTGAGGGCTGGAAGTCAGGCCTGCATGACAAAGTCGACAGGATAGCCAAACTCTTTCTCAGCGAGCTCACAGAGCCAGCCGACGGGCCCATACAGCGCGTTGCAGCAAACTTTGCCCTAATTGCCACAGCCGGAGAACTCGCCTCTCTATGGGGCATTACAGGCTGGCCCAAAGGTGCAGCGATCGAAGCTGCTAGACAGTTGTTCAAGGCATGGGTTGATCGGCATCTTGCCGTGACCAATACGGCTGAACTTGTTTGGCTGCCAAAATTGGAAGTATTTCTTGGAGGCGCTATCGGCTCTGGTGTCTTTGCCGCAGATGCATCCGCCATGCAAAACGAGTTCGGCTTCTGGACTGACACATTTGTCTTCTTGAACGACCTCGCTTGGAGCAAAGCATTTGGTCCCACACATCAGACCGAGGCCGCAAAGGCGCTAGCTGAACTTGGCATATTGGGAAAAGACGGCAAGCACTTCAGGGCCAAGATACCGCGGACATTGGGCAACCGCGAACGCCTCTATCGGCTGCGCATGAGCCTGCTCGGGGCTGAGGTGAGGCTCCAGATGACCGCAACGGAAAGCTCGACGCACCACACGACCACATAAATCCGTGGGGCCGTGGGGTCATACACTAACTCGCTGGCCCCATGGCCCCACTCATTCACCACAATTATTCATTCACGTCGGCCCCGCTGCGCATCCCTAGCACCGGTCCAATAGACATGCGCACCCCACCCATACAGCCCACCAGGAGACCAACATGAACGCTATAATCGAAACACCTGAACGTTCTCGCATCAAACACTTCATTGGGCTGATACGTGTATCGACCAGAAGGCAAGCCGATGAGAACCTGAGCCTTGAGGTTCAGGAACAACGTATACGCTCATATGTTCAAAACACCCCGAAGGCGACGCTGAGCCTTCATGTTGAGACCCAAAGTGCATCAAAATCGTCGGCGCATCGTTCTGTTCTCCACGCTGCAGTGCAAGAGGCTCAGACAACAAAGGGCACGCTTGTTATTGTGCGCGTCGATCGTTTGTCTCGCAGCCTTGAAGTTCTGCCCTTGTTGAAAGGCGTCAAGATCTACTCGCTAGATCAGGGACGGGTAACGCTGGAGCGTCTGAAGGAACTGATCACTGAGGCCGCTAGAGAGTCAAAAGCTATCAGTGAAGGTGCTCGGATTTCCGCAGCCGAACGTCGGGCCAAGGGGCAAAAGCTGGGCAACCGTTCCACCCTACACATTGCTCAACACAATGGGTGCGCGCGCAACAGGGCTCGGGCAGATAGGAAAGTGAAACACTTGGCCGAAATCCTCCGGACCCATCCGAGGCTGCTTTCTCTCACCCACAAGGATCTAAGCCAGTCGCTGAATAGCATGGGTGTCTTGAACCAGATCAATGGTTCGGAGATGGTCCCCTGGACGAAGGGCTCGATCCGGGCACCGCGTTCTAAGGCCATGCGGATTCTGACGAGCACATAGATCCGCAAGGCGAGCGATAAGTCTAACCACTCCGGCGTTAGAGCACTCCGGGGTGGCCCCATGGCCCCACACGAACTGTTGCTCACAATCAAAAGCGATGAAACTCCGGTCAGTCACCAACTGCATCATTGAGCGTTCGTTTGGCAATCTAAAGGCGTCAAAAGGGCGCGTATAGGTCGCAATCATCGGCAATCCGGCGGCCTACAACAGCCAGCGCGCCTGACGCGAGCGCGTCGCGGACTGGGCTAGTCATGCCGTCCGCCCAACGCTCGGCGCGCAAAAGGACGTGCGTGAAGGCACGGATATCCGCAAAGCCTACCGACGACAGGGTCTGCGCCACGCGGGGCTGATGGATGTCAAAAGCACTCGGAGCAAGGTCGTTACAGACGAAGCCGCAAGCATACGCACCTGCGATAAACCGCTGGTATGCTGGGAGTATAAAGAACTCGCCGAGCTCGAGCAAATTTCCGGCGAGTTCGGTCTCTATACGATCCTCATCGATCAGTTCTTGAATCATGGAGGAAAAGCATAGAGCCTGACACCGGCGGACTGGATCAGTGGACGAAAATTGTTCATCGATTATGAGCATGCTGGATAGCCTGATAAAGGTTCGGGTGTAGACTGGCCATTGGCGCTCGGCATAAGATCAGTTTTGAGAGCTACAGAATCCTGATGTTTTTCCCGCGTTCCAATAGCGTAAAGTATATCAGGGCCTTACACGCGCAAGTGTCAACAAGCGTATCTAATCATCGATACCATCCGTGTTTGCTGGAAAGCGATACCGTGGCCCACTTACTCCATTATCATTAGCGCGGTGGACATCGGTCAAGCCGCGACAGCATCATTCAGCGTCCTGACGATCTTGATAATCTCCTGCGTCTGATCGCGATCAAACACTCCGGCGATGCCCATGTCATCGAGGTCGGTGTATGGGCTCTCATAGAAGACTTTTGGGTCTACAATGCCACTCTCGGTCAGGCTGTCGATGACTAAATCCAAGAACTCCGTCTGGTCTGCCGTCAGCTCATGCCGTGCAACGAAGGCGCTAAAGGCGCCCTTTGCAGCGCCGCGGTCCAATCCGGTCAGGGATCGCAGAAAGCGGCCCAAGCCGCCCTCCTCGGCTAGGCCATTCATCGAGATCTCGTCGGCGACGCCATTCTCGACCAGGAAGCGTTCCAGCTCAGACAGATCTTGCTTGGTCAGGGCCTCGCCTCGTTTCACTTTCATCAGGGTGATATGATCGCGCTGCTGCTCCAGGAAGCGGCGCACCTTCATCTTGAACTTCGCCTTGTCGACGCCGCTGCCGATGTCAGGCATCTCGAGAACCCCACCCGCTCCGATCTCATCAGCAAAATTGGTGATGATGTCCTTGCGTTCCTTCGGCTCGATCAACTCCGCAAGGTCTCTCAATCTGCGGCGCACAGCGTCAAGGATTTCTACCGTGATGTCTTCCCAGAACGTCTCGGTCTGTATCTCAAGGATCAGCTCAAGTTCTTTTGCAACCATAGGGACGTTTGAAAGCGTTTCCAGATTTGACGCAAACTGAACGATCCGCTTTTGCAGCCCCGTGAAACCTGCTGCCATCTTGAGCAGCTGTAACTGGGCATTGAAAATCAAAAGATCAAATTGCTTCGCTGGCAGTGAGCCGTCATCAAAGGCTGTGGGCAGACCCGCAACGTCGTCGGTGAGTGCGAGTCGCGCATCGAGATCAAGGTCTGCCCATTCATCCGGATTTTGGAACCGCTCCACATTGCGCCGCTTGGCGCGCACGATGAAGTTCTCCATCGGAATGGCGCTCACTTCGTCAAACAGCCGCTTCTTGGTGTCGGCGATCAGGCCCTCGTGAGATGTTTCTGCTCCGGACAGTGCATCGATGAGCTCAACCCGCGTCACAAAGAGCCGTTGGCCAATCGGAAGGGCGCCGGAATTGTCCGACACATCCGGGTTCTCCTTGAAGAACTCCAGGTTCTGGCAGAAGTCGAAGATGACAAACTCTGATTTGTCCTCACCCGGCCCAAACAGATCGGGCGACAGGCGAGTGCCGCGACCCACCATTTGCCAGAACTTCGTCTTGGATCTGACGATCTTGAAGAAAACCAGATTGACCACTTCAGGCACATCGATGCCCGTATCCAGCATATCGACCGATACGGCGATTTGCGGCGATTTCTCCGGTTCGGAAAAGTCATCGATCAGGGATTGCGCGTAGGTGACGCTGTAGTCGATCAACTGGGCGAACTGGCCTTTGTAGTGTGGGTAGTTGATGTTGAATCGTTCAACGATGAACCGCGCATGCTTGCTGCTTTTCGCAAAGATGATCGTCTTGCCCAAGCGATCGCCACCAGCCACCTTGATCCCGTTCCGCATTAGATGCTCGAGCACCTTGTCGACCGTGTCGATGTTGAACAGCCACTTGTTCAGCTCGGCGCTTTCCACCCGGTCCGGGACGCTGCCGTCCTCGTCCCACTCGATCGCATCCCACTCTTCTTTCTCGTCGTCGGTGAGCTGATCGTAATCGATGCCCTCGCGTTGAAATTTAAGCGGGACCGAGATCGTCTTGGGCGGCACCAGGTAGCCGTCGTCAACCGCGTCATCCAAATCATAGGAGTCCGTTGGCACCCCTTTTTCTAGATCGAACAGGGAATAGGTGTCCTTGTCGATTTCGTCGCGGGGCGTCGCTGTCAGCCCGACCAGCAGGCAGTCGAAATACTCGAAGATTGCGCGGTATTTACGATAAACAGAACGGTGCGCCTCATCGATCACGATCATGTCGAAATGGCCTGGCCCGAACCGCTTTTCGCCGCCGTTCATCTGCTCGATCAAGCCCATCATGGTTGGATAGGTCGACAGACACACACGGGCACCGGAGTGGTCGTTTTTCTTCGGATCGTGACGCTCGATCAGGTTAGCACTAGGCGTGGCACCCAGATGGGCCTTGAACGCCCCATGCGCTTGTTTGACCAGTGCGATGCGGTCCGCGAGAAACAGCACGCGTTTGACGCGGTTGGCGCGCATCAACTGATCGACCAAGGCGATCACCGTGCGCGTCTTGCCGCTGCCCGTCGCCATGACCAGCAAGGCCTTGCGCTGCGCATGCTTCTCGAAGGCCTCGCCCACACGGCGGATCGCACGCTGTTGATAGAAACGTCCCGCGATATCCTCGTCCAGTGGCACATCACGCAGCTTTTTCAAATTGCCACGGCGCTGGTGTAGCAGTTGCAGCTCGTCCTTCTTGAGAAAGCCTGAGATGCGCCGCGCGGGATACATCACGTCGTCCCAGACCCAATGTTCATAGCCGTTGGTGGTGAACATGACCGGGCGTCGCCCATACCGCGCCTCAAGGCAATCGGCATAGAGCTTGGCTTGCTGCTGACCGGTGCGACTGTCCTTGCGGCTGCGCTTGGCCTCGACCAGGGCCAGCGGTTTGCCATCGTCACCCCACAGCACATAGTCGACAAAGCCTTGACCGGTGCTGTTGGGCATTCCCTCCACAGGAAATTCGCGGTCGCGGTCCTGATCGAGCGGCCAACCCGCCTCGGTCAGCAACTGGTCGATGAAGCTGTCGCGTGTGGCAGCTTCTGAATAGTCGTGATCGTCTGGGATCTTCTGGTTGGCTTTGCGAATGGCCGCGATCTCTGCGCGGGCGGCGTCTCGTTCGACCTCGACCGTCCTGTGCGCCTCTTCGGATGTTTTGAGTGCTGCCTCGGCTGCATCTGCACGCTGTCGCTCTGCCTTGATCTCGCTTTCGACCTTTTGGATTTGCGCCACGGTGCTGGCGCTGATGGTCAGCGACTTTTCCAGCTTCGTCAGATCAAACGAAAGCGCAGGATCGGGCCGCGCTGTGCGGGCGTAGGTGCGCGCGATCCAGTAGCATAGATGGAACAGCTCCCGCACGGTGGCTGCGGCGTCCTGGGCGGATGGTGGGCGTCGGTCGTCGTGGGCTGCACGATTGCCGTGGTTCTTGATGAACTCTGCCTTTTTGACGATTGCGGGGCCCGTGAGGGCGGTGAACGTAGGCTCGGCGATCAGGGCCGCCAATTCGCGGCCATAGGGTTGGCGCAGGGCTGGCTCATTCCGGTAGAGCCATTTCATCGCTGTCTCTACTGTAAGGCGCGCCCAGAAACAGGCGGCACGCGGGTCCGACAGGGCCAGCTTCTCCGCCTTTTGGGCGGAGGCGGCGATATCCGCGAAATCAGCTTCGAGGAAAGCGAATTGGGTCAAGCGGCATCCTCCGAGCCCAACTGTAAATCAAGGGCCTGGCGAACCAATCCCAGAACATATGGAAGGTCTGCAAGATCGCTCAGCTTGACCTCTGTTCGACCATTTCCCCAACGCCCAAGATCAGAGACATCTCTGGCCATTTCACGCGAATCGGTTAGTTCATCTACGCCTATCTTCAGTGATACCAATAGCGATTTAGCTTGCGGAATGACGTCTACGAAATTTGTTTCAGCTTTATATGCGACATAGAGCTTCAAGAAATGTTCGGTCACACATGGATCGAGTGCTTTGACCTCTCTGCGGAAATCAGCAAACAAGCCACTAATCTCACCACTTACCAGATGAGGATGGTCATCAATCGAGTATTCAGATGCAATAGAAGCAGGCTTTCGATAGCCCGACAATATTGCTTCAGGCAATGCGGGCATGCACCAGACCTCCGCTGCCCGCTTGGCCATCTTTGCGGCCCTTGCCTTGATGGCGCTCTCATCCCACGCCTCTACCTGAGCGAGACCTTGACTGACGCGCAGCGGACTATCTTTAAATCCACCTTCCATATCGCGTTTGTGCTCAAAGCTTTTGTCGCTGTATTCAGAGTTGTAGGCGGTCAATGTGAGGTTACCGAGCGTGTGCAGCCACTTTGCCTGAATTTCCGCCCAATTCTCTCCAAGCGCATCGCGCCATGTCTGCGGCATATTCTCATTCTGCGGCATGATGTGTTCGATTGTGTAATCATCCACATGAACACGTTCTTTGCGCCCGAAGTTCTCGAACTTCCGGAGCCAGTAGCCACGGCTTCTGAAGTTATAGAGGTCACGATCCTGTATTCTTGCGATGAACTCGTCATTCACAGGGAAACGGCGATAGGATTTGAGGATCAAGAACTGCGCCTTCACACTTTCGAGATATGCGTCCTTATTGATGGACCGTCCGAACGTCGCGAATGTCTTGTTCATGGAGTTGGTCGGCACGGCGCATATAGCGCGTCGGAATACATAGGCTTCGACCAATCGGATGATCTCGACGAATTCGATGGCAGACAATTTCTCGGCCTTAAAATCCCCGTAGACTTCGAGCAGGAACGGATAAGCTACATCTACCTTCAGCTCACGAAGGTCATTGAACCCCAAGGAAAGGTGGGGGTCTTTTTCCTGCCCCAGAACCATCGCGCCGAAATAGCGCGAATATTCCCATACCTCGCGCACCAAATCTTCAATGTTGCGGCCTGTCGCGAGCTGTTCCTGCGCATATGCTTTGTAGGCCTCGTAAACGTCATCCAAACGCGGGATCGATCCTGTGACCACCGTTAGATAGTGACGCATGAAGCCGTCAAAGTGGGACGCGTAAGCGGACTGGCCAAAGCCTTCCTCCATGCGCCGCCAATATTGCTCATAGAGACGGGTCTGAAGTTCAGGCTCCAACCCCATCAGCACAAAGTTGCGGATCAGGTCTGCCTGTGACAGCTTGCGACCTGTCGAGTTCATGCTTTCAAAAATCAGCTGGGGGTTGTCGTGGTCGCGGCTCAGGGCAACATCGACGATCATCAGCTTGGACAGACCTGTGCAGATATCGGTGACAGCATCTTTGTCCTGATCCAGCCAGCGGGCGAACAAATCGAAATTCTCGGAAATGCGCTTGGATTTTGGCTCTGGCAACTCGTCGCCGCGCACGAGGGCGTTGAGCGTTGTCCGGTCGGTCTTTGACAACAACAGCTTGAACTGCCGCTCCCCCGTCTCGTCGGGATCGATGAGATAGCGGTTGCGGATCTTTTTGGCGGAAAAGCCGTCGACAGGCTCATCTTCTCCCACCTTACGCGCAAGGGCGGCCAGCAGGAGCGTGGCGGAGGTCAGGCGTTGCTGGCCGTCGATAACCAACAGCGGCGCACCAGCCGAGGCGTTGGACAGGCTTTCCTCGACATAGACGACCGAGCCAAGGAAATGCACGGGAATATGATCCGTGTTGCCCGCCCTGCGCACGTCATTCCACAGCTGGCGACATTCCTTTTCGGTCCACGAATAGGTGCGCTGGTAAATCGGGATTACGAATTGCGTGGCGCTGTTGATGAACTTCAAAAGATGGGCATGGGTGGCTTTCATGGCGGCACTCTACGAACAAGGGGTGGCCAAGGCCTGATGAAGTTAAACAGGAGTGGCAAATTGGGTCATGGGGAAAGTCCTGTCATGGACAGACGTTAGGGCGGAATTGATGTCCGCTCAACCGTAGAGTGTGAGGCGGTTACAGTTCCCCGCGAAAGGCGCCGTGTTGGAGGGAGGCGAAGAGGGTTTCAGTCTTTCGCAATTCATGGACTTGTATTGTGTTGACCTGTTCAACGGCAGCCATGCGTCGGCAATACTCCCGTTGCTGGTCAATCGGAGGAAGCTCGATTTGAACCTCTCGAAGTTTCGCTTTGGAGATATTAGGCATTGATCCAGCAGATCCGCCCGAAAGCTTTTGAATGCTGCGGCGCTTCGTGGGGAAAGACAAAAGTGCCTGAAAATAGACTGGATCGATGGAATTGCTGTCACCTACCCGAAACCGAAAGATCAGGTCGGGTAGCAGTAGACGGCTATGATCTGCGTCCACCAACACCGTGGCCGCGACCAGATCTTTGGTGTTCTTTCGGGTAAAAAGGATATCACCCTTTCTGACAGCGTGCTGCGCCTTTGGCGTTTCATGGTCAGGCAATGCTTTGTTTTCTGATGCACTGAACCTTCCGCTGGTGACTGCTGATAGTTTTAAAATGCCCCACTCGTCACTGTCCGCAGGTCGGTCAAGACACTTTGGGCTCCAACCACTGTCAATTTGGGGCACCAACTCATGAAATCGGACCTGCTGGAAGCCAATAACATTGGAAACAGGATCCCCAAACATCTCATGAAAAATCGCTTGGCCGAGGGTGTTGAGTTTGCCGAGGGCGCGCGTGCGCAGGCGGCGGAGCGCGTCCGCCTGATCCAGTATCCCCGCAATCCGCTTTTGCTCCTCTAGTGGTGGGACATTGATCTTTAGTTCCCTTAGATCGCTCAGCGCAACATTGCTGACCAAAGCATGTCTGCCCATTTTTGCAATACGTGCCATTGCCTCCTCTAATGCGTAAAAGAGCCATCGAGTATCCGTATTCACTCGTGGAGTGACTTTGACTATTCTTTGATTAAGTAGAGCATCAGGTCCTGACCAGACGACCGTTCTAAAGCTTCCTGACAAGGTGAGTAAAAGATCTCCTGTTGAAATGACAAAGCGATCCGCAAATGAGTCCGGCCAATATTTAAAAGCTGTCGATGCATCGGAGCCAACATTTTGTATGCGAATAATCGGCATCCCGGTTGGCTCGTCTGAAAACTGCTTGGCTTTCCAAGCAAACCCCGACAAAAAATCAGCAACATCGCCAAGTTCTCTAACTTCGGAGATGCTCATCACAACATCCCCTCCAGCTTCTCCAGCCCCTCGGCGATCTCTGCCTCCAGCGCGCGCAGCTCTGCGATGATGTCGGCGGGGGCGGCATGGGTGACGTCGGCGTGCTCGATTTCTTTGTAGCGGTTGAGCGAGAGGTCCCATGATCCGGTCGCGATGATCTCTGCCGCGGGGACGGTAAAGCTTTGCGCGGTGCGGGGGCGTGCGCCCTCCTGCGCCAGCGCACCCCAACGGGCCAGAATATCGGGGAGGTTGTTTTTGGCGTGCTCCTCCGCACTCAGCGTGGCGGCAGGTGTCGCACCAATGCGGTCCTCGTCGAGCAGGGCCGTGCGTTTGTCATCAAGGGAGTAGCCATCGGCGGTCATGTCGTAGAACCACACATCGCCCGTGCCACCCACGCCCGTCTTGGTAAACAAGACAATCGCGCAGGACACGCCCGCATAGGGGCGGAACACGCCCGAGGGCAGTTTGATTATCGCGTCGAGCTTGTGATCCTCCACCAGCATCTTGCGGATGTCTTTGTGCGCCCTGGACGACCCGAAGAGCACGCCATCAGGGACGACCACCGCCGCACGCCCGCCCGTGCGCAGCAGCCGCAGGAAGAGGCCCATAAACAGCAGCTCGGTCTTTTTGGTCTTCACGATCTTGAGCAGATCCTTGGCCGTGGTGTCATAGTCCAGCGATCCGGCAAAGGGGGGATTGGCGAGGATCAGGGAATAGGCGCCCGCGTCCGCGCCATGCTCCTCTGCCAGGCTGTCGCGGTAGGAGATGTCGGGGTTCTCGATCCCGTGCAGCGTCATGTTCATCGCCCCGATGCGCAGCATAGTGCTGTCGAAGTCAAAACCGTGGAACATGTGATTGTGGAAGTGGTCGCGCTGCTCCGCATTGCGCAACATCTGCGGGTGGTTCTGGCGCAGGTATTCCCCCGCCTGCACCAAAAAGCCCGAAGTGCCGGCGGCGGGGTCGCAAATGGTATCCGTCGGCGTGGGCGCCATGATGTGCACCATTAACTGGATGATGTGGCGCGGCGTGCGGAACTGGCCGTTGGCCCCTGCGCTCGCGATCTTGCCCAGCATGTATTCATAGACGTCGCCCTTGGTATCGCGGTCGTCCATCGCGATATCGTCGAGCATTTGGACCACCTTGGCCAGCAGGTTGGGGTTGGAGAAGCCCAGCCGCGCATCCTTCATGTGCGTGCCGTAGGAAGAGCCCTCCTCCCCCAGCTGGCGCAGGAAAGGGAAGACGTGTTCATCCACGATGCGCATCATCTCGCGCGCCTCGAAGTGTTTGAACTGCGACCAGCGCATGTTGCTGTAGGCCTCACCCTTGTCGTCTTTGCCTTCTGGGAAAATCCGCCGCTCCATCGGGGTGCCAAGGTCTTCGGCCTTCCGCTCCGCCAGCGTGTGCAGATCGTCGAGCCGCTTGATGAACATCAGGAAGGTGAGTTGTTCGATCACCGAGAGCGGATTGGAGACGCCACCCGACCAGAAAGCGTTCCAGATTTGATCAACTTGGGAGCGGATGGTGCCTGTGAGCATGGTGACCTCATTGTTTTGGAGGACCATAGGGAGCAGGAAAGCGGGCTACAATGTAAGAGTTACATCAAAGATCTTGGGAATATTACTAACATTCTAAAACTACTGTAAAAATGCCTGAACCCCTGGTTGCAACGATCACAAAAATCCATAGTGTGGGCAGAGTGCATGGAAGCCGCAACGAGTTGAGTATTAGGTGACACTGATCATGAAATTCAGAAAGCCCGCTGTCGCAAAAACTCTGTCTTAACTAGGCTTTTCTACTGCATGTCTGTTGTCCTGAACACCATTCGAGCTTTCCCACGCGGCCGCACAGTTGAGGAACTGTATGCGCTTCTGGGCAGATCTTTCGACGCTCAAGGTAGGCTAACAGTTCTCTCGGAGCTCGAGGCTCTTTGCGCAACTGGATCAATTCGTCGGCTTTCAAATGGAAAATGGATACCTGCCACGCCACCTGTGCTGTCACTTGATCAGGCATTAACGAGCAGTCCCGCTTCCATAGACTTGGAGGGAGAAACACTGGTCGCTGCTCCCTTTTCGCAGCAGACAGCAGAATATGCTGATCCTGCATTTGATGAAGATTTAGCGACGGATACTACCCGACTCGATCCCCAAGCTCTGCTGCGATATTGGAGATCGGCGCTTCGGTCAGACCCGCGTGGGGCCACAACACAGACGCCAGATCGACACGGTGACAATTGGCAACTGATTGCTGGCAAAGGGCCGTTTGTTCCCGCCGATGGTCAGAAGACTGTGATGAAGATCGACAGTGAAGCGCTTGCCCCGAATTTCCGGGCAGCTTTATTGAGGCGTGAAGCAAATGAGAACACTCTGGCCATCGGTTGGCCAATCGCCATCGGGCGCAAATCAGGTGTTCCTGCGATCTGGCCCGTAGGGTTGATTACGGCAGATTGGCGAAGAGTAGATGGATATCTCGAAATCGAAGTCTCGACGAATGATGTGCTGATCAATCCTGAATGGCTACGTGGCACTGCGCGAAATACAGGCTGGAAAGCCAACGAGCTTGCCGATGTCTTTGCAAAGACTGACGGTGTTGGATTGGAAACAGATGAGTTTCTGGCGCGCTTAAGAGATTCATCAGCAAAGCAAATACGTGGAAAGATAACTTGTGATTGGTTGGCGGGCGAATTGAACACTGCCAATGAGGGCATTTTTGATGCGGCAGCACTTTTCCTGCCTAATGATAGCAGCTTCACGGCCGGAGCAATCAGAGACTTAGACGAAATTGCTGCTTGGCCTGAGGCGAGGCTATCGAGCACTGCGCTTGCACCTTTACTGGGGATAAATCCTGCTGCCAGCGAAGGCTCGACACCGACAATCAACGTGGGGCCACTCAACGCAGAGCAAATTGGCGCGGTTCAACAAGCATGTCAAAAACCTCTCACAGTCGTGACCGGTCCGCCGGGCACCGGGAAGTCTCAGGCAATTGTATCGATGGCTGCGTCTGTTCTGGCGGCAGGTGGCTCTGTCGTAGTGGCTTCAAAGAACCATCAGGCTCTGGACGCGGTGCAGGAACGTTTGGATAGCATAGCAGCAGAAGCGCCATTTATCGTGCGGACTCTGGACCCACAAAAAGACGTAGATCGGTCATTTTCTACTGTGCTCAATGAACTGGTATCAGGAGGACAAGGACAGCGGCGCGCGGTTGATCAATTACTCGTCGATAAGCTTCAGCAAATGTCTCAAGATCGTGATCTCGGCATGGCAAGTTCAGCCCTTCGCGCACAATTTGAATGTGAGCTAGCAGAGCTTCTTGACCGCATGGACGCCCGTAAAAAGTATACGACCTCCCATACAGAAAAACCGCCATCAGTGGAGAAGCCACTTAACACATGGTCGCGATTTTTGGATTGGTTATTCAGTTTATTCCGAAAGACTCAAACGGATGAAACTCCGAAAAATGTCAAAGTTTGGTCTATTGCAGAGATCGAACATGAAATCTTCCGTCTTCGCTTTGAGAGGGATGAAATTGAGACCGATACTGATCTCGTAGAGCTTACCAACGAAATCGCAGAACTTGCGAATCGGCTGCTCCCCCTAATCCTTAGCAATCGCACATCTATTTCGGCTGAGAGTTGGGAGCTCTTGGACAATGCAAAATCCGAAATGGATTTTTCAGGCTCAAAAACCAGAGTGCCACCGGATGCCTCGAACGAAATTGTCGAGCTTCGTCCACTTTGGCTCGTTTCTGTTCTAGGCGCCCCAAAGCGTTTGCCTTTGATTGATGGCTTATTCGACCTAGTGATTTTTGATGAAGCCAGCCAGTGTGATATCGCATCTGCGCTTCCTTTATTCGCCAGAGCACGCAGAGCAGTTGTCGTGGGTGATAATCGACAACTGAGTTTCATTCCCGGGTTGAGTCAGGCGCAGGACCGCAACTTGATGCAAGCGCAAAATCTTCCAGCGGCGTCCATGAGCCGCTATGCACAAAGCCGCAATTCGCTCTTTGATTTTGCCCAAAGGGCACAGGGTGCCGAACGCATCATGTTGCGCCAACAGTATCGCTCTTTTGGCACAATTGTCGAATATATCAGTGGGGAGTTTTACGGTGGAGCGCTAAAAACAGCCTATAATCCTGAAAGCATCAAGCCGCCAAAGGGACAAAAACCGGGATTGGCTTGGGATCATGTTGCCGCCCCACTCGCGCAGAGTGGCAATAATGTGAACAAAGCCGAAGTTGCAGCTATCGTGAAACATCTCGAAAATTTGTTGCTTAAAGACGGATACGAGGGAACAGTCGGAGTGACTTCGCCCTTCCGCGGTCAGGTGCATGCGATTGAACAGGCCGTGCGCGCCAAAGTCCCTGACCATAAGCTTGAGGCCGCTGAGTTCAGAGTCGCAACCATTGATGGCTTCCAAGGCCAAGAGCGCGATGTGATCCTGTTTTCTCCAACACTGGGACCCTCTAGTCCGATGTCTGCTGTGGGTTTCCTTCAAAAAGACTTTAGACGTCTCAATGTTGCGATTTCCCGTGCTCGCGCTGTTGCGCACGTCTTTGGTGATCTTGAGTATGCGCGCAGCGGCAAAGTGCGCAGTTTAGCGGCCCTTGCATCGGCAGCTACCGAGCCTCGCAAACGTGTCGGTGAAGGCGTGTTTGATAGCGATTGGGAGCGCAGGGTTTTCTATGCGCTCCAGAAACGCGGACTTACTCCACAACCTCAATATGAAATCGTAGGTCGCCGACTCGACTTTGCACTTTTCGGTGCGAACGGGGTTAAGCTCGACCTTGAGGTAGACGGAAGATTTTTCCATGAAAATACTGATGGTCAGAGAAAGCAATCAGACCATTGGCGAGACCATCAACTGAAATCACTAGGCTGGAAAGTCCGCCGCTTCTGGGTGGACGAACTTGCCAAGGATATGGAGGCATGCCTTGACATCGTCGAACGAGACCTCGCGTAAATCGCGCATTCATACCAAAATCGTTACAGTGCTTGCTGTCATATCTGTGGGCGGGCTCACCTATTTGGGTTTTCATGTCAACGGGTTGAACCAGCGATTTGGTGAGATTGCGGGTAACATCGACTATCTCACTGTCGAGAATGACCGCTTGAGGAAAAGCCGCGATGATCTACTCACCGAAATGACCAACCTGCAAGGCGCGCTGAGCGAACGGCAAGACGAAATCGCACGCAGCCGCGAGGAACGCGATGCAGCTGCTTTGGAGCGTGATGCAACCCTTTCGCGTCGCGATGCACTGGACGCGGAGATCGGCAGGCTCGATGAAAGGCTTGCGACTGCTGAAGAGACACTGGAGGAAGCTGCGCAGGTTGCGATGCAAACGCGGCAGCTGAACGATGCCAAGCGCACCGTCGCAACCGAGATAAGCAACCTCACCACCCAGCGCGATACGCTCACTCGTGGCGTCGCCGACCTCTCCGCAGACCGAGACATACTTGAAAATCAGGTGCAAGCGCTCAGAACAGAGCGATCAAGCCTTGATCCTGCCGTTGATGCCAAGCGCGCCGAGCTTAAGGCTGCGACAGAAGAATTTGCGCGCGTTAGCGCAACGCTCGCCAGACTGGAGGTGAGGGCGGCTGATCTGGCGGACATAGAGAGCCGTATTTCGACAACCGAGCAAAGCGCCGTGGCAGCTGAAACTGAGGTGAATGCGCGCCGGTCCGAGCTGTCAGAGCTAAATGCTTCGGTAGAGAGCCTGCGGGCTCAACAAACAAGCATCACTGAGGCCCTTGCAGACTTCAGGCAGCAGCGCGCACGCGTAGATGCGGAGCTAGGGACCACCGAGGCCAGTTTGAGTGATTTGAATGCGCAGGCCGACGGCGCGCAGGCGCGTCTTGCTGGACTGGATAGCCAGCTAAACGCGCAGACCTCGGCCCTAGCAGAGGAACGGCAAGCAATGGCGGCAGCCACAGCAAATCGCGATACGCTGGCGGCTGAGGCAGAACGGCTGGCAGCAGAGGTCGCGGCCCAGACCGCTCGCTTGGCGGCGATCGGAGACGCCGAACAGCGGCTCGTTGAGCTTGAAGCACAGAAATTAGCTTTGGACGAAGAGGTGACCACCCGCACGCAGAACGTGCAGATGGCACGCAATGAGCTGTCGTCACTCCGGGCCGACGCGGAAGATGCACAGCGTCAGGTAACAACATCACAGGCGGAGGCGGCTGTCCTGGAACAACAAAGGACACGCAGCGCTTCCGAGCTGGCCACCTTGCAAAACGAATTTCTGACTCTGGAGGCTCAAATGAGAGCTCTCGACCCTGAGGTTTTGTCACTCAGAGAGGAGCTTGCAGGCTTGCGAGCCAACATATCCGTGGCAGCCGGTGCGGTAAGCATAGCGCGCAATGAACAGAGAGCCGCCGAAACTGAACTCAACAAAGTCACAGCGCTTCTCGCGGAGCAGCAAGCAAAGCTCGATTCACAGACTGACCTGACTGTGCCGCCTGATGGCCCACCCGATGTGCCCGACGCACCAACTACGCCCGAATAAGGAAATTAGATATGTTCAGTGCAAGCATTTTTGTTTTTGGCGGGCTTTGTATCGCACTCGTCGTTTTGACATTCATAACGTTGTTTCTTGCGACACAGCACGACAAGTTGGTTGCCCTGGCGGGGCCGCTTGAAGAAGAGAAAGCAATAGACGCGCGCATTGCTGAAAAACGGGTGGTCATTATTGACCTCGAGGAAGAACTCGAAAAACGGCGCAAAGCGATGGCAATCGTTGCCGATATCGGGGCTGAAGTTGACGCCTTGACCCGACAGCGCGACGATCTTTTGACAGAGTGGAACCAACTGGAATCCAGAAAGTCTGAAGTAGCCGAAATACGACTGGAAACAGAATCTGCGATGACAGAACAACTTGAATTAGATGGAGAGCTTGCAAGCGCAAAAGCAACCCTAGAGGAAGTCCGCGACAAGCTTGCCCACGCCGACAAAATTGTTCACCGGATCGAGGATCTTTCGAAGGAGCAAGAAACCCTCGAGAGGCGGGTTGGGGACCTTCGTGATAATCTCCGTGATTTGGAAGATGCTGAGAGCCGCGTGAGCCAGTTGGCAGATCGCGCTCAAAAGATGGAAACCGAACTCTCAGGGATTGAGGGCCAGCTTGTGGCAAAGAACGCGGAATTGACCGAAGTCGAGGACCGCCTGGCTGCAACACGGAGCACTTACGGTGATTTGCGCAGTGAATTTGATAGTCTTTCCGCGGAACTGGCTGCCGCGCGACAGCGAAAAGACGACTTGGTGCAAGAGCAATCGATTGCTACTGACCGCATTACGGGTCTGGAAGTGCGCAAAGCTACCCTCGACCGCGAAATCGAAAAGGCCCGCGGACTTGCGTCAGGTCAAACGGGGGAAAAACACGAAGATCCGTTGCACGAACTGAAGAAGCCACCGCAAGTAATAGAAAGACTGGTTTCTTGGGACGTCAGCGAACAATTTGTCGAATCCGAAGCGCTACTTACTGTAAAAAAGCGGTTCAATAGTTTTGGCCTCGATTACCCCGATAGAATTTTACGCGCCTTCCATACCGCGATGAAAGTAAACGACACGACCCAGATGGCGGTCCTTGCGGGCATCTCAGGCACAGGGAAAAGTCAGCTGCCCCGCCAGTATGCGGCCGGCATGGGCATCGGCTTTCTTCAGGTGCCCGTTCAGCCCAGATGGGACAGCCCTCAGGATTTGATGGGTTTTTACAACTACATCGAGGGCCGTTTCCGTCCTACAGACATGGCCCGGGCGCTCTACGCTCTAGATGAGCAGAACAACAATGATGCCGTCCAAGACAGAATGCTTATGGTTCTGCTCGACGAGATGAACCTCGCACGGGTTGAATACTATTTTTCGGACTTCCTAAGCCGCCTTGAAAGCCGCCCTGCCCGTGGCAAGGAGGCCGAGAAGAATCTGCGCAAGGATGCTGAGATCGAGCTTGAGATACCAAATAGCCCCGTTCGTGTATTCCCGGGCTACAACCTTCTATTTGCGGGAACCATGAACGAAGACGAAAGCACTCAGTCTTTGTCTGACAAGGTTGTCGACCGCGCCAATGTTATGCGCTTCGGTGCACCAAAGAAGCTGGTGCGCGTGACTGCACAAGGCAAAGCACAAGCTGAGAAAGCGCTAAGCCGGTCAACTTGGGATAGATGGTGCCAACGCCCACTTCAGACTGCAGACCGATCTCGTGGAGAAGCTCAGGTCGATGCGATGCTGGCACTTATGCAGAGCTTTGGAAAACCCTTTGGCCATCGGTTGGGCCGATCGATCATCTCTTATGTTGCTGCATACCCCGAGCTTGAAGGCGGCGGTGAGCGGATTAGCACAGCGCTCGCAGATCAAATCGAAATGCGGCTTTTGCCGAAATTGCGGGGGGTTGATGTCGAGGACAAGAGCCAGCAGTTCGATCAGCTTCGCAAGCTCGCTTCTGATTATGGGGACGAGCCACTTGCCGATGCTATAAAGGAGTCAGTGGATGCCGCAGAGGCCACCGGGCAATTCGTCTGGAAGGGCGTTATGCGATAATGCTTCGATTACCACGCCCATGGTCCAATAAAGGCTTGGATCCGTCCGAACCATTCGGACCACAACACAGTCTTTTGTCCGAAGCAGGGCCTAGTGATGAGGTGGGAGAACATGTTGTCCTGATGAAAAACGAGGTGCGAGGAGAGCCAAGGCAACTTCTCCTACACCCCTATCCTAAGCGCGGCACAGCAAAGTCACCCGATCGGGTTGGATTCCCCCCACGCCCGCGGAAAGGCAAGGAGGAAGACGCCAACGAAGAGGCTCTTGATGCGCTAACGCGGATGAACGAAGTAACAGCTCGTATTCAGGAATTGGGCGAAGCGCTGATAGATCCAACAAACCTGTGGTCAAACTTGGCCAACGCTTGGGACCGCGCTGAAAGGGAAGAAGATCCAAGAATGGCGGAGATCGTCCGGCAAGCTGGTGAACTGATCCCCGTTCTCAAGGCATTCAGAGAGCGTATTCGTCGTGTCTTGAGGCGCCATAGAGAACTGACGTCACTAGACCGCGTTCAAGAAATGGACCAGGGATCTATGCGCTGGCTTTCACGTCAACCAGGGCGCACGATTGCTGAACGCGCGGGGGCTAATCAACGTATCCTTGCTGTCGTGAGGCATGAAGACTTCGATACCCTCGAGAACCGTGTGGCGCACTCATACTTGCACTTAGCTGGAGATGTAGGGCGAGAATGGCTACGCGAGCATCCTCGTGCGCAAAGCAGCAAGCGATTCCAATCGGTGGCCTCGTTCGTCAAACTCTGCAAAACTATTGCAACGGATCTGGCGGACATGGGTATTGCTCGGGCAACCACTGACATAACGCCAAATTATGTTCTCATGGAGAACCAAACCTATCGTCTGATCCGCGAAGCATGGGAAGCACTTCTAAAACGCGAAAAGGCACTTGATGAACTCTGGGCTTGGCAGGCGCAGACTTGGACAGACTTTTCTGTGTTGGCAATCGTTCTGGCCCTGCACGATCTTCCTGACGCCGAGCTGATCGCACAAGCACCAATCAGCTTTCGTGAGGAGGCTGTAAATGGCGTCTGGTTTGATCAAGAACGTCCTATTGCAGTATTCTGGCTCAAAAATATTGGTCGTGTCGTCGAAGTGATGGCCCGCCCCGAAAAGCCAGGGACCTTATTAACTCTGTCACGGGCGCACGTAGCCTTACGAATATCAAGTCCGTTTGATGATAGCGCTTTTGCACATCGTGTAGCGGTCTGGACGCCGCATGCCTTGTCGAGGCTCCCCACTCAGGAATCTGCAACAAATGCGGTTTCGAGACTCGCGGAGTTGCGGCGCGTTCCGGGGCAGACTGAACTCATTCGACATGGTCTTGTCCTGATGCCAGGCCATCACGAACCGGATGCTGCAAGCGCTGAAAAAGATGGCGCATTCGCGGAAGCCATTGCCTTTGACGCAGTTGGAAGTTCTCTGGCGCATGGACGCGAAGCCATCCGCGGCTTCCTTCATCGCGATATATGGGGGGCTACATGACATCAAAGAAACTCTGCGGCTACGACCTAAACGGTTGGAAAGACCGCGCCGCGCGAAATTGGACCATTGAAGCAGACGGCTATGAACGTGTTGACGGGATACACACCACCGGTAGCGTGTTGTCCCCATGCATTGTGAGGATCGGAGATGAGACCTCGCAACGCTGGATCGGGGGTAGCCAAGCCTCGCTTGCGCCTCATGGGCGGGGCAACGGTTGGGGAATTGTAGGAAGCCCAGAGCGCCGAAAATCCGTCACATCAGTCTTTGGGGATAATTCAGCTCCTGCGGAACAATTGGCGGCATCAATTTCAGGTCTGGCACATGGGGCTAAGTTTTGTTCACTTTCCATAGATGATGACCCTAGAACTTCTGAACGCTTTCAAGAGCGCTTGATCGAAGCAATGACCAAGGGAAAAACGGGCCGCTGCCTTCTCGTCTGGCGTTCAGTTTTAGCCGTTCTCGGGTGTCTGGTGGACGATAAAATGTCGTTTGATCCAGAAGACAATCTTATGATCGGAATCATAGGGCATGTGTCAGACGGATTTACTGTTCAACGCCTAAGGTTGAGATTGGAGGCCGGGGGCAAAGACCCTATTTTTGCTCCAGAGCGAAGCAAAGCTGCAAAACATCTGGCCTCATCGCTGGGTTACAGCGGCCTCTTGGAGCGCAGCAAAACGCTCTTTCAGGAGAGCAATCCTAATGTTTCTGGAAACTGGATTAATCAAATAATAGCGGTGCACAAATTAGCTCTGGAAGGTGAAGCTGAACCGGAGCTCATTCAAAACGACAGGGGCCGGTTTGTCATAATTTCTCCCCCGGAGACTGCACTATCGCAAGGCGCGGAATTCCCGGCAGAGACGCTTGAGCACTTGGTAGGGTGCGATATTCTTCTGTTTGAAACCCTCGCAACAGGTCACGTAAGGGAGCGTCTATCTGCTGCGCTGCAAAAGAAGAGCGCGCTAAAGGTTACTACACTGAATGACGACATCGTAGCCAAAGGTGCCTTGGAAGCAGCGCGTCGATTTGCGGATGGTGATCCTGTATATTTTGATTTTCTTCCGCAAATCTCGACAATTGTGCTCGGCCAATCAGGTGCGACCAGCTATGATCTGATCAGCAGTTCCGAAACCCTTCCTGCCGGCCGGGTCTACCGCTCACCGGCGCCCGCCTCTTTTGCAATCCAAGCGAATCAAACTGAGTTTTTGCTTCATCTTAGAAAAGATTTGGAAGAATGGCCTAGAAGAGCGCGTGTAGATTTATCATCGAAGACATCGGCACCAGTGCCCGTTCAATTGAGCGTCGAGCAAGTTCCTGCCGCGGGGCGTGCGCGTTTCATTGTTGATGCGCCGATGTTATCCAGACAGTTTATAGTCGACTGGGATGCCGCGGAGGAAATCCATACACCGTGGAACGAATTGGTAGATGAGCTTGGCACTTCGCCAGCAACAATTCCGGATAGACTGGTGCTGCCATGTAGCATGGATGCATGGGAGGATAACAATCGTGAAGCAGGGCTTCTCAGCCTTCTGCAGGACAATATCAACGCAGAGGACGTTGATTGGACTGCGCTTGCACGGAAGCTCGCTTCAAGGCCGAATAGGCATTATTGCATTTCGAGCGATGGTGATTTGCCTAATGGCGTGCCACCAGAAGCCAAAGAGCAATTGGAGAACCTTACACTCAAGGCGCTCCAGCACATTCGAAAGCGCATCGCTAGTGAACTTACTGCCGACAATGAATCGCTTAAATTTTTGACTTGGCAATTCAGGCGCTCTCCTGCTGAGTTACCTAAAATCTTGCTCAAAGCATGGGATGCGCGCAATCCACTTTTCAAACATCCGTTCATCACCCATCCGATGAATTGGGTGCTTGTCTACCAAGGCTTTGGCCGAACGTGCCGAACCGAAAAGGAAGAAAAGTTGGCTTTGTCACGCATCTTTCTTAGAAATGTGAAGCAGTGGAAATACAAAGAGGAAACCGCCGCTGCCGCTTTCTTGTTGTCGCGTTCAGATACCGCCCCCCTTCTTCTTGACCGTCGGGATGTCGAGCGTCTTGTCGATCGTGTGCTGATAGAATTCAAAGGCGAGATTGGATCAGACTATACTCGCTTTAACTACGCACCGTTTTTACTTGGCGGACTATTAAGGTGGCGGTTAAAGGTTCAGAATGCACTTGTTGTGGATCAAGATCCGCTTGCCGATAGCCTCCGTGATGCAATCGTGCAGACACGTAAAGACTTCAAACGGACACGCAATCGTAACGAGCGCTTTGTGCGCGCGGCTAAGCGCTATGATCCACTACTTGTTCAGTTGCTTGAGGAACTAGAAGGGCAAGGCAGTAATCCTAACCTATTGGTTGATCTGTTCGATGTGTGAGACTTGCGAATGATACTTGTGTCATGAGCCAGACATTTGCCTATTTAATGGCCTTGGCAGCGGCCTGATGAACTCGACCATATATCCGCTATCATTAATGAGCCTGAAGTCATTGGGGCCATGGGACCGGAATGTCTTATCCGCCTTTTGCTGAATGAACCGGGTGATACCCCCAGCGCTTCCTTGGTGTCAGCAATCAATCGCATACGGTTGCGGTCATCCAGCAGAGTGTCAATGTCGCCAGTCGCGGCCATAGCCTCTTCAAATCGGACACCCGCCAATGCCTCGTAGGCATAAAGGGCGTTTGTGCCGACGACGCGGGCACCGTAGTTCCGGCCGTGGATCCGCATCTCACGTAGAACCCTAGCTGCAGTCTCTGGTATCCGTGTGTGACGCAAGCCGCAGGATCGCAGACTGTGTGTTAAGTTGATCTGCAAGGCGCGCCTGCCGCCGCTCCAGCTGTTGATTGTTATCGCTAAAAGCCTTCAGTGTCGCTTCGGTCTCAGATGATCGCGGCCCCAATGACTTGCCTGATTTGCCGATCCGACGATAGAGATAGTTTTTGCCGCTGCGCGCCTCCCAGTTCATACTACCGAGATAGCTATGCTTACGCTAGTCTTCACTATCTATCCACGCCTCCCGGGCTTGGGTCTGATTGACTCGCTCCCGGATAATACGCTCGTCTAAATTACTGAAACTGTTCACTTTGTTGTCCAAATAGTGATTAGATGAATCTCAACAACAAATCTGTTTTTTCAATGCACTATAGGAAGTTAAATCTCTAATAGGTGAGAATAGCATTGTTTGAAAATCAGCCACACGATCTAACTTCAGGGCTTGCAAAGTTGATCAGAGGCCCTTCAGACGATCCTAGACGTGATCACATTGTGTTACAAAGACACGTCCAGAATAACGCTACAAATACTCATTTAACCTGCTGTTTTGTATACCTATAGCGGGAGTTCAATCCTCCCCAACAGCACCATATATCTTCTGACAGATTTGCACATATTTTCCGGCAAATTGCGCGGTATGTATAGGGACGCTGAATTCTGCCACTGCCAGAAACGCTGTCCAGCGCCAGGATTGAATGCCAACGTTTATAATGCGCATTTCCTTCGTTGATGTAGCCAAATCATTATTATCGGTCTGCTGACAGAATTTCCTTTGGTCATCACATGAACAGATTAATGCAAAGGCTCTCTGACTTGCCGGTGTGCGACAGGCCGAGAGCAACGGGTGCAATCCTCGCCATGCTTCCCAAGATCGGACTGCGCGTTTACGAAACTCGCCCTCTATTTCATCTTTCTAAGTTATAAACTTATAGGTGCTGCCAGTTGCGGGATGCATTTTCACTTCGTCCAAGGAAGTAGGCGAGGATTATAGCAATGAAATGCTGGAACGGGCTGAGCCTACCTCACGTTCCAGTGCCTTTATCGCCGAGATGTGCCATGCCAGCCCTGTCTGGCCCCGAGCCGCTGCGGATTGAAGATTTGCTGTCGTTTGAACTGCGTTCGCTTCCGTTGCGAGCAAAGCATCCGCAATGGCACGACGCTCGGACACAATACTTTCTTTTCTCTCAAGATAAGTTTCGCGGTCAATACTTCCGGTTGCAAGTTTCAGATCAAGGGTGGCGAGCGACCTATCCTGTGCCGCCAAGCGCGCGGGCAGTGATCCTTGAACCAGTGCCAGCTGCTGGTTTGTCTTGCGCAACGTGCGCACAATCACGCTGGGAGAGACAGTTTCAATCCGGTGCGTGACCTGCCTTTTGCCCGCCATATGGCCTGCAAGCGCACCGCCAACACCCGCCACAGTTGCCGCTGCAAGGCAGTTCGATACATTGCCTGCAGAAGCCACCGCGAGGCCACACCCCACAACCGCACCCATGGCCGCGCCCTTGATAGTCGATTGAACCACCATTCGCTCGGACAACTCTATCAACGCCGCGGCCTGTGCGTCAATTTCGGCAGGTTGAGCCGCGAAATTGAGGGGCGCACCTTCCATACGGCTGGAATAGGAAGCCGGTGCTGAACTACACGCCGCGAGCGCCAGAAAAGGTATCAGGATATACGTGCACAAGCGAATGTTCATTGGAGCCTATCGGATTATTGTATTCAAAAACGGCATAATCCCGAAAAAGGGCACAAATGAGACCGCACCACCTACCTCTATGATTTCATGGAAAATACAACGCCGGCGGGTATAATTACGGTGCGGCTACCTTTCGACATTATTGAGGATAACTCAACAATGCCAAGTGTGCCGATGATCAACGTGGTTTTTTAAAGAGTAATCAGCTGAGCTGGGCAAGCAGTGCTTGAGAGGGAGTACCAGTGACAGGCATTCCACGGCTGGCCTGAAATGCGCTGATTGCCTTTTCACTGTTAGGGCCGATAACGCCATCACTTCCGCCGGTATCAAAGCCTTTTGCGGTCAGACGCTGCTGCAAAGCGATGCGGTCATCCTTTGTGAGACCGTTCACATCGGGTGGAAAGCTGCTGCGCAAGGGGCCTGCGCCAGCGATACGGTCCGCCAGATGCCCCACACCGATCGCATAAGCATCAGAGTTATTGTACCGCTTGATCGCTCGGAAGTTGCTTGTCACCGCAAAGCGAGGACCACCTTGCTGGGGCTGTATTATGCTGCCTTGCGGCGCGCCATTGCCAACCTCGCCTCCCCATTTCACACCACGTGTCCAGCCGTTTTTCTGCAAATAGGCGGCCGTCGAGGCGAGCGAATCAGTTGGGTCGTCAGACCAGATGTCGCGACGGCCATCGCCGGTAAAATCGACTGCAAAGGCCTGATAGGACGTAGGAATAAACTGGGTATGACCCATTGCGCCTGCCCATGACCCAGTTAGGCGCGAAGCTGGAATATCACCATTTTGGACGATCTTGAGCGCTGCAATCAGCTGACTTTCAAAAAAGGCACCACGTCTCCCGTCGAACGCTAGCGTTGATGTAGCAGAAATCACCGGTACATCGCCGCGCCGCTCGCCAAAAAAGCTTTCCAGTCCCCAGATCGCACAGATAATCTCGGCATCTACGCCGTATCGCCCCTCGAGAGTTTGCAAGGTGCCGCCATGACGGGCAAATGCTGCGCGCCCCTTGCTGATCCGCTCATCAGAAGCGGCGATGGCAAGGTAATCTTCGAGACTGCGCTTGAACTCGGTCTGGTTGCGATCACGCTTCACGCAGCCGGGAAGATAGCCAGTGCCGCGAAACGCCGCTGTGAGCGTTGATTGAGAAATCCCGCTCGCTGCTGCCCGACTGCGAAAACTGTTAACCCAAGCATCATAGCTGGCATTCGGAACAGGCAACAGGTCGGACGGCAGTCCCCCCGCCCCTCCGGAGGGCACCACCCCACTGACGCCACCAGTACAAGCGGCGAGGGTAAGAACCCCGAGGCCCAATCCAAAATGTCTGCGTGAAAGTGTCATGATAACTGCCCCGTCGATGTGATTTGTTTTTTCTGCATGCTATCCGAATGTGGTGGCGGAGCAATAGAGGATAAACCAGCACACGCGGGCCTTCGCCGATGAAGGCCGACAATACTTGGCCGATTTATGGCTGATAAAGCGGTACCGTTGACATCGACATTTTGGCAGAGCCGTTTTGCACGTCGCGCGCATGGCTTATGTAGATGAGCGTCTGGTTTTTCTCGTCAAAAATCCGCTTGATCTTGATAGATTTGAAGATGATCGATCGGCTTTTTGTAAAGACATCCTCGCCCTCGTCGCCGCGATCAATATCGCCAATCTTAATAGGGCCGGTCTGGCGGCAGGATATGGAAGAGTTCGACGGATCTTCGAACCAATTCCCCTTTTGTAGGCGGTCGATAATCCCACGCTCGAAGTAAGTGACGTGACAGGTAACCCCCTCAACTTCTGGATCGGCCAATGCTTCGATGATCAGATCATTTCCGAGCCAGTCAACATCAACATTACCCACCTGCTCGGCGTGGCCAACAGCAGGAAGGGACAGAGCGAGCAAAGTGCATATTCGTTTCATCATATGCCCAAACGCCCGAAAGGGTGCGTTGTTCCGTCGCACAGGCGATATATTTTCACGTCGTAATTTCCTTGTCAGCAATACGGCGAGAACATTATAAGAACATTATGACAAAATTGACCCTACAGGAAAAACTGGCGTTGCTGAGCGATGCTGCGAAATATGATGCATCATGTGCATCATCAGGCACGACAAAGCGGAGCAGCGCGGACGGTAACGGCCTTGGCAGTACCGAAGGGTCCGGGATTTGTCATGCCTATGCGCCCGATGGACGGTGTATCAGCCTGCTTAAAATCCTTATGACGAATTTCTGCATTTATGACTGTGCGTATTGCATCAACCGCGTCTCTTCACAGGTGCCCCGCGCGCGGTTTACGGTAGAGGAGGTCGTGCACCTGACCACCGAGTTCTACAGGCGCAACTATATCGAGGGACTGTTTCTATCCTCGGGCATCATAAAAAGCCCTGACGATACAATGGGCGATATGGTTCGGATTGCCCGTAGCCTTCGGCACGACCACCACTTTCGTGGCTACATCCATCTCAAAACGATTCCCGACGCTTCGCCCGAGTTGATAGAAGAGGCTGGCCTGCTTGCCGACCGCCTGTCTATGAACATCGAGCTGCCAACCGACGCCGGAATCAAGGCCTATGCTCCCGAGAAAAACGGCGATGAAATTCGCCGCGCTATGGGCCGTGTGCAGCTACGCAAGGAAGCCGCAAAAGACCGAACCCACACCGGACGGCGCGCGGCGAAATTTGCTCCTGCGGGGCAAAGCACGCAAATGATTGTAGGCGCTGACGGAGCGAATGATGCCACGATTTTGCAAAGCTCAACTCGGCTTTATAGTTCGTACAAGCTCAAGCGAGTTTATTACTCCGCCTTTTCACCTATACCCGACAGCACCGCCGCGCTGCCCCTGATCAAACCGCCGCTGGTGCGCGAGCACAGATTGTATCAGGCGGATTGGCTACTGCGGTTCTATGGGTATCAGGCCGACGAAATTGCGTCGGCGGCAACTGACGGCATGCTTGATCTTGAGATTGATCCAAAGCTGGCCTGGGCGCTGGCGAACCGTGAAATGTTTCCTGTGGATGTGAACCGTGGAGGTCGCGACATGCTTCTGCGGGTACCGGGTTTCGGGACGAAATCCGTGGCGCGTATTCTGTCTGCGCGGCGGAGCGGAGCATTGGGGTTTGGTGATCTCAAGCGGATCGGCGCGCTAATGAACAAGGCAAAGCCGTTCATCACCGCCCGCGACTGGTCACCGGGCGGGTTGACAGATGCGGCCAATCTGCGTGCACGCTTTGCCCCCCCACCCGAGCAGTTGAGCCTTTTGTGATCTTTGCCCCCCGCCTGCCACGACTGGGAACATATGAAGCGTGGCGCGATGCAGCACGGGCGCTGGCCAGCAATGACGTGGCCGCTGATGATGTTGAGTGGACGATGGAGGGTGACGCAGAGAGCCTGTTTGGCGGTGGTTCTCCCCTGCCCGCCTCGCGTGACATGACGGTGCCTGCCGGTTTCGTGCCGATGGCAAAACTGATCTGCGCGCACCGGACGGAGGGCTCTCATGATTTGCTCTACCGGGTGTTGCTCCGCTGTCGGGGAAACACGCGCCTTCTGGGCAATCGTGCCGATGCCGAAGTACAGCAACTCGAAGCATGGGCCAAGAATATCCGCCGCGACATGCACAAAATGAAAGCGTTTGTCCGGTTTCGCGAGATAACAAAGCAAGGCGCCAACCGCCGCCAATTCATCAGTTGGTTCGAGCCGGATCATAGAATAGAGGAACTGATCGCCCCGTTTTTCACCCGTCGTTTTGGTGATATGGATTGGGTCATCGTGACACCCGAAGTGACCACGCGGTTCGCTGCTGGCGATTTGGACCACAAAGCCGTGACCAGTGCGCGTCTTGATCTTAGCGACGAGACTGAGGAACTCTGGAAGACCTACTACGCAAATATCTTTAACCCCGCCCGCCTCAAAATTAAGGCGATGCAATCGGAGATGCCAAAGAAATACTGGAAAAACCTGCCGGAGGCTGACCTCATCCCCGGTCTTATTGCAGGTGCCGAAGCACGGATGCGCAAGATGCAGGAGGATGCGCCCACCCTTCCGCCGATGCGCGCAGAGCGCATACTGGAGCGGCTGCCGCAACGGGAGGTAGCTGATGATCTTCATGCCTGTACACGCTGTCCGATCGGTGCGCAGGCCACGCAGGCAGTACCGGGAACAGGCCCCACCGACGCAACACTGATGATTGTCGGCGAGCAACCCGGTGACCAAGAAGATCTGGCAGGTCTGCCCTTTGTCGGCCCAGCGGGACAGCTGTTTGACGCGATCGCCACCGAGGCGGGGCTGGACCGAAGCGCCGCTTACGTCACCAATGCAGTCAAGCATTTCAAATTTACGCCCAGAGGCAAGCGACGCATTCACCAGAGTCCCCACAGGAAAGAAGTCGATGCCTGTCGCGTATGGCTCGAGCGCGAGATTGCACAGATACAACCTGCATTGATCATAGCGCTTGGCGCTACCGCCGCGCAAACCCTCACGGGCGATGGCGCAGCCCTGATGACGCGCCGTGGCCGCGTGGAGCGTGGGCGCGAAGGGATACCCGTGCTGATCACTTTGCATCCCTCCGCTCTTTTGCGGAGCGGGGAATCTGAAAGCATGCGCGCCCTCTTGTTGGCCGATCTGCAACTAGCCGCGGCAATGACCGCTCGGCTTGCCGCGCTTTAATCATGCGGCCCCGTCCTGTCCCCACCCAACCGCTTCGCATACAAAGGCAAGCGCGAGATAGAAAAGAACCATAACAAAAGCAGGTCTTTTTGTTGATCTTGAAAAAATAAGCACAATTTGGAAAGAATTCTCGGAAATCTACTTGCCGTCCAGTTCGGCATGCCTTAGTGAACCCACATTGGCGCGGGATGGAGCAGCCCGGTAGCTCGTCAGGCTCATAACCTGAAGGTCGTAGGTTCAAATCC
This sequence comes from Sulfitobacter guttiformis, assembly GCF_003610455.1. Classification (NCBI taxonomy): domain Bacteria; kingdom Pseudomonadati; phylum Pseudomonadota; class Alphaproteobacteria; order Rhodobacterales; family Roseobacteraceae; genus Sulfitobacter; species Sulfitobacter guttiformis. Next base: position 2,219,207 of record NZ_RAQK01000001.1, on the reverse strand, counting down.
TACTCCCGCAACCATAACAACAGAAGCCCCGCCCTTAACCCGGCGGGGTTTGTCGTTTAAGCGTCCGCCAAACGCGGAATTCGCCCCAGTCCCCATAGATTTCAATGACAAGGCTATGCGAAGCCGCGCCGTTAGGCATCATCCAAACACCGGAAACCAGCGCACTCAGCACTTCCGTCACTTCAGACCGAGTGAGATCATGGTTCAGGGATCCTGCGTTATTCAAAGCATAGAGAAAGCTGGCCCGAGAATTCGCAGCAGCCATCAGCGTTGACACCACTTAGGAGCTTGCCATCTCGTTGCTGCCGACTTGCCGAACACGAAACTTGCGGGGAGAACCAGCGCTCCGACGCGGGTAAAGACGCTATTGGACTGCATTTCGGCCTTGGGCTTAATCCGGAGCAGTCTTAAAGATGCCCATGGTTATCTCTGGCGTTGATGGCGTTTTTCATCGTGAAACGACGAAGCCTTTTTCAGATTACAGGCGGTCGAGCAGGAATGTTCGATCTGATAGCGCTGTTACTAAACAGCGAGGCCTTGCCGGACAGATCTGGTTTCCGAGGCATGACATTAAGCCACTCATTTTTGAAAATGTGTTACCGCAATCAACTTTTGATCCGCCCACCCAGAAAAAGCGGCATCTGTAAAATCCCACATGCAGGGCACTGCCAAAACCGTGCAGCGAACTAACAATTCTTACGCCGTAATACTAAACTTGCTGAAAGGTGACGGGGATGCGTCTTGGTCGCAGCTAATGCACTCCAGACCTGACATAATTGCCATTTCGTGATCGTCGATCCGGATGCGCAAGCATGCATGACTTGGCTACAGCGCCAGTACAATGTCCGAAAGGCTTGACGCGCCGCAACCATCTTTCCCCGAACCGGATAATTCATAGAGTGGAACGAAGTTCCGCTCAGCGGTATTGCGATATATAAAATTTATCCCTAACCTCCGATTCAGAGAGGGGCTGACGTCTTCGGGAGGAGGACGTTCAGCTTCGCAAATCATGGCCCACTTCTGAGGCATTTGACCTCATCAGAGCAGGCCTAAAAAGAATTGGGAGGATGCCAGCCTACCAGCACAACAGCTTCGACCTCGGCCGGTACATTCCCAGATTTAATCTGCATTTCCGCATTTTGGGTTTGAAATCACGGCGCTCCGGCCGGGAGCACATTCAAGTTACTATAACCGGGAGGAAAAGATGAATTTTTCAAAAGTATCAACAAGGTTGGGCCTCAGCTCTGCACTTGTCATATTCGGTCTGTCGACTTCGGCAATGGCACAGGATTACGATTGGCCTCGTTTGTTGGTAATCGGCACGCCAGGAACATCGACGGGCAGCTTTGCGTCGACAAACGGTTGGGGTCCAGCACTGCAAAAAGAGACTGGCACGACGGTGCGGATCGTACCCGAAGACAGTGAGCCAATGCGCTACAAGCGTCTGACCGATCGCGAAGATATTGCAATTTCGTCGGTGTCAGCGTCCGAAATAGCTGCGCAAACCGAAGGCACTGGCGGCTATGCCTCAGCCAAACCTTTACCACAACGCATTGTGTGGCATCATAATGATACGCCTTGGGGCTTTGTTGTAGCTGGCGATTCCGATCTTCAAACCCTCGAAGATATCGGCAAGGGCGGCGTACGCGTCACCTCTGGTGTGTTTTCACCGGCAATTGTGACGGCTGTAACAAAGGCCCTCCCGGGGTTCATTGGACTGACGCCCGAAGAAGCTGCAGAGAAAATCACGTACGTTCCCGCTTCCAGCTACGGCGAAAACTGCCGTTCGGTTGTCGAGGGCAAATCGGACGTGGCATATTGTTCACCCATCTCGTCAGTTCTGTCTGAAATGGAGGGTGCCCCCGGCAGTATCCGTTGGCTGGCAATGGACCCCGAAAACAAGGATGGATGGAACGCATATTTGAACCACCGCCCCATGACCATTCCGACGACTGTGTCTTTGGGTGTCAAAACTGCCCAAGGGGTTGCTTCGATGACCTCGAACTTTGTGTACGCGATACCGGCAACAGCAGATGTGGATTTTGCCTATAACATGGCCAAGTGGATGGACCAGTCGCATGATACCTACAAAGGGTCACATGCGTTGGCGGCACGTATGTCCGTTGATCTGTTCCGAGGCTATCTGGACAGCAACCCTATCCCCATCCACGAAGGCACTGTGAAGTATTTGCGTGAAATCGGCCAGTGGACCGACGAAGATGACGTTTGGAACAATGCCGCGATTACGCAGATGGATGCGTGGATCGAAGCACGTCAGTCCGGCATGAAAGAAGCAATGGAGCAAGGTGTAGAGATCAACTTCGAGAATGAAGCATTTCTCGAGATCATGGCCAAACACACCGAAGGCTTACAGGTTTTCCGCTCGCGTTTGTGAGCGTGCAAATAGCTTAAAAACCGACGGAGCGGTACCTCGCTCCGTCACGCCCTCCCCTTCTTCATTCACTTTTTTTTGCCCGGGATAACCGCATGTCAGACACAACCAACCAGACAGCTTCTAATGCCGATGCAGAGCACGATTCAGAACTCACGCGCCTTGGGCCGCTATTTTCCTGGACCAGCATCACATTTGTGCTGCTTTGCACAAGCGGTCTTGGCATGGGGCTGGCCTATACATTCGGCGTGCCGATTGGAGGCAAACGTCTAATTGAAGGGCAGTATTACTGGTTTTTTATCGGGATCTTTCTGGCTGCGGCCTTCATCGCCTTGCCGGGACATAAAGCACAACGCAAAGTGCCGATCTATGATCTCGCTGCTGCGGCCATCGCCCTCGGCATCTCGATGTGGTTTTCGACACATGCGTGGGACATCGTGCAGGCGGGCTGGACGAACTTTCCCGCTGGCGTTGTTCTATGGCTACTGATGCTGGAAGTCGCGCGCAGATCAGGCGGCATCCCCTTTCTGCTGGTGGTTTTTTTATTGGGTCTTTATCCCATAGTTGCCGACTATTTCCCCGGCCTTCTGATGGGCATCCCCTATACATTCGAGCGGATGATTGAAGCGCATGTATTCCGGACCGAGGGGCTTATGGGCATCACGACGAAAATCGTTGCCGAAATAGTTCTTGGCTTCCTCGTTTTTGCAGGTGTTCTGATTGCCACCGGCGCGGGGCAGTTCTTTATCGATCTGGCGAATGCAGGATTCGGGAAATACCGTGGCGGTCCTGCCAAAGTTTCCATCGTTGCCAGCGCGTTTTTCGGATCGCTTTCCGGTTCGATCTTTTCAAATATCGCCGGGACCGGCTCTATTACCATTCCGACAATGAAGAAAGTGGGCTACCCACCCCATTACGCCGCCGCAATCGAGGCATGCGCATCCACCGGTGGTGTCGTTATGCCGCCTGTTATGGGTGCTATCGCCTTTGTGATGGCGATCACTATTGGCGTGGACTACGCAACCATCATGGTCGCGGCGATCTTGCCATCGTTTCTATTTTACTTTGGCCTGATCTTGCAGGTTGATGCCTATGCTGCGCGCAAAGGTCTGGTCGGGATGGCACCGGAAAAATTGCCCTCGTCCCGCGAAGTCCTCAAACGCGGGTGGCCGTTCCTGTCGGTCATGATCTTTCTGGTCTGGGGCCTGCTGTACATGCGGTGGGAGTATTATGCGCCGTGGTACGCCAGTGCGCTGATGATCGCCCTAAGCTTTCTACAGCGTGAAACCATGATGACCCCCAAGCGCCTCTTCGCGACCCTGCGTCAGGTTGGCATTCTTGTCACTCAAACTGCTGCGATCATTTTGCCGATTGCCTTTGTCGTCAGCGCGTTGACGATCACAGGCGTGACAGGCTCCATGACTTCGGGATTGGTAGCTTTGGGTGGAGACAACGTTTACATGATCATCGCACTGGGCGTTTTAGCCTGCTTTATCATGGGCATGGCCGGATTGGCGATCGTGGCCTATATCTTCCTAGCTGTCACTCTCGCCCCGGCGATCATCGAAATCGGCGGCCTGAACACAGTCGCCGTACATTTCTTTATTGTGTACTATGCCATGTTGTCAGTCATTACGCCCCCTGTCGGTGCTGCAGCTTTCCTTGCTGCCACTATTGCAGGGGCCAAGCCTATGCTGACCTCGTTCACTGCGATGCGGCTTGGGGTGGTTATATATTTCGTACCACTTTTCTTCCTCTTCCAACCAGCGCTTGTGCTTCAAGGTGATCTGACGCCCCTTATCTACGTCCTACCGTCCATCATCATCGGAATTATCCTGCTGTCCGGTGGGCTTGAGGGGTATCTTCTGGGCGTTGGCATGGTACGACCATGGATGCGCCTGCCACTTGGCGCTGCGGGCTTTGCCTTCAGCTTTCCGGGGTTGCTTACAACTTTGATCGGAGGTGCGGCGTCTGCGATAATCGTCGCGTTGATCTGGCGCGACACTTCCAAAACCGATCCGGCAACCACGCACTAGAAACAAATAACCCAAGCCACAAACAAGGACTAATTCATGTCGACTGTTCACGTCATTGCAGTAATCACCACAAAACCGGGCCAGCGCGAAGCAGTCCTGGATATGTTTAACGCCAATGTTCCCGCTGTATTGGCGGAAGATGGCTGCATCGCCTATGAGGCCACGATTGACACTGAAAACGCCGGGCCTATGCAAGCCGCGTTTGGTGCAGACACTTTCGTCGTGGTTGAAAAATGGGAAAGTATGAAAGCGCTCGGCGCCCATGCTGCTGCCCCTCACATGAAAGAATACGCTGCAAAGACCAAAGATATGATGGCCGACCGCAAAATTCATATCTTGTCGTCAGTTTAAGCGCTCAAGTACGTAAAGGCACTTTTATCTTATGCAAAAAATTAGGATCCGCCAGACTCTCTGGCGGATCTCAATTATTGATTGCAACATCTCTTACCAAGGGATGTTTGACGAACAGCAGAGCAAAGCCATATCAACCTGATGTTGGAGCCTGCGCAAGGTTGCCACGGTCATACATTATGCAGGGCCAAGTGCAGTTGCGAATGTGATTACTGCGGTTTTGACCTCAACGATCACTTTAGATTCAGACGTTGAGCAAAAAATTCAAATCGATCAAAAAGAAAGCGAGAACGACAACAACCATCCGAAAGATTATCATTTTCACATTATTCCGTTTCAAACGTCAGTTCCCAATCCGGCAAAAGTAGGTGCTCTTCAATCCGTCAATTTTGAAGCAAAGTGAGGTGCTCGTGCTAAGCGCTCTAGATGGTGCAAGAGGCGACCGTTAAAGCTGTTTTACCTACTCAAGACTTAGCCTTCGAATTGGCCCCACCTTTGCAGGAGAAACACAATGAGCAATCCCGTCGTAAAAGGTTTTTGGGACCAACCAACCGGAAGCTGGCAATATGTGTTTCATGACCCCGACACAATGAAAGGGGCGATCATTGATCCCGTGCTGGATTTCGATCCACTGGCAGGGGCAACATCGACCAATAATGCCGAACGGTTATTGGCTTATGTCCGCGAGAAGGGGATTGAACTGCTCTGGATACTAGATACGCACCCTCATGCGGACCATTTCTCTGCCGCATCGTGGATCAAGGCCCAGACGGGCGCATCCACTGGCATAGGAGAGAAGGTCACTGGCGTGCAGACCCTTTGGCAGAACATCTACAACCTGCCCAAAGATTTCCCAACCGATGGCAGCCAGTGGGACCGCTTGTTTGCCGAAGGCGACAGCTTCATGCTTGGCAACGTCTCTGTAGGTGTGATGTTTTCACCAGGACATACACTTGCCTCTATTACCTATGTCGCGGGCGATGCTGCGTTTGTGCATGACACGCTGATGATGCCCGACAGCGGCACCTCCCGCGCTGATTTTCCAGGCGGTAGCTCTGCAGCGCTATACGATAGTATTTCAGCAATTCTGGCGTTGCCCGAGAAAACGCGTGTGTTTGTCGGGCACGATTACGCGCCCGAGCGCGATGCCGCATGCGAGGCAACAGTAGCGGAGCAACGCAATTCCAACATTCACTGGAAAAATTCTCCGACGAAAGCCGACTACTGCGCTCTGCGCGATGCGCGCGACGCGACATTGCCGCTGCCCAAGTTGATGCTCGCAGCGCTGCAAGTCAACATTCGCGGAGGAGAGATCCCCGAAGATGAAAGCAACGGCCGATCCTATCTGAAATTGCCCCTCAATTATTTTGAAAGCCGCTGATCAACCTTGAGGGCGAAAACGCCGCCAGAATAGTCCTGATTTAGTCCCATCAGAATCACGGGGTACTGTAATGCAGCGTTTCCAAAGCAGACATGTGCTTTGATAGCGTCCTGTCAATGTACATCCGGCGTCCCAACGCTTGCGGCGAACGAGGACCGTTGAGCCTGTCTGATGTAAGTCCAAGCAATAAAACGACTTGTTTTTTGCCCCTGTGCCATCTCGACGATCTTGAACTCGTCAACCTTAGCTCGTCCCAAAATCCGGTTGAGGGGCTGGAGGTTATCTTTCTTGGACACCAGTGAGGTGAACCAAAGACACTGATGTTTGTAACTTTTGCTCTGCTCAACCATTCGGGCGATAAACCCTATCTCGCCACCCGGACACCAAAGCTCTGCATGTTGACCGCCAAAGTTAAGCTTGTTCGAGCGGCCTTTTCCGAGGCTCGCCCACTTACGTTGAGTGCCCTTGCCCGCTTTTTCGAGAGACGAATGAAACGGCGGGTTGCACATCGACAGATGGAAAAAATCATCGGCTTCGATAGCACCAATAAAGATATTCTCGGGATCAATCTGTCGCCGAAGAGTGACGTTCAAATTATTTTCGTCAGAAATCTGCCTTGCGGATTCGAGTGCCGCTGTATCAATATCAACGCCCGTGAAGCTCCAACCGTATTCGCTTTGCCCGGTGAGGGGATAGACCAGGCTTGCACCGGTGCCGATGTCCAATGCTTTGATGTGACCACCACGCGGGATGATTTGACTATTGCTGTCGGCAAGCAAGTCCGCGAGATAATGGATATAGTCGACACGACCGGGAATTGGCGGGCAGAGATAGCCCTCAGGGATATCCCAGAAATCTATATTGTAATGCGTCTTTAGGAGAGCACGATTAAGCATTCGGACAGCTTTCGCGTCCTGAAAGTTAACAGTCCGCTGACCGCGTGGGTTCCGGATTGTGAATTTTTCAAGCTCAGGTGTCTGCGCTACTAAGCGCGTAAAGTCATACCCTTCAATGTGTTGATTGCGCGGGTGCAGCTTGGGGTTGGGGGCCATGGGGACGCCTTTATGAAAGTTGATGGACGCCACGCGGCAGACGGTAAGGCAAATGTAGGCCTTCACTGGCAAATAGTAAAATTGAGGTTAGAGCAGTCTCCGGATTGTGGCGACGACCCGACCGTCCGCAACCTGCGGCATGCAACGGATCAAACGCGGTTCTCTAGCACTGCGAGAATAGCACGCCCCTTTCGCAGTTCGCTCGACTCCGGCCATTGCAATGTGAGTGGCCTCAGGTCGTCCTGACCAGTTCAGAACACTGCGCTAGGCGCCTCGCGCCGCAAACGCTGGTCAGCTAATGAAACCGTTACACCGGAGCCCAACTTTACAGCACATTTTCCTAAAATTGCAGGACTCTTAAGATGGAAAACCTTTCCTTCAGGTTCTCTCCGCTAGCATCTGCTCAATCAAAATCTGTACCCTCAAGGCTTCCTGCGGTGTAGCAAGTCTGTTCGGCTTTCGTTCGAGGCAAAGGAGCAAATCGTCTAACTGGGCTTTCAAACTGGTGGCACGAGGGTCTTTGGGACGCTCCGCAGCGGCGGTAAACGGCCCACCATCGGATACCTCATCAATGTAGAATTCTGAAATACGCCGGCTGGCCCGTGATCCCTTTATGGTGAGTTCCTGCCGATCAGGCTGAGCGCCGCCCACACTGACCATGACGCTCACCGGCCGCCCATCGTGTGTTTCCAGACGTGCCAGCATTTGTGTTTCACACAAAGCCGGGTTTGGCGGATAAGACGGGTGCGCCAAGACCACCGAAAGGGGGCCAAGAATGCGTTCCGCGAAGAACAGAAAATGCGAGATTACTTCCCGCGTTGGCCCGCCTTCTGATCGAAACTTCAACCAATCAGCTGCTTTTTGCCACTCACGCGGCCAAGCGGCGTATGTCACCACTATATCGGCGCCCAGAATGTCCCCCATGGTGCCTGCTCGCGCAGCTTCGTTCACATCAGTCAAGGCTGCACCAGCCGCCTGTGTAAAATTGATCGCCGCCGGCACGTCGCATTGTTCCAAGTGGGCGACAAGCGCCTTGCTTTCGGCGATATCAATACCAAGCGGCTTTTCCAAAAACAGGGCCTTACCAGCATCTGCAGCCGCTAAAGCATAAGCTTTGCGTGGCACTGGCGGACAGGCCAGATAAACCAGTTCTGCAGCCGCAATCGCCTCTTCCGGTGTGGCCACTATCCGCGCCTCCGGTGCGAATGGCTGCGCGGCACGGCAAGCGGCTGGATCGGGATCCCACAAGGCGACCGGAGTGAAGCCAGGATGCAAGGCCATATGCTCAGTCATCCGGCGGCCCATAATTCCTAATCCGATAATAGCGGTTTTCACACTCATGTTCTGATCCTTTGGTCGCCCTCGCGCTGGCATGCCATCGTAAATCTCGAAAGATCTTCGGCAAAGCGATCAGGTGTTTCTAGAAACGGCGCATGGCCGATCCCCTCGTATGCAATGTATTGTCCATTTTTAAAGCACTTGGCTGCAGCTTGCCCGGTTATGCAGGTAACAACTTCGTCCTGCGTCCCATGAATAACTAGAGCCGGGCAGCCTGACTTCTCAAAGACAGGTCGCAGATCGACATCAGCTCTGAATAGGGCACGACGCACATGTGCGGGGCAAAGCATATTTGCGCCGACCATCTTGGCAAAAATCTCGCGCTCCAACGGTTGCGTTGTGCATGCCTTGAGAAAACGTGCCGTAGCCTCAAGACGTCGTGGAACATCATCTGTGTAAAGATCGCGATCCAGACCCGGACTTGCGGCGCCCGCCATCCAACTCTCGCGCTCGGCTCCAATAGCGAGGACCCCACCTGCCAGAGCAATCCCAGCGATATCTGCATCTCCCATCAGGGACAGATAGGCGGCAACAACCCGTGCTCCATATGACCAACCGACAAGCAAAGGCGTCTTAAGATCTGCCGCATCTATCACTGCCTTAACATCTTCGGCCCAGAGCTCCGTATTTGTGTAGGCCGCTTCGTTCTCGGGCTTGTCCGAAGCTCCATGACCCCGCAGATCCATAGCGACTATATGGAAGCGGTCTTGCAGCTTTTCCACAATAGGCTGCCAGCAGATGAATTGCTGGGCCCAGCCATGGATAAGCAAAATAGAGGGACGTGTTGCTTCACCAGCGGAGGTAAATGCAATGCGGGTACCGTCGGCTGATGGTGTGTATGATGTTACCATGCTGATCGATAGCAGCGATCCTGAAAAAGAAGAAGGCCTGCGGTCCGTTTGCGCCTCTGTAGCTAAGTTTGTCATATTTGCTGATTGATGCGTTTTGGCAACCGGTATGGATTAGCTTGCGCGTGATCCCATTCGTTAGAGATAGGTGACAGTCCAGTTCAAAGCTGCCAGTCGCAGACTAACACCGGCCCGATCAGGCCGGAACTCGCCATTATTTAAGCCACTATCCGCACCTAAGACCTGATGCCATAAGGCATAACTTCGCTTCAAGGCTTGTGGGATCTGTGCGTTGTAAAGAGGTCCCAAGCTGCAAGGAGCACAGTGATCGCGATGACAGCGCCAAGATCAAGACGCGGTACGTGGATCATAAGGATTACAAGAAATCCAACCAATACGAGGAAGGCGAATACGGCCAATACTTTAGTCATTTTTCAATTCTCTTCATCAAGGTTTTCAAGATAAGCCGCTAGCCAACGTGCGGTGCGCAGCAACCGCGCGTCATCACCGCGCTTTGCAATAAGCTGTATACCCATGGGCATACCGTTCTGAGCAGTAAACACAGGAAGCGTTACGGCAGGCATACCACTCAAAGTCCAAATTCCATTGAACAGTGCACTTCCGGTATCGTCCAACCCCTCTGGCGCGGGACCCAAAGCCGCGGGGCACAATAGCACATCGCAGCGCGCAAATACCGCATCCATGCCTGCGTTAACCAGCTCCCGCCAGTCCAGCGCGGCAATGTAATCACGCGCAAGAACCGATTTGCCCTGATCAATCGCCGACTTCAGCTTGCCTGACATCAGATCACGCCCGCGGCGCTCAAGCCCATAATAGCATTTGGCCATCTCGGCAAAATTGATCCGTTCGCGAATGGCGGCAACATCCTCAAGGTCGGGAAGTGCGACCTCGAAGCACTGCTCACCCAGCAGGTCCACCAGATCTTCGGTTGCGGCAATCATTTGCGGGTCAGCCTGATCCCAACCGGGGAGTTTTGCAAAGGCAAAAACCGGGAGTACGGGCGCGTTTGACTGCGCGACACTTAGCAAACGCGGCATCGGCATAGGCGCACTGGCTGTATCTGCTGGATCGTGGCCTGCAAGGACCTCGGCCAGAAGTGCGCAATCCTCGACGCTGCGTGCAAAAACACCGACGGTATCAAGGAACGGTGATTGCGGCAGAATACCTGTGCGCGGGATCAACCCGAACGTTGATTTCAGGCCCACAATACCGCAGAAAGAAGCGGGTCTGATTACCGACCCACCCGTTTGCGTACCCACGGAAAACGGCACCATTCCGGCGGCAACGGCGGCGGCCGAACCTTGTGACGAGCCGCCTGGCGTATGGGCAGAATTGTGAGGGTTGCGCGTCTTGCCCGGGTGCATAAACGCACATTCGGTCGTGACGGTTTTGCCAAGAATGATCGCCCCTGCAGCACGAAGACGTGCGACAATCCACGCATCCTCGGACGGTACACGGCCGGCATCAATTGGCGTACCGTTCTCGGTAGGGATACCTTTGGTGTCTATTATATCCTTCAGTCCGACAGGCAGGCCGTGCAACGGACCGACGGGCTTACCGGACTGACGTAGGTGGTCAAGACGACGCGCCTGTTCCAACGCATGATCGCCGTCGAGCCATGCCCATGCGCCAACCTGCGGTTCAAGCTCCGCAATACGGGCCAGACAGGCCTCTACAAGGTCCACGGCCCGAAGCGCCCCAGAGGCGAGGCGGTCGCGCATCGCGACCGCCCCCAGCCCGAGAATGGCCTGTGCCTTATCTTGACGGGCCATAGAACGCATCCGGCAAGGCAAAGACGATCTGCGGGAAGTTGTACATAAGGATCATCGCGATCAGCACCATTCCACAGTAGGGCAGAACGCCCGCGAAGATTTCGGTCAGTTTGATATTCGGCGGAGCGATCCCTTTTAAATAATATGCACTCATAGCCATGGGCGGTGTTAGGAAGCTTGTCTGCAGGTTAAGCGCCACGAGTACTCCGAAAAACAGCGGGTCAATTCCGAACAGCGGCAGAAGCGGCAGGAAGATCGGCACGAAGATGATGATGATCTCGGACCATTCGAGGGGCCAGCCAAGGAAGAAGATAATAAGCTGTGCAATGATCAGGAACTGAATTGGAGTCAGATCGAGGCTTTTGACGAATTCGGCGATGACATGTTCGCCTCCGAGATAGCTGAATACCGCAGAGAAGGTATAGGAGCCAACAAAAAGCCAGCACACCATCGCCGTAGTACGCACCGTGAGGTAGACACTTTCGCGCAATCTATCAAAAGTCATTGCGCGATAGGCAACAGCCAGCAACAGGCCACCCAATGCGCCGATCGAGGCCGCTTCGGTCGGTGTGGCCAAACCGAACAGAATAGAGCCCAGAACGGAGAGGATCAGCACCGCAAGTGGCAGGAAGCTGGTGGCGAGCATCCAGAGCATCTTGCCCATCGGCACTTCGGGAAGTTCTTCTTTGGTCGGTTTCGGCGCTAGTGAAGGCTGAAGGATAGACCGGACAACGATGTAGGTCAGATATAGTCCGACAAGGACCAGCCCTGGCAAAAGGGCGGCTGCGTAAAGCCGCACAATCGAGACCCCCGAGGAGGCCGCATAGACGATAAGCATGATGGAGGGCGGAATAAGGATACCGAGCGTGCCGCCAGCGCAGATGATGCCTGCCGCAAAGCTGTGATCATAGCGCATCTTGAGCATCTGAGGCAGCGCAAGAAGGCCCATTAGTGTCACAACCGCACCCACGATCCCCGTTGCCGTAGCAAAAAGTGCGCAAGTGATCAGCGCTGCCACACCAAGCGAACCCGGAATGCTCCGCGTGGCCACAGCCAACGTACTAAAGAGTTTGTCGACGATGTTCGCCCGCTCCACGATATATCCCATAAAGAGGAACAGCGGGATCGCGGTTAGAACTTCGTTCGAGATGACCGTATAGGTCTGGTTCACGAATAGATCGAAGATCCTGTTATTATAGAAACCCTCCAACCACAGATTGGTGGATTCCAACCACCCCGCATTTTCATCCAGACGGTTATAACCGCGCCACATGCGTGAAGCGTCGAAATAGGCGTAATAGCCAAAAGCAATACCGATGGCCATCAAGGTGAATGCGATGGGGAACCCCAAAAACACACAAAAGATGAAGATGCCGAGCATGGTCAAGGCAATCTGGGGGTCTGTCACGTTGTGAACTCCGCATTTAGAAGGGCGTTAAAATTGAACCTAGAGGTCAGATCAGGTCCTTGGACTGCCCTTCGGCAGCTTGCTTCATCAGCAGCGTCTCTGTTTCCTCGACATCCGATGCCATCGGGGGCCAATAACCTTGCCGGATGCAGATAATGCAGCGAAAGACCTGCGCGATACCTTGGATAAGCAGCAAGATACCCGCCGCGACAATCACTGTTTTGAATTGGTAAATCGGAATACCTGCAGGGCTGTTCACCGAGACTTCGGCATAGCCCCATGACCGGCTCGCATACTTCCAGCCAGCGAAGATGAGCGCGAGGATGCCTGGGAAAAAGAAAAGGAAGTAGAGCGTCAGATCGACCTTTGCCTGCGTCCGGTCCGACCACAGTCGATACAGGAAATCGCCGCGAACATGGCCGCCGCGCGACAGCGTGTAGGCCCCGCCCATCATGAACATTGTACCGTACATGATAAAACTTACGTCCAACGCCCATGGCGTAGGGCTGTTGAACATGTAGCGGACCAAGACTTCATAACTCATCCCGAAAGTCATGAGGATGATCAGCCAGCCAAAAGCCTTGCCAAACATGGCCGAAAGACTATCGGCGAACCGGATATAATTTTGCATTCAGAAAACTCCGTGCGGGATGCCTCGGGCGGGGAAGGCGAAAAAGGCGCGGAGGATCCGCGCCTTCCGGCTTTTTAGAGCTTAAGCTTGCCCGGGAAATAGTGCTCGAACGCCAGACCGAGATCGGGTGCGTTCATCAGTTCGTAGTAGGCAACCTGCTCGCTCCATGCACGCTGGCTATCCATTACTTTCTTGTTGAACGGATCGGTTTCCAGATCTGCAATCAGTGTGTCCCATGCTTCCAGCTGTCCGGCAAGGATCTCTTTGGACGTCCGGTGAACAGTCACGCCGGCATCTGACTGAAGCTCTGACAGGTCCTTGGAGTATTCCTTCATTGCAAGTGCAAGGTTGGAAGTGGCCGACGCTTCGACGCCGTGACGCAGAATGGCCTGAAGGTCTTCTGGCAGGTCTTCCATGAAGTCTCGGTTGAACAGGAACTCGAAAGACTCAGACGCCTGATGATAGGACGACAGATAGTAGTTCTTGGCAACATCCTGCGCACCAAAGCGGCGGTCGGACGATGGGTTGTTGAACTCGAACGCGTCAATCACGCCGCGCTCCATCGCCGGAACAATCTCGCCGCCGGGCAGCTGGGCCACGGACATACCCATGCTCTGCAACAGATCAGCCGCAAGACCCACTGTGCGGTACTTGAAGCCCTGAAGATCGGCCACGGTGTTGACTTCCGACTTGAACCAGCCGAACGGCTGCGCCGGCATCGGCATACCCATCAGACCAATAACGTTGAGCCCGAGCACATCTTGCGTCAATTCACGGTACAGCTCTGCGCCACCGCCCTGATAGAACCACGCCAGCATGGTCGAGGCAGAGCCGCCAAAAACCGGCCCGGTGCCAAAGAAAGACGCCGCTTTCGACTTGCCGTACCAGTACACAGGCACGGTATGCGCCGCATCAATAACGCCGTCATGTACGGCATCCATCACCTGAAACGCGCCAACAACCGCACCAGCAGGAAGAAGGTCAATCGTCAGGCGACCACCTGCCATCGCTTCGACGCGGGCTGTGTATTCGCGTGCCATATCCATCCAGATGTCGGATGCGGGCCAGGAAGTCTGCATTTTCATCACGATCGGCGCCTGAGCCAGAACAGCAGGGGCGGAAAGTGCGGTCGCGGCAACGGCGGTTCCGCCGATCGCGCCCGTGCGCAGGAACTTGCGACGCGAAAGCGACGCTGTTTTAGGTGTATCGGTCATTGGTGTCCTCCCAGACGGTGAAGTCGCTGACTGTGACGCAGGCTTTATTGTTAACGCTCTTTGTGAACATTTCTTCGCCGCCAGCCAATAACGATTTTAGATGGCGGTAGCTAAAAAGCAAGGCTTGGTTAGAAAAACTTACCAAAGGCCGAAATCAGACACGTGCGCCTGTCTCACGCAACTCGGTCAACCGGGGCTTTGCCAGCAAAGAATGCGTCCAGATTGTCCAGCGCGCGCATCCCCATCGCATCACGCGTCTCCTCTGTTGCGGAGCCGATGTGCGGCAGCAAAAAAACGTTCGGCAATGCCGCGAGCGCCGGATTACCGACTGGTTCGGTCTGGAACACATCAAGACCAGCAGCAAAAAGCTTGCCTGAGGTGAGCGCCTCAACCAATGCATCCTCGTCAATCAGCGCACCACGTGCTGTGTTCACGACAATCGCCCGATCAGGCAACAGCGCGAGCGTGCGTGCATTGATGATACCTTTGTTATCTGCCGTGACAGGACAATGCAGGCTCAGTACGTCCGATGACGCAAGCAGGCTCTCAAGCGAGTCGTGGAAGATCGCTCCATTCTCAAGATTCGCAGGAAGGCGGCTGCGGTTGTGGTAATGGATTTCCATGCCGAAACCGCGCGCACGCTGCGCCGTAACCTGCCCTACCCGTCCCATGCCCAGAACGCCGAACCGCTTGGCGGTGACCTGCCGCCCGACCATGAAATCCGGGGACCAGAACGTCCATTGGCCGGACCGAACCATCGCATCGCCTTCGGCCCCGCGCCGCGCAGCGCCCAGCATGCAAAGAATTGCAATCTCAGCCGTGGCATCGGACAGGACATCGGGCGTATTGGTCACCACCACGCCTGCCGCCTTGGCAGCAACAAGGTCGACATGATCTGTCCCGACCGAGTGGTTGGCGATGATCTTGAGGCGGGGACCAATCGCATTCAGAACGTCGGCACTGAAATGCTCTGAATGGCAGGGCAAAACCGCATCAACCTCACTACATGCAGCAATCAGTTCGGCGCTGGAAAACACCCTGTCTTCAGGATTGAGAACAACGTCATAGTCACGTGCGGCCCTTTGCTCGACGATGGGTCTCAGTCGGCGTGCGATCAGTAGTTTGGGTTTGGACATTGTTATCTCCTTGCGAAACTTCGGATGATTGTTTGCGTTGGGTGGCCAAAGCGAATGTGCCCGTCATCCCTAACCACTAAGATGCCAGCTTCGCCATTGGTGACAAGCTCTTGCAGGTACTATCCGCACGATTTCTTTCGATCCAGTGGTCTGAATACAAGCCGTTACTGCATGCAGTAGAATGCATGCCAACGCCTTGAGAAATATGGCACTGAACCCGTCAAATGTTAGACGCGGAACTTGCATGCATCGGTACCGGATATCAATCGAAGGCCTCTCAAGCATCGCTGCATTGACTTTCGCCAAACCGACAATATATCCCACACATAATAAGCTAAACTTAGTATATTGAAGGCAATCATGGACCCCAAGATCGACACCGACAGTCCCGGCTTTCTCATAAGCACAACAGCACGGTTAATGCGCGCGGCCTTCGAGCGCGAAATCGAGCTGTCGATGATTGGTGTAACGGCCGGTGAGGCGCGTGTGTTGGCGCATATGTCGGTTTGCGGTGCATTACGACAGCATCATCTGGCAGAACGATTGGGCGTAACAGCGATGAGCGTGACAGTGTTTCTCGACAAACTGGAGAATTCCGGATTGATTGAGCGCAACCCCGATCCGGATGACAGGCGTGCCAAGATTGTAACGCTCACCGAAGCCGCTGGACCTGTTATCGAGCAAATTCAGCTTGCCGGTAAACGAGCAAAGGGCGTGGCATTTGAAGGGGTCGATTCAGAAGCCTTCGAAGTGTTCAAATCGGTTTGCCACAAACTGTGTGACAACCTAAACACCCAAAGCTGTGACCAAGGGGATGCCAAATGACCATGCCGCCCCTCATGACCGAACGGCGCGTCAGTATGATCGGCGCGATGTTGGTGGCGATTGGGCCCGTTTCCATGGCATTGTACACGCCCGCTATGACAGAGCTGGTACGCGCATTCGGCTCAACAGAATCAGTGATCAAACTCACGCTGACGCTTTATTTTGGCGGCTTTGCGTTCGCGCAGTTGATCGCAGGGCCGCTTTCCGACGCGCTTGGCCGCAGGCCGGTCACCATCGCGTTTCTGGCGCTTTATTGCGCCGCAAGTATACTGGCGATTTTCGCGCAAACGGTTGAGGTCTTGATACTGGCGCGATTTGTGCAGGGGATCGGCGCCTCTGTGGGGGTTGCGATTTCACGCGCCCTCGTGCGGGATCTTTTCACAGACGAACGGTCTTCAAGGATCATGAACCTGATCGGGATTATCCTTGCGTTGGGACCTGCACTTGCGCCAACACTTGGCAGTTTGCTGCTGCTTTTCTTTGGGTGGCGATCGCTGTTTATTCTGATGGCCCTCATCGGCATGGGTTCAATCGCAGTCATCTATTTTTATCTCAAGGAAACGGTGGTCCGCGACGTGTCGCGTCTCAACCTTCGTGCTTTGGGCCGCAGCTACCGGATGCTTCTGGGAAACCGCCAGTTTTTGACTGCCGCAGGCGTCATTGGTGGTGCCTTGGGTGCAATCTATGCGCAGGCGACATTCCTGCCTTTCATTCTGATTGATACCGTCGGCCTCAGTCCGCAGCAATTCGGCGTTGCCATGCTGGCACAGTCGGGCAGCTTTCTTGCTGCATCGCTGGTCGTGCGTAGCCTGATGAACCGGTTCAATGCGCTGCGCCTTGTACCTGCCGGCCTTGCCCTTATTCTGTTGGGCAGTCTGGGCATTCTGACTCTGCTGGTTTCGCAGCCCACATTTTTCAGTGTGATGCTTCCAGTGGCCATATATTCGTGCGGTATCGCGTTTGTAATGCCGGCAATGTCGACAGCGGCACTTGCCCCTTTCGGGCGCGAGGCGGGAGCAGCGGCAGCGATGCTGGGCTTCATTCAGATGGGATCAGGCCTTTTGGTGGGAACACTGGGGGCACTGATGGGGGACGCAGTACTGGCGATGGCATTGCTGATCCCGCTCATGGGGGCAGGGGCATGTATTTCCTTCATACTCTATCGCCGGACTGCTATAGCCGTGGCAATAACGGCAGCGGCCCTCCAGACAGATGCGTGCCAGAAACTGCCGCAAAATCCGCCAACGACCGGGCCTGACCTTTGAATTAATTCTCTTCCGGCAGAAACACGCTGTCTTACGCGTCTTTGCGTGATCCACATTGCTTAATGGAACCAGTATACCATGCACATTACCACCCTTCTTCGGCATTCGGCTTTGGTTTGCTTAGCTCTGACTTGCAGTGCGTTTCCTGCCGCCGCGCAACAACAAGGGCGCCCGCCGCCTGCCGTCACTGTAATGACGCTTCAGCCGCAGGACGTTACACTTACAACAACTCTGCCCGGTCGCGTTGTTGCCTCTGCTACCGCTGAGGTACGTCCTCAGGTTGCAGGCATCGTCACTGAACGTCTGTTTCAGGAAGGTGGGACCGTGGCAGCAGGCGACGTGCTGTACCAGATTGATCCCGCAAGTTATGAAGCGGCACTGGCGCAAGCAGATGCATCAGTCGCACAAGCGCAGGCGCAACTGAATGCCGCGCAAAAAGACGAGACCCGTCAGCAGGAGCTTGCTTCGCGCAACGTCGCAAGTACGGCGGCGCTTGATCTTGCGATTGCTGCGCGTGACACGGCATTGGCTGGACTTCAGGCCGCGCAAGCACAGCGCAACGCAACCCAGATCGAGCTGGACCGCACCAAGATCACAGCGCGCCTTTCAGGTGAAATCGGTCGGTCGCTTACCAGTAAGGGCGCATTGGTCACCGCCAGTCAGGCAACACCGATGGCAGTAATCCGGAATATCGAAACCGTCTATGTCGATGTTACGCAATCAGCCGCAGAGATTATCGCTTGGCGGCGCGGCAATCTGGGTGAGCGAATGGGCGATAGCACACAGCAGGTTACACTGACACTCGCCGACGGTAGCCTCTACAATCAGACGGGCCAACTTACCGCGGCGGAACCGGATGTGGACGAGCAGACCGGCGTTGTCGTGCTGCGAATGTCATTCGATAATCCAGACAAGCTGCTGTTGCCCGGCATGTATGTTCAGGTCGAGATGCCAACGCGAACAGTCGAAAATGTATTTCTAATCCCTCAAGAGGCCGTGAGCCGGAACCGCCGCGGCCAACCTATTGCAATGGTCGTAGGTGCCAATGATGTTGTCGAATCCCGCGAACTGACTGTCCTGCAGGACATGGGTAGTGACTGGGCAGTGAGCGAGGGTTTGGTTGCGGGTGATCGTATCGTGACAGTCGGGCTGCAAAAAGCCAGCCCTGGCGCGACCGTCACACCACAAGACGAAGCGGCCCCCGAAGCGGAGGCACCTGCATCCACGGACGACCAGACTGCGCCTGCGGAGACCTCCGCACAGCCGTCTGAAACAAAAACCGAATAATCCAGAACCGGAACACCAATGGCCCGCTTTTTTATTGACCGACCCATCTTTGCGTGGGTCATTTCGATCTTCATCATGGGGATCGGCGTGCTGTCCATTCTGTCACTTCCCGTGGCGCAGTATCCGCAGATCGCACCGCCGACGGTTTCGGTAAATGCCGTCTATCCGGGTGCTTCCGCCGACACCGTCGCCAACACTGTTACGCAGGTGATCGAGCAGCAGATGACCGGGCTAGACGGTCTGCGCTATATTTCTTCCAGCTCCACCTCGTCAGGCAGTGCAAGTGTCACGCTGACATTCGAGACAGGCACAGACCCCGACATTGCGCAGGTACAGGTGCAAAACAAGCTGGCACAAGCGACTGCCCTGCTGCCCGAGACTGTCCAACGCCAAGGGGTTACAGTTAGAAAGTCGTCGTCGGGCTTTTTGATGGTGATCGCACTTATCTCGGAAGATGGCAGGCTCGACGAGACAGATTTGGGCGACTACATGGCCACGAACCTTGTAAATGAGCTTAGCCGCGTCGAAGGAGTGGGCAACGTACAAGTTTTCGGCGCGCAATATGCCATGCGCATTTGGCTCGATCCTGCAAAGCTCGCCGCGTTTGAATTGACGCCTTCGGACGTGGTCGCCGCTGTCTCGGCAGAGAACGCACAAATTTCGGCAGGCGCATTCGGCTCGCGGCCTTCGGTTGACGACCAACAACTGTCGGCGACAATCACGGCACAGTCCTTGTTGCGTACGCCCGAAGATTTCCGGCAGATCGTACTGCGCGCTGAAACCGACGGTGGTCTGGTTCTCGTCAATGACGTTGCGCGCGTTGAAATCGGCGCCGAAAGCTATGCCACCCAATCGCGCTACAACCGCAATCCTTCTGCAGGTATGGCGCTCAGCCTCGCACCGGGCGCCAACGCGCTGGACACCGCAAATGCAGTCGAAGCGCGGATGAAGGAACTTTCGCAGTTTTTCCCGGAGGGGGTCACCTTTGTTGTCCCTTTCGATACAACACCCTTCGTGACCATCTCAATCGAGGAAGTAATCAAAACGCTTGTCGAAGCGATCATTCTCGTTTTCATCGTTATGTATGTTTTCCTGCAAAACTTCCGTGCGACCCTGATCCCGACATTGGCGGTGCCGGTGGTACTGCTGGGGACCTTCGGCGTGATGGCCCTGTTGGGGTTTTCGATCAATACGCTGACGATGCTTGCGATGGTGCTGGCAATCGGATTGCTGGTGGATGATGCCATTGTTGTCGTTGAAAATGTCGAACGGATCATGGAACAGGAAGGCCTTGGGCCGGTCGAGGCAACGCGCAAATCTATGGACCAGATTACCGGCGCGCTTGTGGGTATCGCGGTTGTTCTGTCAGCTGTTTTTGTGCCGGTCGCCTTCTTTCCCGGCTCGACGGGTGTGATTTACAAACAATTCGCGGTAACGATTATTTCAGCCATGACATTATCGGTTGTCGTGGCCCTTACCCTTACGCCCGCACTTTGTGCGACGCTGCTGAAGTCCCGCGATCATGCGCCAAAGCGCGGGCCGTTCAAATGGTTCAACAGCGGATTTTCCAAACTGACCAACGGGTATACCGGCCTCGTCGGTGGGATTGTACGTCATCCTTTCGTAAGCGGATTTTTTTATCTGGCGATCATCGCAGCGATGGGCGCGCTGTTCCTGCGCACTCCCCAAGGGTTCCTACCTGACGAAGATCAGGGCATCCTTTTTACCTTGGTACAAGCACCGACTGGCGCCACCGCCGAACGCACCTTGGATGTCATCAAGCAGGTCGAGGATTACTACCTCGAACAGGAAGGCGATGTTGTGCAATCGGTGTTCGGTGTAGGTGGGTTCAGTTTCGCCGGACAGGGTCAAAACCTCGGCATCGTGTTCGTGCGCCTCAAAGACTGGAAGGAACGCACCACGCCGGATCTGAGCGCGCAGGCGCTTGCCGGTCGGGCCTTTGGTGCCTTCAGCCAGATCAAGGATGCACAGGTTTTCCCCGTCGTCCCCCCTTCCGTGATCGAGCTTGGCAACGTTTCGGGCTTTGATTTCTACCTTCAGGCGCGAGGCGGCCAGACACACGAGCAGCTGCTGGATGCGCGCAACCAGCTTTTGGGGGCTGCGGCGCAAAGCCCGCTTATCGCCTCGCTTCGTCCCAGTGGGCTGGAAGACGCGGCGCAGTTCAATCTGGATATCGACTGGCGGCGTGCGGGCGCGATGGGGGTGACCGCAACCGATGTCGGTAACCTGCTTACCATTGCCTGGGCGGGCCGTTATGTGAACGACTTTATCGACGAAGGCCGGATCAAGCGGGTGTACGTGCAAGGCGAAGCCGAGGCGCGCGCCCTGCCCTCCGACCTGCAAAAATGGCGCGTGCGTAATGCAAGCGGCGGGCTGGTACCTTTCTCGAATTTCACTACGGCAGAATGGACCTTTGGACCGCAAGGCGTGAACCGCTATAACGGTGTGCCTGCCATGCAAATGCAAGGCTCCCCCGCAGCCGGCACCAGCACCGGCGAGGGATTGGCGGAGCTAAAACGACTTGCCGAGGCGCTACCGCCCGGGTTTGCAATCGCCCCCACCGGCCTGTCGCTGGAAGAAGAGCAGTCGGGCAATCAGGCCCCATTGCTTTATGCGCTATCGCTCGCTGCCATTTTCCTGTCTCTGGCCGCGCTCTATGAAAGTTGGTCAATTCCGTTTGCCGTCATGCTGGCTATGCCAATCGGGATACTTGGAGCCCTTACCGGAGCCTATCTGGGCGGCTTCGAGAATGGTGTGTTCTTTCAGGTTGGCCTGTTAACGGTGATTGGTCTCACGGGTAAAAATGCAATTCTCATCGTGGAATTTGCCCGTGATCGCCGCACGGAGGGTGAAAGCATTGTCAACGCAGCGCTTGATGCCGCAAGGCAGCGCTTCCGCCCGATCATTATGACCTCGATGGCGTTCTCCTTGGGTGTTCTGCCGCTGGTCCTCAGCAGTGGTGCGGGATCGGGTGGTCGCACCACAATTGGCAGTGGTGTCCTTTCAGGTACTATCGCCGCAACCTTGTTGGGCGTCCTGTTCGTGCCGTTCTTTTTTGTAATGATTGCACGCTTGACCAGAAGTAAAAGCGACAAGGGTGCCTGAGATCTCGCCCAGCTTCCGAGCAGATGATTCTTGAGGCCTAAACAAAAAAGGCACCGCGACTCTGTCGCGGTGCCTTTTTTGTTTGGTTGCAGGGTCTACAGTACCGATTTTAAAATCGGGACTGTACGTTCCGCGCCCTAACCCACCCAGTTTGGCAAGAACAGGACGATCGCTGGGAAAGCGATCAGCAGCGCGACAATCAACAGATCGACAACGACGAACCAGAACACACCACGAAAGATCGTCGTGAGCGACGCGGTATTACCCACCACGCCCTTGATGACGAACACGTTCATACCCATCGGTGGCGTAATCATCCCGATCTCGAGCAACTTTACCAGCACGACACCGAACCACAGCAAGCTATATCCCGTCTCTTCCACCAGCGGCATAACGATCGGCAGTGTAAGAAGCATGGCGCCCACCGGCTCCAACATCATGCCAAGCACCAGATAGACAAGGACCACACCCAGCATAATCAACATAGGCGAAACACCAAAAGCCAATATCGATGAGGACAGCGCATCACCAATACCCGACAGCGCCAGAAATCGGGTGAGCAGGCTTGCACCGACGGCGATGATCAGCAGTGCTGCTGTGGTTGTGATTGTCTCTACCAGTGCCATTCTTACTGCCTTGAACGTCAATGTCCGGTACAAAGCTGCGACCATCATCGACAGCAGCGCCCCGATTGCGCCTGCTTCAGTGGGTGTGAATGCGCCACCAAAAAGACCTGCAAACACCCCGATAACGATCAGCAATACAGGCCAGGTCTGCCCCAATGCCCTGAACTTTTCTGCGCGGGTGGCTCTGTTACCTTCGACCGGTGGCGCAAGGTTGGGGTTCAGCTTCACGCGCACAATAATTAAAAGGACATAAGCGGCCAGCGTAATAACACCTACAACAAGGCCGCCCAAAAACAACTGACTGACAGACTGCCTCGAGATGATACCGTAAAGGATCATCAGGATAGACGGCGGTATAAGCGCACCGATTGTACCAGCAGCAGCAACCGTTCCGGTGGCCAATTCAGCGCTGTAGCGGTTGCGCATCATTTCAGGAACGGCAATTTTACCCATAGCGGCAGAACATGCCACGGACGACCCGGTCACCGCTGCGAAACCCGCGCAGCCAAAAACCGATGCAATCGCCAAACCGCCGGGCAAACCCGAAAGCCATACCTGTGCAGCGCTGAACAAGCCCTGCGTAAGTCGCGTGTGGTAGCAAATAAACCCCATCATCAGAAATGCAGGGATCGAGCTGAGCACCCAACTGTTGGCAAAGTTATAAGGAACAATGCCCAGAGATCCCCATGCGATGTTCCAATTAAACATGGACCAAAGGCCCCCGAAGGATACCGCAATGAGCGATACGCCAATCGGGACGCGCATCAGGATCAGAAAGAATAGCGCGCCGATAAAAAGGCCGGCAACTTGAATATCAGACATTAGGCTCTTCTTTCGACAGATAAGGGTCTTCGACGGTCATAAGGCTCAGGCCGCTATCCTTGCCGGTTGCCATCGCGATCAACTTCCAAGACGACACAATCGCCATCATCCCGAAACCGAGCGGCAGATAGAAGTATGTAGGCCATGTCAGGATTTTCCCGCCAGCCTCGATCGAATAGGCACCAGTCGCATATTTCGACAACGCTTCTTGGCCCGTGCGGATGGCAACAGCCGCCGCAACAACAGCAGTGATCAATGTTGCAATAAACAAAAGCACCGTCTGAACGCGCGCGGGAAAGCGTTCAACCAAAAGTTCTACGGCGATATTGCTGTCTTTTTGCTCAACCAATCCGAGGGGCAAAAATGCAATCGCCACCATATAGAATGCCGAGACATAAAGGATGGTCGCATCAAGTGGCTGCTCAAACACAAAGCGCATCGTTACGTCAGCCGATACATGCGCCACCATCAGCAACACCAATATACCCGCGATACCAGACGCACCGGCATTGATCCCTGAGATCACCTTGCCAATGGGTTTCATAAGAAATCCCTCATTACTGTGAGTAAAATTGAAAAGGGGCACCCCAAAGAAAGGTGCCCCTGCCGATGGATTTTTTTACTGAGCGTAAGTCGCTGGATCGACTTTGGAGATAACCTCGTCCCAATAGAGCTGTGTCAGCTGCTCTTTTGACTCGATGTCAGTAACCAGACCATACCACTTTTCGAGGATCGGCTGAAACTCAGCCGTAATCTCGTTTGCACGCTCAACGCCGTAGGTATCGCGGAAAAGGTCAGAAACGACCGCGAGATCTTCACGGGCGAAATCCTTTACCGCGGCTGCCAGCTCGGCATCGGGCTGCAGGATGTTGATGCCCTTGTCTTTAGCGTTCTGGATCGCAACGGAATCGTCACTGTAGAAACCCCATGTGGTGCTTGCTGTCATCTGTGCGCCGCCCCAAAGCAGTGCCTCACGCTGTTCATTGGTCAGCGATTTCCAGCGATCTGCGTTGATGTTGGCGGAGGAAACCCCTGCAAACGCGCCGCCTGGAACGGCCAGCGTGATGTCTGTTACGACTTCGTGCAGGTTATAGTTGGTCAGCTCGGGTGCGCTGTTCATCGCGCAATCAAGGATGCCTTGATCAAGGCCTTCATACACTTCGTTCACAGGAAGACGCACGCCCTGCGCGCCAAATTTCTCGGCGAAGCGTACAAATCCAGCACCACCCGCACGCAAACGCTTACCGGCCAGATCCGCTACTGATGTGATCTGAACATCCTTGCACAGCAGGTTGTAAAGCGGTGTAACGCCGCCGCCTGTGTAAACCTGATTCTGGGCTTTGTATTCGGTCATGCATTCAGGGCAATTGTTAAATGTGTATTCCAGCATTGCGCCGGTATAGGCCAAAGGCTCTTTGCCCGTCGGGTTTTCAGCCAAAGTGATCAACAAGTTCAGTTCGTGCAAGAACAGGTTGGTGCTGTATTCCGCAGGCAGATACGGCGTCAGAACAAAACCGACATCGGCCAGACCGTCGCGTACGCCTGGGCTGGTTTCGGACAGGCTCAACAAAGACATCGGGAACCCTGTAACCGAAAGCGATCCTGCCGAACGCTCTTCAACTGCTTTTTTGTAGTCCGCGACACCAATGCCGATTGCGGAATTTTCAGGGTAGCCATAGGCAAAGTTCAGGCTTTCTGCCATCGCAGGTGCAGCGATGCTGGACATCATGCCCATTGCGACCGCAGCGATTGCGTGAGTTGGTTTTGTATAAATCATATGTGCTCCTCCCGGGCGTTTACGAAGGGCGAATGGTGATGTCGTCGCGCTGGTACACTTACCGGATCAACGGGTCACAGGGTATTTACCTCTGCTCCGCTGGCCAGGCCTCTCCCAAAATCACTTCGGCAAAAACATTCCCTCTGGTATGTTTATTCATGGACGTGTTGCTGGGAGTGTCAAGGCGCATCAACCAAGATCCTCTTGCCATTCGTTTATTAAAGTCTGCACAGTGGCAAACAAAATTGCCGTAACATCGACACCAGTCTGAAAAATCGCATAGATTTCGACCATAAAACGGAATGCCGGATGATTGAAAAAGAACTGAAATTGACCAAGCGGAAGCTGGAGAGTCAGCAAGAAATTATCGAGGCCGCTGCAGTTTGCTTCATGAAATATGGCTTGGAAAAAGCCACGATCGACCACATGGCACGAGAACTGGGATCGACCAAGGGACGCGTTTACCACCACTTTGCATCCAAGGACGAGATATTCTTTGCCGTCTATCGCCAAGCCATGCAGTTTTGTTTTGACGCGGTCCTGCCAATCGTGAGCCAGCCCATGCCTGCGGACCAGAAACTGCTGGCAATGGCCAAGGCGCATGGACGGGTTATGATGGAAACACTCCCGTTCCAGCGCAGCATTCGTCAGGGTGTAAACAGCTATCTGCACGGCGCCCAAGGCGCGGACCGTGACGTGTTAAATGCACTTATCGCCCGACGCAACGAATACGAGGACCTGTACCGCGCAGTGCTTCAACAGGGCATCGAGGACGGCACCCTGTCGATGCCGGATGTCGCCATCGCAGGGCGCGCCATCATGGGCGCACTCAATTCTTTGGTTGACTGGTACCGCGTTCGCCCCGAGCAAAATCACGCAGACCAGCTTCAGATCGCCGATACACTCGCCGAAACGGCGATTACCGGTCTGTTGGCTTGATCATATCGCGCAATGTTTTCTTGATGATTTTGCCGTTCGCGTTGCGCGGGAGCGGATCAGCACTAAACGTCACAAAATCAGGCGTTTTGTAGTCTGCCAGATGCGCCGAGCAATGCGCTTTTACCATGGCGGTATCCAGTGCCTGATCATTGCTGTGGACGAATACATGCAGTTTTTCTCCGAGCACGGGGTCAGGCTGCCCGATGGCTGCACATTCGATTACGGAGGCATGGGCCGTCAGTGCGTTTTCAATTTCGGCGCTGTAAATATTGTACCCGCCGCGAATGATCATGTCCTTGCTACGGTCATGAAGACGCACAAAGCCCTCGGCATCGCGTGATCCTATATCGCCACTTTTCCAAAAGCCGTCTTCGAACTCCTGCGCTGTCTTTTCGGTATTATTCCAGTAACCGGGCACGACCATCGGGCCTTTGATCCAGATCTCGCCATGCGCGTCCGGTTCTGCATCCTGCCCCTGTGCATTGATGATCCGGATCTCGGCGCATGGCACCGCGATGCCAACGCTATCGGACCTTTGTGCCCCGAAACCAAGCGGCAGGATGGTCGCGGGCGAGGTTAGCTCTGTCGAGCCGTAGGCGTTAACAAGTACCAGATTTGGCAGCTTTTCTGTAAGCTCTCGGATGGTGGATTCTGCCATGGGGGCGCCGCCGTAACCGCCGACACGCCAGTGGGAAAGGTCGTGGTCAGCAACGACACAGCGCAACAGGAACAAGTTGTACATCGCCGGAACCATAAGCGTCTGCGTGACCTTTTCACGCGCTGCGAGGGCCAGAAACTCTTCGGCTTTGAAAGCGCGCATAATCACGCTGCACCCCCCCGTGCGCAGCATCGTAAACAGCGTAGCGACCAGCCCGGTCACATGAGAGGCGGGTACCGCCAGCAACGAGCGCTCACCCGCCCCCAACTCCATGCAAAGCTCGAAATGCATCGCAGAGTGTATAATATTGAGATGGGTCAACATCGCGCCCTTCGGCTGCCCTGTTGTTCCCGATGTATAGAGGATAACCGCCGTCTCGTCCTCATTAACGGCGACAGAAGCGCCCGAACCATCCGCCGCCAAAAGCGTCTCGTATGGCTGCGAACCTACCGCCGAACCGCCAACGCTCAACCTGTGCTGCACAGCCGCCAAGTCCCCTGCTGCGGGCAATTTTTCGGCGATATCGGCATCATGGACCAGAACCGTCGCACCGCAGTCATTTAGGATTTGCTTCAATTCAGGGGTCTGTTCGCGCACATTTATCGGAACTGCAATGGCACCTGCGCGAAGGCTGGCGAGTAATACGATCAAAAACTCGGGTCCGTTCGCCAGCAGCAATGCCACACGATCCCCCTTGGCAACGCCAAGACCGGCAAGACCTGCGGCCACTGCGCCGACCTGATCGTCAAGCTGCCTATAGGTCAGGCGGAGATCATCACACACGAGGGCCTCTCCATCCGGATTTTGGGCAACGGTCTTCTGGACCATCGCATTGAGGTCTGAAGGCCGGTTCGAAAAGCACTTGATGCCCGTCCTGCCAAAATGTGTCTCCACAGATATTAAATCTGTTACCGTCGCGGCCCAATTTTGCATGAACGATCCTCCCAGCTCAATTCGCACACAGTTGCAACCATGAGCGCGGGAGTTCAACACTCAATATGAGAGCAGCCACCTCTGCTGAAATATCCGTCGCGTCCTACTTGCCATCGGCATGGCAGTCATGGACGGCAGAATAGCAGCCCGTACGATCCGGTCAGCTGCTGGTCCTTGCGCAAATGTTCCTATCGTCGCTCTGGCGGCAAATGCCCAAAAGAAGAGGGTGCATTTATTCGGGACAATATGAACGACATCATGATGAACGCCTACCGATGCAATTCCTATGCTTGTTGATCACTAACATTTGTCAGAAGTGGAAGATCCTTTGCGAGTAGCTGCCCTTAGAAGATTGCAGGAAGCCTTTGCTTTGGAAATTGGCCAGAGCATTACGGCGCTCGGTGCTGATCGACGTATATCCAAGACCGTGGTTGCGGCCCAAAATATGTTCGGAAGTTCGGTCACAAGACAATCCTGCCGATTCAGTGCGGTTTTGTGTGACGCCCGTGGCCAGAAATCTACGCAGTAATTTTTCGTTGATACAAAGGCTAACCCTTATATAAGTCATGAATATTGACATATGAGGGAACACATGACCGAAGTTCTAGCCGAGAAAATTTCGGGTGCACAAGCTGCCATAAAGGGCACTTTGATAGAGACACCAACACTTGCGCTGACGTCGGACAGATGGCGAGCTGTACTCCCTGATATTGCCAGCGGCACAGTCAAACTGGAGCTTTTCCAGCAGGCGGGCTCGTTCAAAGCGCGGGGGGCCTATCTGGGTATCAGCGGTTTGTCCGCTGAAAACCGTGCAAAGGGCGTTGTCGCGGCGAGCGGCGGTAATCATGCAATGGCAGTAGCATGGGCCGCCCAAAAACTTGGTGTTTCGGCCAAGATCGCGATACCGCGTGCCGCTGATCAAGTCCGGATCGACGGGTGCCGCGCAACCGGAGCCGAGGTGATCCTGTGCGACGATATCGTCGAGGCCTTCGCGGTCATGGAGGAAAGCGCTGCAAAGGAAGGGCGCGTGATGATGCATCCTTTCGAGGGAGAGCATATGACGCTTGGCAGTGCGACTTGCGGTGCCGAGTTTGTAGCCGCGCATCCCGAAATAGATCTGTTCATAATTCCGGTTGGAGGCGGCGGCATGATCAGCGGCATGTCCGCAGCGATCAAGCTTGCCAGACCCGATGCCACGGTAATCGGGGTAGAGCCATTTGGCGCAGATAGCATGTTCCGCAGTTTTGCTGCCGGAGAGCCTGTGCGTCTGGATAAAATATCGACTATTGCAGACAGCCTCGCCTCGCCTTTGGCGATGCCCTACTCTTTTGGTGTCACCCATCGCTATACCGATGAGATTGTTCGCGTCGAAGACGAGGCATTACGTCATGCCATGAGGATGTATCAGGACATTCTCAAAATTACAGCCGAGCCAGCCTGTGCGGCATCTCTCGCTGCACTTGTTGGCCCGCTCAAGGACAGGGCAAAAGGTCGACACGTGGGTATCATCGCCTGCGGGTCGAATATCGGAATGGCACGCTACGGATCGCTTCTGGCCCAGACATGATGTCTGTTGGATGCTTTCGCGTTCGCGGGTAACCCGGTCTGACGATCATACGCTCTGATGAGCGATCAGCCTTTCGATAAAGCTGTCGCATGCATCAAGCTGTTGAACGGCAATCCACTCATCAGGTTTGTGGGCCTGTTCAATCGATCCTGGTCCACAGATTATCGTGGGAAGTCCGACCTTCTGATAGACCCCCGCTTCCGTGCCATAGTTGACGGATTGACCTGCATTCTGACCTGTCATGCCAAGGCCAAGCCGCAGCGCGGTCGAAGCCGTATTCGCAGCCAAAGGTGGCACATCGAAAACCGTCTCGAACTCGACGGATGCTTCTGTGGCATGGCGCTGCATTTCTGCTTCCAGCGCCCGCGCCATTGCCCTGATCCGCTGCACGATTGCATCGGCATCCTGCCCCGGCGCGCACCGCAATGACCACATCACGCGACATTTATCCGAAATGATATTATGCGCCGTACCGCCATTTATTTGCGCAAGATTGAGCGTTGTCATCCGGTCGCCTTCGCCAACCGGAACCTCTTGCGAGAACTCCTCGTTCAGCGTTATCAACTGTGCGGAAAAACGGATGGCGTATTCATTCGCGCTCAACCCCAACCACGGAAGGCTGGAATGGGCAGATACACCATTGAATGTCACATATTCGACGAACGCACCTTTGTGCTGATCGACAACAGACATTTCTGTAGGCTCGCCCACGATGACGGCCTCGATGTCGGTAGCTTGTTTCGCAATTTCCTCTGCCAGATATGGGGCCCCTAAACATCCCGTCTCTTCATCGTAGGTAAACGCAAGCCAGATCGGACGCTTCAGTTTCGCATCCACCAGCTTCGGCACTGCCGCGATCATCGAAGCAAGGAACCCTTTCATATCGCACGTCCCGCGACCATAAATCCTGCCGTCACGCTCCGTCGCGACGAAGGGAGGATGCGACCATTTCTGGTCCTGCACAGGTACAACATCGGTGTGCCCGCTCAGAATCAACCCGCCCGATACGTCCGGTCCAAAGCGAAACGCGATATTTTGCTGACCTGGCACAGGACCTGGCGCGATAATTCTGTCCGTGGCGGCCGCTTCGCAATGACTGGCAATATAAGCGTTGATTTCGTCTGTGCTGGTGCCTGATACCGTTTCAAAGCGAACAAGATCGCAGAGGATTGATTTTGCACTTTGAAAGGCTTGGGGGATTTTTGGGGACATCGAACCAATCCAAGATAGAACTTCAAGATAGTCTAGAACGGAAATCCATTTGGAGATAGCCCTCCTGCACTTCGAACGATCGCACCCCCCACCAACACACAAAGAGGGACTGTTCGCGATCAAAACTACGATTTCGAACGCTAGCGTTACGGTTAACTCAAAACATAAAGGCGCCTTCGAAATTCTTTACCGCACTAATTATCGCATTGGATCACCTGCAGGACGGCGACAGGCCTCGTTTCAGGGGAAAATCCGTTCACGCATACGCGCTGCCGCATCATCCCAAGTCCCTAGAAAGCCACCTGCCTCAAGGCTTGCGCGGGCATGTTCCTCACGAACGGTTGGCATCGTCAGCATCCTTCGTAGTGCGGCAGCAAAGGCGTCCGCATCATCAGCAGGCACAAGGATCCCCGCCTTTTCCCCCACAGTATCGGGCACAGCACCTGCAAGGGTAGAGACAATCGGCAAGCCATGGCCCATCGCCTCTCCGAAGACGATACCATAGCCTTCATACCGCGTCGCGAGCGCAAAAATGCTCGCGCTGCGGTATCGCTCATTCATCGCATCACGGCTCACTTCGCCTGACAGACAAACCCGCCTGCCCAGTCCCAAATCTGCGATCATCGCTTGCAAATATGCAGTCATACCCTTCTCGTGATCGCGCCCCACAATATCGGCCTGCCAATCCAGATCTGTTATTTGCGCCAATGCGCGCAGCAGTATGTCATGTCCCTTGCGCTGTGCGAGAATACCAACACTCAGGATAATAGGCCTATCCGGTTTTTGCGCCTGCTGTGGCACAGGGCGCTCGAACCCCGGCAGCACAACTGTGATCCGGTCCGCTTTTGTACCGTATTCGCTGCGCAAAATGCCGGCAGTATGGGGGCTGGTCACAAAAATATGGCGCGCAAGAGCGAGATTGGCCTGCTCGCGCTGCGCCATTTCGGCAGCACGTGCTGATTCAAGCCCGGGCTCCAATGCCAGCGGGTGATGCACCAGCGCATAAAGCGGGGCTGCGACCTGCCGCAGGGCATCCGTATCAAGTGCACCGTAGGCCAGCCCATCCACCACCACAGGCACCTCCGCGCCCAAGGACTGCAGCTGTGCGATCGCCTGCTGCGCGTCTTTTGCATCCGGAGCAGGAAAACTGTCACCCCACGCGAGGTGATTTATGATTGTACCATCGCGCCCCAACGCTTGCATCAAGTTAAGATCATAAAGGTATCCACCCGTCAGCGTATTAATATCACCAGGTACGGCGAAGGCGATTGTATATGTCATTCTCTTGTCCCGATAAAACCTGACAACGCAGGTGCAAGCTCCGCATTCGTAGCAATAAACGATCCAGAGGAAAGGACGCTGCGTCCGGACCACAGGGGTGTGACTACGCCCCCCGCCTCTTGCACCAAAAGTGTGCCTGCCGCCACATCCCACGCCCCGAGATTACGCTCCCAATACCCCTCAAGCCGCCCCGCCGCGACATAGGCCAGATCAAGAGCCGCGGCACCCCAGCGCCGAATACCGGCGGTTTGCGGCATCAACCGCTCCAGATCATCGAGACAATCTGGCAAATGCGTGATGCGCCCGCCCGCTGGCACGCCGGTTGCAAACAGTGCTTCGTCAAGCGGCACACTGTTACTTACCTGCATGGCTACACCGTTGAGATAAGCACCATGCCCGCGCTCTGCCACGAACATTTCGGCCTTGGCAGGATCATAAACCAAGGCACACAGCGCCTCTTCGCCCTTGTAAAGGGCAATGGAGATTGCCCAATGCGGCAAGCCCTTCAGATAATTCGTGGTGCCGTCCAACGGATCAACAACCCAACGCAAGCCGTCCTGCGCCCCCCGCGCACCACCCTCCTCGCCCAGCCAGCCGTAGGTCGGATAAGCGGCCCCAAGCGCGGCCGAAATAAGTGCCTCCGCAGCGCGATCAGCGTCAGTCACAAAATCCCCTGCGGTCTTTTGCTCTGTCCGAAGTGTCTGACGGCGCGTTCTGTAGTCGAGCAGCACATCCCCCGCCCGCAGCGCCACATCTGCCATCAATTGCAGCGTTTGCGATGCCGTATCCGGTAGCAACTCTGAGACCTGCCCTCTCATGTCAAAGAGCAAAGCGTACACGGTGACACAGGGTCGACGGATCTGTGAGGATACTGCCGTAGCTTTCCGCCAGATCCTCAAATGCCGTTTCGCCCGAAATCAGCAGGTCGAGCGCGGGATCAGCCAGTAAATCCAGCGCTTTTGCCAATCTGCGCGCATAGGTCCAGCGAGCAGCGTGATCGCTCGGGATCCGCCCAACCTGAGAGGCCACAAGCCGCAGCCGCCGTTGGTGAAACCGCCCCCCCAGCGGAGCACGGGTCACGCCGTTCCCATACCAACTGGCCTCAATCACTGTAGCTTCGAGACCTGCTATCGCGATTGCTGTGGCCAATCCCGCCTCGGATGCTGAAGCGTGGATCACAACATCAGCGTCACCAGGCGCATTGTCCGGCATCGCAAACTGGCAGCCCAGCGCCCGCGCAAGCGTATCACGGGCAGGATCAATATCAACCAGATACACCTCTGTGCCCGGAATGCGGGCCGCTAGATACCCCACCAATGAACCCACCACACCAGCGCCGATAACCGCAACGCGGTCGCCCGCCGTGATACCTGAATCCCAGATAATATTGAGCGCGGTTTCCATATTCGCCGCCAGCACGGCACGGGCGGGTGCGACCGTATCCGGGACCGTCAGAGCGGCAGCGGGTGGTATAGTGAATTCACTCTGATGCGGGAAAAGCGTAAAAACAATCTCGCCTGCACGCGCTGTATTCATCACGCGGCCGACGGCCGAATAGCCGTATTTGACCGGAAAGCTGAATGTACCCTGCTGGAAGGGCGCGCGCATTGTTTCATGCTCGCCCTCCGGTACGCGACCCTCAAAAACAAGCCGCTCTGTTCCACGGCTGATTGCGGTAAAAAGTGTGGTGATTTGCAAATCGCCCTTCCCCGTCTCGTAGTTGGTCTTGCACAGAGCTGCCTGCTGGGCTGCGGTGATCCAAAGCGCATGCGCCACACCGCTCACAGGGTGTGTCCCGACTTGAGTGCTTTTGTTGCGAGATAGCCGCTGTTGTGCGGGTTGCGCCCCACACGCAGTGGCACCTGTTCGGTAATTTCGATACCATTAGCTTCAAAAATCCGCACCTTGGCCGGATTGTTTGTAAGCAACCGTGCAGCGCGCACGCCCATACTTTGCAACATCACAGCAGCCACGCGAAAATCACGCTCGTCATCTTCAAATCCCAAACGGTGGTTTGCCTCAACGGTGTCGAGCCCCTGATTTTGCAAGTCATACACCCGCATCTTGTTGGCAAGGCCGATCCCGCGCCCCTCCTGATTGAGATAAAGCAGAATACCCGCGCCCTCGGCACCCATGCGCGCAAGGGCTGCGTGAAGCTGTGGCCCGCAATCGCATTTAAGGCTCCCCAGTACATCACCGGTGAAGCAGGCAGAATGGAGCCGCGCCAACACGGGCTGCGCCAGATCAGGCGTGCCAATTTTCAGAGCATAATGCTCACGCGCACCGGCGCTGTCGCGAAATACCGTCAGCTGACCAGAATCCGCAGCATGGAGGGGAAAGGTCGCGGCGGACACTGGCGCGAATACAGGCTTTGCTGCCAGCTGTTCCAGACTTGCGCCAGCGTCGATGCGGCAAAGATCCAGCCCTTCGGGAAGGGCGGAACCTTCGCTCACCTCGAACACCACAGCAGCGGGCAACAACTCGGCAGATTTCATCAACCCAAGAGCCAAGCGGTACAATAGCAGATCACCGCCTACAACTACACAGTGCGCGCTGGTGGGTAGTGGGATAGAGTCAAACCGTGCATTTGCCCGCGACCGGAACCATGCAAGGGGTGCGCCCTCGGGCGGGCGTATGCGCACCGGCTCGGCTGCGGACTTCTCCGAGGCCACTTCGGTAAGAACAGCGCGTGCGCGGACATCAGTGATGACAAGCAACGGCGCACCCAACAAAGCGCGCAGCGCGGTGAGGCGGTCATCAGACAAAGTCTCTACCGCCATAATTATTACCTGTCTTCTTCCAGATAGCCCCATACAGGGCCGCCCTGACCGCAGGTCAGATACGGCCCTTGCGATCTGCTCTGCAACTGTCGGAGACAGCGCATCAAATGCGGCGTGAAGTGTCAACGCTGGCGTCGGCACTGACGGGCGCAATGCATTACCGGGCATTGGAGGTCTGCCTGCTATGCCACGCCTGCGGGTTCATCCGATCCTGCGTTAGAGCACAGTCAAACACCACATCAGACCCCAACGCGAAGCTGGACGTTGCCGGTCTGCGCGCCTGCGCCAGTGACGCGATTGCCGAGGTCGTCAACCCCTGTGGCCCCGCGCCAATGATCAAAGGGGCGATTGCCACATGAAGCCGAGTTAACAGATCTGCCTCCAGAAATCTGGCGATAGTAATACCACCTCCCTCGACCAGTAGTCGCTCAAGACCTATGGCATTTAGCCCAGTGACTATATCGCGTGGCAAAATCCAGCCACCAGCGCAGCGCTTCAACTGTATAACCTCAACACCCTTTTCGCGGGGCCTGTCCACGGCTTGGATAACCACGCGGCGCACGCCATCGTCGGCCAAAAGTTTCATCCCGTCGGGCAGCCGTCCATCGGGGTCGATTACCACACGGGCCGGGCTTGTTCCTTCCACAAGGCGGACGGTCAGGCTCGGATCATCATGCAACGCCGTCTTCACGCCAACCACTACTGCGTCCGACAGCGCACGCATCCGGTGCAGATGTGCAAGGCCGTCCGGCCCCGACACATCCTGCGCGTCACCGGATTCAGTTGCGATCCGACCATCCAGCGATTGACCGATCTGCGCAACCACACTGCGCGCGCGTGGCGGTTGGGCCATCGCCCCATACAAGGCAAGCGACTGGCGCTCGCCCACGGTCCAGTCGCCACAGCACAAGCAGGCCTGATCGCGGCGCGCAGACAGGATCCTGTCCCAGACTTTCGGTGTCACATCCACAAGGTTCATCGCTGTCTCCGGACCTTATCGTAAGGTTGGGGCAAGGCCGCCTCGGCCTCGCGCATGTCATCTAAACGCGCCTCTGGCGCCAGAGATAGAAAGTATCTCACAGGTATCAGGCGGAAGCCCGCGCAGGAACAATAGCAAGAAGGTCTGTATGACCAATCATTCCTTCGCTTTTTTCGACAGCGGCGCATCGCGCCAGCGCCCATTCTGCCGCGTCGTTCAACCCTGCTTCGGCCGCAGCGCTACCAATTCCGCCCAGAAGCTCGGCGTGAAGTGTCGCCTGAGCAGCGCCAAGCCTCCATGGACTGTCCGCAAAGGTCACATTAAAACCGCGTGATCGCAATGCCAGTGCCGCCTCGGCACCGGCCTTCGGGCCAAGGGCAATTCCGATCCCCTTGTCAGTGCGTTGGTGCCGGTTGAAATACTTTGTCACCGCACCGTCCAACGGAAGCTCCGGCGTCCAACCCATCCGGCCGTCATAATTGAGTGCCGCATAAAACGGGATACCCGCCTGCCATAGCTTGTCAGCAAGTGCCTCTACCCAGCATTGTGGCATCAGATCAAGCAGCGCAGAGGCGGTAACAAGGCTCACCCCCTCAAGAGGTAGCACGTCTATATCCACCAGATTGCCAAGCGCCATTTCTGCCTGTGGTATATTTCGCGCAGCCTCTGCCAGCAGTGCGGGGTCATTATCAAAGAAACGCCAGCGTAGGTCGCTGAAACCTATTGAAGCAAAAGCCCGGGCTGTTGATCCTGTGCCACAACCGAGGTCCAGCACCAGCCCACCCTCAGGTACACAAGCGCCAGCCGCCTCAAGGAGGGATGGATCACGCGCAGCCAGATCAGCAGGTTCGCGCAAACCTAGCCATGCGGCAGAAAACCCCATATCAGATGTCAGCCTGATACCAGCCGCGTGCGACATGGCTCTCGTGCATCATCACGCGGATGCTACGCACCCGACCACCATCGCCCAGACCCGTTGTCTTGGCCACTTCGCGCAACTGCTTCCAGATGTGCCCACACAGAAATTCGGTTGTGGTGATCTTGCCCTTGAACTCGGGCACTTCATCGAGGTTGCAATATTTGAGGGGCGCAAGGGCCGCGGCAAGGGCCTCAGTAGCGAGGCCCATATCGACAACCAGCCCGTTCTCGTCCAGATCCTCGGTGTAGAAGGCCGCATCAACGACAAAGGTGGCACCGTGCATACCTTGCGCAGGCCCGAAAACCGGGGATGGTAGGGAGTGGGCGATCATAACGTGATCACGGACTTCGACAGCGTACATAATACTTTTCCAGTTGGTTTTTATTGCATTGTAAGATGAGACTGGATTGCACGGCGTCAAGGAACTTTGCCCCAAATCCTCTACACGTTCCGGCGATATCTTGCCTTGACCCGGTCGCGCGCCAGAGTATTTGGAGCAGCAAGAGATCGGGCGAGGTAAAATAATGGCTCCACAGAACGCTGCACCGCCTGACTATGACGCATAGCCTGTCCTGTATTACCTGGAATATACACCGCGGGCGCGGTAGCGACCGGCTCGTAGATCCAGAGCGGATTCTGGACGTACTGAGCCGCGAGGTCTGGCACATCGGGACCGACGCACTGATCCTCCAAGAGGCCGATGCAGAGACAGACAATCAGGCCGGTGTTGTAGATCCAGAAAAGATCGAAAGGGTCACGGGGTTACGTCATTTACAAACAGCACGCGCGCTCCGCTCGACGGACACAAGCCATGGGTTCTTAGGAGTTGTCGTCTATCTTCACCCCGACATTGTGATCGAGAGGGTTCAATTGGTCGATCTGCCGGGACATTGTGCGCGCGGTGCGGTGGTGGCCGATGTGAAAAAGGCAGGCATTCCTGTGCGGCTGGTGGCTACGCATCTGTCGCTGGCGCAATGGTTGCGGGTGATGCAGATGCGTACATTGGGACAGTTTCTGCAGCGCTTCGATCCGCGCCAAACAGTGGTTTGCGGCGATTTGAATGAATGGCGGTTTTGGGGCGGGTTCGCCTTTGGTCGTGCGGTCACGGGCCTCGATTTGTCGGGGCCTGCATTGCGCAGCTTTCCGGTACGGATGCCGCTGCTACCACTTGATAGGGTTCTGAGCACACCCGAGGGTCATGTCAGCGATGCACAAGTTCTCGACGGTACAGGCATCCGCGCAGCCTCAGATCACCGTCCGCTACGCGCGAGCGTCACTCTCGGGGTGGCCACATCCGCGCCATGACTCCGTCGCGTTTGATCAGCGCATGATGAAACGCCGCCGCAATGTGCAGGCCGATCAGAATTGCAATCGCCCAGGCACCGTAAAAATGCACAGCCTTGGCAAATCCTGCCAGCGCTTCGGATTTAGGAATGATCGCAGGAATGCCTGCAGCGTCCAGCGCCTCAATCGGAAAGCCGCCCGCCCGCACCCGAATGTAACCCGCCAGCGGCATAACAAATAGCAAAGCATATAGCGCGGCATGGGTCAATTTGGCGATGCTTGCTTGCCAGAGGGGCAGATCAGAGGGCGGCGGCGGACGGCGCCACCGATAGAGAATCCGCAGCACGATCATCACCAGCAAAAGCACGCCAATGTTCTTGTGAAAGATAAACAGAGTGTTCTGCAAAGGACGGGGCAGCCCCTGCTGCACCATCAAGAAACCCACAGGTACCATAACCAACACAAGGGCCGCCATCGACCAGTGCATCAGACGTGCGGCGAATGTGTAGGACAAGGAGGGATTTGTCATTTCGATCTGTCTCTCTATATCTTGCTTAAACACGCTACCAGTTTTCAATGGCACAGTCCGAGCACCGCGTATCACCTTTATGAATAGAACTCCCGCCTTGCAGAATGCAACCCGCCTCTCGGGGAGATACCCTCCTGTCAAACAGTTTTCGGCCATGGCGATGCTTTGCCTGCCCGGACTGCTGGTAATGGCGTATAGCATCGGCGCGATGGCGGGCATGTTTCTGGCAACGGTTGTGTTTGTGGCGGGGGTTGGTCTGGCGCTAAGGGGACTGCGGACCTATCCGCATGCGGGCATCGGATTATGCAACCTCGTGACATTATTCCGCTTCATGTTGGTAACGGTCGTGATTGCGGCACTGATGGCGCCTGATGCGGCGGATTGGCCTGTGTTTATCATTGCCGCCACAGCGCTGGTATTGGACGGTGTCGACGGCTGGCTCGCGCGGCTTAGCGGACATTCTTCGGCTTTTGGTGCATCTTTCGACATGGAAGTAGATGGGGTACTGGCGATGACGCTTGCCCTGCTGGCCTATACCAGCGGTCAGGCAGGAGTGATCGTCGTTTTGCTGGGCCTGCCGATGTATGCCTTTCGTGCAGCCCAAATTGCATGGCCATGGCTCAGAGGCGATCTGCCCCCACGATTCAGCCGTAAATTGGTCTGCGTGATACAAATTGCGGTGCTCATCGTGATCGCACTGCCCGTGACCGCGCAGCCACTTACGGATATGCTCGCGCTGCCTACCATACTGGCATTGGTGTGGTCTTTTACCCTCGACATCCGTGCCCTTTGGATTGCGCGCAGTTGCGCATCATGAAGCCCAGATTACTAGCACGGCTCGCCCTTGCTACTGTGGTTTTGTTTCTGGTCATGATCCAGCCCAACCATCCCGGAGCAATGACTTGGGACGCACTGCGGCTTTTCCCGCTGGAACTTCCCGCATTAATTTTCACACTTATAGCTGTCGGTGATAGCAAGGCCGGGCGGATTTTGCGCGCTACCCTTGTCGCGGGGCTTACGTTAATCGTGATCCTCAAGACCGCTGATCTGGTAAGCTTTAATGCCCTGTCGCGGGGGTTCAATCCGGTGGCTGATATGATGCTGGTGGATGCGTTCATCCGACTGTTGGCAGGATCTATGGGTGTAGTTATGGCTGTGCTCGCGGTGCTGGCGGCAGTGACAGGGATGATCATTGTGACCGCGGTGTTGTGGTGGGCCATGGGCGCTTGGGCTCAACTGTCAGTTCCGGGCGCGCGGCTCTTTGCGCTTCCTGCGGTAATCGCCGGGACACTGATGGCCGCACAGGTCGGCAAGAGCATGGGCGGCTGGCCTCTTCCGTTCGATCCGCCAGGTGCCGCGTTTACCGCACGCGTGGGTGTTGAGCGTGTCTCGCTCATCCGGCGCACAATCGACGAGACCGCTGCCTTTCGGGTGCAGGTCCGTGAGGATACTTTTCGCGACGCGCGCGATCTGCTCGACCGTATAGATCGCGATGTGATCGTCGTGTTCGTGGAAAGTTACGGGCGCACCAGCCACGATACACCGCTTTATGCCGAAACCCACCGTGCCACACTGGCCCGCTACGAGAGCTTGCTGAGCGCCCAAGGAGTCGCGATGAAATCGGGGTTTGTGCGCGCACCCACCCGCGGCGGTCAAAGCTGGCTGTCGCATGCGACACTGGCCAATGGCATGTGGATCGACAATCAGGTCCGGTATGGCGCGGCACTGGCCAGCGGGCGCCAGACATTATTTCACCACGCAGCCAACAACGGTTTTCGCACCGCTGCGGTAATGCCCCAGATAACGCTGGAATGGCCCGAAGCCACGCGCATGGGATTTGATGACGTCCTGCCCGCCGCTGATCTGGGCTACCGCGGCTTGCCCTTTAACTGGGTCACTATGCCTGACCAGTTTACCCTCGCAGCCATCGACAGGCTGGTGCGCGACCCTGTGCAAAACCGGCACAGCTTTGTCCAGACTGCCCTTGCCACATCGCATGCACCATGGGTACCTATCCCGGAAATCCTTGACTGGGACGCACTTGGCGACGGGACTGTTTTCAACGAGATTGCCACCTCCGGCGATAGCCCCGAGGTCGTCTGGCGCGACCGTGACCGCGTTCGTGCGCAATACAGTTTGGCAATTGATTACGCGCTGAGCGCAGTGTTTGAATATGCCCTTCTGCATGCAGCTGATCCGCCCTTGATGATTGTGATCGGCGATCATCAGGCGGCGGAATTTGTGGCACTGGACAGTCGTGCTCACGTCCCGCTGCATGTAATAGGGCCTGCGCATCTGGTGGCGGCCCTGTCGGTCGTTGCGCCCGATGCAGGGCTGTTGCCAGCGGCGGATAGCAAGGTGACGCCGATGGATGCGCTACGTGATGCTATTCTAACGGCATATTCGTCGCGCCTGTCCGGCGGAGCTACGCAATGACACGCGCAATACTGTGGCGAGGCGGGCAAATTGGAGTGCTTGTCGGGTTGGCTTTGCTATTGTGGCACGCGGCAGACGGGCGCACCGCGCTCGAGCAGATGCGCCACGTCGATCCGCGCTGGCTGGTTGCGGCAGCGATTTTGCTGAGCGTCCAAACAATTCTGTCCGCCCAGCGCTGGCGGTTAACCGCCGCACAGCTGGGGTTGGCCATACCGGTGTTTTCGGCGCTAAAGGAATATTATCTGGCGCAGATCGTGAACCAGTCACTACCGGGCGGGGTATTGGGCGACGCGGGCCGTGCGCTACGCTCGCGAGGTCAGGCGGGGTTGGCCGTGGCAGCGCAGGCAGTGGTATTCGAAAGGGTCGCAGGGCAACTTGGTCTCTTGGCGGTGCTGACCTGCGGAGCCTGTGCGGGACTGCTGATGCCCACCGGTCTGAACTGGCCGGATTGGGTTGGACAGGCGGTTTTCGTGGGGGGAATAGCAGCCGCATTTTTTGCAGCATCAGGTGCACTAGCGCCCATTGTACGGCGGGCTGCGCGGCAGTTTGCCGATGCAGTCTGGGCACCACGCGTACGCCTGCAGCAAATCGTCCTCAGCGTGACCGCCGCCCTTTGCAATGTTGCGGCTTTTGCCTGTTGCGCCTTTGCCCTTGGCGTAGCGATGCCCGCTGTTGCTGTCGCAGTTCTTGTGCCGCTCATCCTGTTCGCAATGGTGCTGCCCTTGTCTGTCGCAGGCTGGGGTCTACGCGAAGGGGCTGCTGCACTGCTATTTCCGGTAATGGGGGCCACCGCAGCCTCGGGATTGGCCACCAGCATCGCCTTCGGGTCGGTTTTTTTGCTGACCACCCTGCCCGGCCTGCTGGTGCCACTGCTGCTCACATCCACAGCGCACTCAAAAGGAGAAAACAATGCGCCATAGCAAAAGTGGCATCGGCCGCTCCCTTGATGTCTATTACCGCGACTTAGCGCGCACAGAGCGGATGGACCGCCTGAACAGTCATTTTGTGAGCTCAGGCGATCTGGTTTTTGACATCGGCGCGCATGTGGGCGACCGCACAGCGAGCTTTCTCCGGCTCGGAGCAACGGTGGTGTCGCTGGAGCCACAGCCCCGGGTGTTTCGTGCATTGCGTTTGATCCATGGGCGCAACCCGCAGGCGACGCTGCGCGCGCAGGCGGTAGGCGCAGTAGCGGGAGAGTTGGAGATGTTTCTCAATAGCGAAAACCCCACCATTTCGACCCTTTCGCCAGATCTCATTGCAGCAGCGCAAAACGCACAGGGATGGAAGGGGCAAACGTGGGATGCACGGCATATTGCACCCGTTGTAACGCTTGACCAATTGGTCACCACCTATGGCAGTCCTGGGTTTGTGAAAATCGACGTGGAAGGGCATGAAGCCGAAGTGCTGGCAGGCCTAAGTGCGCCGCTGCCACTTTTGTCTTTCGAATTTACGACCATCCAGCGCGATGTAGCACATAAATGTATCGCGCGGCTCAGCGGACTGGGTGATTATAAGTTCAACCTCAGCTTCGGAGAGGATCATACCCTCGTGTATTCCAACTGGACCAATGCTGGTGCGATCAGCGCACAGATCGCAGCTCTTCCCGAGAGCGCTAACTCAGGCGATATCTACGCCCGTCTCGTCATGGACAATGGCATACCCTGAGGCACTGCCACCTGCGCCCGACGGGGAGCTAATGAATAACTTGTTCCCGCAATTATAGTAATGGCTTGATTCTCGCGCCGAGGCTGACCTGATGTCGACCGGCACGTTTCTTGAGCCGCTTTTTTCAGCCTCAAGATCGAATATCTGATCCTGATTTTTCGCAAAAAATACGCAAAAACAAGAAATCGGCCGGCGACGATACATAATGCACCGACAGCATGCAGATTTTTGGAACAATCCCGCAAACGGGGGAGTATAGTGGTGCGGAACTTAGTCATCCCCTAAATGAGGTCACCAGAGTGCCTTCACTTATTG
Source organism: Sulfitobacter guttiformis (assembly GCF_003610455.1). Taxonomy (NCBI): domain Bacteria; kingdom Pseudomonadati; phylum Pseudomonadota; class Alphaproteobacteria; order Rhodobacterales; family Roseobacteraceae; genus Sulfitobacter; species Sulfitobacter guttiformis. The sequence goes on along the minus strand of NZ_RAQK01000001.1, from coordinate 2,176,402 downwards.
CATGATGCTCCAAGGAACCCCTAAATGACCGAATTCGTGACTCTAAATGCGCCCTATATCGCGCTTGGTATTCTCGCGATGCTCTTCATCGCTTTTATGCTGGAGAAATATCCGCCAGAGGTAACGGCATCCGGCGCTGCTGCCCTCTTTATCGTGCTTGGGCTCGTGCCCTCCGGCGAAGTGATGGATGTTTTCTCAAACTCCGCCCCGATCACCATCGCTGCCATGTTTGTAGTGTCAGGGGCGCTGGTGCGCACCGGTGTCCTAGATGCGATGGCGAACCTTGTGATCGGGCGGGCAAAAGACCGACCCGTTTTTGCGACCCTTATCTTCATCCTTGCGACGATTGCGGCATCCGCATTTATGAATAATACGCCTGTGGTTCTGGTTTTGATACCTATCGTGGTGCGCCTTGCTGCCAGCCTCAACCTTGCACCGACACGGTTGCTTATCCCGCTGTCATATGCCGCCATTCTGGGCGGCACTTGCACGCTGATCGGCACCTCGACGAATATTCTGGTGGACGGGATCGCACGCGACAGCGGGCTTGAGCCGTTTACGATTTTCGAAATTGCGCCAGTGGGCATCGTGGTCGCACTTGTGGGTGGTCTTTCGATGCTGTTTCTAGGCAAGTATCTTTTGCCGGACCGCACGTCTGCTGGCCGCGCAAATGACAGTAGCGAAACCGAGTATCTGTCCGAAATCACCATTCTGGGAGACTACCCCCAGGCCGATATGCAGCTGGGTCGGATTCCCGAATTTACCCGTCCCGGCGTAAAAGTGACAGGCGTGCGGCGCGGTGGACGGATCGAGCGGCAGGATCTGACCCAATGGACCGTCCAGAAAGGCGATGCGTTGATTGTGATCGCGAGCACATCCGAGCTTTTGACGTTTTCCGAGCAGGGAGGGTTGCGGGTAGGTTTACGCAGATCGGTCGAGCTTGAACCCGACGCAGAGGTGCGCGTGGTCGAGACAATCCTGACACCGTCGCAATCCAACATCGGACACCGCATTGCGGACCTCGCGCTTGGCCGTCGCGCAGGCGTACGTGTTTTGGGCGCCTTCCGGCCTCGCCACATTGCAGGTGCCGATCTGTCAAGCGTCCGGTTGCGGGCTGCCGACAAACTTCTGCTGGAAGGGACACCAGAAGGTTTTGACGCCCTGACCGACAGTGGTGATGTGGTATCCGTCTCGGTGCCGGGGGGACGGGCTTACCGGCGGCGGCAGGCCCCTATCGCAGTGCTTGTGCTCATTTCAATTGTTGGGCTTGCGGCATTGAATATTATGCCTATCGGGATTTTGGCACTGGTCGGCGTCGCAGCCATATTAGTGTTGCGCTGCATTGATGCCGACGAGGCATGGGGATCTATCGATGCCTCGATCCTGATCCTTATTTTCGCCATGCTTATCATCGGTGCAGGCCTTGAATCCACCGGCGCAGTGGAGCTGATTGTAAGCGCACTGGCGCCGTGGTTGACGGGCATGCCGCCTTTCCTGACCTTGGTCGCCATCTATGCCTTGGGGTCTATTCTGACCGAGATCGTCACAAATAATGCAGTGGCAGTTGTGTTCACACCGATTGTCGTCTCGCTCGCGATAAAGCTAGGCGTAGATCCCCGACCATTTGTTGTGGCAGTGATGTTCGCGGCCAGCGCGAGTTTTGCGACCCCCATCGGCTACCAAACCAACACACTGGTTTACGGTGCAGGTAACTACCGTTTTTCGGACTTCCTCAAAATCGGAGTGCCGATGAACATCATCGTCGGCGTGACGGCCGTGCTGGCGATATCGGTGTTTTTCCCGCTTTAGCGCACAATCGGAGGGGGAATACCAAAGTTGCTCGGGAGCGGCGCTATGCTGCGCCCGAGTTAGCCCCCAAGAGAGTGCCCAATCAAGAAGCGATAGTTTTCCATTTGAGCGGCGTCATATAAACAATGCTGTCATCCGCGCTGACCATCACTTCCTCATCCTGAATATTCACCTGCAACCGCATCGAGCGACCCGCCAGCTTTGCCAAATCAATCGTCTCTTTTTCAGAGAAATTGATCACCGACAGATTATCGAAACGCGTGGTGCTGTTTTTAATCTTGTCCCACCATACCTCCGCAGGTCTACCACCATAGCAATATACGATGACCCTGTCCGATTTACCGCAGGATTGGCGCACGACTTTTTCACTCGGCAATCCAAGCGCGACCCACAGCTCAAGCTCGTCACTAAGACTCTTTTGCCAAATATCGGGCTCGTCGTCTGTCGAGAGACCCTTTGTCAACTCGAGTTGTTCCGTCGCATTCAAGGCAAACGCTACCAGGCGCACCATGAGACGCTCATCTGTCTCGGACGGGTGTTTGGCCACGGTGAGTTTGTGTGTCTCGTAATAGTTCCGGTCCATGTCAGACACGGACAGCTCGACTTTGTAGATAGTAGCTTTTTGCGCCATAACCCGTCCTAGAACTTCCAAAAAGCGATGCTTAGTGTGTCCTGACACCTTGTGAAAGGACATAAGGCGGGGTCATCGGATAAAAGTGGCTTGAGCCTCTTATTCGTAAAACGGATCTTTGCAAAACGCCCCCGAGGCTTGCACCGGTTTTGCGCACAGCAGCCATCAGCAATGATCTGCGTGTAAAGCACTGTTCACATTGTTGTGCATTGGCCGCCACAATTTACATCAATAGCTGTTTTGGCACTGTATTTGCCTAGCCGAGATGCCCGATAATATCACTTTCTGCGTGTTATTTCGGTCAACGCACTAGATACTCTAAATGTCTGACCCAGCGTAAAGTTTGCCCCATGAAAGCCATTCGTCAAATAGTCCTGTCTTTTGTGGTTGTTGCCGCAGGACTTTACATCTGGATCACTTATGTGCCTGCTGCGCAGCCGCTTCTAGCGCGGTTGGGGATCCTTGATCTGCTGGGTGTCGAGGGGGCCGAACCCGTGCAGGGCGAACAGGGTGGTGGACGCCCCGGCGGGAGTGGTGCAGCGACCGTGATTACCGAAACCGTCGGCGAGATGGTCCGCGAGGATCGCATCACCGCCATCGGTGACGGACGTGCGCGCAGGTCTGTCACTGTCCGTTCGAGTGCTGTGGGGATTGTCACGGACCTGTCGCTGGCTTCAGGCGGATTCGTGGAAAGTGGCACGGTGATCGTCAAACTTCAGAATGAGGAAGAAACGATCGCATTAGAGCAGGCGCGAATCCAGCTCGACAATGCCCGCACAGAGGAGGCTCGCATAAAACAACTGCAAGCTTTGGGGACAACCACCGAAGTCCGCCTGCGCGAGACCGAACTGGCCCTGCGCAGTGCCGAACTTGCCGTGCGACAGGCCGAATTTGCGCTGTCCCAGCGCCAGATCGCTGCCCCGATTTCAGGGTGGGTCGGAATTATCGACCTTGAGCAAGGAGACCGCGTGAATGCGCAGGATGTCCTTGTGACGATCACGGATCGCTCAGAGATCCTAATCGATTTTCGCGTTCCAGAACGTGCCGTGAGCAATATAAAGGTCGGGCAGACATTTGATGTATCACCGCTGGCGCTGCCTGACAAAACGCTAACGGGCGAAATCAGCGCTATCGATACTGTTGTTGATCGCGCCAGCCGGACCTTGTTGGTGCAGGGACGCGTCGCAAATGACACTGATCTCTTGCGCGCTGGCATGGCATTTTCTGTCAATCTGTCCTTTCCTGGCGCAAGCCTTCTGTCGATCACGCCATTGGCGGTACAGTGGTCAAGCGAGGGTCCGTTCGTATGGGTCGTGCGGGAAGGAAAAGCAGCCCAAGTCACCGTCGAAATCGTGCAACGCAACAGCGCGGAAGTTCTGGTAGCGGCGGATAATCTTGCGCAGGGGGATCAGGTTGTGACCGAAGGGGTCCAGACCCTGCGCAATGGTGCCGAGGTGAACGTGCTTGCGCCCGATACCTCGGCCTCGGCGGCGATCGCAGGAGAGCGGCCATGAGTGCGGCACCGTCAGCACCGGGGACAGCGGTTTTTGTCCGCCGTCCAATCCTTGCGTTTGTGTTGAATGCGCTGATCGTACTGGCGGGTCTTGCAGCACTTTTTGGGGCTGAAATCCGCGAACTTCCTAATGTAGACAGGCCCGTCGTAACAATCACAACACCTTTTTCCGGCGCATCACCTGAATCGGTCGATCAGGAGTTGACCGGCAGGATTGAGGGCGCTGTTGGCCGTGTTTCAGGAGTGCGCAGCATCTCATCGAATTCGCGCTTCGGGCGCAGTCGGGTCACTGTCGAGTTCAACGATAATGTGGATATCGACGTGGCCGCCACCGATATCCGGGACGCTGTCGGACGTATCGTGAACCAGCTGCCTGAAGACGCCGACCAACCCGAAATCGTAAAAGCCGATGCCAATGCCCAACCGGTAATGCGGATCGCGGTCACCTCCGACAGCAGATCGCCGCAGGAATTGACACAAATCGTTCAGGACCGCGTCGAGGATCGCCTGATTTCTGTCGAAGGTGTTGCCGATCTCCAGATCTATGGCGACCGCGAACCAATCTTTCGCGTGGATATAAACCAGCTCGAGTTGGCCAGCCGCGGCCTTTCGTTGGGCGATATGCAGCGCGCCCTGTCGAGTGTGGCATTTGACGCTCCTGCTGGCGATCTGGCGGGCAGCAGGCAGTCTATCAATGTGCGCACCACCGCCAATGTTGCAACGCCGGAGGCGTTTGAAGCGCTGGAGATAAAACCCGATGTCACGATCGGTGATGTGGCGCGTGTCACCCTTGGCCCTGCTAGTGGCGAGACAGCTTTGAGGGCAAACGGCCGGCAAGGTTTGGGAATGGGCATCATCCGTCAGGCCACGTCAAATACGCTCGAAATTTCGAAGAATGTTCGCGCAGTCGTCGCACAACTGAACGAAACCTTGCCCGAAGACATCAATATCTTCGTGACCTCGGACGATGCGACCTTCATCTCGGGTTCCATCGAGGAGGTCATCAAATCATTGGGCTTTGCTATCGCCATTGTTGTCGCAGTAATTTTTGTGTTTCTGCGCAATATCCGCGCGACATTGATCCCAACTCTCACTTTACCTGTTGCCCTGATCGGCACCCTTGCTGCGATTTATCTGGCCGGTTTTTCGATCAACATCCTGACCCTTCTGGCACTGGTGCTGGCAACAGGTATGGTGGTCGATGATGCGATTGTCGTGCTTGAAAACATCGTTCGCCTGCGTGCAGCAGGAATGGGCCCTCGTGCCGCCGCTGTGAACGGCACATCACAGGTATTTTTTGCCGTTGTCACTACGACTGCGACGCTAGCCGCTGTTTTTGTGCCTTTGTCGTTTCTGCCAGGACAGGCGGGCGGGCTCTTTCGCGAGTTCGGCTTTACCCTTGCAATGGCCGTGCTGCTATCCTCGGTCGTTGCCCTCAGCCTTTGCCCTGTTCTGGCGAGCCGTCTGTTGACCGCTCCCGTCGAGGAAAATCCCCGAGGACCGATGATCTGGCTGGGGACAAAAATACAGAACTTCTATGAGGTGACATTGCGGGGTGCGCTGGCAATCCCGTTTGTTATCATCCTCGCCTCTGCGTTTGTAATGGTCACAGCGATACTAATGGCGACAACGATCCGGCAGGAACTGACACCGCCCGAAGACCGCGCCGTCGCCCTCTTGAGCGTTACCGCGCCGCAGGGTGTATCGCTGGAATATACCCAGACTAAAATGCGCCAGATCGAGGACCTCGTGACCCCGCTTCAGGATGCCGGAGAGGTGACCAACATCTTCTCGATAAGCGGGTTCGGAGCGGACAATCGTGGCTTCATGGTATTCACGCTCGCCAAGTGGAAGGACCGCAACCGCAGCCAGCAAGAGATTGTGACCGAAATCAACGGCAAACTGCGCAGCGTAATCGGTGTGCGTGCCTTTGCGATCCAGCCAAATTCGCTGGGCATTCGTGGCGCGGGTCGCGGTTTGGCCTTCGGGATCACCGGAGACAGCTATGAACAGTTGGCCGATGTGGCCGAGACTATGGTGGACCGCCTCAACGAAACTCTCGGCATGGGTCAGGTCCGGCTTGAATACGAGCGCACGCAGCCGCAGCTTTTTGTCCAGATCGATCGCGCCCTTGCGGCTGATTTGCAGATCGACATTACCGGTCTAGGTCAAGCCCTTCAGGCGTTACTCGACGGGCGCACCGTTGCTTCGGTTTTCATCAAGGACAAAAGTTTTAATGTACAGATGCTCTCGACCTCAAATCCGGTCAATGACCCAGGCGATCTCGAGAATATATTTGTGCAATCGGCAAACGGTCAAATGGTACCAATGTCGAGTTTTGTGACACTGGAAGAACGCGCAGTTGCGCCAGAACTGGACCGCGAAGGCCAAAACAGGTCGGTCGAGTTGACGGCCGGCCTGACACCGGATCTGTCGCTTGGCGATGCGTTCGAACAGGTCAAAGCAATCGGCGAAGAAGTTCTGGGGGACGAAAACCGTATTGTACCATTGGCAGAGGCAGCCACACTGGATCAGACAAATTCGGGTATTCTGCTCACCTTCGGCTTTGCGATACTCATCGTCTTTTTGGTGCTGGCGGCGCAATTCGAGAGTTTCGTCTCGGCGGTCGTTGTTATGGCAACAGTGCCGCTGGGGCTGGCCTGCGCAATCTTTGCGCTGCTCCTTTCGGGTCAAAGCCTCAATGTATACAGCCAGATTGGGTTGGTAATCCTGATCGGGATCATGGCCAAGAACGGCATCCTCATCGTGGAATTCGCCAACCAGTTGCGTGACAAGGGACTTAATGTGCAGGACGCTATTATTGATGCGTCGACGATCCGCTTGCGGCCGGTCATGATGACAATGACATCGACGGTTCTGGGTGGTGTGCCGCTGGTCCTCTCCTCCGGTGCAGGTGCCGAAGCGCGCGAAGCGTTGGGCTGGGTCATCGTCGGTGGCCTTGGCTTGGCTACTTTATTCACGCTCTATTTGACACCTGTCGCGTATTCCTTGTTTGCACGTTTTTCGACGCCGCAGGCGCAAGAGGAAGCTCGGTTGCAAAAAGAGCTAGACGAGGCGGACTTGCAGAACATCTAGCGAGGGCGGACGCACGCAAGGCGCAGCACAAGGCAGTGCATTTTGTTGGAAAGAATGGGCAACTGAGTAGAAAGCCCCAAATTGATCTGCCGTATCGGTTGCCAGCACCTATCGGTACCCTAGCTTAACGCTAATCAGGGAGGCGCGAGCCAGAATGACGCAGACGCCGATCATTATTGCTAGAGGTATAGGGAAGTCGTTTCACGATTTCCAAGCCCTTACGGATATACACCTAACAGTAAACCAAGGGGAGCGCGTTGTAATTTGCGGTCCCTCCGGCTCTGGCAAATCCACTCTCATCCGGTGCTTTAACGGCCTCGAAAACCATGACACCGGGGATCTGAACGTGAACGGGATAGAGGTCCATGCGCTGGCGCAGGGCATGCGGCAACTACGGCAGGACGTGGGAATGGTCTTCCAGCAGTTCAATCTTTTCCCGCATCTGACCGTTCTGGAAAACCTGATGATCGGCCCCCTGAGGGTCCGCAAGCAAGACCGCCACACCGCGGAGGCAACAGCGCGCAAATATCTTGAGCGGGTCCGCATTCCCGAGCAGGCAGACAAACGCCCCGCTCAATTGTCGGGCGGTCAACAACAGCGCGTTGCGATCGCCCGTGCCCTGTGTATGGAGCCGAGTGTCATGCTGTTTGACGAGCCTACCTCCGCGCTTGATCCGGAAATGATCGGTGAGGTGCTTGAGGTGATGGTCGAGCTCGCAGGCACCGGTATGACAATGGTCGTGGTCACACACGAGATGGGATTTGCGCGCAAGGTTGCCGACACGATGGTGTTCATGGAGGCTGGGCGCATTGTGGAAGTCGCTCCGCCAGGGACGTTTTTTACCGCGCCCGCCAGTGCCCGCGCCCGCGCATTCCTTGATCAGATACTGGAACATTGAAGCGTGCGCACCGCTCGTCCACTTACCCTGAAACGGGTGCTGAATATTCCCCTGATCGCCGTGATGCTCTATGCGGTCATTGTGGGCGTGATAATGTGGACATCCTACTCAGGTGCCCGGCAGATGGGTTATAACTGGCAGTGGTATCAGGTCCCGAAATACATCTACACATTTACCGATGACGGGTTTCAAGCAGGTGAAATCCTCACTGGCCTGTGGGCCACGATCGTTCTGTCGCTGATTTGTTTTGTTCTTGCGACCATCCTAGGGCTTGGCGTGGCCTTGCTTCGACTGTCAGGGTTGATCGTGGGTAAGGCAGTGGCAATCGGGTATCTGGAATTTGTGCGCAACATTCCGCTGCTGGTGTTGCTGTATTTATTCTACTACGTGCTCGGCCCGATCTTCGGGCTGGACCGTTGGACAGCGGCAGTCCTGACCCTTGGCGTTTATCATTCCGCACTGATCTCGGAGATTTTTCGCGCTGGCATCAATTCTGTCGCGGTTGGTCAATGGGAAGCTGCTGCCTCCATCGGGATGAGCCGCGCACAAGCCTACCGCTATATCATCCTGCCCCAGTCGGTGCGCATTATGCTGCCACCGCTAACGGGCGAGATTGTAAATCTGATCAAGTCTTCCGCCATTGTTAGCGTGATCGCTGTGGCCGAGCTGACAACTGTGGGGCGCAATATCATTTCCGACACCTACATGAGCTTTGAGATCTGGTTCACGATTGCAGCCGCCTATCTGGCACTTACCCTCGTTTTGTCCTTTGGCGTCTCAGCGCTGGAGCGACGTTTTACTACCGAAACCTGAACACCAAACCCAAGGAGAGACACATGTCCCTTACACGCAGAAAAACGATGTCAAACGCGATTGGCATGGCATTTGCTGCCCTGACCAGCACTGTTATCACCCTACCGGCAATGGCCCAAAGCACAACTCAGACTCTCAGCTCTGAATCCGTAATCGAGACCATCAAGCAAGATGGAGTGATCCGGATTGGTCTGTCGATCTTTACGCCATGGTCGATGCGCGACGTAAACGGAGAGCTTATCGGATTTGAACTCGACGTAGGACGCGAATTGGCCAAGGATATGGGTGTGGATGTTGAATTTGTGCCGACAGCATGGGACGGGATCATTCCCCAGCTGGTCGCGGGCAATTTTGATGTGATCATTTCCGGCATGTCCATTACGCCAGCGCGCAACCTAACAGTCAATTTCACCCAGCCTTATGCCTTTTCCGGCCTGACCATTCTTGCAAATACCGCCATGACAGAAGGGTTCACCCTCGAGGATTATAACTCTCCCGATGTGACCTTTGCTGCACGCCGCGGTGGCACTCCCGCAACTACCATTGCCCAGTTGTTCCCAGAGGCGCAGTTGTTGCTGTTTGACGAGGATGGCGCGGCAACGCAGGAAGTACTGAACGGCAATGCGCATGCAAACATGCAGGCCGAGCCTACACCCTCAATTGAGGTGCGCCGCTATCCTGACAAGTTGTCTATTCCCTTTGACCAGACTTTCCTCGCCACCGGCGAAGGCTTTGCCCTGCGCAAGGGGGACGGCGATGCGCTTAACTTCTTTAACAACTGGATCGCGGTCAAGCAGGCCAGCGGCTGGCTGAAAGAGCGCAACGATTATTGGTTCAAAGGCAACAACTGGGAAGATCAGGTTAACCAGTAAGTCTCTGTGCGCGTGCCCTCCCTCATACGACGTCTTGTCTGGGCCGACTGGCTAATTCTCATCGTGCTTTTGGGCGCGGTGAGCTATATTTTGTTGCGGCTGGAGGGCACGCTTAACTACGCTTGGCGGTGGGAGTTGATACCGGATTATATCATCCGTTACCGCGAGGACCGGCAGGAATGGTTCGCAAATCTGCTGCTGCAGGGTCTTTTCGCAACGCTGCGCATCTGCATCTACTCTGGCATTTTCGCGGCGGTATTTGGCGTGATCCTTGGTGTGGCGCGTTGCGCCGAAAACCTGACCATCCGGTTGCTTGCGCGCACCTACCTCGAAGTGTTGCGCAACATCCCTCCTGTGGTCATCATCTTCATCTTCTTTTTCTTTTTGTCCCAACAACTTATTGATGCACTTGATATGAACGCGTGGGCGCGTGGTATCGCACGCAGTGACAACGCCCCAATCTGGGAGTTTTTCTTTGGCGATATGCGCCGGTTTCCCTCGCTGGTGTCAGGCGTGCTTGTTCTAGGCCTGTTTCAGGCAGCGTTCGTCGGGGAAATTGTACGTGCCGGCATTCAGTCGATTCCAAAAGGACAGATCGAGGCGGCCCGCGCCATCGGCATGAGCCGCTTTCAGGAAATGCGCTATGTCGTGATGCCGCAGGCGTTGCGAAAAGTTGTGCCGCCAATGGCAAACCAGTTTATCAGCCTCATCAAAGACAGCTCTATCATCTCGCTTATTTCGGTTCAGGAACTGACCTATAAAACGGTCGAATTGGTGGCCTCAACACGGCTGATTTTCGAGGCATGGTTGACCACGGCAGCATTCTATTTCATTTTGTGCTTCGGACTGTCGCTCCTGTTCAGACGCCTCGAATAGGTTTCGACGCCGCCACCTCACGACGGTTCAAACGGACAGAACTACACGAAACAGGATGGCAAAATGCACATCTAACGAGTTTGAAAGCCATTACTCCCGCCGTGTCACAACCCAGCCGAGCAACAGTCAAGTTGCGATAAAAGCACATTTTTTCGCTATATTTTGTTAGAGGAAATCGCGCTTGTTGCACAACGACAACTCATAGTAGCATCGCAAAACGGCTAGATTAGGTGTCCAGAGCTGAAGTGTGCAGGATAGCGTACGATTATTTGAGGTAGTGATTTGTTTTCTCGTCTAGAAATCTGTTTGGCTGTTGTGGTCGTTACCCTCACAAGCATCCTCTTTACGCTGAACACAAATTTGCACTCCGAAAAGGCGGTGCGGGAATTCGACGCTATAGCAGAAGATAGCGTCAATGTTCTTTACGCCCGCCTGCAGACACATTTGCTCAGCGTCATGGGCACAGCTGCATTTGTCGCTGCATCTGACGATGTAACTGCCGTTGATTTCAAACACTATATAGACAAACTCGACATCGGCAACCGACTGCCCGGTGTCACAGGCATCGGCTTCATTGTCGAAGTCCCCGATGACGGCACGGAATCATTCATGCAACGGATGCGCGCAGAAAATGATCCATTCTTTAGTTTGAGATACCTGTCAGAAGAAGATACGCACTTTATTCTTAAATATATGGAGCCCGCCCTTCCCAACATCAATGCAATCGGTCTTGATCTGACGTTTAGGGAGGATCGCTCGGACGTAATGAAAATTGCCCGTGATACCGGCACGCCCCGTCTGACACCGCCCATCCAACTGGTGCAAGCAGGCGGATCCAGCATCGGATCAGTTTTGTACATGCCGATCTATACAGCCTCTTCCGTGACCGGCGAACGCGGCACCTTTCTGGGCTGGGTCAACGCGACCTTTGTAGCGGAGGATATTTTAAGCGATATTATCTCTGCACAGGGAGAAAGTTATACCCTTCTGGCGTATGATGGCCCTTCTGGTGAAGGTGGTATGGAGCTTTTTCAGGGTAAGCGCGACACAAACGCCCCCCCCAAGTTTACAAAAGCCCATCAGATAGAGCGTTTCGGGCGGACTTGGACACTGAATTTTAGCAGCACACCGAAGTTTGAAGCGGCGCAGGTCAGCTATCAACCCTTGAGCATTATGCTGACCGGTCTCACGTTGACAGGTTTGTTGCTTTCCATTCTACGCAATATCCGTCGCCATGCCGATACGATCAAAGAGATTTCCAACCTGAAAACCCGCCAGATCGCTGCACGAGTTGAAGAAAACCGCTCGATTATCGAAAACCATGTCACTGCGGTGTTTGTGCTGGATTGCCGAGACCGGGTGCTTTTCGCAAATCAGGCAGCGCAGCAATGCTTTGGCCGTTCAGCGTCAGAAATGTATATGGTGGAATTTGCGCTAATCGTAAAAACCACCCAGTCTACCGATGGATCCTATAACGCCACCGGTCAATCCAAGGATGGTCGCACCCTCGAGCTTGATCTGCACCGGAACGAATGGGTGAGCAGTGAAGGAGAAAAGCGCAGCACCGTGATTTTCCGCGACATGACAAGCCAGAACACCGCACAGCGGGAACTTAGCAAAAGCAAAACCATTTTCGACCTTGCGCTTCAGGGGTCCGAAATCGGTGTTTTCGATATCAACCTTCAAACTGGAAAATCGGAAGTGTCAGAAACTTGGTGCCGGATCATGGGATACGAGCACGGCTGCAAAGATCTGGACACTCAGCAAGTTTTTCTTGCGCGCATCCACCCCGAGGATATCGGAACTCTGGAAAAGGCCGATGCTGATTGTATCGCCGGGAAAACTGCGAGGTCCGTTGCGGAATACCGGATGAGATCAATCGACGGCGACTGGTGCTGGATGAGGTCGAACGCAGTCGTTGTCGACCGCGACGCAGAAGGCGTTGCCCTCCGCCTGATCGGCACGCAAATGGACGTCACGAGGCTGCGCCGCGACCGCGACGCGCTCGCAGATAGCGAACGGTTGTTTCGGCAGGTTGTTGACCATGCGCCGATCGGCATGGCGCTAATGGATGACACAGGGCATTTCGTTGGTGTAAACGCGGCGTTCTCGGCACTGTCAGGCATGAGCCAGGAAGATCTGATCGCTGGTGGCCGGCTGTCCAACATGCTCCCCTATGATGATCGCAAAGCGCTCTACATCGCGATCTCTGATATGATCAAAGGGAAAAAGGGCACGGTCTATTCAGCCGAACACCGGATTATCGGGCCGAACGGCGAAGAACGGTGGGGCCTGCTGAATGTGTCATGGTCGCTGGAAAAAAACAAAAGCCAATACTTTTATATCGCACAAATCATCGACATTACTGACCAGAAGAAAATCGATCTGATGAAGGACGAATTTGTCTCGACAGTCAGTCATGAACTCCGCACCCCGCTGACATCAATCAAGGGCGCCTTGGGTCTGCTAACAGCGGCTAAGATCAAAACACTTAGCCACGCGCAGTCGCGGCTGATCGAAATTGCAAAATCCAATGCCGACAGGCTGACCAATATCGTAAATGATATTCTTGATCTTGAAAAAATATCCTCCGGCGAGGTTATGTTCAACAATGATGACCTCGATATGAATGAAATCATCCGCACGAGTGTCTGCGAGATGTCTCCATTTGCCGTCACGCATGACTGCTCGATCGTGGTTGATCTACCTGACGGCCCCCTACCCGTTTATGTTGATCAAGGACGGACGCAGCAGGTTCTGGCAAATCTGATTTCAAATGCCTGTAAATATTCAGACCCAGAAACCGACGTCGTCGTCAGAGCCGAAATGATTAACGACCTTGCCATTATTTATGTCCAGAATACCGGACCCGGCGTGCCCAAAGCATTTCGCTCCCGCATCTTCCAGCCTTTCTCGCAGGCAGACAGTTCGGATACGCGCGCAAATGGTGGAACAGGGCTCGGTTTGAACATCTCTCGCCAGATTGTCCTCCGCCAAGGTGGGCAGATTGGTTTTGAAAGCGTTCCGGGCGGCCTCACGGTCTTCTGGTTCACCGTACCTCTAGCCGACGGTGTTGAAGACAAAGCTCATGTTGCAAAGCAGGTTACTGATGCTGCCAAGGACATGATAACCATTCTCCACGTCGAAAGTGACAATGATTTCGCCGAAGTTCTTGCCGGAGCACTTAAGGGATTTGGGGATGTAAAACACGCCAAGTCCCTCGCTGTTGCGCAACAGATCATTGCCGGGGAACGCCTCGATGTAGTGATTTTGGACTGGTCAATGCCCGATGGCGACGCAAGCGAGCTTATAAACCAGATCAAGATGCGGCAACCCGATGCGAAAATAATCGGCCTGACATCCACTAGCAAACAATCAAGTGATCCAAGACTGTTCGCCCACATGGTTAAAAGTCAGACCGATCTTGGCGCGGTAGTAGACTCAATCACCAGATGCGTGCCCCTCGCGTCCTGACGCAACTGTTGGATAACACAAGAAAATGACACATTAGCCACAATCATGCCGAAATCCTCACGCATACAGTTGGTTAACGCTAGGGAGTAGCCGCGTAATACCGTTAGGCTGAACGCGCAAGATGCGAAAAGAGAACAAATGGTAAAGTCATCGGACTTGAAAAGTAATGCGACATCCGCTGTCTTGAGCGGCTGTGCGTTAGGCGGGGCCTGGTACGGCCTTGCCCACACCATATTTTCTGGAACTGCAGAAGCGATTGTCCCCGCATTCGGCGCAATTGCTATCGCGTCTACTGTGCCCACCTTCATCTTGAATCGCGCTGCACATCGGCGCTTCCACGACACCCGCTTTTCCATGGCCCAGCGCCTAGATGCATTTGACAAACACGCCTGTATCAACATCGTAAACGAAAACGACGAGCTGACAGAGGTGAACGAAAAGTTGCTGGAGCTCACCGGCTATGACCGCGTCGATCTGATAGGACAGCCGGTTACGATCTTATACGAGGCCTCCGGAAGCAAGATAGCGTTGGAGATCCGCAACAATTTGCGCAGCGGCAAAAGCTGGGAGGGCGAAACCGCCCTACGCCACAAAAACGGGCACACCGTCTACACACAGTCGACGATCATGCCTCTGTTCGATCGCTCTGGTAATTGGGGAGGATCCATTTCGGTGCGAACCGACATCAGCCGCACCAACGAGCTGATCTCGGAGCGTCATACCGCCCAGACCCTCTATGAGCTACGCGACGATGTCTGGATCATTGATTCCGAGACCGAAACATTCAGCTATATGAATCGCATCGCCGAGAGCCGCTTTAACATCAACAGCGACGATTACCGGAAAACCAGTTTTTCAGAGCTTGCTCATCAGCGCGACACAAGCGAAGTTTTGGCCGCCTGCCGCGAATTGAAGGTATCCGGCAAACCGTCAACAAGGTTCGAAACTGTGTTGATGGACATACCTGTGGACGTCAGCATAAAATTTTTACCGGGCACGGATGAAACGGGCCGCTACCTGATCCTGATAAACGATATTTCAGAGCGCGTTGCCCAAGAAAAACATAAATCCGCGTTCATCTCTACAGTCAGCCACGAGCTACGCTCACCACTGACATCAATCAAAGGCGCAATGGGACTACTGCTTTCCAAGTCGGCCGGAGAGCTACCTGTTAAGGCTGTATCCCTTCTGGAGATTGCTCATCGCAACGCCGACCGCCTTGTCCTGATAATCAACGATATTCTTGATCTGGATAAGATCTCCAGTGGCGAAATGGATTTTGAGCTCAAGGACGTCGATTTGGCCGCATTGGTGAAAGAAGTCAATGAGGCAAATGCAATGCTTCAGCAGCGATTTGGCGTGCAAGTTGAAATCATGGGACTAGACGTCGCATTGCCGTTCAGGACAGATCCGAACCGGTTCATACAAGTGCTGACGAACCTGTTGTCAAATGCTTACAAGTTTTCGAAGCCTAATAGCACCATCTTCATTGATGTCGCAGACGAGGGTGCGCAAGTGCGCGTTTCGGTCAAGGACGAGGGCCAGGGCATACCGGCAGAAGATCAGCATAAACTATTCAACAGGTTCTCCGACATGGCAAATTCCGATCGCGCGTTGAAGGGTGGAACAGGTCTTGGCCTTAACATCTGCAAAGCGATTGTCGAAAACATGGGCGGATCCATCGAATTTGAATCTACCGAAGGTATCGGGACCACATTTTACTTCTGTCTCCCCAAAGTTGCGTTACAAGACGCACAACCTGCATTAGAAAAGCAGAAGCGTCAGGCATGACAGGGAGTGGCAATCGATGATCAAGTTACTACACGTAGAAGATGATGCGGATATCCGTGAAATAGCGTTGATGGCTCTTGAAATGTCAGGCGAGTTCGAAGTGCTTCAGTGCAATTCTGGCAATGACGCCCTTGAAAAGGTTTCTGAATTCGCACCGGACGTGTTTTTGCTGGATATGATGATGCCGGGCATGACGGGCCGTGAGACACTGGACCAGATGCGCAAAGATCCCGCGCTCTCGGCGGTTCCCGCAATCTTCATGACCGCTCGCGCCCAGCATTCCGAGATCGAGGAATTGCTCGCGAATGGTGCGGCTGATGTGATCAGCAAACCGTTTGATCCCATGGCGCTGTCAGAGCAGATAAAACAGGCCATCGAAAAATCCATTCAAAGAACCTGACCCCACCCCGGCTTGGCTGGAATAGGAAGATTGAAAAAACAGATGCTTACGTGAATGGCGCGCGTGTCGCTTATGACCTCTGCGCGAGCAGTGTCTGGCTCATGCACACAAAGTCATCAAGTTCCTCAAACAACGAATGTGGCAAGCTCCCCTGAGCACCATCGTTACTGTCGAGGAAAGTGATGATTGCGCCCTCGCAACTGCGTGCCGCCTCCCCCAACTCTACAAAGCCGAGCGAACCTGCAGAGCCCGCAATCTGATGCAGAACATTTTGCGCCCCCTGCAGGTTTGAGGACTGCGCAGCAGCGCTATCACTTTCCCATGCTGCCAGTGCGTGATGGGCAATTGTTGTTTGTCGCTCTGCAAGCAGCGACAAAAAGCGTTCTTTGATACGCTCAAGGCCGGGCAGCTCTGAGGGCATATCCTTCATGCCCGCTGCGGCGAGAGCCAGAGGTCGTTCATAGAGCGCTCGTGCGCTGCACTGGCAGCCTCCGCCGACAGATACGCAGCCGATACAGCCTCCATAACAGAGTTCTCTGACTTCCAGATAAGCCGGATTGCATCACCCGCACTGACGCGGACATAAAGTTGCTGACCGGAATTATCAAAAAGCTCGGTGCGTGAAAGCGACAAATTGATCGCATCCATCATCGGAGCCATGTCAGGGCGCCAACCGCTTTCGGTGACACAAACGAATGTGCCGCTACCAGCATAAGCCATGAGGAACTGATGCCCCGCCAATGTGTCCGAAATCACCTCTGCAACGTCAGAAATCAGAAATGCAAATTCGGCGGCAGAAAGATGGGCATGATGCTCTGCAATCTTGCGAACTGTGAAGGCGAATGTAGAGGACCCGAACATCGAACCGCGTGCAAGCTGGCGCACGTAGTTCTCCATTGCCGGGTATTCGATTACGTTATCTACATCGTAGATGGAGACCGGATCATGCAGCTCAAGCTTGCTTGCGAGTACATTTGGTTGAGCCTGCGCAGAACGAGATTGGGTCGCAAAAATCTTTTTGGTTCTGATCCGGCGGGTTTTCACCAGATCCTCGACCAGGCGCAGCCTCGCCGTAAGCTCCGTCACCTCAAAAGGCTTGGTCACATAATCAGTCGCACCCGCAGCGAAGGCAGCATCAATGTAGCGCTTGTCCGACATTGCCGTGAGCATCAGAACGGGCGTGTCAGCATGTTGCGCCATATCACGAATGTTTTGCGTGAGTTCGATCCCGTCCATCTGAGGCATCTGAATATCAAACAAGAAACAGTCGAAACCTGATTTACCGGATGATTTCACAAGCTGGATTGCCTCTTGACCGGAGGTCGCTGTCACCAGCTCATGCCCGCCAACGAATTCAACAAACTGCGCAAGCAATTCGAGGATGATTGGATCGTCATCAACAGCGAGGATTCTCATTTCTATCTCCGGTACGTTTCCGGGCCATTTTTCGGATGCCCGTTTATTTTTCTATAGTAACAACCTGTATGAGAATGATGGCATAAGTTTGTCGGATCGAAACAATATTGGATAAACCAGAGGTATTGTCGCGCCGAACCTTATTCTTATTGGCTCCGACATCTTTATCTGCATCAGGAAGTTGCGTTTATTTTAGTGTCAAATCGCGAAAAGAGGTCCACCTCATCCGAGATCAGAAAGTGAGGAAAGCGCCCGCCCCCTGATTTCAGGGCCTGCAGCTGGTTACACGCTGACGTGCCCGACCAGATTCGCTGCTCCGAGGTTTGTCTGAATTTTCCCGTAGGCGGGGTTGGTACACCGGTACCCTCCGAGTCCCAAATTTCGCCCAGCTTTTTATTGAACTCAGCTGTATGTGTCTCAAAGTTGATCCGCTTACGGTCAAAGCTGCATCCAAAGAATCGGCCATTGCCGACATAGGCCATCTCGACATTCAGTCCGGCAGTCGCGTACCCCGCCGCTTCGGCGATAAGTTCTAGACACTGACGAAATGCTGTAGCACCTACAGACCGATAAATGCCGCGCAAACCGCAGATATCCAGATCAAAAAGCGTCATCGCAAAACGCTGCGTTTTACAGCGCAAAAAGCGGTTTTCGAGGGCCAACATATTGGTCATACCGTCGCCACTCAAACTCACCGGAGCATCAAATGAGACCTTCAACAGCCGTGACAGCTCTCCCATGGAGTGATGCGCGGTGCGCAAACTGCGGTTGAGCAAACCTGCACTTTTCACCCGTGCGATCAATTCCAGCTGGTTCAGCGGCTTCATCAAAAAATCAGTCGCGCCTACATTGAAGGCCCGTGCCATCAGGTTCTCTTCAGTGCAGCCGGTAATCATCAGGATCGGAACAGAGCGGTACTCGGCTGTCTTGCGGAGCAGCTCGCACATCTCGATGCCATCAATCCCCGGCAGCATGATATCCAGCAGGATACAGTCAAATGGAGTTCGCGATCCTTCAAGGGCATCAAGCGCACTTTCCGCACTGGGATGTGTGGCGAGGTCGAAACCATCGGCACTGCACAAAGATGCCTCAAGCAGTTCGAGGATCACCGGATCATCATCAATTGCCAAAATGCGCATCAAAAGCTCCAAAACAACGGTTCCGGACACAGCCATGCGGTGCATCCTCAGGTAAATTTTATAAAAAACGAAGTTTTGGGCATTAAGGTGTCCATGGCGTGAAACAATTTCGGCAAACCATCACTAAATTAGGTTTTTGCGCTTTTAATCACGCGTAAGGGCGCGATGCCCCCTATACTTCACTTTATATAGGGGGACCGATGGCACATTATAGGTTATCCTTGTGCAGTAGGGCGGCTCTTCTGCCTACCTCTCGGCATCTATTCCGCCGGAAACTCCGGTACGGGCGGTTTTGACCGCGCCTCACGCCTTTCCCCAAGCATTAGCATGGCAGGGGTCACTACAAGGGTCAGGATCGTAGCAATCACCAATCCCCCCGCAATGGCCGAGGAAAGCTCGGTCCACCACTGGGTTGAGGGCGCACCATATACGATTTCGCGCGTGAAGAAATTCAGGTTCAGTCCGATCACCATAGGCAGCAATCCCAATGCCGTCGTCAGAGAGGTCAGGATAACAGGGCGCAGCCGTTGCGCTCCTGTGCGCAGTGCGGCCTCCATCGGGGATTGGCCGGATTTTTTTAGATCATTATAGGTGTCGATCAAAACAATGTTGTTGTTCACCACGATCCCTGCAAGGGCGATGACACCGATACCTCCCATCACAATACCAAAAGGTCGGCCCGTGACGATGAGACCCAGCAATACACCGGCAATCGAGAATATGATCGCAGACATGACCACGAAGGCCTGAAAGAAGTTGTTGAACTGAAGCACGAGGATAACGAACATCAAAAATATCGCCGTCCCGAAAGCGCCAACAAGAAATGTCATGCTTTCAGCCTGATCTTCCGCCTCGCCGCCGAAACTAAAGGCGACCCCCTCGGGCAAATCTATCGCATCAAGCGCCGCCGTCAGTGCCACAACCTGATCGTTGACCAGAACACCGGGTGCAACGTTTGCCTCAATCGTCGCTACGCGTTTTTCATCGATGCGGCGGATAACGCCTGTCCGGTTCGAGGGGGCAAATGTGACAAAATTCGAGATTGGCACAAGACCGGCCGAGGTTGGCACCCGCAGGCTGCCCAACTCAGCAAGCGAGCGCTCTTCTCGCGGGAAACGTACGCGGATGTCGAGCGATCCATCGATGTCATCGGGCCGGTAGTCTGCTACAGTTATCCCTTGGGTCAGTAACTGCACCGCCTGTCCCAGCAGGCTCACGTCTGCGCCAAACCGGGCAGCTTCGGCACGGTTCACGAGGATTGATACCTCAACGCCGGGCACAGGCCGTGTATCGGTCACATCGGTAAAACCACCCATCCGGTCCATTATATCGCGGACCTGCTGCACTGCTACGCCCTGAACATCGGGATTACGGGCGGTGATTTGCAGGTTCACAGGTTTGCCCGCTGTGGGACCGCCGCTTTCAGTTTGGACCTGTACGTCGATGCCAGCGATATCGGATACGCTTTTGCGAATATCGATTCCGATTTCGGCAGCTGTGCGGCGAGTGTCCCATGGCATCAGCTCCAATTGTAACGTGCCGATGGTTTCTTCGTCGCCCTGCCCCGCCGACATAATAGAGCGGGCATAAATGCTGGCGATCTCATCATATCCAAGAATGCGCTCCTCAACGGCACGCACCAGTGCATCGCGCTCGAAGATCGAAAAATTATCACGGGCACGGACCTGTACCTGCATAAAATCAGGTTCGACGGAGGGAAAGAAACTCACACCTTTTCCGAAGGTGCCATACATGCCAAAGCCCCCCAGCAGCAGTGCAATCGCCAACAGCAATGTAGCTGCGGGGCGCATGATGGCTCGCTCCAACAGCCGCACATAGCCACCGGTAAATCCGCCCATTTTGCGCGGATCACCAAATTCGGCGGCGTGTAGTGCAGCTTTTGACTTTGCTGACTGCGGCTGGCGCTTGCCGATCAGTCCGCCAACAACGGGGATAAATACGAGAGCCATGAAAAGGGAAGCTGAGAGCGTGAGGATCACGGTGATGGGGAGGTATTTCATGAATTCTCCCACCATTCCGGTCCAGAATAGGAGTGGAAAGAAAACGGAAAGTGTGGTCGCTGTCGAGGCGATAATCGGCCAAGCCATGCGTTTGGCCGCAAAGGTGTATGCCTCTTTGGGCGCGGCACCTTCTTGTAATTTTCGGTCGGCGAGTTCTGTCGTCACGATCGCGCCGTCCACCAGCATCCCGACCACAAGGATCAGTGCGAACAAAACGATAATGTTCATGGAAAAACCCATGGCCCAAAGGGCGATAACACCAGCAAAGAACGCCCCCGGAATAGAAAGTCCCACAAGGATCGCGGAGCGGGTGCCCAGCGCCAGTACAATTACGATCATCACAAGAATAACGGCAGCGATTACGTTGGCCTCCAGATCGCTTAGTAGGTCTTTTACCTGTTTGGACTGGTCTTGCAGATAGGTGATTTCGATGCTGTCAGGCCAGTCAGCGCGCATCTCTTCGACCAGCGTCTTCACCTCATCCACGGTTTCAATGATATTCGCGCCAGAGCGTTTAGTGACCTCCAGCGCCAGAGCAGGCTGGCCATTGATGCGCGCGAAAGAGTCCGGGTCCTCGAAAGTACGCCTGATCGTGGCTACATCGCCAAAGGTAACAACCGCGTTGCCGCGCACTTTCACCGGCATCGCCATCACATCTTCCAGATCCTCGATCAACCCCGGCACCTTGAGTACAATCCGGCCCGATCCTGTCTCGATCGCACCGGCAGCAATCAAGCGGTTGTTGCGCTGTATCTGCCCGATCAATTCATCGAATGACAGATTATAGGTCTGGAACACTGTCGGATCGATGAGCACTTCGAGAAACTCGAACCGCTGGCCGCCGATGTCGACCTCGAGCACGCCCTGAAGGCCCTCGATCTCTTCCTGCATCTGATCTGCCAAATCGTTCAGCGTGCGTTCCGGCACAGGGCCTGACAGGATCGCGGTAATAATTGGAAACAGGGCGGTATTGATCTCTGTGATTGTGATATCATAGGCGTCATCTGGCAGGTCGCCCTGCGCCCGGTCGGCCGCTTCGCGCACCTTATCAAGGGCTTCCTGATTGTCACCGCCGGGGATAAATTCAAGCTGGATAGAAACAAACCCTTCGGTCGCATCGGACTTCATGCTCTGGAGGCCGGAGATAGAACCAAATTCCGTTTCCATAGGCTCCAGCAAGAGCCGCTCGGCATCCGTAGGGCTAATTCCGTCCAGACCGGTCGAGACATAAAACAGCGGCAACGGCACCTCGGGATTGGCCTCTTTGGGGATCGCGACATAGGCATAAGCACCCACCCCGAGGATGAGCAGCAAAGCCATAACTACGACCCGCGACCGCGAAAATGCAAAATCAATTATACTGTTCATCGCGCTGGCTCCCCCGCGCTTGGCGCGACAGTCTCGGCGGCGTTGACGTACCCCTGACCGACCGTGATCATATCGGCGCTTTCGGGCAAGCCGGTGACCCATATGCCGTCAATCTGCGCTTTGACGACCTGCACCTCGAAAAACTCGACCACGTTATCCGCGTTGACCGTTTTGACCCCTAGCGCGCCTTCGGTGTTCAACGAAACGATTGAGGGTGAGAGGAAATGTGCCGTGATCTCTCCAGTGGGAATGCTCACCTCCGACGAGATGCCAGCAGGGATTGCGCTATCTTCGTTCTCGACTTCGATCTCGGCCAGAAATGTACGGGTCTCAGACGCGGCAGAAGTGCCTACAAAGGTCACGACACCCGCGCGCTCTTCTCCGGTAATGAATTGGACAGTTGCCAGCTGCCCCACCGATAGGCGCGTAAGCGACTGTTGTGGGACCTGAATGGCAACCGTGAGAGGTGTAATATCGACCAAACGCCCCACTTCGGTTCCGGCAGAAACAAACTCGCCCTCGTCCAGATCAAGCGTCTCGATCCGTCCGGCAAAGGGGGCCGTAATGGTCAGCGCCTTTGCCGCCTGTGCAGCATCTGTTACCTGCGCCTGTGCCGTGGCGAGCGCAGCACGCGCCTGTGCCACACGATCTGCGGTCGCGACACCCCGGTCGAGCAATTGCTGCGCATTGTCAAACTCACGTTGCGCACGGGCCAACTCCTCTGCGGCACGGTTGGCATCGGCTTCGTTTCCAACCGGATCAAATCGGGCGATAATATCCCCCGCTTGCACGTCCTGCCCCTTCGCCACCAAAACCTCGGCTATATCTCCGGATGCTTCTGCTCTCAGCATGGTATCACGGTCGGGCAATGCCTGACCTTCGGCCTGGTAATATTGGGTGACGGTTTCGGCAACCGATGTTGTCACTGCGACCGCGACAGGTTGGCGATTTTCGCGTGCGGCAACCGGATCAGTTTCCTCCGAAGGAAATACAAATCCGCTGCCCATCCAGCCGATGATCAGTACAACCAGAATTGCGGCAAACCAAGTTGATCGCGAGGCGCCATCGTCAGTAGTGAACACCAGCTCTTGTGGCTTGGTCGCAGATGTATTTTGTGCTGACCTTTTAACTACTTGTGGGTCCATTGCCAATTCTTGCGACTGCGCAGGCTCTGTTTTTGCTGTGTCGGTCTTAGCGGTCATTTCAATGATCCTTGAGGGTGTTCAGGGCAACCACAACTGCGGCGTCGAGTGATGCGTAAAAATCAGCATAGGCCCCCAGTCTGCTTACGGCTGGAGCGTCTTTCGGCAGGCTTTCGATTGTTTGTGCAATATCGGCCTGTATCGCGCGGTTGCGCCGCTGGATCCCCTTGAGCATTGTACCATAGGGGTTTTGCGCAAGTTGGAAAAAATCCTGACGGTCGCCAGGCTTCGTGATCCGCTTGATCAATCCACGCTCTTCGAGAAGGCGGATACTGGTGCTGATGCTCGCACGGCTGACCTGCAAGCGCGTTGCAAGATCGGTAAACGAAACGGTATCGCCATCATAGATAAGCAGCCCGAAAACACGTCCCGCGATTCGAGGGAGGCCTTCTGCCTGACTCACCAAACCGGTCTTTTCGATAAATCCGGTGCGAACAGCATCCTCTTTCGCGTCTTCAGACATTCAATGTCTCCTGTCTAGCGTGCGATCAATATTTATATGGCGCCGTCGTCAAATTTGTTCAGTCATAACTGAACGAAATATAGCGCTACTTCAACAGGTGTGTATCGTTATCGTGCTTATTCTCTGCGGGGCCTTTACCCATCAGTACGAAAAGCTAGACTGGCGGATACGCGGTGTGCCAGATTCTCCACCGCTGATTTATTGACAAGTATGGATGATCCCCGCCGCTTTCCTCGGGCGGTTCTTGTTCATCTGGGTATGAGTGAAAATGGAGTTAATTTATGGGACGCACACGGACCGCACTAATCGTAGCAATCGCCTTCGCTTCAACATCTGCAAAGGCACATGAGGTCTGGATCGAGCCATCGACGTGGCAAATGCCAGCGGATACAGATTTCACAGCACAACTGCTCAATGGTCAAAACCTCGAAGGTCAGGCGCTGTCATGGGATCCCCGTGTTATCCTGCGTGCAGAAACATGGCAGGGCACAGAAACTGCCGCCTTGCAGGGGCGTTTCGGCGATGTGCCAGCTCTCACCGGAAGCGTAGGATCCGAAGGCCTTCTGACGCTGTTGTACCAGAGCAAATTCAATACAGTAGTATATCAGGATTACGAGAAATTCGTCGAATTTCTGACCGAGAAAAACCATCTCGAGATATTAGATGCCCATGCGGCCCGTTCGCTGCCCAAGACGCCAATCAAAGAGGCGTTCTCGCGCTTTTCCAAGGCATTGATTGCTGTCGGGACTGGCGCTGGGGAAGATATGGCGCGGGGATTGGAGATCGAGATTGTTGCCCTCGACAATCCCTATACTTCGGACATCACCGGCGGTCTCCGGTTTCAGGCACTCTTTGAGGGGGAGCCGCTTAAAAGCAACCGCGTGACACTGTTTGAACGGGATCCGGCAGGAATGGTACAAACCTCAGTGGCGCAAACCGATGCTGAAGGGATCGTGCGTTTTCCGATAAGGCAAGACCACACCTATTTGGTGGATACAGTTGTGATGCGGCAACCGGATAGAGCGCTGTTTATTGCGTCAGGCGGCGCGTTTTGGGAATCGCTATGGGCGTCGCTGACGTTTAGCGTCCCGTCGCGATAAACCCGCGCTGTCAGTACAGTCCGTTTATCTCCAGCGGCAATTTGTTGACCTTGCGCTCCTTGAGCAGATTGCGCGGCGGTTCAGCGGCATCTGCCTTGCGCACCCGCTGGAACTGACGCTGTGCCACGGCAGTCGCCTTTTGCTGGCTGTCGATCACGGTGGGGCGCAGAAACACAAACAGAGTCCGCCGCGTCTGGTCCTTGCTGCGCGAGCGGAAAAGCCCGCCGATCAGGGGCGCGTCGCCCAAGCCCGGTACCTTACCCAATGACGAGTTGCTGTCGTCAGTTATCAGACCACCAAGAACGATTGTCCCGCCATCCTGTGCCTGAACAGTTGTCTCGATCACGCGCCGATTGGTTACCAGATCGGCAGCACCCTCAACATTCGCGTTAACGAGGCTCGATACTTCCTGAGAGATGTCGAGGCGCACAATTCCGTTTGCCGTCACACGTGGAAGAACCTGCATCGTTATGCCGACGTCACGCCGTTCAATCGTGGTGAAGGGGGTGGCGGTATTACCGTCCGTCGCAAAAGAACCGGTCCGGAACGGTACATTCTGACCGACTACGATCGTCGCGGCCTTATTGTCTGTGGTTGTGATAGACGGGGTCGAAAGCAGGTTTGCCTGTGTGGATTGTGACAGGGCCTGGACCAGAATGCCAAACCCGTCAACGCCGCCGCCCAAGGTCAAACCACTCGCGAGACCCGAGGCCTGACTTACGCCAAGTGCGCTCAGCACATTCCCCAGCGAACTGCCTCCGTTGCCAAAGGATGTTGCCGCAAACCCGCCGCTTTGCCCGCCCGGTCCAAAACCCAGCTGGGTGCCCAATCGCTCTGCCACGTCACCGGACACTTCGACGATTGCCGCTTCGATCATGACCTGCTTGGGGCGCTGGTCCAATGCGGCAATCAGATTCGACGCCTCCTCAATCTGGCGCGAGGTGCCACGGATCACGATTGAATTTGTCTCTGTGGAGGCCTGTATCGACACCTCCGGCGCGGGACCGGTTGGCACCGGTGCCTGACCCTCAACAGCTGCCGCGACAGGGTTTGCGATATCAGCACCGCCTTGCAAGGTTTCCGAAACGATATCGGCAATTATCTCGGCATCGCCGAATTGAAGTGCATAAAGATGGGTTCGTTTCTGCGCCTGTGGATCATTACGCGGTGCCACATCCAGATCACGGGCTAATTGCCGGATCTGGCTGATGTCGACTTCGCTGCCGCGCACAAGCAAAACATTCGATGCCGCATCAACAGAGATTTTGGCACCTGTGCCAGAGGTACCCAGTACAGCACTCATGGCCTGAGCCACTGTTTCGGCTTCGGCAAATGTGAAACGGATCACCTCGGTGCGCTGGTCGGCGGGTGTGTCAAAAGTGCGTGCGATATTGACAATGCGGTCTACGTTGGCCTGAGTATCGGTGATTATGATCGCATTAGGATCGGTAAGTGCCTCGATATAGCCGGTTTGAGCGACTAGGGGTCGCAAGACGCGCACCGCCTCGGCAGAAGGAAGCCGGTCAAGCGGGACAAGCTTTGTGATAACATCCTGATCACCTGCACGCCCACCGGGTGGCACAGTGCCGCCTTTGGCAATCGACTGGTTCTCGGGCACAACCTCCCAGATAACCCCACTTTCGACCGCGACAAACCCGCGGACCCGCAGCATAGATTGGAACAGGGACCACACACCCGCCTGCGTCAGCGGGGTTGCAGAAATAACCGTCACGTTGCCCGCCAGATCAGGATCAATCACGAGTGTACGTTGTGTGATTTCCGACACCTGCTCAGCCAGAATGGAAATCTCTGCATTACGCAAATTAACCACGAATTCGGCTTTTGTATCGTCGAGGGCAATCTCCTGAGCCGAAAGTACAGCAGGGAAAAGCAAGATCACGAACATCACAAGCCATGCAAATTTGCGCATTATCTCCACCCTCATCCCAACTACCTCAGCGGAAAAGACAGCAACAACGCCTGTCCGTTCCGCACCACTTCCAAGCGGGCAATCCCCGCCGCTGCGACCTCGTCATAGAGCAGTTTATCACTGTCCAGATCACCCACCGTCTGGCCGTTAAGCCGGGTTATCACATCACCCGCCTTTAACCCAGCTAAAGTCACGCCGATGTCGGGGTCGGTCTTTACCCTGTAACCATTTTCCACCAGTTCCACGCCGACACTTTCCATCGCCGCTTGCGGATTTTGCGTGATCCGGTCGCGCCACTGGTTTATGTATTCCTCGGTCGTCTCTGGAGGGGGTGCATCCCGCAGATCAATCGAGCCGTTGCCCGGTATCAAAGCGGCTGCCAAACGGGCAAAAGGATCGCCCGTTTCGTCGACTGGCGCCTGATCAGTTTGCACTTGGGTAGATCCTGGTGCGCCCAAAACCCCTGAAAACCCCAAAACAATTAATTCATCACCGGATTTGAGCGTGATCGTATCCGCATTTATAGCAACCAACTCCGTCTGTTCGACGTCATCTCCAACACTGAATACCGAGGTGCTCCCATCGACAAGAATAAAGGCACGTGATTGGGCGGGATCAGGATCAACCAGCACGCCGCGCAAAGCAAGGTTGACCGAGGTGCGTGCGACCGGTTCTGTTGCTGTTTGCGCAAGACTAATCACCTGACCAAAAGGCGCCAATGCTACGATACTGTCTACATCGCGGGTCAGCGCCTGCGCCGCGGCAACTTCGGGTGTCACCACAGCAAGAGGCATCACACTGGTATGGCCCGCTCTGTGCCACACGAGTTGCAAAACCGCATATGTCGCAGAGGCAAAAAATACGGCCACCAACAACAAGCTCAACATCCAAACACGCGGTGCTGTCATTGGTCTGTCCCCCCAATTGCGAGATAAGCCGTTAGCGCCACCAACGCGCCGTCAGGCCCCTGCAGAGGGTCGAAAACCCGTGCCGTCACTGCACTCAAACCCGAGCCAGCCAGTGGCAATACTTCCTGCCGCACTGTCCAATCGACTCCGAGCGCATTGGACCATGCCGGTATCATGTCCACGCCGAGGGTCGTCGCGGCCAGCGCGTTTTCCGCAACCCAACGCGCCGCAACCCTGTCCGAAAGGCCCCGCATACCTGCCACATGACGCTCTACCCCGACAAGCAGTGTAACAGAACCTACTGCCAGCACCGCAAGCGCGACCAGTGTTTCGATCAGGGTAAACCCTGCCTGCGTGTCGCGAGGGCGGGTCATTGCGTGGCGTCCGACAAGACGGCAGAGGCACCATCGAATGTAAGAATGCGTCCCAAATGGCCTGATGCCAGACGCAAAACATCCACCCCTGCGCTATTGGGCAACAAATCCGGCGTAATCCGTACGGTACCACGCTGCGCGCCGGCAGGACCCGAAAGCAACAGATCATCGGCGAGCCGGTGGTTCTCAGCCAGAGGCGCACCAGATGCATTTTGCCACGCACCCTCAGACCACTCCTCAAAACTATACGAATCGAGCGTCCAGTTAAGCCTGAATAACTTGCCATCTATAAGGCTGCGCTCGGCTGCGATGTTAAGGCGCGACATTAAAAGGTCTGCCTCTTGGGCGACTGTGCGCGAATTGGGCGCAGAGGGGAGTGCGTACAGGATCACACCCGCACTCACCCCGATCAGCACCAGCACAACAAGGATCTCGATCAGCGTAACGCCAGCATCAAGGGATCGTTGCTCAGCCATTCGAGGCTGTAGCCGTACCGAGCTGTATATCCGCATTCACCCCGTCACCGCCGGGCTGGCCATCCGCCCCGAGACTGATGAGGTCAAAGCGCCCACTTTCGCCTGGTGACTTGTAGACATAGGGCGCGCCCCATGGATCCTGCGGCATCACCGCGAGATACCCTCCCGATGCCCAACTGACAGGCTCCGGCGCGATTGTAGGACGCTCGACCAGTGCCGACAGGCCTTGCGCGCTGGTGGGATAAACACGGTTATCAAGGCGGTAAAGCTCCAGCGCACCGGCAATAGAGCGTAGATCGGTTTGCGTCACGGTGACCCGTGCCTCATCCGGACGGCCAATGACATTTGGCACGACCATGGCAGCGACAACCGCGATAATGACCAGAACGACCATCATCTCGATCAATGTGACACCAGCGTCCGCCTTGCGCGGCCTTGCAATGCCGCGCTTGCACAAAATGCAGCGGGCAATTTTCCGGTCAAACATGAAACTTATCTCCTAACTATACCGTATGTGGGATATGCTAACCGACATACGACAAGGACAAATAGAAGAAGCCCCACTAAAAGTATAACATAGAAACACTCCGTGAAAACAAAAAAATCTCTTTTTTTTCAGAAAGTTACCGCGCCAAGCACCTCGCCTGACGCGGCAAATCCTGATGTCTCATCAAAGAGCGGTAGCGTCCAGCACCTCGCTGCGTATGGTCCATTGCACGCGTTGGCATTACGCGCAGTTGATCAGGGGTTCACAGTTGTACCTGCGGAAAATGTTGGCCTGCATTCCATTGCTCTTCCTGTGAAATCAACACGGCAACAAGCAGCGGCCCTTCCCTTTGCACTCGAGGATGCAATCGCCTGCCCGTTGGAGCAGACACATTTTTCGCTGCTGGGCGACAGATCCGATGGGATGACGTTGGCGGCGACGATAGATGTTTCATGCCTTCTTCGCTATCTAGAGAAGGGTTCGCCGGACAGCGCGATAATCCCCGAGCAAGCTCTTATTCACCCACCAGTCGCTGACGCGGCTGGCCACGTGGTTTGGCGGGCCTATCGTCACGCCGACCGTGTTCTGGTCCGCGCCTCTGACGGGACAGGTTTCGCGGTACATGCGGATGTGCTTGCTCACATCTGGCAAGCTGCGGGCAAACCGCGCGTTGACAGCTACGGGGCTGACCTGCCGGCAGGTTTCCCATGCAACGACCTATCGGCACAGGAAGTGCCACAACCGGACAGCTTGTTTGCCGCCGATCTACGGCAGGGCGTTTACCGGCCTTCACAGGGTTTTGCCAGACCGCTGAAACTGCTGGCGGCCTGCGCGGCGATCGCCGCACTGTTCCACCTTGGCATTGCGGTTCTGGATGTGCGGGCCCAAAAGGCCATCGCACAGGATTTGCGGGCAGATGCCGCGCGCGCGCTCACCCCCTTGCTGCCCGATGCCTCGCCCGATGATCCGCCTGCCCTGTTGCAGCGCCAGCTTGCTGCACTGGCTGCACCGCAACGCGGGTCATCGTTTTTGCCACTCATGGACCGTGTGGCCGAGGCGCTGCTGCTGCTGCCGGATGCGGTCCAGTTTCGTCAGTTGAACTGGGCCGGTGATACGCTGCGCCTAACCGTCGAGGCCGCTGATCTGGGTGCCCTGCAACGCGCAGAAACCGGTCTGAAGGATAGCGGCCTTTTGATCACAGTCGGCTCCGCTGCGGTGGATTCCGGGGCTGCGCGGGCTGAATTGACGGTCCGCCCGTGAATATCATGCAAAAGCTGAACCCTCGCGAGTGTGTAATGGTGCTGGGTGGTGGCGGCGTCTTGGTTATGCTTGGTCTATGGCTTTATGTGTGGCAGCCGCTGATGGTGGAGCGGGAGGCCCAGAGCGCGCGTATCGCAGGCTATCTCTCGACCCTACAGATTGCCAGAGCCGCAGCAAGCGGTGCGCCCGTTATTGCGCCTGTCGCCGCCTCCACAACGCCCATTGGCCCGCGCGTTACACAAAGCGCCGAAGAGGCCGGCATCCCGCTGGCCCGCCTTGATCCTGACGGCGAACGGCTGCGCATCACGGTTGCAAAAGCAGGATTTGCCGAGGTGACCTCATGGATTGCTTCGCTTGAGGCTTCAAGTGGTGTGCGCGCTGTCGCTGTCGAAATGGACCGCCTGACCGAGCCTGGTCAGATCAGTCTCCGGCTCACCCTTGAGGATGTACAATGACCTTTACCCCTCTGAGTTACAGTTTCGCAAAGGCGAATGGCGTCTTGCTGCAAAAGCCTGCCGAGTTCGCAGAAAAACACGTCTGCCAACATCTTGAAACCGCCTCTGTCTCGGCCTTGATCGAGGCCCAGCGCATTGCGGGGCGGCTGGTTTCGTTCGAAGCAGTGGATGCTGCGACCTTTGATACGGCCCTGTCCAAAACCTATCGCGACAGCGCATCGGAAGCTGCACAAATGGCAGGGGCCGAACGGGATGACCTCAGCGCCTTGGCGGAAACGGCCGCCTCCGTCGACGATCTGCTGGACCAAAAGGATGATGCACCGGTTGTGCGCCTGATCAACGCGCTTCTCCTCGAAGCAGTCAAGGACGGTGCATCCGACATCCATATCGAGGTTGAGGAGAAACGCCTCGTGGTCCGCTTCCGCGTGGACGGCGTCCTGCGTGAGGTGTTGACGCCTAACCGCGCTTTAGCCCCGCAATTGTCCAGCCGCCTCAAGGTGATGGGCAAGCTCGATATCGCGGAAAAGCGGCTGCCGCAGGATGGCCGGGTGAGTTTACGCGTCGGCAGTTACGAGCTGGATGTACGAATTTCTACGCTGCCCTCGCAGTTCGGGGAGCGGGTTGTTCTGCGTCTGCTGGACAGGGGGCAGACGCAGCTGGGCATCGGCCATCTGGGTCTGTCGCAGCGTGACACTGCCGCATTCAACCAAATCATCACAGCGCCGGAGGGGCTGGTTCTGGTCACTGGACCGACCGGTTCGGGCAAAACAACATCGCTTTATGCCGCGCTGCACGCGCTCAACGACCGTGAGCGTAACATCCTTACCGTCGAGGACCCCATCGAATACTCTATGGACGGGGTCGGCCAAATTCAGGTTAATGCAAAGACTGAAATGACTTTCGCGCGCGGCTTGCGCGCGATTTTGCGTCAAGACCCCGATGTGATTATGGTAGGCGAGATACGCGATGGCGAAACCGCCAAGATCGCGGTTGAGAGCGCGATGACCGGACACCTTGTGATGTCGACCCTCCATACCAATACAGCGATTGGCGCCGTCTCGCGCCTCATTGATATGGGGGTCGAGCGGTTCTTACTTGCTCCGATGTTGCGCGGGCTGGTGGCACAACGTCTGGTACGCAAACTCTGCCCCGAGTGTCGGACTCCCCATGCCCTGAGCCAGAGTGAAGCCGCGCTCTTGTCGGGCGTCGCCGAAGCCGGCCTCGAGATTTACGAGGCCAAGGGATGCGATGCCTGTGCCGGAACAGGCTACCGCGGGCGGTTACCAATCTACGAGATCATCGTTATGACGCCCACGCTCGAAAGTATGATCCACGAAGGTGCATCTGAAGCCGCGATGGCAGCCGAGGCGCGCAAGACCGCCCCTGGAATTCTGCAAGATGGCGTGGAAAAGGTCCGTCAGGGCCTCACGACAGTTCATGAGGTCGCACGTGCAGTCCGCGAAGATGCCATTCTGGGCGAGCGCTGAACATGCCTGCGTTCACCTATCGCGCCGTCGATACATCCGGTAAGAAAAGCAAGGGCCTGCTAGAGGCCGCCTCGCTGACGGCGGCCCGTGCCGATCTGCGCAAGCGCAATCTGCTGCCGCTGTCGGTAGAAGCCACAATGCGACCCGCAGGCGGGGCCACTTCCCTGCGCCCCCATCGCCTGAGCCTGAAAAAACAGGTACTTGTTACACGGCAACTGGCCACCCTGATTGGTGCACAGGTGCGGATCGAGGACGCTCTGAAGATTGTGGCGGATCAGATAACGGGGGCACGGGACATGTCCCTGCTCCTTAATTTGCGCAGCGCGATCGTCGACGGACGCAGTCTGGCGGACGCGCTTGAGGATGCGCAGGGCAGTTTTGACGAATATTACCGAGCATCCGTGAAAGCAGGCGAGAGTGCAGGCAAGCTGCCGCAGGTGATGGAACATCTGGCGAACCACATCGAGGACCGCGCCCGCAACCGGCAAAGCTTGCAATTGGCACTGATCTATCCCGCATTGCTGGCGGTTGTGTCACTGGGTGTGATCGTGGCTCTGCTGACGTTTGTCGTGCCTGACATTGTGCGGGTATTTACCGCCCGCGGCGCCGAACTGCCTGCCCTGACCCGTGCGCTCATCGCCGTGTCAGAATGGATGCAACGCTGGGGGACGGTTTCAGCGGTGTTGCTCATCGCCGCGATTGTCAGCGTTCTCACCCTTCTGCGGCAGCCCGAAATGCGGCTTGTCTGGGACAGGTGGCTGACCCGTGTGCCTCTCTTTAGCGGCTTAGCCCTGCGCCTGAATTCTGCGCAGTTCTCTGGCACGCTTGCGACGCTGGTGCAATCGGGTGTGCCCCTTGCCGATGCGTTGGCGGCGGCCGCAGGTACGGTTCCCAACCGCTATATCCGTACGAGGGTTGCGCGCATCACCCAAGATGTATCCGAAGGTGCCAGCCTGTCAAAGTCTGTGGAGGCATCAGGCGTCTTTCCCCCGATGCTGATCGCGATGATTGCAAGCGGCGAGGCAGGCGGGCGTCTGGGTGATAGTCTGGACCGCGCCGCCACAGACCAGGCCGCCTCTCTCAAGGCGACAGTGACCACAATCGTGGCCTTGGTAGAACCTGCGGTCCTTTTGATCATGGGCGGGATCGTGATGCTGCTGGTGATGTCGATACTCATGCCGATTGTGGGGCTAAATGCGCTTGCCGGATGATCAGAACGGCAGTTGCAGGTTGATCGGGCCACCCCGAGGCAGCTGTGGAAATACATCGGCCGCTGCGGGTAGGATCTCGATATCAATCCTGCGTTCACGCCGCACACGAACCGTCGCCAACGCCGCCTCCTGCGCCCCTGTGAGGACCAAAGAAGCGTCCCGCTCCACTTGCCCGAGGACGAGGGTCAGAGAGGGCACCGTGATCTGGCGACCGTCCTTGCTGCATGTCCCCTGCGGCGTACTCACCAGACCAGAGGCCTGCGCGGATCGCCAATACCAACCGAAGTTTACATCGCTCAGGCGGGCAGTCATATCGCAGAGCCATGCGCCCTCTACCAGCTGCGCAAGGCCGGGACCGGCACGGCCCGCAACATCGCGGGCCTTGATCCCGCGCAGGCCTGTGCGCAGCGTGCCGGTCACCCTACTGTCCGCTCCTTCAAGCACAAATTCGGTTCGCAAATGAGGCAGCCAGAGCACCCCTGCACTGCTGTGCCACTCAAGCTGGTAGCCACCTTTAAGGTCGGCCTTCCCGCTACGGATGGAGCCGTAGACAGCAATGACTGCTGGCGATAAATCTGTATTACGTGTAATCAGGCTTACCGGCATCACGACACCACTTATCCCGATCAACGAGACGAGGATCACACATGTCAAAGCCAACCCAATCAGAAAATGTCGCAGCCTGCGCAGCGGATGACCGCCTTTCGCGCCGGCGGATTTTGACCGGCTTATCAGCGGCATCGGTTGTCTCCCTTGTATCGAATTGTGGACAAATATCACTGCCAGCGGCGGGTGCCACACGCGGATCGGGCGGTCCGCAGAAGTCTGCGCTTTTATTGCCCCTGTCCGGTGCGTCAGCCGAATTAGGCCAGACATTGCAGGCCGCTGCAACCCTTGGCGGCGGACCCGGTGTCGGCATCGAAATTGTCGATTGCGGTTCAGCTCCGGAAACGGCTGTCGCGGCGGCGAAACAAGCGGTCGCAAGCGGTGCCAAAATGCTGGTAGGCCCTGTTTTCAGCGCGCAGGCCAGCGCGGTGGGCAATGCCGTGCGTGTGCCTGTTGTGACCTTGTCCAACAACGAAGAACTTGCGGGGGGTGGCACATTCGTTTTTGGCGTGACGACCGCACAATCAGCGCAAGCGATCCTCTCGATCGCGGCACAGCGTAATCTGCGCGATGTGGCTGTTGTGGTCCCGCCCGGCACGTTTGGCGCACAATCCGCCGCTTCTGCCCAGCGCGCGGGTCAGGCATTGGGTCTCTCGGTGCGGCCCACCCTTACGCGGGGCAGTCCTGATGGCCTTATGGCTGCACTCTCGGCGGGCGGCAAATTGCCGGATGCGGTTTACATACCTGTCGCAGATGGCACCCTTCTCCCCTTTGCCGAAGCGCTGCGCGGATCAGGCATTCAGCTACTGGGATCCACACAGTGGTCCGCCCTTGATCTGTCGCAACAGCCCGCCTTCCGCGACGCATGGTTTGCAGCGCCGGACCCGCTACGCTTTGCCGCCTTTGACGAGGCATTTCGCAACGCGTCGGGAACCCCGGGGGGCATCATTAGCGGCCTTGTTCTCGACGGGGTCGAACTCCTGCGTATTCTCGGCCAGACCGGCCAGCTCTCGGCCAAGGGACTTACCCGCAAGGAGGGGTTCACCGGCGTGATCGGTCCATACCGGTTTGACCGTTCCGGCCAGTGCGAGCGCGGGCTTGGAGTGCTGAGGGTCGGCGCTGGGGATTTCAGCCTGATCGGCAGCACATCTGTATGACCGCAGAGCGGAGCCGCGATGCAGGGCTGAGCCTGATCGAGGTCTTGGTGTCACTTGCGATATTTGCCGTAATAGGCATTGCTGGCCTCGCCGTTCTAAACACAGTAGCGCGCACCGGAGAGCGCACGGAAGGACGGCTTGAGCGGCTCGCGGAAATTGACCGCGCCTTTTTGATCATACGCCGCGACCTTGCCCAAATCACACCTTCTGCCGTCACTCTCGATACACAATCAATCGCGTTCCAACGGAGTCAGGGACTGGCGTCGGCCAGAGTTGCCTATCGCCTCGATGATGCTGTGATGGTGCGCCAGATTGAGATGCCCCAAGCGCCCCCCGTCCGCCAACAGCTGCTGTCCGGCATTGCGTCGGCACAGTGGCGCGTCATGGACCGCGCGCGCCAATGGCACAGCATCTGGCCCCCCGCAGGCGAACAAACGGCCCCTACTCCGATCGCGGCAGAGGTGACCCTCAGCATTGGACGCACGGAGGGTCCTGTCCCCCACAGCGTAACCCGCCTCATCGTTCTGCCCGCAGGTCAGGGCAGATGAGCCCGCGTTCTCAAGATGCAGGCGTGGTTTTGGTTAACGTTCTTGTGGTTCTGGCAATCGCGGGAGGGTTAATGCTGGTGCTGATCTCGACCCAGGGAGCGGCAACTGACAGGGTATTGCGTGCTGCCGATGCAGCCGTTGTCGAGCAAATCGCGTTTGGAGCGGAGGCATCAGTTGTAGATGCCTTGCGCCGGGATCTCGATGACGGGCCAGAGACCGACCACCTCAACGAGCCGTGGGCGCTGGGGGTCATTCAAAACGAGGTTGTGCTGCCGACCGGAGAATTCTCGGTTCAGGTGACGGATTTGCAGGCCAAATTCGACATTAACCAGCTGGCAGACGCAAATGCAGGGACGCAGGCGTTTGCCCAACGCCTGATGATAGCGCTGGACCAGCCGCCACAGATCGCGAACCAGATCATCCGCATTCTCGCTTTCACCGGCCCTGTTGGCAGTCTTGATGATCTATTATCCTTTGGCGTTGCGCCGGAAGCTCTGGCTGCGATGAGGCCTTATGTTACGGCACTGCCTGTTCAGGGCACGGTGAACCTCAATTCGGTTGATCCGTTCTTGTTGGGTGTCATGTTGCAAAACAGAAGTCAGGCAAGCCAGCTTATCCGCCTACGCGAAGGGCGCGGATCATTGACACTTGAGGATCTGAGCAGGGCGAACGTCCTGCGGCCCCAAAACAGTGGTCTGATTTCGAATGCCTACAGCGTCGATATTCTGGCACAGGCGGGAGATGCAGAAATCAGATTGCAGAGCACGATTGTCCGGAGCACTGAACGCGGAGCTAAAACGGTGGAGATTACCGGCCGGCGTTTTGTCTATGAACAGCCGGACAGCGCGGAACAGTAGACATGCAAACGGCCCTCCGATCAGGGAGGGCCGCTGCGTTTGGTATGACGCCGCCGTTATGGGTTAAACGGGGCTGCGGTGAGGCTCACTGCGGTAATATTGACGGCTTGTGCGTCAACAGGGTCGGAGTTTGGGGCTGCCGCAAACATCTGGACAAATCCGGACCCAAGGCTGGAAATTCCGGCTACTCCAACCGCCGCGCCACCGCCGCCGCATGCTGCTAACAAAAGCAGGGCGCCGAAAGCGGAAGATTTTGATTTAAGTTTCATCAGATCCCCCTATCAGTTTACTGCGCCGGGCAGTGGTGTGTTCAGGTATGGAAACACGTTCTGCATGTCACGAGCCGAGATTGGCGCGCCATCAATGAACGGTGCATTGCCGACTGGCGCATCTTCGGGGTTACAGTAACCCAGATTGATGTTGTCGCTGTCGGTGTCTTCGACTGCACCCTCTACACCCAGTTCAGCACCAAGTGGTACGTTGTGGCAAAGTGCGCCCATAACAACGCGCAGCGCGATATCAACCACATCATCACCAGGACGACGACCGTTAGGGAAACCTGCAAGATCCTCAGCTACGACACCAAAAGGACTTTGACCCCCGCGGAAGGTTGCGGGCACTGCCGTGTTCAGGCGCATCATTTCAGAGCCGGTCACGATGGACTGCTGGTTGAAACCCGGAAATCCGGTAAGGAAGGCCGCGACAAGGTCATTGCGCGGGAAGTTGGACGGCGCGATGTTGTCTGGAGCACCCAGTGCGTCGCGGAACAGAATGTCAACCAGTGCGGGCAGTGTCGGGTTAGTCACATAGACGGCCAGTGCGCTGTCCTGTGTCGGCTCGGCAGCGTTAAAGAGGTCCTTGTCAGGCAGACCGATGACCAGTTCGTTGACCAACGGGTTGGACAAACGCGACTGCTGCACAAATGCGCCGCCGTACTGGGAAGTAGCCGCATAGGTTGGCGATGGATCTTCAACGTTACCCTGTGGCAGGCTCGCTGTCGTCCAAGCACCGATTACACCGTTGCCGGTACCCACGACACATTCTGTAGGCACTTCGATCGCAAGCGATGTTACGTTGAACCGCCCAACCAGATCATCGTTTTCACGGGTGTTTTCGATGGAGCCTTCGAGCGGTACGAGGTTCACAAGGTCAAATACCTGACCAAGGTTCACCGCGAATGCCTCAGCGCGCTGCCCAACAAATACCTTGCCCGGAGTGGAGCAGCCCGGAATAGTGACCTCGTTGATGAAGCTATCCGCATAGGTGCGATAGTCAGGGAATGTTTTTTCGCCGATGTTATCAAGTGGCTTGGCAAATTTTGCACCATTCGGACCTGTCACAGCGCTACGGGTACCCGACCGACGGTCGCCAGTAATATGTGTCAGCGTATAACTTTCGATCTCGTTTAGCGAATCGGATGCAGCGCCGGTGATCTGACCCGCTGTACGCAGCGGTATCGCGACAGTTGCATCGCCAATCTGCAGAGCAATGCCCGCGCCATCGTTTGCCAGCTCGTTTGCAAAGTCGAACTGGAATGTGATGTCTTCTACGGCATCGCCATCATTGTCGATGTGGATTTCATAAATCGCGTCGGGATCCATCGTGAAGTAGTTCGGACCACCATAGGGTGCCTGCAACGGAATATAGTTCGCGATGAATGTGATAAATTTTCCGCGACCGGGCTCATAGCTTTTAAACATGTAAAAGTCGGAAGCATCGACTTTTGGCTGCTCAGTGATACCCGGCGCTTCGCGATGCGAAGACGCTGTTGCCGATGAAGCAATAAGTGCAGCAGCACTGACCGTCATTGCAAATCGTACAGCTTTGTTTGTAAATTGCATTCGTCTCTCCTGGTTGAGCGAAAAGTTTTCCACCCGGTTTTATTATTAACGAGATTATTTTTATAACCCGGTCGAGACACGCGAGGGGTCGTGACTTAGTTTCACCTGCGTCGGCTTTATTTAACCAGTTTACTTTAAGAGGCTGATCCAGTGACGTTTTTTATTACGGCTATACTGATCCTGATACTGGCGCGGCTCATATGGATCGATTTGGAACAGCTTCGCCTGCCCGACCATTATACCATACCTCTGGTTGTGGCCGGTTTGGCGATCAGTGCTCCGGATGGCGGTGTCGCCTTGTTGTCTTCAGCCATTGGCGGTGCTGGGGGCTTCGCCTTGTTCTGGTTAATCGGACATTACTACTTCACGCGGCATGGCACCGAGGGCCTTGGTCTTGGCGATGCAAAGCTTTTTGCGGCCAGCGGCACATGGCTTGGTGCTTTACTGCTGCCGCAGGTTTTACTGGTCGCGAGTCTCGGCGGGCTGGCATTTGCACTTTGCCGCAGAGGTGGCGTACGCAAGCCACTGGCATTCGGCCCATGGCTTGCGCTCGGATTTATCACGGTCTGGCTGAAAGAAGCCGTCGTACCATTACTCTAGGCTGCTTTGGCATGTCGTGTTCCGCCCTGCCCCATCAAAAGCTGGGCAACCACAAGGCAATCTGCGGGAACAGGATCAGCAAGAAAACGAGCAACATCGAACACCCGATATAGGGCATCGCGGCGCCGTAGATCTCGCGCATGGTTGTGTCCTTGGGCGCCACTCCTTTCATCACAAACAGGAGTAGCCCGAAGGGCGGTGTGGTAAAACTGATCTCAAGAGCCAGCAGGATGATGAGGGCAAACCAGATCGGATCGAACCCGAGTGTCAGTGCAAGCGGGAAGAAGATCGGCACTGTGAGCAGCATCATTGAAATTTGCTCCATGAACATGCCCAGCAACAGCAGCACAGCAAACATCGCCAAAAGCATCGCGATCGGTGCGAGATCAAAAGAGGTGGCCCACCGGATCAAACCAGAGCTTGCGCCGGAGAACGCCAGCAACTGGCTAAACGTGGCAGAGCCGAACACGATCAGATAGGCCATAAGCGTTACCCGCAGCGCGCCCACGATTGAGCGTTTCATAACCTCCCACGAGAGGCAGCGGAATATAACAGCGAGGATAAGCACACCCAGCGCACCGAACGCGGCGGCCTCGGAGGGGGTGATCAAACCGCCAACCATGCCGAACACGATGAGGATCATCACCGATAGCATCGGCAGAATATCCTTGAACAACAGCGCAAACTTCTGGCCCAGCCCGATTGTCTCGACGTCGTATGCAGGGGCAGCGTCAGGGTCCATTTTTGTCTGTATGTAAATTGTAGCAATATAAAAGCAGGCAAGTATCAGACCGGGAATAATACCCGCAATCAGCAATGCCCCCACATCAACCCGTGCCAGTGTCGCCAGCAATACCGCAAGTGCCGAGGGCGGTATGATGATCGCCAATCCACCGGTGCCGAGAATCGGACCAATGGACATTTTCTTTTTGTATCCGCGCTCTGTCATTTCAGGCACCATCAACGACCCCAGCAAGGCGGTGGAGCCCATAGAAGACCCCGATAGGGTGGAGAACGCCGTACCGCCCAAAACAGTGACATAGCTGAGCCGGCCAGGCAGGCGCCCCAAGAGTTTATCGATCGCATTGAACATCCGTGCCCCGAGGCCGGTGTGAAAAAATATCTCGCCCATGAGCAAGAATAGCGGGATCGGCACAAGTGCAAAATTGGTCAAGCTGCCGAAGCCGTTGTTGAGCATCAGCGTGACGCCCCTCGCGCCACCCATAAAAAGCCATGCGCCAACAATATTAGCCGCTAAAAATGCCAATGCGACGGGCATGCCGATGGCCATGAGCAGAAGAATAGACCCCAGCAACAGCGCAAGCGATTCAAACCATTCCATTATTCGTGAATTCCTGCTTCGCCGGAGTGCATGAGATCAGCGCCAAAAACAAAGCGGCTGAATTCGGCTGCCATCAAGCCAAAGCTGATGGGAAAGGCCGCGGTGAGTATCCATTTTGGAAAGTAGTAGGCGCGCACATCCAGATCGTTGCGCGCAATGTTGTTGAGCATCAGCTCTCCCCCTTTCCACGCGAGCAGAGCGCAGACAGCCACACAACAGGCCGCGACAAAGCGGCTGACGGCGCGGCGGGCACTACCGGGTAGTGCTGCAGTCACCAGTTCGATATGAACGTGGCCCTTTTCGCGTACCAGCCACGGCGCACCAAGCATGGTCATATAGAGGATCGCATATTCACTGGAGGTGAACAGCCAAGCAAACGGCTGCATCCCCAGATTGCGCATCATCACGGAGGTGACGACCGAAATCATCAACCAGATTAGCATCGCACCCGCAATCCCCGCCATTGCATAAAGGACTCCAAGATAGATCTTGCCAAACATTCGCATCTTTCACTCCCGCGTTGAAATACGCGCCGCAGATGATCCGCGGCGCGCGTCTGGCCTACTTTGTATAGAAAAGTTCGATCAGTTTGTCGTAGTTGTCGGCACCTTGCGGGCTTTCTTCCATCAACGCCTTCATCCGCTCCCATGTGCTGGACACAGCTGCTTCGAGGTATGCATCGGCAGCGTCGCCCTCGAGTGTGATGACAGTCATGCCGGCATCTTCGAGTGCTTTGAAATCAGCATCCCGCACCGCACCGAGTTTTTCAGCTGATTCAGCTTCGTGAGCAATTGCCACATCTTGTACGATGGTGCGCGCCTCTTCTGACAAGCTGTTCCATTTTTCGAGGTTCACGATCGTGCCTAGGTCGGTCGAGAAAAAGCATGGCTCGATGCGGTAGTTAAGGAACTCGTTCCACTTCAGGTCGATCAGGCCGATCTGTGTCCAGCCTGTCGCATCCACCACGCCACGCTCGAGCGCCGAGTAAACTTCGGTGGTCGGGAGGTCGATGACCTGTGCGCCAAGATAATCGGTGAAGAAGGCGTTATAGACCGCGTTGCCGCGGAGCTTGAGGCCTGTCACGTCAAGGTTGCCATCCGCATCCAATGTAGGCTCATCGCGTGTCCACAGGTTGTAGCACACACCGGAATCGAACCAGCCGAGGTACTTTACGCCCATCTTTTCCTGATGGATTTGGTCGATGAGTTCGATGCCGCCGTTTGCACGCACTTCGGAAGCGACTTTGTTGGATGTCACGAGCGCGTCTTTTTCAGGCAATGCACCGGCGTAAAAACTACCCGGCGTGTAGACCATATCGACCACACCGCTGCGCACAGCGTCGGGCTGCTGGAACATGCCGATGGCTTCGGGTCCACCGCGTACTTCGATCTGGATGACACCTTCGCCTGCGGCGTTTACCTTGTCGACAAATTCCAGAAAGCTTTTGGTATAGACCAGTGATTCAGGAAAGGCGTGAACGGCTGTTAGCGTCTCTTGAGCGTAAGCTGTTCCGGCCAGAGCAGTTGTGGCGAGGATGCCGCCGAGAATAGTATGTTTCATTTGGTCGTTCTCCCTGTTGATTGGCACATTTTGCGCCGTTGGTTTTGTTTTAGATTGCGGGCAAAGCCCATGAATGCGCGGCAAGGCGGGCCGCGCGAAACGTCGAAATTTCGTCTGAATGGTCAAGGGTCATGTCGATGTCATCCCACCCGTTGATCAATTTCTGCCGGCTTACCGGATCGAGGGTAAAGGCCACTTCACGTCCCGCTACTGTCGCATGCCCTGTTGTCAGATCAACGCGCGCAGGCGCGGCACCATCCCCCAGTGCCGAAATCAGATCTGCGGCCAGGTCCGCATCGATCTGCGCGGCCAGCAGGCCATTGTTGACCGCATTTCCCGCAAAGATATCGCCAAAGCTGGGGGCGAAAACCGCCCTGATCCCGAAATCAACCAGCGCGTAGACCGCCGCCTCACGGCTGCTGCCACTGCCAAAATTTCGCCCTGCAATAAGGATCTGCGGCCTGTGGTGCTCCAACGGGTGGCTGGCTTGGGCGCCGCGCACATCATGCAGCAGAAACCCGCCGTAACCCGC
Source organism: Sulfitobacter guttiformis (assembly GCF_003610455.1). NCBI lineage: Bacteria > Pseudomonadati > Pseudomonadota > Alphaproteobacteria > Rhodobacterales > Roseobacteraceae > Sulfitobacter > Sulfitobacter guttiformis. Next base: position 2,133,889 of record NZ_RAQK01000001.1, on the reverse strand, counting down.
GCTGCGCGGCTGCGACATAAATCGCGCAGGGATCAACTGATCTGTATCTATATTGTCTTGCGACAAAGCCACGGCTGTTCCGCTCAGAGTCTCCCAACCGCTCATACCCGTCCCTCCAACAAGGGCCGCACGTCAGTCAGATGGCCCGTTACCGCAGCTGCGGCAACCATTGCGGGGCTCATCAGATGGGTGCGCGCCCCACGTCCCTGACGGCCTTTGAAATTGCGGTTTGTTGACGAAGCACAACGTTTTCCTGCCTCTACCAGATCACCGTTCATGCCCACACACATCGAGCACCCAGAGCCGGCCCACTCCAATCCCGCGTCGATAAATATCTTTGCCAGACCCTCGTCTTCAGCCTGTTTTTTGACCAAGGCAGAGCCGGGGGAAACGAGGCCGGGCACGACTGCCTTGCGCCCTTCAAGCACCCTTGCGGCCATGCGCAAATCCTCAATCCGGCCATTGGTGCAGGACCCGATGAACACCTGATCCACCACAATCCCCGTCAGCGGCATACCTGCCTCCAGCCCCATATACTCGATAGATGCTTTCGTACTCTGCGCGTTTGTCGCCGATTTATCGGGATCAGGCACAGCGCCACTTATCGGTAAGGCATCCTCGGGCGATGTGCCCCATGTCACTGTCGGCGCAATAGCGGCGGCGTCGAATTCGGCTTCGCGCTCGAATGTACTACCACCATCCGAGGAAAGCTTGCTCCAATCCCTTACTGCTGTGTCCCATTCGGCACCTCGGGGCGCAAAGGGGCGACCCTTCAAGTAGTCGAAGGTCACCTGATCCGGCGCGACCAAGCCCATGCGAGCGCCACCCTCGATGCTAAGGTTGCAGAGGGTCATGCGCCCTTCCATACTTAGACCGCGCACGGCATCGCCCGCGTATTCCACCGCAAAACCCTGCGCGCCACCCGTACCAAGCGCCGCAATCCAGTGGAGCGCCATGTCTTTTGCCGTAACTCCCGCACCTAGAGTGCCGCGAAATGTAATTTGCATTGTCTTTGGCCGCTTTTGCCAGATTGTCTGCGTCGCGAGAATATGGGCAACCTCGGTCGCACCAACGCCAAAAGCAAGCGCGCCAAACGCACCGTGTGTCGAGGTGTGGCTATCCCCGCAGTTAATCAGCAAACCGGGCAGGGTCAGGCCCTGCTCGGGGCCGATCACATGGACAATACCCTGAGCGGGATCATGCAGATCGAACAACCGGATGCTTGCACCCCGTGCGTTCTCGCCCAGCTTGGTGATCATGCCGCGAATGTCTGCGGCAACCTCTCCGGCGCGGGTCGGGGCGTAATGATCCACTACACCGAATGTCAGTGCGGGGTGCGCTACGGTCATCCCGCGCTCGCGCAGCTTTGCAAATGCGTGATGAGAGCCTTCGTGCACAAGATGCCTGTCGACCCACAACAGGGACGTGCCGTCTTCGCGGCGCAAAATCTCGTGCGCAGCCCATAGTTTGTCGAGCAAGGTTAGCGAAGTGCTCATTCGGCAGCCTCCGCACGGCCCGCGTTGACCACAGGTTCCCAATGACGCGCATCCCCCGCCCCTACACGGCTCAGCTTCATTTCCAACTTGAACATATCTGGCCTGTAGAGCGCTGCAAGATACTCGACCCCGCCGCCCCGCGCATCACGCACAACACGGTTGAGCGCCAACAATGGCGCCCCGACGCTCAATCCCAGATGAGCCGCCACTTCAGGCGAGGCGAGCGTGGCGCTGACACTTTGGTCTGCGGTCTCGACCTTTACACCCGACCGCTCCAGCAGGCGGAACAGAGGCGTCGTGGCCAACTCCGATTCCGAATAGTTTTGCGCAATCTCCTCGGGGACATATGTCGTCAGATGCGAAAAAGGCTGCCCCTCGATAAGGCGCAGCCGCACGGCGGTCTGGACGTTTGCGGAAGGCGAAATCTTCATCGCCTCCGCAACAACGGCTGGCGGCACACCATAGCTGAAAGACAACAGACGGGCGGTTGTTTCGTGACCCATCTGGACCACCTGAGGCATCAGCGTTGTGAAGTCAGCCGCCATCGACGGACGCTCGGCGGGGGCGCAAACCCGTGTGCCTACACCAGCACGGCGATCAATCAACCCCTCTGCCTCCAGCGTATCAAGCGCACGTCGCAGCGTAACCCGCGACACATCCAGCAAGGCCGCCAGCTTCTGTTCGCCAGGCAGGATTGTCCCATCGGCATATGTGCCGCGCGTAATTCCATCCAAAAGCTGCAAGTAGACGCGGCGCGACTTCCCCCCCTCCGGAAGGCTGCTCACAGACGTATCACCGGGTTTTGCAGACATTGCAGGTCATCTCCTAATATTCGTTAACCGTAACGGCGTTTTGCGCAATTGCAAGAAAACTGTACTACGGTTTGTGAAATATTTGTTCTATGCCTGAATAATTATCTGTATTATAAAAGATACAAATACTTTGGGGGAAAGAAATGCCGGTACTCGAACTTCACGTACTTGAAGGCTATACCGACGAGGAGAAAGGCAGGCTGGGACGTGCGCTCACCGATGCGGTTCGAATCGTTGTGCCAGCCCCCCCCGAGGCCGTGACTGTGATGATTCACGAGATGCCGCACGCAGCTTACATGCGCGGACGCGAGCACCGCAATGGCGCGCGGGCGCTGCCCGATCCCGTCGAAATCATTCGCGGGTTTCTGGGCGCAATGGAAGCGCGTAATTTGAAACAGGCACAGGCTCTGCTGGGACCGGATTTCACCATGAACTTTCCCGGCGCACCGGAACTGCACAGCCTTGCAGCGCTGATTGAGTGGGCGGCGCCGCGCTACCGTTTTGTGAAAAAAACCTATGAAGGTTTTGACGCCCTGCACTCGCCGCAGGCACACGCCATTGTCTATTGTCGCGGCACGCTGAGCGGCGAGTGGCCTGATGGCACCCCATTTGAGGGCATCCGATTTATCGACCGATTCGAAGTGACCGCAGGCCTGCTCACACGGCAGGACGTATGGAATGATATTGCTGAACATAAGGGAAAAACATGAGCGTAGAGATTGATCCCATCACGCTGGCCGTTCTGGCCGGCCGGATGGAGCAGATTGCAGACGAGATGGACGCGACACTGTTTCGCGCTGCCTTTAACCCCATCATTGCAGAGGCACATGACGCGAGCCATGGCCTCTATCACGCGGTTTCCGGCGACACCCTTGTGCAGGGCAAATCAGGTCTCCCGATTTTTGTGGGCGTGATGAGCTTTGCGGTCAAGGCCGTGATCGACAAAGCTGCGCAGAATGGCGATCTTGAAGATGGCGATATCTACATTTTCAACGACGCGCACGTCGGCGGAACACATCTGAGCGATATGCGCCTTGTGCGGCCCTACTACCATGACGGTAAACTGTTCTGCTACCTTGCCTCGGTCGGTCACTGGCACGATGTGGGCGGTGCAGTGCCGGGAAATTACAATCCCGCCGCCACGGATGCGTTTCAGGAGGCTTTTGTGCTGCCTCCTGTGCGGCTCGCCAAAGCAGGTGTCATCCAGACCGACATCATCGATATCCTTATGCGCAACACCCGCTTGCCACAATCAGCGCAGGGTGATCTGAACGGGCAATTGGGTGCGCTTGATCTTGGTGTGCGGCGCATGGACGAACTACTGGGCGAATACGGGGCCGATACCGTGCGTGCAGGTCTTGATGCCCTTCAAGACCGTGCCGAGACACTGATGCGGGCTGAGTTAACGGGCCTTCCCGATGGCCGCTGGACAGCGACCGATTACCTTGACAATGACGGCATCACCGATGTTCCCCTGCCGATCACTGTAGCCCTAGAGATTTCGGGCGACACGATGACACTGGACTTCGAGGGTACTGCACCGCGCTGTGCAGGACCTGTGAACATCGCGTTGCCGACCGCAGTGGCCACTGCCTATGTCGCGATCAAACACATCTTTCCCGCACTGCCAGCCAATGCAGGTGTGATGCGACCTATCACTGTCAAAATCCCCGAAGGCTCCCTGCTTTCGGCACCCTTTCCCGCACCTGTGGGCGGATATACAGAAACAATCCTGCGAATGATCGACGTCATATTCGCCGCCGCAGCAGGCGCAGCACCTGAGCGGGTGGTGGGCAACGCCTATGGAACCATCAATGCCCTGTCGATCTCTGGCACGCGCGACAATGGCAAGCCTTGGGTCATGTTCAGCTTTTACGGCGGCGGGCATGGCGGCGCCATCGACGGTGACGGGTTGAACCACGGGAACGCGCCAATCTCCACCGCGACGATCCCACCGCTGGAGATTCTCGAAGCTGCCTATCCCGTCATGTTCAAACAATGGGCTTTGCGCCCTGACAGTGCTGGGGCAGGCACACATCGTGGCGGCCTCGGGGCTGTGTATGAAATCGAAGTATTGGAGGGCAACGGCGCCAAGGCGTTCTTGTTCGGGGAACGGGGGCGGTATGCGCCTACCGGTGTCGCAGGCGGCGGTGATGCCGCGCTCAACGTCTTCAGCTTCGAGCAAGTGGACGGCTGGCAGCACCCACCGATGGCCTCCAAAATGGTTGGGATCAAGTTGGAGCAAGGACAGTCTGTGCGGCTGGAAACACCGGGCGGCGGGGGATACGGACCCGCATCAGCGCGCGCGCCCGAAGCTGTCGCTCGCGATGTCGCGGCAGGCTTCCTGTCAGCACAGAAAGCAACTGAAACATACGGTACCGGATGGCAGGAGCACACAGCATGAGCAAGATGATCGGCGTCGACGTAGGCGGCACATTCACGGATATCTTTGTGTTGGACGAAGCGACAGGATTGGCCGAGGTGGCAAAAGTGCCAACCTCACGCCCGGACCAGTCGGCGGGTTTTCTGGGCGGTATCGGATCGCGGGTAGAAGACCTCAGCGAGGTATCGGTGGTCGTTCACGGCACAACCGCAGGCACCAATGCCTTACTTGAGCGTAAAGGCGCAAAGATCGGCGTTATCACCACGCAGGGCCTGCGTGATGTCCTTGAGATGCGCCGCCGTGACCGTCCCCGCACGTGGGGTTTGCGCGGTGATTTCACACCTGTGGTTGACCGCGCCCAGCGCCTTGAGGTTCCAGAACGGACACTGGCCGACGGGACCATCAGAGTACCTGTCGATCTCGATGCTGTACGTGAGGCCGCCCGAAATCTTATCGCGCAGGATTGCCTCGCCGTTGCAGTGCTGTTCGCCAACGCCTATGCAAATCCCGAGAACGAGAAACTCGCCGTGGCGGCAGTGCGCGAAATCTGGCCAAATGCCCACGTGTCATGCTCCTCTGAAATTCTACCCGAAATCCGCGAGTTCGAGCGGTTTTCGACAACGGCCCTCAACGCCTATCTTCAACCCGAAGTATCGGGGTATCTGGGACGGCTCGAAACCGCGCTGAAAGGCGACGGTTTTAAGGGTGAATTCATGATCGTCCAGTCCAACGGCGGCGTGATGGACGTCGCAACGGCAACGAAATTTCCGGTGCGCACTGCTTTGTCCGGCCCTGCGGCGGGTGTGGTTGCGGCGGGCTATATCGCTCAGGCGGCGGGTTTTCCCGATGTAATCACAGGCGATATGGGCGGCACCTCCTTCGATGTCTCGCTCATCGCGCAAGGGCAAAGCATGCTGAGCCAGCAAACCTCGATTGATTTCGGGATGGTCGTCCGCTCGCCCATGATCGAGATTACGACAATCGGTGCAGGTGGCGGCTCTATCGCTTGGGTAGACAAGGGCGGCCTTCTGAACATTGGCCCCGAAAGCGCAGGCTCCACCCCCGGTCCTGTGGCATACGGGCAAGGCAACACAAGGCCCACTGTGACAGATGCAAATGTGGTGCTGGGTCGCATTGATCCTGACAATCCGATCGGCGGCAAGCTTACACGCCTCGATGTCGAAGCAGCACAAGCGGCTATTCTTGAGCATGTCGGCGCGCCGCTGGGCCTTGATGCACTTACCGCCGCCGAAGCTATTTTGCGGGTGGCGAACAGCCGAATGGCGGGCGCGCTGCGTCTTGTGTCGGTCGAGCGCGGGTTTGATCCCAAACGCTTCGCTTTTATGCCCTTTGGCGGCGGCGGCGCACTGCATGCAGGTGCGATGCTTGAAGAGGTTGGACTGGCGCGTGCTATTGTCCCGCGTTATCCTGGTGTTACCTCGGCAATGGGCTGTGTGATTGCCGACATGCGGCAAGACTTTGTTCAAACAGTCAATGCCATGCTCGACGGTGTGGATACGACCTCCCTTGTCACGCACATGCAACACCACGTGGATCAGGGCCTTGCCATGCTGGACGCATCGCGCACTGTTTTCGAAGCCCGCCAAACGTCGTTCATTCTTGATATGGCCTATTTGGGTCAAACCCACACAGTTAGCGTTCCGCTTCCGGTGACGGTCGATAATGGCAAGGTGACAGCCCCAAATGAGGCCGCGATCGGCGAAGCATTCGATACAGCCTACCGCGCCACCTATGGTCGCCTGCTAGAGGGGGGCGTGCGGCGCGTCATCAATCTGCGCTCCGCCGTTACGGGCAAGCGCCCGCGCTTTGATCTGTCCACGTTGGCCCCGAAAGGCGGCAGTGTCGAGACAGCACTGCGCGGCACACGGCAGGTATACTTTGGTGGCCAGTGGTACGAGACCCAGATATACGCCCGACTTGAATTGCCGGTTGGTGCACAAATATCAGGCCCCGCCATTCTGGAACAGCCAGATACAACTGTCCTGATCGAGCCGGGCCTCACAGGTCGTGTCGATGCCTTTGGCAATACAGTGATTGAAAGGAGCCCGACATGAACCCGCAGCGTACTGCCCTTCTGACCATTGATCTGCAAAACGACTTCTTGCACCCTGAGGGGGCATATGGCCGTGCAGGTCAATCCGCTCCCGCAATTGCAGCGCTGCCTGCCCGTATCGCACCGCTGCGCGCAGCGTTGATAGCCGCAGGAGGTACCTACATTTCGGCACAGTTCACCCTTGTACCCGGTCGCGGTGGGGCGCCCCTGATTGCGGCGCATCTGAAAAAGCTGCGGCCTTTTCTGACCAATGGCGATTTTACCCCCGGCGGGTTCGGGCATGATCTTGTCGACACGCTCAAACCTGCTGACTTCACCATCGAAAAGGTCGCGTATTCCGCATTTTACCAGACGCGGCTGGAATATATTCTGCGCGCTATGGACATAGATACTCTTATTGTCGGCGGTATTGTGACCAATGGCGGTGTGGCCAGCACCCTACGCGATGCGCATCTGCGCGATATCCATACCGTTATGCTGTCGGACGGCTGTGCTGCCTTCAACAGTGACGTGCACGAGGCTACGCTGGTCTCTCTTGGGTCGGTCACACAGGTGCTGACCTGCGACGAAGCGACAAAACAGATTGGAGCGGCACCGTGAGTTTACGCAAGCGCCTGAGTTCTTCCGATATTCTGATTGCTCCCGGAGTTTATGACGGGCTGACTGCTGCACTTGCTACGGATGCAGGGTTCGAGGCGCTTTATTTGTCGGGCGCTGCGGTGGCCTACACGCGTCTTGGCCGCCCTGACATCGGGCTGAGCACAGCAAGTGAGATGGCCGACACGATGGCACTCATTGCTGATCGCAGCGATTTGCCGGTGATCATGGATGCCGATACCGGCTTTGGTAACGCGCTCAATGCGCGGCGCACAATGGTATCGTATGAGCGTGCGGGCGCGGCAGCGCTTCAGGTAGAAGACCAGACCTATCCCAAGCGCTGCGGGCACTTGTCTGACAAATCACTCGTGTCACGTGCAGAGATGGCGGATAAGATCGCTGCCATGGCTGATGCGCGTCGTCATGACACCCTGATCATTGCCCGCACTGACGCAATCGCAGTCGAGGGTTTCGAGGCCGCCGTCGACCGTGCCGGCGCCTATATCGAGGCCGGCGCCGATGTGCTATTCATCGAAGCCCCGCGTGACACCGCAGAGCTGGGTCGCATTGCACAAACTTTCAAAGGGCAAGTGCCCTTGCTTGCGAATATGGTCGAGGGTGGCGCAACGCCGATCTCTTCTGCGCAAGACTTGCAAGCGATGGGATTTGATATCGTAATCTTTCCTGGCGGTATCGTACGGGCGCTGGCACGCACAGCGCATGACTATTACAGCAGCCTGAAAAAGGCCGGGTCCAACATACCGTTTGCCGACCGGATGTATGATTTTGACGGGCTGAACGAGGCAATCGGAACACCCGAAATGCTCGCACTTGGGAAACGGTATGATGGCACATCCTGAAATCGCTCCACCGCAAGCAACCTATGACATAGAGGTCGAAACCCTGATTATCGGCGCGGGTGCGGCCGGCATGATAGCCGCATTGCGCGCCCATGAGGCGGGTCAGGACGTTCTTTTGATTGAGGCTGACCCCCTGCCATCGGGATCTACGGCGCTGAGTGCTGGCCTGATTCCCGCCGCTGGCACCGCGCTGCAGCAAAAGGCAGGCATCGCAGATGATCCAGCGCTATTTGCCGCCGATATCCAGCACAAGGCGCATAATGAGAACGAGCAAACGCTCGTGGATGTCCTCGCGCAAAATGCGGCACCGGTAATCGACTGGCTCACCGACACCCACGGCCTGCCATTTTCAGTTGTCACCGACTTTGACTACCCCGGCCATTCACGCCGGCGCATGCACGGCCTGCCCACCCGATCGGGCGCTGAACTGGTCGACGCGCTGCGCCACAGGATTGAAGATCTTGGCATTCCGCTGATCTGTGAACGCCGCGCTGTCACGCTTTACTCCGACGGGACCCGCGTTGACGGTATTCAGGTCCTGCGCCCCGATGGCGCTTTTGAGACGATCAAGGCGGGCCGCCTCATACTTGCGTGCAACGGATTTGGCGGCAACCGCGCGATGGTAACACAACACATGCCGGAAATTGATGGCGGACTGTGGTTTGGCCATGATGGTAACAACGGCGATGCGGTCAGCTGGGGTGAGAAACTGGGCGCTGCCACGCGTCATCTGGGTGCCTATCAAGGGCACGGGAACGTGGCCCACCCCCACGGCATTCTGATTACATGGGCAGTCATCACCGAAGGCGGTTTTCAGGTTAATCGCGACGGATTGCGCTTCTGGAACGAGGCACAAGGATATTCCGAAGCAGCACGTGCTGTTCTGGAGCAACCGGACGGTTTTGCATGGGCCGTATTCGATGCGCGCATCGCAAATATCGCGCAGCAGTTCGCCGATTTCAAATTGGCACAACGTCAGGGAGCTGTGGTGCAGGCCGATACACTAGACGCACTTGATGAGAAGTGCGGGTTTGAGCAAGGCAGCCTTGGACGCATTATTGCGGCAATACCCCGCGACGGAACCGACGCGTTTGGCCGGCGCTGGACAGGCCAACATCTGACGGCTCCCTTTTGCGCCGTCAAAGTAACTGGCGCGCTGTTCCATACCCAAGGAGGGTTGGATATCGATCCGGTCAGCGCACGTGTCAGAATGCTTTCGGGTGGCCTGTTTGACAACCTCTATGCCACAGGCGGAGCGGCGGTTGGCGTATCGGGAGCATCTGACAGCGGCTATTTATCCGGTAACGGCCTCCTCGCCGCAAGCGTTCTGGGGGCCATCGCAGGCAAGGGTTAGCATGCTATCCCCGCCTTAAATCACCAGTCCTGAGAAAACGACCAAGAGGCCGGCCAACACCATCAACACGGTAGGGACGATCTTGCGGGCCCCAATCAGGCCATAAGACACCAGTGTCAGTCCCACTGCCACCCGGATCATCGCAATGAGGGCCGCCACAGGGGCCTCCGCCAGGCGCAACATGTCCGGGTTCGCAATCATGCCCAGTGGAATGATATACAGACCAATGCCCAGCGCCATCGCCGTGAGCGCCACCTTGAGCCAGTTTTCACCGATCATCCCCGCCGCAATAAATACAGCGCCACACACCGGCGGTGTGATCGTGGACAACAGCGCAAACCAGAACACAAACAAATGCGCCTGCAAGGGCTCCAACCCCAGTTGCGTCAGTGCGGGGCCCGCGACCGAGACACAAATAACGTAGGCAGCAGTCGTCGGCACTTCCATACCGAGGATCAGACAGGCCAATGCGGTGAGCAAAAGTGATGGCCAAAGCAACCCGCCCGAACCCTCAAGAATGAGCGAGGTGATCTTTACCCCCAGGCCCGTGATGGAAAGCACCCCGATAATAATAGAAGCGCACAGAATGATCGCCGCAATCATCGAGACCTGCCGGGCCGCGTTCAATACGGCACTGGTGAAACGGTCAATGATCTGATCGCGGTTACTTTTCAGATCGGCATTGATGAACAGCAACAGTGCCCCTGCGAGGATCGCCAGTGCGGCGGAATATTCCGGCGTAAATTTCGCACCGAACATCGCCCAGAGAAGAACAGAGAACGGAACCAGAAAGAACAAAGAGGTGATGATCACATCCCGCCGTGCGGGGCGGTCAGCCTCATCCACTCCTTTCAGGTCATAGCGGCTGGCATAAGCATTGATGCCAACCCAAACCGCAAGAAAATACAAAAATGCTGGCAGGATCGCCGCCGCCATGATCGACGTATAGGGCACGCCTGTCAGCTCGACCATGACGAAGGCCCCCGCCCCCATCAGCGGCGGCATGATCTGCCCGCCCGAAGAGGCGACAGCCTCAACTGCTGCCGACAGGCGCTTGGGATAGCCAAGCTTTGTCATCGCGGGCAGTGTAATCGCTCCTGTCGAGGCAACGTTCGCGGAGGCCGAACCGGAGATTGACCCGAAAAGCGCGGAGGATATTACCGAGACCTTTGCAGCGCCCCCTTTGAGCCTGCCCGCAGCAGCGGCGGCTACGTTCATAAAGCCCTGCCCAGCCTCGCCCGCATTGAGGACCGCGCCGAAGATCACGAAAATTGACACCACGCCTACAGAAACGCCTGTAAGCGAGCCCCAAATCCCACCCTCAGCGATCGTGAGCGTGCCCAGAAAGCTGCTCAGCGGTGTGCCGGAATGGCCAAACTGACCCGGAATATATTGGCCATAAAGTCCGTAGAGCAATGCCAGCCCCGCAACGATGGGCAAGGGCCAGCCGATTGCACGGCGCGCTGTTTCGAGTGTAACAACCAGCAGTGTTATCGCGATGAGTTTCTGGAAATCTCCCTCTAGGAAACCGTACTGATCGCCCAGCATATCGTTGTTGAGCGCAATCCAGAGAGCCGCCCCTACCCCTAGCACTGTCAGCACGGTCCCGCTGACAAGGCCGGCGCGACTGCTGGCACCAAGGATCAGCACGAAGGGCAGGATGAATGCCATGTGCAATGGACGGCTAACCAGATTGGGCACCAACCCCGAGAAGATGAGGGTGAGGTGATAGCCGACCAGACCAGCGGCCAGCAGGAGCCAGAACCCGGAAACCAGGCGACTTTTGGGAAGAGTATTCATGGGACAATGCTCGAAAATGGGGGAAGGGTGTTACAGGCCGTCAAAGTTGCGGCCTGTAAAAGGGTTCAAACCCTATTTCTGTGCGTCGGTCAGCGCGACGCCTGCCTCGGTATAATACCGCACGGCACCGGGGTGGATTTGGCCTTCAATCGTGCCCATCAGCGCTTCGTCAACGCCGTTCCACCAAGGGGAGCTTCCGCCCAGCTTTGCCTTGCTGTCCCAGAACGTCTTGGTCAGCTGATAGGCAGTGTCATCATCCATTGCGGTGGTGGTGTAGGCGACAACCGGCAGCGAGGTTGTAACAATGTCCGTATCCTGCCCTGCATATGTGCCTGCAGGAATGGTCAGGGTGGTACGCTTTGTCTCCGCGATCTGTGCCTCGGTGAGCGATAGAATGGTGACTGGCGTTGATGCAGCTGCCTCGATCACGTTTGGCGCAGGCCATGAGCCTGCCGTCACAAATCCGTCGATCTGGCCGTTCTTGAGGGCTGCAACGGCGTTAGACAACTCCGCATCAGCGATCGTAACCTTGTCGGTAAGGCCGAAAAGCTCAAGATACTTTTCGCCCTCCGTTGCCCCGAACGAGCCTTTGCCGAGCAAGATTGTCTTACCATCCATGCCTGTTAGATCCGTTATCCCGCTGTCCGCCGACATGACAAAATGCATGGTCAAAGACGGGATCGGAAACAGGGCGCGGATTTCGGCGAATGCCGGATCGCCCTTGTCTTCGAACATTGCCTTTCCTGCCTGCGCAAGACCGACAAGGGCTGGCGGTGTCGTAAAGACATAATCGCCGCCACGGGCTTTGGCCTCCATCACGTTCTGGACGGACCCTTGGCTTTCCTCGATGGTAACGGTGATTTCGCCGTCTGTGCCGGCTTTCATAGCTTCCGCTAATTCGACGCCCATCTGGTAATAGGACGAGCCGACCTTTGCCGACTTATAGGTGATACGCGTTTCAGCGGATGCAAACGTGCCTGCAAGTGTTGCAAGAGCAGCCGCAGCCACCGTTGTTCTAAATAGTGTCTTCATCTTAATTCCTCCCTAAAGATGACGTGATAGTCGGTAAATCCTGACCTCTTGGAGCCTATTCCACAAGGCTCATTGCAGCAGTCGGTCCTGCAAAGAAAGTTGCACCCGCCCCTCCGTCGACGGGTAGAACATGTCCAGTAATAAAGCGCCCGCCAGCAGAGGTCAGGAACATCGCAGCAGCCGCAACTTCTGCCGCTTCGGCCACCCGCATAAGCGGGACACGGGAAATCGCACGCCTACGGTCTTCGGGTTGTGATCCCATGCCGCGCCCCACTGGACCTGGAGCGACAGCATTAATCGTGATGCCCAGCGGGCCCAATTCGGATGCCGCAGCCTGAACCAAAGCTGTTATCCCGCCTTTAGACGCGGCATAGGCGATACGGTTTTGCGCGCCGCGCAGCGCGTGAATGGAGGACGTGTGCAAAATTGCGCCACCATCTGCCCCCATCAAATCCGCCGCAGTCTGGGTCAATCTAAACGCACCGCTCAGATTGACATCCAGAACCCGTGCGAAATCCGCATCTGTTGTTTCATGCAGCGCCCCCTTGGTCATGATACCTGCCGCATTGATCAACACATCGATTCCGCCCAGCGCATCGCGGCACCTTCCGAGCGCTTCGCGGACATTCGCAAGGCTGGTAATATCAATACTACCTGTGTGCGCACAGCCGCCCTGCTCGGGCCCCACAAGATCGAGTGCTGCAACAACGTCACCACGCGCCAAAGCGGCCTGCACCATTGCGGCACCGATTTCACCGCTTGCTCCTATGATAACCGTGCGGTACATTTAGATGATCTTACATATTGTCATATTTAATCAAAAATATCTGATATTTTTTAGGAATACAAGATATATGTCGTCACCGGTCGAAAATATCCATCCTCTCTCGGGTGGCGTAATCCAGAACCTCACCGATATGCTTCGGCGTGATATTTCTTTGGGGGTCTTCGCCCCCGGCACAAAACTAAAGATCTCGCACGTCCAGAAAGAATATGCTGTCAGCGCCGCCTCGGCCCGCGAAGCGCTTTCACAGCTCAGCGGTGAAGGTTATGTTCAGGCTGTCGAACAGCGCGGTTTTTTCGTCACCGAAATGTCCGAGGAACGACTCTTGGACAATGCCCGCGTCCGCGCCGAGCTTGAGGCACTAGGATTGATATGGTCGATTGCGCGCCAGACATCCGAATGGCGCGCTTCTGTTGTCTCAGCGCACTACCTGCTCCAAGAGGCAGAGTCAGCGCTCCAGACATCGTTTCGCGACAATATCATCGCGTGGGACGAGCGTAACCGCGAGTTCCACCTTGCCCTCGTATCCAACGCAGGATCGCCCGTCCTTCTCGAAATGATTGGCGCACGATATGATCTGACGCGGCGGTTCCGCCTTCAGGCATATGCGGTGGATCTGGCGGAAAACACAGCGCTTGCGCGCTTGCAACAAAGCGCGGACGAGCACGCCGCCATTGCCGAAGCGACGCTGTCTCTTGATGCCGAGCAGGGTGCTGCATTGCTAAAAGCGCATATCAGCAAAAACCTTTTAAAGAGCGGATAGCTTTTGCAGGCCGGATTGCCTCTCTACGCCCCGCTGCTATCTTTTGCGGCGTCGAGCTGCTGCGCGAAGTGGTAGCAGGCGACGGCGCGATTGTCGGGCAAAATTTGCGTTTCGGGCTGCGCTGTCCGACACGCCTCGGTCGCGAGTGGGCAACGTGGATGATAATAGCACCCTGATGGCGGCGACAGAGGCGATGGCACTTCCCCCTCGATGGTATCGAACCGCACCAGTTCTTCAGCATCCAGAACCAGCTTCGGCACACTTCCGAACAAGGCGGCGGTATAGGGATGTGCAGGCTTACCAAATACATCCGCCACCGGCCCAAGCTCGACGATCCTGCCCAGATACATAACTGCCACGCGATCACTGACGTGTTGGATAACTGACAGATCATGACTGATAAAGACACAAGTCAGATCCAGCCCCTTGGTCAACTCCAGAAATAAATTGATGATCTGCGCCTGTATCGACACATCGAGCGAGGCAACAGGCTCGTCACAAATGAGAACATCAGGCTGCATTGCTAGTGCACGGGCAATTGCAATGCGCTGTCGCTGACCACCGGAGAACTGGTGCGGATAGCGGTCTACCCATTCCGGATCCAGACCCACACGGGTGAACCACTCTGCGACGTATTCTTTGGCATCCGCTTTCGTCGTGAGCCCATGGGCAATCGGCCCCTCGGCAACCGTAGCGCCTACTTTCATACGTGGATCAAGGCTTGCGAACGGATCCTGAAAGACGGTCTGCACACGAGTTGTAATCTTTTTGCCTTTTACCATCACCGGCGCGCCGTCGATTGTTACTGTGCCGGTGGTTGGCGGCAGTATCCCTGCGATCAGCCGTCCTAGCGTAGACTTCCCGCACCCCGACTCCCCCACCAGCCCAAGTGTCTCGCCCTTTCTGACCGACAGGGTCACATCCGATACCGCCCGCACCGAGCGGGTCTCGACAGTTGCGCCCAGCTTTGCCGCGATTTTCTCGCCGGTGGTCAGTTTGGGGCCGAACAGGCGGCTGACATCCGCAATCTCCAGAAACGCGCTCATGCGGGAATACCTACATCTTGGCCGGTTGGGTGGAAGCACCGCCAGCCCCGCCCCTCCGACAGGGTCATGTCAGGCTTTTGCGCACAAGCATCGGTACGGTAATCACAGCGCGGCGCAAACGGGCAGCCTTCGGGTAGAGACAATAGCGAGGGCGTAGTACCCCTGATCTGGGTGAGCGGGGTGCCGGGCTTGGCCATAGACGGTAGTGAGGCAATCAACCCTGCCGTATAGGGATGACGAGGATCGCGTAGCAACTTGGCAGTCGGTCCCTGCTCGACGATCCGGCCAGCATACATTACGGCCAGCTTGCTTGCCAAACTCGACACCACAGCCAGATCGTGACTGATCCAGATCATCGCAGTACCAGTTTGCGCCGCTAGATCCCGCATCTGGAACAGGATCTGCGCCTGAATAGAAACGTCGAGCGCGGTCGTAGGTTCATCCGCAACCAGAACCGCGGGGCGGTGGAGAAGAGCAATGGCAATCGCCACGCGCTGGCGCATACCGCCTGAAAATTCATGCGGATAGGACCGCAGTCGTGCCTGTGCCGAAGGTATTCCCACTTGGGTCAAGAACTCTGCGGCACGCGACATGGCTGCGCGTTTGCTCAGTCGTTCGTGTGCATCAATGGCCATTTGCATTTGCTGTCCAATGGTTAGCATGGGGTTAAGCGTTGCAATCGGATCCTGAAAAATCATCGAAATTTCGCGGCCTCTGCGCTTGCGCAATTCGGGGCCGGACAGGGTCGTCAGCTCGGTTCCGTTAAGTTTGACCGATCCTTCAACAATTCGCCCGGGCGCATCGACCAAGCCCAACAGAGAGAACCCCGTAACGGTTTTGCCCGACCCACTTTCGCCCACCAACCCCATAATCTCGCCTTCGGCCAGATCAAACGAGACGTCATCGACCGCCTTGACCACACCGGCACGGGTGAAGAAATGCGTCGCCAGATTTTTCACACTCAGGACAGGTGGGTTCATTTGCGCAACCTCGGGTTAAACTGGTCGCGGACCTGATCGCCCACAATGTTGATTGCCACGATCAGAATGATCAAGGCCACACCAGGATAGACAGAGATCCAGTAGCGCCCGCTCATCATGTAAGGGAAGCCATTCGAGATCAGCATTCCCAGCGATGGCTCGGTCACGGGCAGACCCAAACCGAGGAAGCTGAGCGTGGCTTCAAGCGAAATCGAATTGGCGATTTGTACAGTGGCCACCACGATCAGCGGCGGCGCGCAGTTTGGCAACATGTGCCGCCACACAACGATGCGGGAGCTAAGCGGTGTGGCGAGTGCCGCCTCGATGTAATCTTTGCCACGCTCCGCCTTTGCGGCGCCATAGGCAGTACGGGCAAAATACGCGTATTGCGCGGCAACCAACGCACCTATCAACTGAGCCTTACCTTGCCCCAGCAAGGCAACAATCACCAAAGCCAGCAAGATTGCAGGGAACGATAGCTGAAGATCGACCAGTCGCATGATCAGCGTCTCGATCCTTCCGCCCAGATAGGCGGCGAGAATGCCCAGCGTCGTGCCAATGCTCAGCGAGACAAGGCCTGCGGCAAGGCCGATCTGTATCGAGATGCGCAGACCATAAAATATAGCCGACAACAAATCCCGCCCCTGCGGATCAGTACCAAGAAGGTGGGTATAGCCGCCCGAGCCTACAAAGCCCGGCGGTCGTCGGCTGTCCATTAGCGACAGGTTCGCAAGATCATAGGGGTTCTGCGGCGAAATTACACCGGCAAAAAGTGCGGTGAGGACCATCAGAACGACAACGCCAAGGGCCACCACGGCAATTCTATTTTCGCGGTACTCGACCCAGAAACGCCCAAGCGGGCTCCGATCGGCGCTCATGCTGAGGCTCCTTTTCGCACGCGGGGATCAATCAGGGCAAACACCAGATCGATCACGAAGTTAATGGTCACAAACAAAAAAGCCACCAGTATGAGATAGGCAACCATCACGGGGCGGTCCAGAACGGCAATGCTGTCGATTATCAATTTGCCCACGCCGGGCCACGAAAAAATTGTCTCGGTCACTACAGCAAAAGCGAGCGTCGATCCAAGCTCCAGCCCGAAGACGGTAATGATCGGAATCGAGATCAGCTTGAGCAGGTGACGTCGCAGGATCGTCCCTTCCGACAGTCCCGCAGCGCGGGCGAATTTTATCGTATCGGTCAGCATAATCTCGCGGGTGCCTGCGCGCGCCAGACGGATCATCATCGCCAGTTTGAACAGCGCAAGGTTCACAGCAGGGAGGGCAATGTGCGACAATCCGTTGAGGGTCGGGAAAGACCACGCCACACCCCAGATCATCACAGTTTCACCGCGCCCGCCAGCAGGTAGCCACCCCAGATTGACCGCAAAGAACAGGATGAGGATAAGGCCCACCCAAAATGACGGGACAGAAAAGCCCAACACAGATACCGCCATGATAGTTTTTGATATCCAACTGTCAGGGCGGTAGCCGGCATAAATGCCAAGGCTGACACCCAGCACTGTGGCGGAAATTACAGAGATTAGCACCAGTTCTAGCGTCGCAGGCAGTCGCCCGCCGATCAGCTCCAGAACGGGCATGTTGTAGACAAACGAGCGGCCCAGATCGCCCTGCAACAGATTACCGACAAAGGTAAAGTACTGTTCGAACAACGGTCGGTCGAGGCCAAGCCTGCGGATTGCTTCCTCGCGAATTTCTTGTGTTGCGTCGGGCGGGATCACAATGTCGATCGGGTTCCCGATGGCGTACACGCCAAAGAATACGATGACTGACATCACGGCCATCACGCCACAGGCCTGTAAAAAGCGCTGGATAACAAAACCGAGCATCAGATGTCCTTTGGGGTAAAGAAAGGGTCGGGCAGCGCGCGGGCCACCCGACCTGTTTTTTTCAGATTAAAGTTATTGGGCAGGCGTCATGAAAAACGCCAGCGTATCTTCGTCAAAGCGGGTCTCGAAGTCGAGCATTCCCGCCTTTGCACCCCAGACAGTCTGCAACTGCACCAGCGAGATATAGGCTTTGTCTGCCATTACTTTCTCCATGGCTTCCTCATAAGCAGCGCGGCGTTGGTCGGGGTCCATCATCGTGGCACCCGCCTGCATCAGGGCATCAACCTCCTCGTTTTTATATTCGATACGGTTGAATGCGCCCAGCTTCGCCTCCGGGTCGTTGGAGTGAGCCAGACTGCCTACGGTGTAGGAAGCCTCACCCGTCAGGGTGCCCCAACCGTTCATGAACATGGAGTATTCCAGCCGCGCCTGAGCGGGGAAATAGACGGTCTTGGAGATGGCGTTAACATTTGCCTTGATCCCTGCCTGTGTCAGCATCTGACCCAGACCCTGGCAGATGGCAGCATCGCCCGGCAGACGGTCACCGGTACAGTACAAATCCACCTCGAAACCATCGGGATAGCCCGCTTCGGCCAGCAGTTCCTTGGCTTTGGTGGGGTTATATTCCGGCATCGGAATTTTATCGCTGGACCCAAAGAAACCCGCCGGCATCATCTGGTTGGCGGGCTTACCAAGACCTTCCAAGACCACTTCGACCATTGTTTCGCGGTCAATTGCATAGTCGATCGCCTGACGCACCTTGAGGTCGCGGAACGGATTCTCAGGCAATTTGGAGCCGTCTTTTGCACGCACAAGCGGCGTATCGACACGCTGGTCGAGTTGCAGGTTCATGACATAGACACTGTCGCCGATGATGGCATCAATGCTGTTGTCACGCTCGAGCGCCAGATAATCCACGGAGGAGACGTAGTTGATCACATCAACCTGACCCGCTTTGAGCGCCGCAAGTCGCGAGCTGTCGTTGGGGATCTCTTTACGGATCACTTTCTCCCACGCGCCCATTCCGCGCCAGTAATCGTCGTTCCGCTCAAGAACCAGATCGCCGTTCGGCTCCCAGCTGACATATTTATAGGGGCCGGTGCCGGTTGTGGCCGCGCCGGAGTTAAAGCCTTCGGCGGCTGTTTCAGGCGTGGAATAATCGGCCGCTGCCTCGGAAGATACGATGAACAAGCGTATGAAGTCATTGGGTAGCGTTGCCGCCTGACCGTCCGTGTTGATGTGGACGGTGTAGGGGTCGATGATATCGACACTGGCCACGCGGCGCACATAGATCGCCGTGGTGGTTGGTCCGGTCACAACCGGAATACGCTCGATCGAAAACTTGACGTCTTCCGCATCGAAATCCGATCCATCGTGAAACTTGACGCCTTCGCGCAGCTTGAACTCCCATGTGTCGTCATCCACCGCGGTCCAGCTTGTGGCCAGTCCCGGCTCGATCTGCAAATCGGTGCCAGACCAGACGAGGGTATCAAAAATGTGCTTGGCCGCTTCGGCATGGGAGCCGAGGGCAGAGAAATGCGGGTCCATCGATTCAGGCCCGCCGCGTACGCCCATGGTCAGCGTCTGGGCAGATGCAGCACCCGCCGCAGCCAGACCCAGCGCGAACGCCATCGGGGCAAGGAAATTCCGGTTTTTCATGAGTATCCCTTCCAGTTGGTAGATTGTTTTTTCTACTTTTAGTGTCCCATTTGGAACTTGCTTTATCAGGATGTGCGTGAATAATGATGTAGTCAAGTTCATTTTGGAACTCATAACGATTAGGATAAATATGGCAGGCCCTCAGACAGCGCATGATCAAAACTTTGGCATACACGATGCCGAGCAGAGGCCAGCCATGCTCGAGGCCAAGCTGTGGGATAATCCCTGCCCGTTTACGTTCCGTCTCAACTATCTGGCACTTTTATATAATACGCCGCTCTACACATGGATTCAGGACACCTACGGGCTCAAGCGGCCCGAGTATGTCGTGATCTATTCGCTGGCGCTGACCGATGGTGGCAGCGCGCGCGACATTTCCGAAACATCGGGATTTCCGAAAAACACACTAAGCAGGGCGATCAAACGCCTGGAGCTTATGGGCATGATTGAAGCGCGTGAAAAGGCTCCCGGCGGGCGGCGCAAACAGGCGCTGCGCCTGTCGGCCAAAGGCCGCAAACTGTTCAACGAAACGCGGCCGACCTTCGAGGCAATGGAAAGACGTATGCTGACCACCCTATCCGAAGGCGAGCGGCAAATGCTGTTCGAACTGATGTCAAAAGTCGTGCTCGGCGCGCAGGATTGGGCGGGAGAGCTGCCTGCGCAAACACAGTTTGCGACACCTGAATTACACAAAGGAGAGCCGCAATGAATGTTGCACAAATGAATTGGCGCGATATCGAGGCGGCGGCCGCGCGTGACCCGCGCTGCATCCTTCCCATAGGCTCGACCGAGCAGCACGCGCAGCTATCAGTCTGCGTCGATCTCATTTTGGCCGAGCGCGTGGCGACAGAGGCAGCGTCGCCGCTTAACGTGCCTGTTTTTCCGGTCATGCCTTACGGGCTTGCCCCCTATTTCAAGGACTTTCCCGGAACGATTTCATTGAGGGTCGAGACATTGATGGCTGTCGTGCGTGACATCATCGCATCGTTGCGACAGGCAGGATTCACCCAGATTCTGATTGTAAACGGCCACGGCGGTAATAATCCGGTGGGCGCGCTAGCACAGGAATTGATGGCCGAATACGGCGATGTCTCGATCAAATTTCATAATTGGTGGAATGCGCCGCTGACATGGGCAAAGATCCAGTCGATTGATACCACTGGTTCCCATGCCAACTGGATGGAGAATTTTCCGTGGACGCGTCTTGCCCATGCCCCCGCACCGGAAGGTGAAAAACCGATGGTCGATATGGCGATGATGAAGGCCTGTCCACCTGCTCAAACGCGGGTATTGCTCAAGGATGGCTCATTCGGGGGTCCATGGCAGCGGCCGGATACCGAAATGCAAGCGATATGGGAGGTTGGCGTGGCCGAAACCCGTGCAGCACTTGAAGGACCATGGGCGGAGTTTGGCAATGACTGAAGATCCAATCCTGATTTGGGGCGCAGGTGCCATTGGCGGAATTCTGGGGGCCTATTGGGCACGGGCCGGCGTACCGGTTCTGATGGTCGATATTGTCCCGGAGCATGTTAATGCCTGCGCTACCACCGGCCTGAGCATCGAAGGTCCGGTAGAGGAATTCCGGCAGATCGTACCCTGCGTCACACCAGACCAGCTCACCGGTGTTTATTCTCGGATTGTCCTCGCCGTCAAAGCTCATGCAACCGAAGGTGCGCTGGCCCAGCTGAAGCCCCATCTGGCGCAAGACGGTTATGTCCTGTCTGCGCAGAACGGTTTGAACGAGCGGGTGATTGCGCAACACATCGGTGCCGATCGTACAATCGGCGCGTTCGTAAACTACGGTGCGGATTGGGTTGGTCCGGGCCGGATCTTGTTTGGCAACCGCGCTGCCGTAGTCGTCGGTGAAATCGACGGTATGATCCGTCCCCGCACCACCGAGCTGCATCAGCTGATGCAGATATTCGAGCCTGATGCTGTGCTGACAGAGGATATCTGGGCATATCTGTGGGGGAAGCTTGGCTATGGCGCGATGCTGTTTGCAACCGCTTTGAGCATGGATAGCATGACGGAAAATTTCGCAGATCCCGCGCGTGGCCCTGCCCTTATGGGTCTCGCCCGCGAGGTAATGAAGACTGCCCTCGCCGAAGGGGTCTCGCCCAAGCCCTTTAACGGGTTCGAGCCAAGCTCCTTTCTGCCGGATGCGGGCGACGATGCAGCGCGCAAAAGCCTGTCCGAACTTGCATTTTTCAATTCAAAAACCGCCAAGACCCATACAGGTATTTACCGTGATCTAGCCGTGCGCAAACGCAAAACCGAGGTTGATCCACAGGTCGGCACAGTCGCACAAATTGCGGCAAGCCACGGCATTGACACGCCCCTGCTGCGCAAATTGGTCGAGCTGATCCACGATATCGAAGAAGGCCGCCGCGACATGTCGGAAGAGACATTCCATGAGCTGACCAAGGTGCTGGCATGACCGCGCGCACCGCCCTTGTGACCGGCGTGGTCGGTGGTATCGGTGCCGCAATTGCATCACGCCTCGCGGCAGATGGCGCCCGCGTTGTGCTGACTGATCTGGCGGGTGACGCGCTCGAGAATGCTGCCGCCGAACGCGGCCTGCCGGCGCTCGGTTGTGATTTGTGTGACCCTGTTGCAGTGCATGATCTTCATGCCCGAATTACTGCCGATTACGGTGCGCCGCTCATGCTGGTGAATGCAGCAGGCGGGGTTTGCAATCAGGTTGGCACTGCATTGGAGGATGTCGACCCCGCAGCGTGGCACCGTATTTTTGCGGTCAACGTCGACGCGACCCTTTACTTGTCACAATCGCTTGTTCCCGCAATGAAAACAGCAGGGTGGGGACGGATCGTGACAATAAGTTCGGGTGCCGGCCTGCGCCCCAGCTTGACTGGGATACATGCCTACACTGCCGCCAAACATGCCCTTGTCGGCCTGACAAAACAGCTCAGCCTTGAGCTGGGCCAACATGGTATTACCGTTAATTCCATCGCGCCCGGCTTTGTGCTGTCCAATCCCGCAACACGGCGCCAGTGGGATGCTTACGGCCCTGAAGGGCAGACGCAACTGGTACAGCGCATTCACACCCGACGGCTGGGTACGCCAGAAGATATTGCCGCCGCCGCCGCCTTCCTGACCTCCGCGCAGGCAAGCTGGATCACAGGACAGATCCTCAGCGTAGATGGCGGCATAAGCTGAAGGATAGAACCATGACCGACCCTGTTTTGACTTACGCCCTCTCCCGCGAAGCGCATCTGATCGAAGATCTGAAAACGCTTGTTTCATTCCCCTCGGTAGGTGCCGATCCTGCAATGGCGCAGGGGATGGAGGATGCCCGGCAGTTTATCGAGGCGCGGATTACCGCCATGGGGTTTCAAAAGTCACAGCGCCTCACACCACTTGATGGCAGCGGGCAACCAGCACTCTATGCCGAGCGGATGGACGCACCGGGAAAACCCACGGTGCTTGTCTATGCCCACTATGATGTTCAGCCCGCCGATCCTGTAGAGAAATGGCACACGCCTCCGTTTGACGCCACCGAAGTTGACGGCAGGCTGTTCGGTCGCGGCATTTCCGATGACAAGGCACCAATGATGATCGCGCTCGACACGCTTGCGGCTTTCATTGCCGTAGAGGAGCGCCTGCCCGTCAACATCAAACTGCTGATAGAGGGCGAAGAAGAAACCGGCTCGCCCTCCCTCACTTCCATTCTCGAAACCCACCGCGATTTGCTCGCAGCGGACGCGGTACTGTCTGCGGACGGGGCGCGATGGCGGCCCGATCTGGTGGCGCTTAACGTGGGATCACGGGGCAACACCGGCTTTGAGATGCGGGTCCAGACAGCGACGCAAGATCTTCACTCAGGCCGCTATGGCGGCATTGTCGCAAATCCCTTGCACGTCATGTCACGCCTGATCGCAAGCTTGCATGATGCGGACGGCCACATCGCGGCGGCAGGCTTCTATGACGGCGTGACCGAGCCTACGGCGGCGGAGCGCGCAGAGATCGCGGCGATCCCCGACAATGACAAAAACACCTTTGATGCCATCCATGCCTCCCCGCACGGCGAGGCGGGCTTTTCCACGCTGGAGAGGCTTTGGGTGCGTCCTACCCTTGATGTGAACGGGATGTGGGGCGGCTATACCGGCGCGGGCTCTAAAACGGTGATCCCGAACGAGGCTTTTGCGAAAATAACCATGCGCCTAGTGCCCGGTCAGGTTCCGCAACGCGCCAAGGAGGCGGTGGTAGCGCATCTTCATGCGCATTTGCCAGACTATGCCACCCTTGAGATTTATGGCGAGCGCGGACAGGGCGGTGCCTATGCCGTGCCACCGGAGCATCCGCTTCTGGCTGCCGCTACCGCAGCATTGCACAAAACGAGTGGTCAGATCCCGCTCAAGGTGCGTATCGGCGCGTCCCTGCCCCTCACGGAAATTGTACACCGCGTTTTGGGAATGGATACAGTCATGTTTTCCTTTTCACTCTCGGACGAAAAATTTCATGCTCCAAACGAATTTTTCCGCCTGTCCTCAATCAAAGACGGGTTAGCAGCCTGGGTCCAGATCATGCGCGAAATTGCGTTAATCGACCCTGTTTCGTTCTCGCCATTCCGCCGCGAATGACGCCCCTTACTGCCATCAATAATCCCTATGGAGCGGCGTTGCTGATTGCTGCCGCTGCGGTGTTTACGGCGGATGTAACCGCCTTGCGGTTTTTGAGCCCCGATGTGCCATTTGCACTGATCATTTTCTTTCGCGCCCTTAGTCAGCTTGTCATCGTCTCAGTCTGGATTATGGTGCGCTATCCTTTCCGCTTCCGCTCTTCGCGCTGGCACCGGCTGGTGCTGCGCGGTGTGACAAGTCTGGTGTGTTGGTGGCTCTATTATGCGAGTTTCCAGTCTCTTGACCTCGCCCTTGCGTCCACGCTTACATTTACAACATCGTTGTTTACCATCGCCCTCGCACCCTTGGTGTTGGGCGAGCGGATCGGGGGGCGCCGCGCCTTCACGGCCGTGCTTGGCTTTGGCGGTGTTCTGATCGCCAGCGGCGTTAAGGAGTTTGCGGTCGAGACGGGCGTATTATTCGGCCTCGGCTCTGCCTTTGCTGCAGCTATTTTAATTTTTCAAAATCGT
The DNA here is from genome assembly GCF_003610455.1 of Sulfitobacter guttiformis. Lineage (NCBI taxonomy): Bacteria > Pseudomonadati > Pseudomonadota > Alphaproteobacteria > Rhodobacterales > Roseobacteraceae > Sulfitobacter > Sulfitobacter guttiformis. Next base: position 2,109,290 of record NZ_RAQK01000001.1, on the reverse strand, counting down.
GTTCTGGCGCGCACAGAACATACGTCGACAATCATGTTCTGGATCGCTTTGGTGGCCAGCATCGGCACCCTGCCCGGTGCAGTGGCGGGCTGGACTACCGTCAATTTTCACGACGCGCTGTTGCTGGCGCTTGCAGGCACGCTTGGCACGCTCGGAATGTTGTTTACGGTCGAGGCTTACCGCTTTGGCGAAGTTGCGGCACTCGCGACGTTCCCCTACGTGAGGATATTGTTTGCGCTGGCTGTCGGCTATTTCATCTTTGCCGAGGCTCCTTCCCTTCGCGAAATTACCGGTGCCGCGATCATCGTGATCTGCGGATTTCTCGCACATGAATTCAGAGGAAAACCGGCGCGCCCCTAATCTACGTGACCTCCCGCCCTTCAGAAAACGCGCGCACCAGCGCTCCATGTTTCTTGAAGTATCGGCGTGTCCTCCAAAATCGAGAACCTGATCACATCCCCCCGCTTCCCCGTGGAAAGCGATCCGCGATCTTTCAGCCCAACGGCAGCGGCAGGACGCGATGTAACCGTCGCCATTCCGCGCGGCAGATCATCCCAGATATCACCCAATTGAACGGCAGCCATCAGCAGCCCCGCAGGCACATAATCCGATGACAGAATATCAAGGCGGTCAACGCGGGCCAAATCAGCCGCCGCCACATTACCGGAGTGGGACCCCCCCCGAATGAGATTAGGCGCACCCATGATTGTGGCGATCCCCTGTGCATGGCAGGCATCAGCAGCCGCGACCGTTGTCGGAAATTCAGCAAGGGTCACACCGTAGGCATGACTGGCCGCAACCTGTCGTGCCGTAGTGTCATCATGACTGGCAAGTGCCGCGCCCAACCGCGTGGCCGCCGACACAGTTGCAGCTTCATGGCGGGTCCCGAATTTATCCTGAAGACCATACAGGAAATCGACGTAATCCCGAAACTCCTGATCACCAAAACTGTATTTTCCACGTACATATGTCTCAAACTTGGACAGATCCGCAAATTGTCGCTGGCCGGGTGTGTGATCCATCATAGACACGATACCAATGCGGTCCTCGGGGGTGAATTCTGCCAGTTCCTCGGCCAGAGTCTCCGAGCAGATCTCGGCGCGCAAATGAATATGGTGGCTGATCCGAAGCATACCGGCCGCGCGCACTGCCAAAATTTCGTCCGCCATCCGCCGCGCATATTTCCCATAACGCGAGCTACTGCCCGACACGATAGAACCCACCCGGATCGCATCGAAAACAGTTGTGATACCCGTGCCTGCCAACTCTCGGTCATGCGCGAGAATAGCGGCGCGATAGGGCCAGTCGACGCGCGGACGCGGGGAGAGGTGCCGCTCGAGGTTGTCGGTATGTAACTCCACCAAACCGGGAGCCAGGTAATCGCCCTGCAGGTCGATTCCACCCTTGGGCACGGTGCTACCGCTATTAATCTCGCTGATGAAACCGCCCTCCATCACGACCGATCCGGTAACTATCTCGGTCTCGAGGATCAGCCTAGCATTGGCAAGAATTGTCTGGTTTGTCATATGAATGTCACGCGTTTTTGGCAGAAGAAAGCATCTGCGAAGGAAATCAAATGTTTGAACGATATGCTGTTTTTTACACACCAACCGGCGATCTTGCCGATTTCGGCGCAGCTTGGCTGGGATGGGATTCGGCACGGGGAACCGCGTGCGCTCCAACGGAGCTGGAGGGTGTCGATATCGAAAGAATCACGGCGACACCGCGCAAATACGGCCTGCATGGCACGTTGAAAGCGCCTTTCAGGCTGGCCAAAGATACATGCCAAAGCGCGCTTGAAGCTGCTATAGAAACTTTTGCAGAGAGGGTGAAACCTTGCCCTTTGGGGTCCCTTGATCTGCGGCATCAGAACGGGTTTATTGCCTTGCGCCCCGCGCAGGACGGCCCGTTGGTTCAGGATTTCGCCGCTGAAGTCATAAAGGCATTTGATCCGTTTCGCGCACCACTGTCCGACGCAGAGATTGCGCGCCGCCGCAAGGCACGGCTTAGCGCGCGGCAGGACGCACAGCTGCTTGCATGGGGTTACCCCTTTATCTTCGAGGATTTCCATTTCCACCTGACGCTGAGCGGCTCCATGCCCGCGAAGGCAGCAGATCCGGTCATGGCCGCCCTCCGCCCTTGCCTGATGGACAAGGTTGCTGATCCCTTCACGCTCGACGCAGTCACCCTCATGGGTGAGGACAGCAACGGGCTGTTCCACCAAATCCATCGCTACGCCCTCACAGGATAAAGATGGTCGAGGGCGGCCTGAACCGTTCGCGACAGACAACCACTGTTGTCGAGTTCCAGAAACGCTATCCCTTCAGGTATGGGATTGGCTGCACGCTTTAGTCGCCGCGCGATCTGTCCAGCGCTCTCGCGTGCCCGCGCGGCAAGGCGCGCCGCGAGGATGTCAGGGTTTGCAGTCAAGGCAATCACCTGCAGGCGTGGAAAGCATCGGTTGGCCTCCTCCAGAATGCCGCGTGACAGATTTACCAGCACATCATGCCCGCCTCTGATTTGGTCATGGACGCTAGCGGGTACACCGTATTGCAAGCCGTGCGCGCCCCAACTCAATGCAAACTGCCCTGCTGCCTCATGCTTGCGAAACATGTCAGGCGTTATACTCTCGAAGTCCTCCCCGCCAGCATCAGCCTCACGGGTGATCACCCGCCGCACCACCAACAGACGCGGATCAGCCTCAGTCATCCCCGCCATCACGCTGTCCTTGCCCACACCGGACGGCCCCACGATGGCGATCATCCGCCCGGTCATGCCATCAAACCGGGTGTAAATTGCGTTACATCCAGTTGTTGATCGCACAGCGCATCGCGTGCGGCGTGGTCGTGAAAGATACCGATAATTGCAGCGCCGCGGGCTTTTGCCTCTCCGACCATCGACAGGACCGTAGCGCGGTTCAAAGGATCAAGGCTGGCGGTTGGTTCATCCAACAGCAGTGCTGGATAAGGATAGGCAAAGCCGCGGGCGATGTTGACCCGCTGCTGCTCGCCTCCTGAAAATGTTGTTGGGCTAAGCGACCACAAGCGTTCGGGGATATTGAGCCGCGACAGCAATTCCTGCGCCGTCTCCACCGCCTGCGCACGCGGCGTACCTGTAGTCAGCAATGGCTCGCACACAACATCAAGTGTCGAGACACGCGGCACGACACGCAGAAACTGGCTGACATAGCCGAGCGTCATGCGGCGTAACTCGATTATCTCTCGGGGCGCAGCGCTGGCAACATCCAGATCCCCGATCATAATCCGTCCCGATGCCGTGAGATAGTTGCCATAAATCATCCGCATCAATGTCGACTTTCCCGCACCCGACGCGCCAATCAGAGCCACACATTCGCCTGCCTCCACCCGAAGGCTTGCCCCTTGCATCACGGGAATTTCGACACCCCCCTGATTGTGCAGAACAAAGGATTTGGAGATATTTTCGATAGAAATCATCGGCTCACACCTGCAAAACAGAAGAAACAAGAAGCTGGGTATAGGGGTGCTGGGGATCGTCCAGCACCTGATCGGTCAGACCCGTCTCGATCACGCGCCCGTCTTTCATCACCATCAGGCGGTCTGCCAATAGGCGTACAACGGCAAGGTCATGGGTGACGATAATGGCGCTCAGCCCCATCTCGCGCACCAGTCCGCGCAGCAAATCCAGCAACCGCGCCTGCACCGACACATCAAGGCCGCCAGTGGGTTCATCCATGAACACCAACCGCGGTCCCGACACCAGATTGCGCGCAATCTGCAAACGCTGCTGCATTCCACCGGAAAATGCGGTGGGGCGGTCGTCAATCCGTTCCTCCGCAATCTCGACACGGCCCAGCCAATCCACGGCAGAGGCGCGAATTTCACCGTAGTGCCGCGCATTCACAGCCATCAACCGCTCGCCCACATTTCCACCAGCACTGACGTTCATGCGCAGCCCGTCACGAGCATGTTGGTGCACAAAAGCCCAATCGGTACGCCCTAACATGCGGCGCTCCGGCTCGGACATGGTGATGGTGTCGCGCAAGCCATCCGCTCGGGTATCGTAGCGCACAGCACCGGCGTCCGGCGTCAGTTGCCCCGCGAGGCAATTGAGCAACGTGGATTTACCCGACCCGCTCTCGCCGACAATCCCCATCACCTCACCGGGATAAAGATCAAACGATACATCTGTGCAGCCAACTCGCGTACCATAATGTTTTGCGACATTCTCGACCTGCAAGAGCGGCGTCATGCTGCGTCCTCCTTAAAGGGTGTTCCCTGCGCGCCCACATGACCTTCCCTGCGCCGTGTCGCGCAGAAATCGGTGTCAGAACACATAAACATCCGCCCGCCCGCATCATCAACGATCAGTTCATCAAGATAGCTTTCATCAGAACCGCATAAATCACATGCATGGTCTGCCTTGGTCGGCTGGAACGGGTAATCCTCGAAATCGAGGCTCACGACCTTTGTGTAGGGCGGAACCGCGTAAATCCGTTGCTCGCGCCCAGCGCCGAACAGCTGTATCCCTGCCATTTCCAGCTTCGGGTTGTCGAATTTGGGGATCGGTGACGGGTCCATAACATATCGTCCCTCCACTTTTACAGGATAGGCATAGGACGTCGCAATATCGCCGTGCTGGCTTATATCCTCATACAGCTTAACGTGCATAAGCCCGTATTCCTCCAGACTGTGCATCTTGCGGGTCTCGACCTCCGAGGGCTCCAAAAAGCGCAGCGGCTCGGGGATTGGCACCTGATAGACAATAATCTGGTCCGAGCGCAGGTCGTGTTCCGGTATCCGGTGGCGTGTCTGAATAACTGTCGCATCTCCGGTCGCCTCGGTCGTCGCGACGCCCGCAGTTTTCTGGAAAAACCGTCGGATTGAAACAGCATTGGTCGTATCATCAGCCCCCTGATCAATCACCTTGAGCGTGTCATCAGGCGTCAGCACAGCCGCCGATACCTGCACACCACCCGTGCCCCAGCCATAAGGCATCGGCATCTCGCGGCTCGCAAACGGCACCTGATAACCGGGTATTGCCAGTCCCTTGAGAATCGCGCGGCGTATCATTCTCTTCGTCTGTTCATCCAGATAGGCAAAGTTGTATTCACTCATAGCGTTACGCCTTCTTTCACATTTTCACCTACACTGCCGCCCGAAGCATCCTCCCTCTCGGCCAGGGCGGCTGTCAAAGCATCGCGGCGCAACTTGCGAACCAACTCCAGCTCTGACTGGAAATCGACGTAATGTGGCAGCTTGATATGCTCCAAAAATCCCGTCGCCTGAATATTATCACTGTGATAAAGTACGAACTCTTCGTCTTGTGCCGGCGCACCTGTGTTGTCCTCGCCCAGCTCTTTCCAGCGAAGCGCACGGTCTACCAGCGCCATGGAAATGGCCTTGCGCTCGGTCATGCCGAAGACCAGTCCATAGCCGCGGGTGAACTGGGGAGGTTGCGCTTTGGATCCCTGAAACTGGTTCACGGTTTCACATTCGGTCACCGTAATCTCGCCAATCTCGATCGCAAACCCCAACTCGGGGATATCCATCTCGATGGCGACCGCGCCGATGCGCAGTTCGGCTACAAAAGCATGGTTGCGCGCATAACCACGCTGGGTCGAATAAGCCATGCCAAGGATAAATCCCTCATCCGCCCGCGTGAGTGACTGGAGCCGCAACGCGCGGCTGGCGGGCAGTTCCAGCGGTGTTCGCGTCAGGTCGGCGGGAACGGTGTCGCCTGCAGGCTCTTTCTGGATCAGATTTTCGCGATCAAGAAATGACATGATATGCGGCGTGGTCTGCCCGTTTGGCGTGGCCTCAGCGGCATCCGGCACCTCCCCGTCAGCCGCGAGCTTGAAGTCCAGAAGACGGTGCGTATAGTCAAACGTAGGCCCTAAGACCTGTCCCCCCGGGGCATCCTTGAAGGTGGCCGATACCCTTCTATCACAGGTCATAGTCTCGGTCTTCACTGGTTCCGAGCCACCAAAACGCGGCAGCGTGGTCCGGTATGCGCGGATCAGGAAGATAGCCTCGATCAAATCGCCGCGCGCCTGTTTGATCGCCAGTGCAGCCAAATCAGGATCATAAAGTGACCCTTCGGCCATCACACGGTTCACAGCGAGCGCCATCTGCTCGCGGATCTGCTCCACACCCAGCTCCGGTATCGATGTATCCCCGCGCCGCTCTTCCGCAAGCCATGCGTGGGCGTTATCGATCGCACGTTCGCCGCCTTTTACAGCCACATACATCAGCTGATCCTCGTTGTGCGCGGCAGCCCCGCAAGGCGCGTCGCGTTGGTAAAAATGAAATCAAGGCCAAGCGGGTAATATTGCGCGTTGTCTTGAAACAACCCCGTCTCGGGGAGCGACAGGCGGGCATGACCTTCGATTCCGGGTCCCTTCAATGTGGCCCCCTCGTTTGCCAATTCACCAACCTCGACGATGAGCGTGGCAGAGCGGTCGGGGTATTCCGCTGTGCCACGCGAGAATTTCGCCAAGTTCAGTTGATCCCATGAGCCAAGGGCGAACATTGCCTGAAACGGATCGCAAGATGGCGCGCCAGTGTGGAAAGTAATCCAGTCACGGATCTGTGGCGTGTCATAAGCTTCAGTGAGGAAGACCGGCGTCTCGGGGTCACACAGTGTCAGCAAAACAGCACCGGCCGCAGGTGACAGGGGTGCAGGGGGCTGAGCGCCAGTAATCTCCATGATTTGGCCGGGACGCGCCATTGCCGTCATAATGGCCCTAAAGGCATGTGAGGCCTCCACCGGTATGTTGCCAAAACCGCCCTCAAGTACATGTGCCTGCATCAGTCCTCCCCCCGAACCATTGTGAAAAAGTCTACCTTTGTCGCTGCCGCTTTCGCGGCGCGCTTGCTCATCACTGCAACTTTTGCATCGCGTAAAGCGGTCAGTAGTTCCGCATCGATCCGGTCCGCTTCATCTGTTTGCATCAACGCATCAATCACTGCTGCGTGCAGCGCGTGATCTTTGCTGCGACCCTGAACATACCCGTGGCCAACGGTACCACAGGGAAGCTTCACGCTCGCACGGGTCACCGTCATTTCGCCCAGATTAAACGGGGCGCCAACCGCACCGGCACGACCACGCACCATTACACCCCCGATTTCTGGCGCCCGCAGGACAGTATGCTTTTGCACTAGACCCAGCGCGCGCCAACCATTGGCAACATCCGCCGCAGATGACCGCGCCAACAGGCCGAGCCATTCTTTGCGCCGCACTTGGAGATCACTCATTCTATTCACCTAGACACCTCTTTTAGTTGTCTATACAACTAGACAAATCATATCGGTAACGCCCCGCCTTGCCAATCCAGAGAAGTATGAAGTTTTAATGACATGACCCGCAGCACGCCGATCTGGAAAGCGATTGCCGCCTCTTTGCGGCAGGACATCGCAGAGGGGTTGTACCGGGCCGGGGACAAACTGCCGACCGAAGCTGTTCTGAGCGCACGCTTTGGCGTGAACCGGCACACGGTCCGTCAGGCGCTGGCTGCACTTGCTGACGAAGGACTGGTCCATGCGCGGCGCGGCGCAGGTGTTTTTGTGACAACCGTTCCCACCGATTACCCTATCGGGCGTCGGGTACGGTTTCATCAAAACATAGCAGCTGCAGGCCGCACGCCTGCCAAAAAGGTGCTGTTACTGGAGACACGCACGGCGCATATCTCTGAGGCAGAGGCCCTGAACATTCAGGAGGGCGCACAGGTTCACGTTTATGAGGGGCTGTCTTTGTCCGAGGACCAGCCAATCGCACTCTTTCGCAGCGTGTTTCCCGCACAACGCTTTGTAGAGCTTCCGGCCCTGTTGGGCCGCAACCCTTCTGTGACGGATGCATTGGAAGCATGCGGTGTGGCCGACTATATGCGTGCCTCTACGCGTGTGAATGCAAAACTGGCCACTGCGACGCAAGCGCGTCACCTCCAAATTGCAGAGCATGCACCCGTTTTGCGCACAATCGGTATCAATGTTGACGACTGCGGCATACCGGTCGAGGTCGGCCGCACGTGGTTTGCCGGTGATAAGGTGACCCTTACCCTCACCGATACCTGAGACGTCACGAAGGTGATACAATCACCTGCTATCCTAACCGATATATAACACGGTCGGGCAGATAAAATGCAGCATTGTCAAAATATACGACTGTCGGGTGCTCACGTCCTTCGCGCAGAAACGCTGGTTTTTGAGGATGTCGCCCTTGAACAGGGCCTGATTACTGACGATCTGCCAAAGCCTGGGAACAGCACAATCGACCTGTCCGGCTATCTGGTATTGCCAGGGATAATCGACCTGCACAGCACCGCCTTCGAGCGTCAGGTGCCGCCCCGCCCCGACAGCGGATTTCCCATCGCATCGGCGCTTTGGTCGGTCGGACAGGAAGCTGCGGCGCAGGGCATAACAACGGCATGGCTTGGTCAAAGCTGGTCTTGGGAAGGGGGTAAGCATGGACCGGATTTCGCCGAAACCTTTCTGGACGCACTTGCTGACTACAGACAGACAGCCGTGACCGATCTGCGGGTGCAACTGCGTTGTGATATTCATTGTGTCGAGTCACAAGAGCGGCTGCTGGAGGTCGTGCGTCGCTATGGAATTGACTACATCATATTCCATAACCAGATCCCCCAAAGGCTCGACCTTCTCGGACGGGACCGGACAGAGTTCGAGCAATGGGGTTTGCAGGCCGGATATGATCCAGAGGCTTATGTTGCACTGGTTCGCGCTACGGCCAGACTGACGCCTTATGCACCACGGTTTATCTGTAGTATGGCGACAGCATTTGACGCGGCCCGCATCCGGTATGGCAGCTCCGGCGACCGCGATGCACCGACCCGCGCATATTACGATATGATCGGGGCGCGGATATGCGAATTTCCCACCGCTTACGCACCCGCACGGGTAGCACGCATTCAAGGTAATCCTATCGTAGCGGGCGCACATGACGTGCTGCGGGCCAGATCTCAGATCGGTGGTAGTGCCGCGATTGATCTGGTCCGCAACGGGCTTTGCGATGCGCTTGTCTCCGGCGCAGTATTTGCAGCGCTTTCCAAAGCGGCCTTTTCGCTCGGCGATGCAGGTATAGTTCAATTTGGCGCTGCTTGGCACATGATTTCGGGTGCGCCAGCCCGTATCATGGGCATGTCCGACCGCGGCGAGATCGCGGCAGGCAAGCGTGCCGATCTCGTATTCTTTAATCAGGGGACGCGCCGGATCGAAGGAACAATGGTGGCGGGGCGCTGGAGCTACCTGCGTGGCGGGCTGGCCGACAGGTTTGCGATGACATCACAAGCTACGCTAAGTGCAGCAGAGTAATTAACCGAATTTTTCAAGGAAGGCTTCGGCATTAAGGCTGCGAAAGTCATCCAGCGCCGCATGCAGACGTTCATGCGGCCAGTCCCACCATGCCAACGCCATCAGACGCTCCGCTACGTCCGGCGTGAACCTTGCGCGTATTGGTACCGCCGGTATCCCAGCAACAATCATATAGGGGGCCACATCCTTCGTTACGATCGCACCGCCTGCAATCACCGCACCATGGCCAATGGTGACGTCAGGACGCACCTGCGCGGCATGGCCCAGCCACGTGTCATGTCCGATATATGTTCGCCGCGACCGGCGGTGGGCAAACCACGCCTCATCGTGGGGGGTATCATCGAAATAATCGCCCGAGCGGTAGTGGAAGTGATGCAAGCTCGCCTTGGTCATCGGGTGATCTGTGGCACCAATACGCACAAAGGCCGCGATGTTGGAAAATTTACCCACGTCCGTGTTTGCAATGTCGGCATAACGGTCGCAGTAAGAGTAGTCTCCAAGGTGGCTGTGCGACATCCGGCTGCCGCGGCCGACTTCGGTAAAGGTGCCGAAGGTAGCATCACTGATTTCACAGTCAGGATGAATAAAAGGCGTATCGTGCGACAGGCGCGGCATCAGTGACCACCCCCGTCACCTTTGATCAATTTTCGGCGGAGCCAGCCGGAAAGTGTATCCATGAAGATTACTAACAGAATGATGAGAACAATATAATAGCTCACCTCCTCCCAGTCTTTCTGGGTCGCGATGGCCTGTGTCAGCAGCAGTCCAATGCCGCCGCCGGTGATGGCACCGATAATCGTTGCAGAACGGGTGTTGGATTCCAGATGATAGAGGATCTGGCTCAGCAGAACCGGCGTAATCTGTGGAATAACGCCAAACCGGTAGCGCTGTAGCGGTTTGGCCCCGGTAGAGGCGACCCCCTCTATCTGTTTGTCATCGACGTTTTCGAGAGCCTCGGAAAACAGCTTGCCAAACGAACCGGTATCCGTGAGCAGGATCGCGAGTGCGCCGGTCATCGGACCAGGTCCGAACGCGCGGCTCAGTACGATTGTCCAGATCAATCCGTCCACCCCCCGCAAGAAATCGAATATGCGCCGCGCCACGAACCGCAGCCCCCCCAAAGGGGTGAAGTTGCGCGCCGCTAAAAACGCAAGGGGAAGTGCGATCATCGCCGCACCGAATGTGCCCAGAAACGCCATCAACAACGTCTCGAACAAAGCCCAGAACACATCTCCGTGGCGCCACATGGTATTGGACCAAAAACCCTGCACGATGCTGCCCGCCTCACCCGTCAGGGCGCGGGATAACAGTTCACCCGCATCCATCCCGTAGTAGGGACTGTCGAGTGTGAAAAAGAAAATCTCCCAGCCGATGCTGTACTTGAACACTTCGGCACGGTTGCGCGTAACGGTGAGCCGCCCCGCATCGGTGGCGATCATTACGCGGTTACCGGAGGCGTTGATGAAATCAGGTATAGGCCCGTCAGGAAAACTCGCGTTTACGCCATTGCCATCGGGCCGTGCGGTGACCGTCCCGTATCCCGGAATGTCGTACCGCACCTGCGGGCCAAGCGTCACCACATGTCCCTGCCCCAAATTCACAGTTGTGACATCGCCCATTGTGACCCAATCGGGTGTCATGCCTTCCGGATACTGCGCCTTGCGCTCCCCCTCGATCGACATGGTGATCGCGCCGCTTCGGTTGTCCTGCGTTACGTGGGTTTTATAGCTGTAGCTGTCTGAGACGAGGGTGCGGGCATTCCCAAAATTTACCCTATCGCCAAGACCCGCGATGTCGAAGGCTACAAAGATATAGGCAAAGTAGGCTAAAATCGCCAAGGGGACTGCCAGTGTCAGACGCTTTTTCCGGCTGAACCTTGTGATTGTCTGCATCTGGAGTGTTGCGGTAGTCATATCGTGGCCTCGATGTTTTGCGTGCCATGTGTCAGGCGATTGCGCAGCAGGCTCGATACCTGATCAACCAGCACGATCGTTCCGAAAAGCAGCAGGAATATGGCCGCAGCCTCGTCATATTTCCCCACGCCCCAGCTCATTGTATTGCGCAAGTCATAACCAATGCCGCCTGCACCGACGAATCCTAGGATGGCAGAGGCACGAATGTTGATCTCGAACCGCAGCAAGGCATAGCTGAGATAGTTCGGCGCTACCTGCGGGATGACACCCAGCATCATTCGCTGGGTCCAGTTCGCACCCGTAGAGGCAAGCCCCTCAACGGGTTTCAGCGAGGCGTTTTCATTTACTTCCGAAAACAGCTTTCCCAAGGCGCCGACAGTATGCAGGGCAATAGCGATCATCGCAGGCACCGGCCCACCACCCAGCATAAAGATCAACACAAGTGCGATCACAATTTCCGGCACAGCGCGAAAGATATCAAGAACGCGGCGAAGTGGCCCTATCAACCACGTTACCGGTGCGAAGCCACGTGTTACCAACAGCGATATCACCAAACCCGCTAACGCACCCAGAAGCGTGGAAGCAGCTGCGATATTCACCGTTTCGACGAGCGATGGAAAATACTGCACCAGATAGCCGGGAAGCAGATGTGACCGCTCGACGGCTTCCGACCACATCGCGGCCGGGAAATCGAAAATGTTTCCCAACCCTTCCAGAAAGCCGCCGGCATTGCGGCTCTCGGCTGTCGCGAAGCCAGACATGAACAGTGCCAGAAAAACGATAAGCAGGATGAAATTCATCAGCCGCTTTGCTTTGATCTGGGCAAGATAAGTGGTGCTCACATCCGCTGCAGCGGCATGAGACTGTTGGGCATCAGCCATGATATGTCCCGTATAACAAAGCGCTGGCCCCGTCTTGGATGACAGGACCAGCAGCAGGGTTTAAACTTGTATGGATCAGTTCGATTCAGCCAAGCGCGCGGCCACGATCGAGGTGTAGGCATCATGGGTGATCGGATCAAAGCCGCTCACTTCGCCACCCGCAATCGCCTCGGCGCAGGCGGGATCGTTTTCACCCATAGTGTCGATGATCTGTGTCACGGTAGCGCGCACATCGTCGGGCAATGCATTACGCAACACGACAGGCTCGCCGGGAATGAGCTTGGAGCGCCAGATTTCAACCAGATCATTCATATCAACCAGACCAGCATCCACAGCCTTGCGCAGCGCACCGAAGTTATAGCCGTCTTCCCAATTGCCTTGACCATCCGCCCAGGTCACGCCGGCGGCCACATCACCGTTGTTGACCGCGACGATTGTCTGCTCGTGACCGCCGGTGAATTTCACCTCACCGAAGTAATCGCCGTTATCCATGCTGGCCCCTGTAATTTGGGGGATCTCGATAGAGGGGATAAGGTAGCCGGAGGTTGAGTTCGGATCACCAAAGCCGAACACCTTACCCTTAAGACCCTCAAGTGAGGTGACGCCGCTGTCGATGCGTGCAAAGCCGATTGAATAGTAGCCGGTCGAGCCATCGGAGTTGACTTTGACAAGTATGGGCGAGACTGCGCTTTCATCAGCAATGTGAACCGCCGCATAGGACGAAGGCCCCATCAGCGACAAATCAATCGACCCGCCCAACAGCCCCTGAATGACACCGTTATAATCGGCAGGGGCAAAAATCTTGGTTGGGACACCAAGCGCCTCTTCGATGCTGCTGCGTAGACATTCGTTGCTGTTCATCCGGTCCTGTGCGTTTTCGCCGCCCAGAATACCAATGCGGAATTCCGTAATTGCTGTGTCTTGGGCAAAAGCTGTTCCGGTGATGGCGGTGGTTGCGAGGGCAAGTGCGATGAGTTTTTTCATCTGAAATCTTTCTTCTGTGAGTGCACCCCAAAGCGGCGTGCAGGGTAAAGTGACAGCTTATTGTGCGGCGATGTCGACCAGCCTGCGCTGGACCGTCTCGTCGGGTTCGATCTGGGTTGAGGTAGTCGCTTCGGAGAAGCTGGCATCGGCGCCATAAATCTCGCGGGCGCTGGACGTAGTCAGCATTTCGGGTGTGTCGTCGAACACGATGGCACCGTCCCGCATTCCGATAACACGGTCGCAATAGCGACGCGCAGTATCGAGGGTGTGCAAGTTGGCGATGACCATCCGCCCGTCCTGTTCGTGAATGTCGCGGAGCGATTGCATCACCACTTGCGCGTTCATAGGATCAAGCGACGCAATCGGCTCGTCGGCGAGAATGATCTTTGGATCCTGCATCAGCGCACGCGCAATGGCGACCCGCTGCTGTTGGCCACCCGATAAGGCCTCGGCACGTTTTGGGGCATGTTGTGCAATGCCTAACCGCTCCAGTATATCGATGGCGCGGTGGATGTCCTCATCAGGATAGAGGTTGAACATCGTCGAGAAGGTGGAACGGCGGTTGAGCGTACCGTGCAGAACATTCGATACCACATCCATGCGCGGTACCAGATTGAACTGCTGGAAAATCATCGCGCACTGCGATTGCCACTGCCGTTTGGCAGTGCCGCGCAGGGCAGTTACGTTCAAACCGTCAAACGTAATCTCGCCCGAAGTTGCATCCGTCAACCGGTTCAACATCCGCAATAGCGTGGATTTCCCCGCACCCGAGCGGCCGATAACTCCGACCATCATCGGCTTGTCGATAGCAAAGCTGGCCGAGTGGACAGCAATATTTTCACCGTATGATTTCGTGACATTCGCAAGCTTGAGCATGATCGGACCCCCATTTGTTAGGAGCCTGATAGAGCCGGTTTAAGACATCTGTGTTTAAGATTTGAGAAGGTTTTGTAACAACGCTCGAATTTTCGTTAGGGGCGGCATGAGCAAAACGCCCGGCCTCATCCTTCAAAAGAATGCCTCCAAACTATCGTATGAACCGGCATTTGCCGGACATGATATGTTGTTTGGTGGCTCAAATTATGGGCGCGGGCGGTTGGTTCGCTCTAATTATAATCAGCAAAAACTAAGTCGTTTTTTTGTGATGACCCCAAGTATTGCGTTTTTCTTCGTCGAAGCACCCTGTCAGGCATCGGAACATCATGGAGAAAGTGACACCAATGGACAGAAGAAAATTCCTGCTTGCCGGCGCAACTGTTCCCGCAGCGACTTTGGCGGCCCCGTCGATTGCCCATGCGCAATCAACCTTCAACTGGAAGATGACAAACGCTTATGGCCCTGGATCTCCGTTTTATGTTGAAGGCCCCGGTAGCCCGACAGATTTTTGCGCAAAAGTGGCCGCCATGTCCGATGGCCGCCTTAATATTCAACATTTTGCCGCGGGCGAATTGATCCCTGCCCTTGAAGGGTTTGACGCTGTGCGCAGCGGTGCCATCGAGATGAATGCTGCAAATGCATATTTCTGGGCCGGTCGCATTCCCGCAGCACAGTATTTCACGACCGTTCCGTTCGGAATGAACTTTGCCGGAATGAATGCGTGGCTGTATCACGGTGGCGGCATGGCGCTCTGGGACGAGCTTTATGCGCCGCTGGGTCTCAAAGCCCTGCCCATGGGAAACACCGGAGTTCAGATGACCGGCTGGTTCCGTGAGCCGATCACAGGCGTTGCTGACCTCGACGGATTGAAAATGCGAATCCCTGGCCTCGCTGGCAAAGTATACGCGGCTTTGGGTGTCGATGTTACCCTGCTGCCGGGCGGCGAGATTTTTCCAGCACTCGAACGCGGTGTGATTGATGCTGCCGAATTTGTCGGGCCGTATCAGGATCGCCGTCTGGGTTTGCACAATGCTGCGAAATATTATTACACAACCGGTTGGCATGAACCGTCGAACACGACCGAACTTTTGATCGGCAGTGCAGCATGGGATAGCCTGCCGGCGGACCTCAAGGCGATTGTCGAAACTGCTGCAATGGCCTGCAACGTCGAAAGCTATACTTGGTCAGAAGCTAATAATGCTGCTGCGCTCAAGGATCTCGTCGATAATGAAGGTGTCATTGCAGATGTTCTACCCGATGATGTTATCGCAGAATTGAAAGCGGTAACCGACCGCGTGCTGGAAGAAGGTGCCGCTGCTGATCCAGCCACGCGCAAGGTCCACGATGCGTTTATGGCGTTTAAAGCAGAATACAAAGGCTGGGCCGACATTTCGGAAAAGCCGTTGTTCAGCTTGCCGGGCTGATCGGAATGCTCCGGTTTTTAAATACCGCTGCGCACGGGGCATCCACCCTCGTGCGCATCATCGGACAACTCAGCGCATGGCTTGGCCTCGCGCTTGTTATGGTTGTCAGTTTCAATGTGCTGGGTCGCTATCTGGCCGGGATTGGGTCGGTCGCATTACAAGAAACTGAATGGCACCTGATGGCGGCAGGCGCTCTTTTAGGGATGTCCTATGGCCTCAATCAGGGTGGCGAGGTTCGGGTCGATATTTTTTATGAAAAAATGTCCGTTCGGGTGCAGGCGTTTGTTGATGTGGTTTCGACCCTTCTTCTGCTGGTCGTGGCCCTCGTTATTGCATGGCTCAGTATCGACTATGTTCAAAACAGCTACAGCATTAACGAAGGTTCCCCCGATCCCGGCGGCCTCGGCTATCGCTACCTACTCAAGGCGGTTCTGCCCGTAGCGTTTATTTTGCTTGGTTTACAAGCCTTTGCAATGTTCGCCCATGCGCTGACAAATCTTATCCGGCCCGTCAGCCCCCCTTCTTCCTGAAAAACGATCCTCCTAAACAGAAAGTGACGCCCGTGCCCTTCACTGAAATCCTCGCGCTCTGCATGATTGGCGCATTCTTCTTGATGTTATTGGGTGGGATACCCGTCGCGATATGTCTTGGTGCGACAGGTCTGATATTTGGGTATTTTGGTTTTGGCCCGATGCTATTTTCGCTGCTACCCTCGCGCATTTACGGCGTTGTCACGAATTATACCCTTCTGGCGCTTCCCTTATTTATCTTCATGGGCATCATGCTCGAAAAATCGCGAATAGCCGAAGACCTTATAGAAGTGATCGGCCTTGCGATGGGCGGCATCAGGGGGGGCATGGCACTTGCGATCATTCTGGTCGGGGTTCTAATGGGCGCTGCCTCTGGCGTCGTCGGGGCGACTGTCGTCACAATGGGTCTGATCGCGCTGGGACCGGTGATCAACCGGGGGTATGACGCGGGGGTGGCCTGCGGTGTTATCTGCGCTTCCGGAACACTGGGTCAGATTATCCCTCCTAGTTTAGTACTCATTCTTTTGGCCGACATTATGGGCGAATCTGTCGGCACTCTGTTTGCCGCCGCCCTGATCCCCGGCCTGATGCTCTCCCTTTTGTTTGTCGGGTATATTCTGGCGCTAGGAATTCTGAAGCCCCACCTTGTTCCTGCGATTCCCGCACAAGAGCGCGCACTCACTTCGGGAAAGCAACTTGCGGTCAAACTGGTCAAAGTTGTACTTCCTCCAATTGCCCTTATTGTTCTTGTCCTAGGGTCCATTATCGGCGGGGTCGCCGCCCCGACCGAAGCCGCATCGATGGGAGCACTCGGCAGTCTGGTACTTGCGTTGCTGGCGGGGCGCCTAGATCTTTCGATCCTTACAGCAGCCGTTCGCGGAGCCTTTATCACCAGTGCTATGGTGTTCCTCATCCTGATCTTTGCACAGCCATTTGGCCTCGCCTTTCGCGGGTTGGGTGGAGAGCGGCTGGTGCAGGATGCATTCTCGCTGGTTCCGGGCGGACTGAATGGACAGATTTTATTCTTGATGGTGGTGCTGTTCGTACTTGGTTTTTTTCTTGAGTGGATCGAGATTTCCTACATCGCGCTGCCGCTCTTCCTCCCGATCTTTCAATCCGCTGGCGTTGATATGGCGTGGCTTGCCATACTCGTCGGCCTCAATCTGCAAACATCTTTTCTGACGCCACCGTTCGGTTGGGCACTGTTTTTCCTAAAGGGTGTAGCACCACCCTCGATCAGGACCATCGACATCTATCGCGGTGTTCTACCCTTTATAGCCATACAGCTTTTGGGTGTTGTCCTTGTCTTTTTCTACCCTAGCCTCGCGTTATGGCTTCCCGAAGCGATTGGATGGTAAAATGTTGAAAGCATCACTTGGATTAAATGGCGGGATTACCGCGCCACACCGCGCTGCGGCTCTCGCGGGGCGGGACGTGCTTGTGGCTGGCGGCACAGCGATAGAGGCGATGGTCGCCGCTGCTGCGACCATCGCTGTAGTTTATCCGCATATGAACGGAATTGGCGGCGACGGTTTCTGGATTATTCATCGAGAAGGCCACGATCCAGTCGGTATTTCTGCCTGCGGGACAGCCGCCGGTATGGCTACGCCGGAATTCTATGCAACTCATGGGCATACCGAAGCTATTCCAGCACGGGGCGGCCTTGCGGCGCTTACGGTGCCTGGAACCATTAGCGGCTGGCAGGCAGCACTATCGCTTGTCCCGCAGGACCGACGCTTACCGCTATCGGTTCTGTTAGCCGATGCAATAATGCATGCGCGCGACGGTATTGCTGTAACGGGAAACCAGTCGGATTGTACGCGCGAGAAACTAAACGGGCTAAAAAATGTGCCCGGATTTGCGGAAACCTATCTTATTGAAGGTAAGGTTCCTGCTGCGGGCGACCGGCTGGTTCAAGGTGCGTTGGGGCGAACCCTTCAAACACTGGCCGACAATGGATTGGAGGCGTTTTACAGTGGCCCAGTTGCTGAAACACATGCCGCATTTCTACAGGAACATGGCAGTCCGCTGCGCATTGATGACTTCAATTCATATGCCGCGCAACACGTAATGCCCCTTTCACTAAAGACGTCGCACGGACGGCTTTTTAACATGATCGCCCCCACTCAGGGGGTCTCGTCACTCGGTATACTTGGAGTATTTGACCGTTTAGGCGTTTTAGACGGTGAAAGCTTTAACCACATACATGGATTGATCGAGGCAACCAAGCAGACCTTCATCCGCCGCAATGCCGATCTGGGCGACCCCAAAAGGATGCAAACGCCGGCTCAGGAATGGCTCAGGAATGATGTTCTGGGCGAAATGACTGCACGGATTGATCCATTCCGCGCCTTGGATTGGCCGCACATTCCAAAAGCTGGTGATACGATTTGGATGGGTGCATCAGATAGTGAGGGTACAGTCGTTAGTTTTATTCAAAGTGTATTCTGGGAGTTCGGTTCTGGCCTGACGTGCCCCGAAACCGGTGTATTCTTCCAAAACAGAGGTGCAGGATTTTCGCTACAACCCGGACCAAACGAACTTGGACCGGGTCGGTGTCCGTTCCACACGTTAAACCCAGCCCTCGCACTTTTGAACGACGGCCGGGTAATGTCCTACGGGACTATGGGGGGTGAAGGCCAACCGCAAACGCAAGCGGCAGTTTTTTCACGTCATGTTCAATTCGGAATGGATCTTCAAGCGGCTGTGACAGCACCACGTTGGTTGCTTGGAAGGACTTGGGGTGACGAAACCACTTCCCTCAAGATTGAAAGCAGGTTTGACGAGAGGCTTGTTGACGCCCTGCGCGGCGCGGGCCACGAGATTGAGATGCTCCCAGAATTTAGCGATCTAACAGGGCATGCTGGGGCATTGGTGAGGCACCCTGATGGATTGGTGGAAACAGCAACCGACCCAAGAGCTGATGGCGCAGCTCTGAGTATCTAGGATTTTGTGATTATGTTATTAATCTAGCGTTTTTTTGTTTTATTTTGCTGAGTTTGTTTGTGCCTGCTGTGCAGTGTGAGTGTGTTTGTTTTTGGATCGAAAGGATCTGCTTGAGGATTGTTTATTTAGTTTGTGCTATTTTCGCGTGTCTTGGGTTGTTTGCGGGTTTTCGGGGTCTTGGAGTAGCAAGACAAAGCATTTTTTCTATTGAGGTTTTTTGGGAGGCATTGGCGTCTGGCTTTTGATGAGGGTGCGGGGATGTGATAAGTATGTCGAGACACGCTGGAGATGTTCGGTTTGTGCCGTGACAGTCTAATTTCAGATAGCTTCTGGCTTAGAGTGAGGCAGCTTGCGATAGGTCTGACACGTTTTCACGTTGGGAGGCGCCATAAAGGGTAGTGCCTCTGGAAGCGGCAGAGCTAAAATCAGCAGATCTTTAGACTTTTAAGTCTGCATAAGAGCGTATCCATAGCGAAGGTGCTATCTGTCGATGCGCTTGCAATAGGTTTAAGCAGGTTGCAGGTAATTTGACACAGCAAAACGCCGCCAGCTTTTCAGCAGGCGGCGTTTTGTTTTCATCGAAGAGAGATACTCATCTGGAAAGCTTGTTAGGTTTGGCGATGACCTACTCTCCCACGCCTTAAGACGCAGTACCATCGGCGCAGTAGCACTTAACTGCCGGGTTCGGGATGGGACCGGGTGTTTTGCTTACGCTATGATCACCAAACCAAACAAACTTTCCAAATGTCCAAGTCAGTACAACTGATGTGTGTGTATGCTTTTGATTTTCGCAGTAGAGAGTTAAGTCACTCTGTTACTGGATCAAATCAAGCCTATCGAGCCATTAGTACCAGTCAACTGAACGTGTTACCACGCTTACATCTCTGGCCTATCGACGAGGTAGTCTACCTCGGCTCTCAGGGATACCTTGTTTTGAGGGGGGCTTCCCGCTTAGATGCCTTCAGCGGTTATCCTGTCCGATCATAGCTACTCTGCACTGCGGCTGGCGCCACAACAGATCCACCAGTGGATCGTTCACCCCGGTCCTCTCGTACTAGGGGCAACTCCTCTCAAGTATCCTACACCCACGGAAGATAGGGACCGAACTGTCTCACGACGTTCTAAACCCAGCTCACGTACCTCTTTAAACGGCGAACAGCCGTACCCTTGGGACCTGCTCCAGCCCCAGGATGAGATGAGCCGACATCGAGGTGCCAAACACTGCCGTCGATATGGACTCTTGGGCAGTATCAGCCTGTTATCCCCGGCGTACCTTTTATCCGTTGAGCGATGGCCCTTCCACTCGGGACCACCGGATCACTATGACCGACTTTCGTCTCTGCTCGACTTGTCAGTCTCGCAGTCAGGCTGGCTTCTGCCATTGCACTCAACGACCGATTTCCGACCGGTCTGAGCCAACCTTCGCGCGCCTCCGTTACGATTTAGGAGGCGACCGCCCCAGTCAAACTACCCACCACACAGGGTCCCGGATCCGGATAACGGACCGCGGTTAGACATCAAGCAGAACAAGGGTGGTATCTCAAGGGAGGCTCCACGCAAACTGGCGTTCACGCTTCAAAGCCCACCACCTATCCTGCACATGTTCGGCCTAATGCCAGTGTGAAGTTGTAGTAAAGGTGCACGGGGTCTTTCCGTCTAACCGCGGGTAACCGGCATCTTGACCGGTAATTCAATTTCGCTGAGTCTATGTTGGAGACAGCGGGGAAGTCGTTACGCCATTCGTGCAGGTCGGAACTTACCCGACAAGGAATTTCGCTACCTTAGGACCGTTATAGTTACGGCCGCCGTTTACCTGGGCTTCAATTCAGAGCTCTCACCCCTCCTTTTAACCTTCAGGCACCGGGCAGGCGTCAGACCCTATACGTCGTCTTACGACTTCGCAGAGCCCTGTGTTTTTAATAAACAGTCGCCACCCCCTGGTTTGTGCCCCCAGCCTCTAGTTGCCTAGAAACCGGGCCTCCTTCTCGCGAACTTACGGAGGTATTTTGCCGAGTTCCTTCAACATAGTTCTCTCAAGCGCCTTGGTATTCTCTACCTATCCACCTGTGTCGGTTTAGGGTACGATCTAGCGGTGAAGCTATTTCCAGGAACCTCTAAGCAGCCCATTCAATCCGATAAGGATGAACTACCCTCGAGATCCGTCACTTTCACCTGGCCCAGGAATATTAACCTGGTTCCCATCGACTACGCCTTTCGGCCTCGCCTTAGGGGTCGGCTTACCCTGCTCAGATTAGCTTTAAGCAGGAACCCTTGGATTTTCGGCGAGAGTGTCTCTCACACTCTTTGTCGCTACTCATGTCATCATTCTCACTAGTGATCTCTCCACGGGATCCCTCACAGGCCCGCTTCACAGAAAGCTCCTTGTGTCCAATCCCACCGAAGTGGGTAAAGACACATGGAACTATGTCACACTACGCTCTGCTACCATGCAATAAATGCATCCTAAGCTTCGGCTCATGGCTTGAGCCCCGTTACATCTTCGCCGCAGGACAACTTATTTAGACCAGTGAGCTGTTACGCTATCTTTAAAGGATGGCTGCTTCTAAGCCAACCTCCTGGTTGTTTTGGTCGTCCCACCTGCTTTCCCACTTAGCCATGAATTAGGGGCCTTAGCTGTAGGTCAGGGTTGTTTCCCTCTTCACGACGGACGTTAGCATTCGCCGTGTGTCTGCCGACTAGTACTCATCGGTATTCGGAGTTTGGTTAGGATCAGTAAGCCTGTGGGGCCCCATTACCCATCCAGTGCTCTACCCCCGATGGTATTCGGTCGACGCTCTACCTAAATAGATTTCGCAGAGAACCAGCTATCTCCGAGTTTGATTGGCCTTTCACCCCTAGGCACAGCTCATCCCGATCTTTTTCAACAGATGTGGGTTCGGTCCTCCAGTAAGTGTTACCTTACCTTCAACCTGGCCATGCCTAGATCACTCGGTTTCGGGTCTGATCCCTCAAACTCATTCGCCCTATTAAGACTCGCTTTCGCTGCGCCTACACCTAACGGCTTAAGCTTGCTTGAGAGACCAAGTCGATGACCCATTATACAAAAGGTACGCTGTCAGGCCGCAAGGGCCCTCCAACTGATTGTAGGCGTTCGGTTTCAGGTACTGTTTCACTCCCCTCGTCGGGGTGCTTTTCACCTTTCCCTCACGGTACTGGTTCACTATCGGTCAGTAAGGAGTACTTAGCCTTCGAAGGTGGTCCTCCGATCTTCAGACAGAATTTCACGTGTTCCGCCCTACTTAATACGTCCAATCATGCTTCTTATACGGGACTATCACCCACTCTGGTTGCGCATTCCAACGCATTCTAACCACACTCATGGCTCGGCTGGTCCCCGTTCGCTCGCCGCTACTAGGGGAGTATCATATTGATTTCCTTTCCTCCGGGTACTTAGATGTTTCAGTTCCCCGGGTTTGCTTTTCTAAACCTATATATTCAGTCTAGAAATACCTGGTTTACCTCATTATTAGCTGCACCCGAAGGCACAGTAATAACAAAATATCAGGTGGGTTGCCCCATTCAGAAATCCATGGATCAAAGCTTATTCTCAGCTCCCCATGGCTTATCGCAGAGTATCACGTCTTTCATCGCCTCTTACTGCCAAGGCATTCACCAAACGCCCTTTTCGCGCTTGATTTGATCCAGAAAGAGAAGGACTTAACGCCCCTCGTGGACAACAGAAGCTGGTAAGAAACTGTTTATCCCTGTTTCCAGATCAAAAGCATACATAACTGCCATAGAACCGTGCGGATCTATGACTATTTCGAGAGGCCTTACGACCTCTCCGGTTAGTGTACTTGACTTGGACAACACTGCTGCTTTCAGATGGCAAACAATTGGCAGACCGAGGAAACAGTCTATGCAAATGCTTGTGATAGGCCTAAACCTAACACACCAAACTGAGATCATTGCCACACTCGGCACGATCAAACAGTGTTGTTATTTGTATCTCTCTTTACGATGTTAATTCGTCCAATTGGACGGTTAAGAACTGTGTACAGTGCTTAACGATCTAATTGAGCTTGTATCTGAAGGCTTCATTACAGTTTAAGTGCTTGGTGGAGCCTAGGAGGATCGAACTCCTGACCTCCTGAATGCAAATCAGGCGCTCTCCCAGCTGAGCTAAGGCCCCATCACTTATCTTCTACATATGCAGAAGAATTCATGGTGGGTCGAGGAGGACTTGAACCTCCGACCTCACGCTTATCAGGCGTGCGCTCTAACCACCTGAGCTACCGACCCATACGAGCGGTAGCTCGTGTTCTGTTTCTGAAGAGATATGAGGACGGCTCGGTCCGAAGAACATCCGAAGATGTTCCAAATATGGACAGCTTTGTTTGCTGTCCTGCTAAGTGTTCCACGAGTAAAAGAACAAGTTCTAATGCTGCTAGGAACATCCTTAGAAAGGAGGTGATCCAGCCGCAGGTTCCCCTACGGCTACCTTGTTACGACTTCACCCCAGTCGCTGATCCTACCGTGGTCCGCTGCCTCCCTTACGGGTTGGCGCACGGCCGTCGGGTAGAACCAACTCCCATGGTGTGACGGGCGGTGTGTACAAGGCCCGGGAACGTATTCACCGCGTCATGCTGTTACGCGATTACTAGCGATTCCGACTTCATGGGGTCGAGTTGCAGACCCCAATCCGAACTGAGACATCTTTTGGGGATTAACCCATTGTAAATGCCATTGTAGCACGTGTGTAGCCCAACCCGTAAGGGCCATGAGGACTTGACGTCATCCACACCTTCCTCCCGCTTATCACGGGCAGTTTCTTTAGAGTGCCCAACTAAATGATGGCAACTAAAGATGTGGGTTGCGCTCGTTGCCGGACTTAACCGAACATCTCACGACACGAGCTGACGACAGCCATGCAGCACCTGTCACTGCGTCACCGAAGTGAACGCCCGATCTCTCGGGTTAGCACAGGATGTCAAGGGTTGGTAAGGTTCTGCGCGTTGCTTCGAATTAAACCACATGCTCCACCGCTTGTGCGGGCCCCCGTCAATTCCTTTGAGTTTTAATCTTGCGACCGTACTCCCCAGGCGGAATGCTTAATCCGTTAGGTGTGTCACCGAACAGTATACTGCCCGACGACTGGCATTCATCGTTTACGGTGTGGACTACCAGGGTATCTAATCCTGTTTGCTCCCCACACTTTCGTACCTCAGCGTCAGTATCGAGCCAGTGAGCCGCCTTCGCCACTGGTGTTCCTCCGAATATCTACGAATTTCACCTCTACACTCGGAATTCCACTCACCTCTCTCGAACTCAAGACCAGGAGTTTAAGAGGCAGTTCCAGGGTTGAGCCCTGGGATTTCACCCCTTACTTTCTGATCCGCCTACGTACGCTTTACGCCCAGTAATTCCGAACAACGCTAACCCCCTCCGTATTACCGCGGCTGCTGGCACGGAGTTAGCCGGGGTTTCTTTACTAGGTACTGTCATTATCATCCCTAGCGAAAGTGCTTTACGACCCTAAGGCCTTCATCACACACGCGGCATGGCTAGATCAGGCTTGCGCCCATTGTCTAAGATTCCCCACTGCTGCCTCCCGTAGGAGTCTGGGCCGTGTCTCAGTCCCAGTGTTGCTGATCATCCTCTAAAACCAGCTAAAGATCGTAGACTTGGTAGGCCATTACCCCACCAACTATCTAATCTTACGCGGGCCAATCCTTTACCGATAAATCTTTCCCCCGAAGGGCACATACGGTATTACTCTCAGTTTCCCGAGGCTATTCCGTAGTAAAGGGTATGTTCCCACGCGTTACTAACCCGTCCGCCGCTCGCCCCGAAGGGTGCGCTCGACTTGCATGTGTTAGGCCTGCCGCCAGCGTTCGTTCTGAGCCAGGATCAAACTCTCAAGTTGAAATGATCTTACGATCATATCCTTGACGTCGAACCTCTGCACATCGTCCTGCACTACTTACTGAATAGTACAGGCGTTTTTCTCCGTTTGATGTACTAAAGATTACCAAAGTAATCGAAAGTCCGTCAAACAGTGAAGCTGACACTCTATCATCGGGCCTGAACCCTAAGAGCGCGATATACAGACGTTGATCCATCGAAATAGACCAAACCGCCCACATATCTCTTCAGATATTCTATTTTCAAATAACGTGGAGACAAAAACCCAACAGATGCGCAATTCTCACTGCGCGCCCGCCAGTCAATCTCTCCGAATTTCTATCTTCGCTTCCTTAACTCCGCGTCTCCGCTTCGTTCCGTCCGCTGCTCCGTGTCTGCTTGTCTGCGTCTCCGGTAAGGGGGGTTCTAGTGTTAGTTCCAGCAGGCCGCAAGTGCTTTTTTCAGGGAAACTGACCATTAGGTCGATTTTTCCCTGTTAGCCCCCATCGGGAACCCTGAACTACCATATTTTTATGGCAAATATGAATCCGACTGCCTAGATAATTTTAGTGCTGCGGGGGTGTTTTCAGGCAATTCGTGGACCCGCGCATAGAAATGAGGCGCCCGTTTTTGGTGAATCATCCCCTAAATACGGGACTCAGGCCTGGCTTGGTCGGAATCACGTCTCCGCATCAGGCTTCTGGCTTGAGTGCACTCCCCATATAGAGGACCGTTTTGAGTGGCAGACGACCAAATTTAAGATCTCCGTTCCGGTTTAACCCTCGTGGCCCCAAGCCAGTAAGTGCTCCGGCTTGCAATCCGGCCCGCCGCAACCCTGTCAGCAATTCATGAGGCTTTATAAACATTGCCGGATCATGGGTGCCCTTAGGCAGGATGCGCAGGATATCCTCAGCCACGGTTATAGTAGCCAGCTGTGCGATGAGGTTCCGATTGATTGTGTCGAACAGGAACACGCCACCAGGCTTAAGGACGCGGGCAACCTCGAACAGGACCTTCTCAAGATCCTGAACATGTTCAAGGACATCTACACAAACCACAGCATCAAAGTTCGCGTCTATATAGGGAAGCGCCTCACCCACGCCGACATCATAAGTAATGTTACGACCCTGAGCGTGGGTTTTGGCAGCTGCGATGGCATCGGATGCAGGATCAATACCGGTGACTTGTGCACCACGATCATCCAGCGCCTCGGCCATAAAACCGCCAGCACAGCCCAGATCGAGAACCGCCTTGCCGTGCCAATCAATCAGCGTATCGAAATAGCCAAGCCGCCCCGGCACCATATTCTTGAGCGTGCGAACCCAGCGGATATCATCAGACCACCACTGATCGGCGACATCATCATAAATTTTCAGGTTGTTGCGTTTAATCTGTGCCATCGGGGTGCCTCATATTGCGAACGTCACTGCGTTAGCAGATAGAGCGTACCCCGCGCAGAGCTACGATTATTCGTTGCGGCGTACGCGTGCCGCCGATTTATCCGCAAAGGCAGCAAGACGCGCACGCGCATCGGGCTGGGTGTTGACCACACCTGCCACCACCGCCTCAGCATAGGCGGCATCCATAGCGGACATATTTTGCATGTGGCTCACGGCGGAACAAATCGCAAAATTGGATAGAGGCAGATTTTGCGCCGTCTTGCGCGCCAATTCAAGCGCGGCATCAAAACTCGAGCCTTCTACTATATACTGACATAGCCCCAGATCGACGGCCTCCTGCCCTTGATACACGCGACCCGTCAGCATCATATCTATCATTCGCGATTTACCCACCAAATCGGTAACCCGAATTGTGGCTCCCCCACCTGTAAAAAGACCCCGCTGGCCTTCGGGCAACGCAAAGTAAGCTGTCTGGTCCATCACACGGATATGAGCAGAGCTGGCCAGTTCAAGGCCACCGCCCACCACGGCGCCGTGCAGCGCGGCGATAACCGGGACGCCACCATACTCCATCTTGTTGAATGCTTCGTGCCATCGCAGGCAGACGTGCATAAAATCGGCAGGGCTACGGTCCTCGTCGTGATGTTCGATCAAATCAAGACCAGCACAGAAATGGTCCCCTGCGCCGGCCAAGACGACGGCCCGTACACCCGCGCGCGGGGCGGTCGAAAAAAACTCGACCAACTCCTCGATGGTGTCGATGTCCAGTGCGTTGCGCTTGGCGGGACGGTTCAATGTAACCACCCATACACCGTCATCATGAGCCTCTACAGCAAGGTTGGTAAAGCGTGCGGGATCAATCGTGAGGGCCATATACTTGTCCTTATCGTGGTATGGGTGCCAGCTCTTAAATGTCTGACATATCAGTTCCGCATAACGCTACTGTCGGATCTGCCATTCTGCAATTGCATTTCTTGAGTGACGCCAAACGTCAGACCGTTCTTGGCACCGGTTCCCGTTGCCAGCCCCTGCTAGCAGCGCTAGCGTCAGCCGAACCCGCCTTCAGGAGTATATATGTCCGGCACCCCGCATCTGTTCCAGCCTCTCACCCTGCGCAACATCCAGATCCGCAACCGCATCGTCATCTCGCCCATGTGCCAGTATTCAGCGCATGAAGGTCATCTCGACGACTGGCATCTTGTACATCTTGGCCGCTTTTCCACAGGTGGCGCGGGAATTGTGTTCACCGAGGCAACGGCGGTACAGAAATCAGGGCGTATCACCCACGGCTGCCCTGGCCTGTGGTGCGACAGCCAGATCGCCGGCCACGCGCAAGTAGCGCAATTTGCACTGCGCAACGGGGCAGTTCCAGCGATCCAACTGGCCCATGCGGGCCGGAAAAGCGGTATGCAGCGACCTTGGTTCGGAAACGGCCCCCTGAATGAACAGGACTCCGCACGCGGGGATATGCCGTGGACGCCTGTCGGTCCATCCGCCCTGCCCGTCGCAGACGGTTGGCCGATGCCTGACGCCCTCTCGCATGAAGATATCGTCGTTCTGATAGCCGACTTTGTATCCGCCGCAAAACGCGCCCTTGCTGCAGGATATAAAATTGCCGAGATCCACGGCGCTCACGGCTATCTGCTACACAGCTTTCTTTCGCCTTTGTCAAATAAACGTACAGACGAATATGGTGGTGATCTGGCAGGGCGAATGCGGCTTGCACTCGAAGTGACCAAAGCCGTCCGTGCCGTCTGGCCCGAGGATTTGCCGCTGTTCTTCCGCACCTCTGCAGTCGATGGCGCACCGGAGGGCTGGTCACTCGAGGATACCGTCGTCCTTGCCACAGCACTTAAACAAGTCGGCGTTGATGTAATGGACTGCTCCTCAAGCGGAATCGCAGGTTCGGCCACTGCAGGTGATCCGCAAAAACGCCAGCCGGGTTTTCAAGTTCCCTATTCCGAGCGGGTCAGAAAGGACGCACAGATGACGACCATGACCGTAGGTCTGATCACCCACCCCCAACAGGCAGAGGATATACTGGCACAAGGCCGCGCAGATCTGATCGCCATCGGACGCGAGGCGCTGGTGAACCCGATGTGGGCGCTGCATGCTGCGCAAACGCTGGGACATGATACGAATTTCGCCACATGGCCGCAGCAATCGGGATGGTGGCTGGCGAGCCGTGCAAAAACATCCGACTTTTACACTCCGGCGCGAGAGACAGATGCGTAACACCCTCAATAACATCGACGACAAAGGACCAAATATGACCCAGCACTCAATCCGCCTTGGCGTTGATATCGGCGGAACCTTCACGGATGTTGTACTGGAAGTCGGGACTGCTTCCTACTCTACCAAAGTGCTGACGACATATGCCGCCCCCGAAAACGCGATTATCGACGGAATGCATCAGGTCTGCGCCAAGGCGAGCATTGACCCCGTCCAGATCGGCCAGATTATCCATGGCACAACATTGGCCACCAACGCCCTGATCGAGCGGCGCGGCGCGAAAACAGCGCTCATCACGACCGAGGGGTTTCGCGATGTGATCGAGATGCGCACCGAAAGCCGTTTCGAGCAGTACGACCTCAACCTCACCCTGCCCGAGCCGCTGCTGCCACGGCAGATGCGCTATACCGTGCCCGGGAGGATGGATGCCGGCGGAAACGAGCTGCTGCCGCTCACCCGCGCAGACATAGAACCGGTCGTGGCCAAAATCAAAGCGGCAGGATACGAGAGTGTCGCCGTCGGTCTGATCCACTCCTACCTCAACGACGCCCACGAGAAACTGGTGGGCGCGGTGCTGGCAGAAATGGTGCCGCAAACCATGGTTTCGCTATCCTGCGAAGTCTCTCCCCAGATGCGCGAATACGAGCGGTTCAATACGGTTGTTGCCAACGCCTACATCAAGCCTCTGATGAAATCCTATTTGGGCCGCCTCGCAGGGCGCCTGCGCGATGAAGGCACTGAATGTGACATCTTTCTCATGCATTCCGGCGGCGGAATTATCTCAATCGAGAACGCAGCGGAGTTTCCGGTACGTCTGGTCGAGAGCGGTCCGGCGGGTGGTGCAGTTTTTGCTGCGAACATCGCCGCCCGCTATGGTCTGGACAAGGTGCTGTCATTTGACATGGGCGGGACCACAGCCAAAATTTGCCTTATCAAGAACCAGACCCCTAAAACGTCCCGTGTATTCGAGGTCGCACGCACCTACCGGTTCAAAAAGGGCTCCGGCATGCCCATCTCTATCCCCGTGATTGATATGGTCGAGATCGGCGCGGGCGGTGGATCGCTTGCCCATGTTGACGCAATGCGGCAGATCCGCGTGGGACCCGAAAGCGCGGGATCAGAGCCTGGTCCGGCCTGCTATGGACGCGGCGGAGCAAAACCTGCGGTCACTGACGCCGATCTGATCCTAGGCAAACTAGACCCCGACGGTTTTGCAGGCGGCACGATAACGCTGGACGCTGATGCCTCCGCTATGGCCCTCACAACTGTGCTGGGGGATATTCTTGAAATGGACGCTGCTACTGCGGCTTTCGGGCTGGCGGAGGTCGTTGATGAAAACATGGCGAATGCCGCGCGCGTACATGCAGTCGAAAATGGCGAAGACCTCAGTGAATACACAATGATCGCATTTGGCGGCGCCGCTCCACTGCATGCAGGGCGATTATGCGAGAAACTCGGCGTGTCGCGCCTGCTTGTGCCGCAAGGGGCCGGTGTCGGATCGGCTATCGGTTTTTTGCGTGCGCCCTTCAGCTTTGAGGCAAATCGCTCGGTCTATATGCGCCTCACCGGATTTGATGTGGAAAGGATCAAAGCTCTGCTTGCCGATCTTCAAAGTGAGGCCACGGGGTTTGTTCGTAACTGTGACGCGACTGCGCCCATTCTGTCAGAGTTCAAGGTCTATATGCGTTACTCCGGTCAGGGTTGGGAGATACCCATCACCTTAAGCGAGGAGCAAGCGTTGGCGCCTGACCCCGCGGTATTCGAGGCGCGTTTTATTGAGGAGTATGTCAAACTGTTCGGCCGCGCGGTGCAGGGCATGGACATCGAAATTACCGTATGGTCGGTCAATGCGACGACCCCGCCGGAGAATGTAGCACGTGTGAAGGAGTCCACCGGAAACACTGCCGCTGTTCGTTATGGCACACGACAGCTGTTTGATCCGGCCCTAGCCCAATTCGTTACCACCGCCACTGTGAGGCGTGATGACATGGAAGCGGGCGCCAATATCGAAGGCCCCGCCATCATTACCGAGGACGAGACGACAATAATCGTACCCACCAGCCGCACCGCGACCCGCCAGCCTGACGGCTGCATCGACATGAGGACAAAACCATGACCCATTCAAACGTTGCTTATCAGGTTATGTGGAACCGCCTGATCTCGGTGGTCGAGGAGCAGGCGCAGGCACTGGTGCGCACCGCCTTTTCCACCTCCGTGCGCGAGGCAGGTGACCTTTCGGCAGGTGTGTATGATGTTCAGGGCCGGATGCTGGCGCAGGCGGTAACCGGCACCCCCGGCCACGTCAACGCCATGGCGGATGCCGTTCCCCACTTTATCCGCCGTATCGGGCGCGAGAACATATTCGAGGGCGATATCTATATCACCAACGATCCATGGGAGGGCACCGGCCATCTGCACGACATCACGATGGTTACGCCTTCGTTCCATCATGGTGCGCTGGTCGGGTTCTTTGCCTGTACAGCACATGTTGTGGATGTGGGCGGGCGCGGGTTTGGTGCCGATGCGGCCAGCGTCTATGAAGAAGGATTGTATCTGCCGATCATGAAATTCGCGGAGCGCGGTACTGTCGATCCCACACTTATCCGTATCGTGCGGGGGAATGTGCGCGAACCCGACCAGCTGGTAGGCGATATGTATGCGCTGGCCACCTGTAACGAGATCGGCCATCGCCGTCTGGTTGATATGATGACGGAGTTTGCGCTCGACGATCTGGACGGGATTGCCGCATTCATTCTCGACAATTCCCGCCGCGCAACGCTTGAGCGCATCGCAGCACTTCCGCGCACCTCCGGCTGGGGCGAGCTTACGATAGACGGGTTCGACACGCCAATCACCTTGCGCGTTAAGGTGACCGTTCACGCCGACCGCATCATATCGGATTTTACCGGGACCTCGGGCCTTGATAAAAAAGGCATCAACTGCCCGCTTGTCTACGCCAAGGCCTATGCCTGCTATGCCCTGAAGGTCGCGATTGCGCCTGAAATCCCCAACAACGCAGCATCACTGGCGCCGTTCGAGATTGTTGCCCCCGTGAACTCGATCGTGAATGCGGTTCATCCCGCGCCAGTGGCCCTGCGCCATATTGTCGGACATTTTGTCCCAGATGCGGTATTCAATGCCTTTGACCAGATTGTGCCGGGACTGGTCCCTGCCGAAGGGGCGGGATGTCTGTGCAACTTTCAGGTCTCTTTGCGCCCGCGCAGCGATGCCCCGGCACCCGCCCATGCGCGCCGATCCGAAGTGCTTACTTTCAATTCGGGCGGTTCCGGTGCGCGGCCCGCCCATGACGGGCTAAACGCCACCGCTTTTCCCTCGGGTGTGATGACCATGCCTGTCGAAGCAACGGAACACGCAGGCCCAGTCATCATCTGGCGCAAGGAACTGAGGCCGGATTCGGGCGGTGCCGGCGCACAGCGCGGCGGCCTCGGTCAATATATGGAAGTGAGCGCCCGTGAGGGCCACGAGTTCGACATTCAAGCAATGTTTGACCGCGTCCACCATCCCGCTTTGGGGCGGCGGGGCGGCGGGGCGGGCGCGCCTACCACTATTATGCAGGATGATGGTACCGCGATGAACGGTAAGGGAAAGCAATTCGTCGCCCACGGCCGCAAGGTGCTGATGGCCTTCCCGGGCGGTGCGGGCTACGGCGATCCGTCCAAGCGCCCCAAGGAAGCAGTCATGCGCGATCTTGCACGCGGTTATATTAGTGCCGAAACTGCTGCGCAGGCCTACGGTCTGGCAACGGAGGATATTGCAACTGTCGATGCGGCTATAGCGCGGGGTGAAGACCTGTGAAATGCGCTGGCTTTACGAACAGGAGGCGTGTGCAATGGAGCTGAAAGCCAATACTTTCACACGCGCACTGGCACATGGTGACAAACAGGTTGGGCTCTGGATCACTCTTTCCAGCCCCTTTGTGGCAGAAGTGACGGCGCCGGCGGGATATGACTGGGCGTTAATCGACATGGAACATTCGCCCAATGACTACATGAGCGTGTTGGGACAGCTACAGGCCTTTGCCAACAGTGCGACCACCGCGATCGTGCGTCCTGAATGGAATGATACCGTAACCGTTAAACGCCTGCTCGATCTGGGGGTGCCGGGACTGCTGTTTCCAATGATCCAGACGGTGGAGGAGGCCCAAAAGGCCATCGCCTCCACCCGTTATCCGCCCTTGGGTGTGCGCGGCGTCTCAGGCTCGACCCGCGCCAATAAATTCGGACGCGTGACCAACTATCTTGCTCGCGTCGAGGCGGAACTGACTGTCCTCCTCCAATTAGAGACCGCTGCCGCCATTGGCCTTGCGGTCGAGATTGGGTCCCTCGAAGGTGTCTCCGGCATATTTTTCGGTCCTGCCGATATTGCCGCCGACATCGGCCTGCTAGGCCAGCCGATGCACCCCGATGTCTGGGCTCTGATCCGACCAGCGGCCGCTGCCCTTATCGCAAAAGGTATCCCTGTCGGGACGTTGGTGATGGACACGAAATTTGCAGCCGAACTGCTGAACGACGGGTTCACATTTGTGGCCTGCGCATCGGATGCCAGTCTTTTGGCCAAAGCATCCGATGCAGCCCTTGCTTCGGTCAAAGGTGCGCTGGCTTAACCCGCATCTTTCACTGCCAACGCGGCCATCTCGAGTGCGGCCTCGCGGGTGGCTGCGACTGCGATGAACCGGCCGTTATGGCAGAATTTGGCCCCCTTAACGCCGCAAGCATCCTCAAGCGCGGCATCCGTCAACCCCGCCCATGCGGCAGGCAGATCAGCGCGCTGCTCAAAACTGTCGCCGGTGATGCGGATACCGCCAATGGCCCAATCGTCATCGCGCGGGTTGATCACAAACAATAAGTGATCCGCACCTGTCTTCTCGATCGCACCGCGAAACGGCATACCCATCGGCAGCTCAAGCACGCGGCTGTCGCCTGCAGCCTTGATCGCATCGATGACCATGGCCTCTGCACGCCTTTTGGCTGCTTTTCCAGCAAGGGAGCCTTCGATAAAAGCCCGTGCAATCGGCAAGGCGGCGGCAAATCCATCATCATCGGCATCGGGATTGGTATCATCAAAGACAGGCTTGAGCGTCCCAAGCAGAACGGGCAAGGTCAGGCTCGCCAGATCACCCGCTGTTGCGGGGGCGAGCGCGCCGTTGTCGACCAGATCCACAGGCAACACGAAGCCCTTGTCAAAACTTGCGTGAATATCTTCCACATCCACATCCGGCACTGCCAGCGCCCGCAGGTAATCACGCCCGTACTGCGCCCAGATCAGTCCGAACGAGCTGTAGGGCTGATCATCAGCGCGCAGCGGTGTTGGCCGCTGATGATGATCAAAAATTTGGCGCGCCGCATCAAACTCACGGCCGACATCGTAAATAATTTTATCTGGTGCGGGCGTAGTCCATTCCACATCGCGAGTGCGAACAATCTTGGCTAGGGGAAACAGCCGCGTAAGGATCACCGAGGACAGCAACTCATCCGCGTGAAATCCGCCCGAATGGGTAACGAGATGGGTAATTGTCATTGGGCGTATCCTCGGGAAGAATAAAATGAAACAGGCGACCCGACGGGCCGCCCGAATTGAGATAATTAAAAGGCCTGGTTAGGCCCCTGAAATCTGGCTTTAAGTTATCGTGGGATAGCTCAAAAATACAAGTTGAATCAATTGTTGATTTTTAGCCACTTTAAATTCCGAGCAAAAGTTCCATGAAAATAGGGGTAAGACTGCGCGATCTACAAGAAACAACAACAGCCAAGCCCCCCGAGACGGCTTGGAGGAGAATAATTTAAGGGAAAGCAGACGATCTTTTAATACTAACCGAGGACGGGACATCGACATGGAACGCGCCGATCCCAGTTTTTTCAGGCCCGCGGCAACCCGGAACTCGACCACCAAGAATGTCGATGACATATGTCCTCGAAGTGTCCCGTGCCACGCTGGGGGCGCAACAAATTGGATCAAATTGCCCCTCAGCCGCTTTGTCCAACTCCAGCAGTTTGGAAATCCCCTTTAAAAGATCGTCGAGATGCTGCCGACCAAGGCGCCCGCATGGTTGACTGAGCCGCATGGACCTGCCGTCGCAAGCGAGAACCGCTGTCTAAGGGCCATCCTCACACCGCACGCTGATTGCTCCAATGTCGCCGTCCCAGCGAAGGTTATCGAAAAGTTCGGCATTGGTATTGAGGAACTTTTCCGTCACTTCTTCAGCCTGATAGTCGATATGAGATACCAGAAAGCCAACACCACTGAGTTTACTCCCTCTCCGGACGCCGAATGCCTCACGCATCTCATCATTGCTCAACGAACGAGGGAACCATTCCTTGGTTGCTCTTTCCTATGCCTGCTTTGGAGACGTGCCCAAGCTTGCGTCCAGGCGAGTATGGTAGGCATCAACCTTCCAGCGGCCGAACAATCCACCGTCTTTGAGCAAAATTTTGGCAATCAGCCGTTATAAAAGGCGACGAGCTGTTTCATACGCAGGATCATGTTGGTCTTTAAAATCATGATGTGTGACCTGATCCGACGAAAGTGGTCGCGCCAGGTGGAATTCCATTAAAAAATTATCCATTCACACAGGGAGGCTAAAGTGTCGAGAAGGTTCAATCGGCTCGCTTTGCGTCTTTCTTTTACTTCATCAGCTTGCCCAGCTTAGCGTTGAGCTTCGCTTCTGCGTCGCCCGCTCGTATCTCGCGGCCGTCTTCCTTGAAGCGGTCAAGCCGGATTTTATTTTCTAAATTGCACATTTTCCATCAAGGTTTGACCATCGCGGTAAATAGCAACTCACTTGCCGCTACCCTTAATGTAGGTTTCATACACGTCCCAAGAAATGGTTCTCGGCCTCTTTCTGGCTGGGACCTTTGCAGCAATCAGAGGCAAGAACCTTAAGTCCAGCCCCGCGTGCTCAACTTCAATGCCGCGTTCAGCTAACATATCCTAAAGATCACCACATGACACGCCGTAGCGCACTTAGAAAAACACCGCGTAAAAGATTAGGCTTTTGAGGTAAGGGCTTCCTTTGAAATCAAAGGCCCCCTCTAGACCTGACAACGCGCGGAAATCAGGCCTGTGTCACACCACAAGCGCGCAATTCTTCCGCAGTAAGATGATCACGCACGGCCAAAGCAAGGCCTTGAATGTGCGGACCGTAACGCTGCCAGCGCTTGACTGATCTGGTGTAGATCGGCTCGCGCACTTGGGCCACAGAGGCGGTGTTGACCCCTCGCGATGAGGCAATGTGGTCCAGCACATCATCGTTCCACGGCAAACCGGTAAACTCCAGCAGCGATCGCATCTGAGCTTCGGCATCAGCCACGACATCCTCGTATTGTACAACGCGCACCTGCTCCGGCAGCAGCTTTTGCCAATGCGTTGCGAGGCTATCAAACAGGTTATAGACCAGACCTAGGTTCTCGAACGACGAGCTGAATGTCTGGTTGCGGCCAAAGTTTTGCGTGTAGTTGGACAGCAGACAATCCAGCGGATGCCGCCGCATCAGCACAAACCGCGCGCGCGGGAACGCCATGGCAAGCACACCTATGTAGTAATAGTTAGCGGGCATCTTATCCGTCACCACATCGGATTTGAGACCTTCGCGGTGCAAAAACTCAACGTAGTCCTCGGCGAATTGTGTGATGTTGTCTTCGCTCAGATCATCCGCAGGGCGTTCTTTCTCCAAGATCGCGCGCAGTACAGGATTTTTGGAAAACGCCACTTGGGTCGCGATCATTTCACCCCCTGCTTGCACGTCCGGATGGCGCGAAAACATCTGCTCCATCAATGTGGTGCCGGACCGGGGCAGCCCGCAGATGAACACAGGCGCGTTAGAGCGTAGCCCTGCGGCCTTGAGACGTGACATCAGCGCAGGCGTGACCAACTCGCGCACGCGGCCGTTTTGATCGTGGGCTTTTGCACGGTCGAACGGATGCACCTCGGCGGTGGCAGCATTGCCAAGGGCGAAATGATGTGCCGCCATGTCGTAGTCCGCCAGATCCTGCGCAGCTTTACCACGGGCAAAGTGATAGGTTGATCTGGTCTCGGCCGGGGCATCGGGCTTGGCCGCCAACTTGGCGCCAAAACCTTCCAGCAGGGCAAGCTCGGGGCTGTCCGATGTGGTTTTGCGAAGCGAGACAATGCGGCTTGTGGCAGCCAAGCCAAAATCCCGCGATTCTGCGGCACGCAACAAGGCCTCTACCGCCTCATCCATACGCCCTGCCGCACCGAGGATTGCCCCCAGATGCAGCCATGCCTCTGGCGCATCAGGCACCAACTCCAGCGCGCGGCGGGCATGGTGTTCGGCGGCATCGTGACGCTCGCGGCGAAACAGCGCCAGCGCAAGGTTCACGTGCGCGCCGGCGGATTGTGGGTCTTGGGCCAGCGCGCGAAACAGCACATCAACTGCAGGCTGGAACGCGCCCATGCGGATATAGGCCTGCGCAAGGTTCAGACGGCTGTCGTTAAGTGTGTCATCCAGCTCAATCGCGGTTTTCAAGGCCGCGATCGCGCGCGGATAATCCTTGTTAACCACCAGTGCCGCACCCAGATTGGCATGCGCCAGCGCATGTTTGGGTGCCGTATCAACACCCGCCTGAAAGACGTCAACGGCCTCGTCGATGCGGCCCTTTTGGGCCAACAGGGCACCATAGTCGACGATGATGCTCACATCTTTCACATCAAGGCTCATAGCGGACTTAAGCTCGGCCAGACCGGCATCGACATCGCCTTGCATCGCCACGTTGAGACCACGCAGATGCACAAGGCGCGCAACCTCGCCCTGCGTCGCGATCAGCTTGGTGATCATGGCTTGTGCTTCGGGGAAACGGCCCGCGTTCTGGTGGCGCTTTATCCGCTCAAGGTCGGCGTTGACCGCTTCTGGCGTTCGGGTATCAGCAAGAGGCGTATCAACGGACATTGGCGTTCCTTGGTCGAAACACGCGGGTTATGCCGCGCGGGTTTTGGACAGGGCAAAGCTCAGTTGGGTTGCGCGCTCTTCAAGCGATTGCGCGACCGACGTGGGCACCATGCGTTTGGCCGATACCCGTGGCAGCGCCATCTCGGGGATCATGGGCGCGTCCGCACGCTCGGCACCGTTGTCGAAATTCACACGGTCGGCGAAATCGACAAAAGTCTCGGCGGGGGTATTTTCGGCCAGCAGCAGTTCATGTGCGCCGGTCTCGATGTGATAGTAGGTGAAGGCTTTGCCCGGGTTTGCGACCTGATAGATCGAGCGGCCGTTAAGCAGCGTATGCGCGTCAAACAGGCGGCCCTCGATCGCAACCGCGTGGTTGGGCGACAGATACAGATCGCGCGAGGGGACGTTTTCGGCCAGCGCACCTGCGGTAAAGCAGATCGGGTTGACCTTGGCGGGCATCGCCGTCGCGGTATCGACGTGCTGAACGCCCAGCCACTGCACCTGCGCCTCGCCATCAACCGTGGTGATGATGTCGCCCGCTTTGATATCCTCGACGTTGACCATGCCGTCTTTCGTCGCAATCTGCGTGCCCGTCAGGAAACAGGTCAGCGCGGATGCTGCGGTGGTCATGCTCGTGATGCCATAAAAGCCACCGTTGAAGATAATAGACGTGAAGTTTCCAGTCGTGGCACCGGTGGAAACGGTGCCTACAGCCATGGCAACCACAACATTATCCGCAGGATCTGTCGCAACAAACGTGACGTTCCCGCCCGCAAACACGGTCGAGAATGCGACCGACATCTGGCCCGCAAACTGCGCATTTCCCGCCCCGTCATTAAACGTAAGTGTCACGCCGCCAGAAGCTACACTTACGTCAGTAACGGAAATCACGCCGCCAAGTAAACCAGGTGTGTTTGTAATATCCTCGTCGCCCGCATTGCCTGCGGCAGAACTGAGCGTGAAATTGACCCCATCATCGGTGAAGCTAATGGAGGGGTCAGCGCCACTTTGCGTGATCCTTGCCCCGTCGTCGAATTCAAATGTCGGCATGTCAGATCCTCAAAGGTTTTTTATATATGAAGTTGCGTCAACGTAACGCTTCGCCGGTGAATTATCTACTTCAAATTGCATCCGCATCGGCGTTACCGCCTGAAAATGCGACATAAATGTGCGCGCGCGCCTTAGGCTGTCGCACAAACCGATTATGTCGGGCCATGGCACACATCCATTGCGCCGCAGCCCGTATCGCACCTTGCGCTTTGATTACTGCTTTGCGTCAGCGGTGGCATGAATGTAATCACTCCGGATGGTTTTGATGCCCTGACCGGTCAGGATTTCCTCGTGCCCAAAATGACCACGTACAGATCAGCAGAGCCGATGCGCGGACGCTCACCCGATCCGGGAAAGTGCCGCAACGATCTGATCCGATACGCGCCCGTCGCGCGCATTCCAATAGTGCGCAGTGGTCTTGTACGAGAGCCGCACATGCGGCTGCACATGGCGGCGCATCATCTGGGTCGTGATGATTGTGAGGTCATTGCGACTTTCCGCGTCGTCGGTCGCGTGAAGATAGAGCGCAATTGCGCGGGTCATCAATCCGGGCCCCGTTTTAGACCATGTGTTGTCATTTTCGCGATTCAACAGCGACCGCCCCGCCAGCGCAATCGCGTTGTTCAAAACCGGATGACCGGGGCGGGCACAGATCAGGTTATTGGCGATGGCACCCATGGTTTCGCGAACCACAATCATGCCGTTGCCTTGGGCAAGAAGCGCGCTCGGATCACTGTTCAAACGGTCATCAGCATCAACGTAAATGCCACCAAATTTATACAGCAGGCAGAGCCGCAGAAAATCACACTCCTCAGCGGCTGAATTGGCCAACGAGAAGGCGTGCACATGTTTTTCGCCGAAGTTCTTGCGCAAAAATGCAAGGGCAGACAGACGGTCATAGACCGTGTGCTCAAACCCCGGCACCCGCCAGCTTTCCATGACGGCTTGAACCTCGGCGGGCGGCAATGGCGCGTTCCAATACTGCATCACATTGCGCGGTATGTTCCCTGTAGTCGCTTTTGCAGGGTCCGAGATGTCCGCGCCTTTCAACCAGTCATCAATGATGAATTTCGCCGGATAGAAGAATTTTCGGGCCATGCGGCGGGTGATTTCATCCTCGGCCATGCCCGTGCTGCGCAAATGGGCTGCATCCTCGCGGTAGAGTCCCTGATCCTTGAGCCGCGATCCGACCAGCGTAATTCCAAAATGGCTTGCTGTCTGGCGCCCTATCGCCGGTGATCTGCGCACTTCCGATTCGATTTTGAGGGCGTCCTCATACCGGCCCAGCGCCAGATATATTTCAATCGCACGCATTGAAGCGACCGCTTTCAAGCCACGCGCCTGCCGCTTTTCAAGAATTGCCACAGCTTGCTCCAGATGCCCGCCTTCCACCAAAAGCTCGATCCGGTTTAGGTCGACAGAGACCTCGGGGTTGGCCGCCGTGAGCGCATCAAGCATCACATGTCCCGCGGCCAGATCGCCATTGGCGGCACAGGCGCGCATGAACAAAGCGCGCAAATGCGCCTTGTTGGGCCATCTGTTTATCGCCCGCCGCAAGTACCGCAGAGCAAGCCGCGACTTTCCAACGCCAAGGATCTGCTCTGCGATTATTCTCGTCTCCAAGACCGTCGCAGGCACCTGAATACCGGACCGCGCCAAGGCAAGTGCGGCATCCGGCCCTGATAAAGTGGCGGCAGCAAACACTCTGAATTCGGGTTGCTCGGACGGTTGCAACTTGGCCTCAAGCGCCTGCGCCAAACGCGCGGATCCAGCGCTGTCCATCACCATATGCGCACGCCGGACCAGAAACTGTGCGACAGAGGGTCTGATCCGGTTGCGCGTCGCGATCTCGTTGATTGCTGCCAGCGCAACGTCGAGTTGCTCTGCCCGCTCGCCCAGTTTTACAAGGCGCATCAGGATGACGTCATGCAACGTGTCGATCACTGCGATGATTTCCAGCAAGATCTGGCGCACGGCGTCGGTCTGACCCATCTGCACTGCCATCTCGCAATATTTCAGCGCCAACTCCGCGGGTATATCCGCGGGGGCTGGCGTGGCGCCTTTGCCAATCGCCTCCCCAAGAATTTGCAGGGCTCCGGCCGCATCACCTTGCGCCTCCGCCGCGTCGGCGCGTCGCTGCACATCGGAGTGCGTGGCGATATACCCCTCGGGCGCGTTGACCAAAACCGCATTTGCGGCCTCAGGCGCGCCTTTCAGGAAATAGAAATGCGCCAAACGCTAGCGCCAAACCGCATCATTCGGGGCGTGTTTCAATGCATCTTCCAGAACGGCAACGCCACTGTCCAATCGGTCCAACATAAGGAAGGCTGTGGTTTGCCGCATGATGAATGCAGGTATGGTCGGGTGCAGCAAACGGGCGGCCTCACAATATGCCAGCGCCGCCTCGCCCGCTTCTTGTGCCACTGCGCAGTTGATACGACCAAGCCATGCGCGAATGTTGTGCGGTGCGGCGTCGAGGACGACCTCATAGGTATCATCCGCTGCAGCCGCATCCCCCGCCACCAGCAAGGCATCGCCCAAGGCCAGTGCTATTTGCACATTCAGGGGGCGGGCGACGTGCAGCTCCCGCAGAAACGACAGCCCCTCAGCGGACCGCCCCAGCGCACCCAGCACCGCCACGCGCACCAATGAAACCCTAAGGTGACCGGCGCGAAGTTCCAGAGCTGCATCCGCTGCCACCAACGCATCACCGTGCCGTTTGAGCGCAGAGAGCGATTGAATCTGTTCTGTGCGGGCACCCATGTGATTTGGGTCGGCAGTGATGATGGCCTGAACCAAATCCAAGCTTCCCGCCGGATCACCAGCGAGGCGCAGTTCCGTTGCAAGCTCGCATGCAACCGCGCGGTGACCGGGAAAACGGGCGTTTAATGCACGCAATTGGCTCAAGCTTTTTGCCCTTTGCCCGACCTTGCGCCACGCCAAGCATTGGCGGAGCCGCAAAAACATATCATCAGGCGACACCGCCAATCCCTCGGCAATGACATCCAAAGCGCGGCGGAATTTACGCGCCTCGAACAACACGTTGATCTGTGCGTGAAGGGTTTGAATTTTGTCGCTCTTGTTCTGATCCATCCCCGGAAAGGATCGCAACCGCCCGCGCAGGTCAACCCCTCAATACAGTGCGCTACGCCGCTCAATTTATTTCTGCAAAACCAAAAGCTTACTGTCTCGGATGGGGTTGTTGCACAAATTGTGCCTGAGGCCTCACTCCACCTTAAGCCAGACGGAGTTATTAGCTTAATTGGCTATGCCGAGAGAAGTGAAGCCATTTAGGATCGCGGCACGAATTTGGATGTCCGCAACCTGTCGGTCGCAGTCACGCGCAGAGGTGCGTTGGCCAAGTAGCTTCAAACTGTCTGACGACGCGCAGACACTCATTGAGTGTATTACCTGCTTTGCCTACCAGCATATACTAGATGATTTAAGGGGGACAAAATCAACATACAGCAGAGGCATTAAAAGGATGCGCTATATGCAGTATGAGGATATTTTTCTCGAGATGCTTACCCCGATCCCGAGACACCTTTAACCCGATTTACACACCCTCAATGGGTCCAAGCACCGCGACGTCCCGTCGCAAAGTTCTCGCCATAGCCGCCATTGCGGATTACCGGCTTGCGCTTGTTCGGTTCTTGCACCTGTACTTCGATGCCATGCTCGGAGGCGTACTCGACCGCTTCCTGCTTGCTTGAAAATTGCAACGAAACCTGACTTTGTGTGTCACTCGACGAGGTCCATCCCATCAAGGGATCAACTTCACGCGCCTCATCCGGTGCAAACTCCAGCACCCAGTGTTTTGTTTTTGCTGTGCCGGACGACATGGCAGTACGGGCCGGCTGATAGATTCTCGCGCGCATGTGTTGTGACCTCTTGCTCGTTCTAAAACTATTGCCACGATGGACCTACGTGATTCAACCCC
Organism: Sulfitobacter guttiformis; assembly: GCF_003610455.1. Lineage (NCBI taxonomy): Bacteria > Pseudomonadati > Pseudomonadota > Alphaproteobacteria > Rhodobacterales > Roseobacteraceae > Sulfitobacter > Sulfitobacter guttiformis. The sequence goes on along the minus strand of NZ_RAQK01000001.1, from coordinate 2,067,018 downwards.
TTTGCGTTGACGCAACGTTGATATGCAGCCGATCCGGCAATGTATTATCATGGCTTTTTTTGTTTGCAATCGCCTGACAGACCGCTGCGCGCCTTGATAGAAATGCGAAAAGCGGTCCGGTGTCAGGAGTAAATTGCGGTGCACACTTTACAGGCATACCCATTTGCTCAACTCACATTGCAGACCTGCACGCTCTGCACCGTGGTTCAGAAAAGCACTCTGCAAGGAAATATGGCCGTTTCTTGGCGCTAAACTCCGGCCCGAGGGCTGCACGGTCCTACCTTTATTGCTAAGAAGAGAATTATTTACCTACCTACCCCTTGAAGAAACTGTCTGACAGAAGACTTTAGGGGGAGGAGATTACACCATGCCATATGCACAGACCGACAAAAGCGAAGTGACCGAGGCCTACCTCGCCAACCCTGCCGAGGATGTCCGCACCCGTGCAAAACTGGAAGGTGGCAAGACATTTGTTCTCCATACCGAATTCGAGCCTGCAGGCGACCAGCCCACTGCGATCAGGGAGTTGTCAGAGGGGATACGCAACGGCGAGCGTGATCAGGTTCTGTTGGGGGCCACTGGTACGGGCAAGACCTTTACCATGGCTAAGATGATCGAGGAGACACAGCGCCCTGCAATTATCCTCGCGCCGAACAAAACATTGGCGGCCCAGCTTTATGGAGAGTTTAAGGGCTTCTTCCCTGATAACGCCGTCGAGTATTTCGTCAGCTATTATGATTACTATCAGCCCGAAGCTTATGTTGCGCGCTCTGACACCTTCATCGAGAAGGAGAGCCAGATAAACGAACAGATTGACAGGATGCGCCACTCCGCAACGCGGTCCCTGCTGGAGCGCGATGATGTGATCATCATTGCATCGGTTTCCTGCATTTACGGCATCGGCTCGGTGGAAACCTACGGCGCAATGACGCAGGATCTCAAGGTAGGCACTTCTTATGATCAACGTCAGGTAATCGCCGATCTGGTGGCCCAAGCCTACAAGCGTAACGATGCTGGATTTCAGCGTGGCTGCTTTCGCGTGCGTGGCGATACCCTCGAGATTTTTCCCGCCCACCTTGACGACCGCGCATGGCGTCTCAGCTTTTTTGGCGAAGAGCTGGAGAGCATTACAGAGTTTGACCCGCTTACAGGCGAGAAAACCGGAACGTTCCAGACAGTGCGCGTTTACGCGAACTCCCACTACGTCACACCAAAGCCTACGATGAATCAAGCGATTATCGGCATTAAAAAAGAGCTGCGGATGCGTCTCGACCAGTTGGTTGGCGATGGCAAACTTCTGGAGGCGCAGCGTCTTGAACAGCGCTGTAATTTCGATCTGGAAATGCTGGAAGCCACCGGTGTTTGCAACGGGATCGAGAACTACTCCCGCTACCTCACTGGCCGCGCGCCCGGTGAGCCGCCCCCCACCCTTTTCGAATTTATCCCCGACAATGCAATTGTATTCGCAGACGAGAGCCACGTCTCCGTGCCACAAATCGGCGGGATGTATAAGGGTGACTTCAGACGCAAAATGACGCTGGCGGAACATGGCTTCCGTCTCCCGTCGTGTATGGACAACAGGCCCCTAAAATTCGAGGAGTGGGACGCCATGCGCCCGCAATCGGTGTTTGTCTCCGCTACTCCTGCGGCATGGGAGTTGGAGCAAACAGGAGGAGTGTTCACAGAACAGATCATCCGCCCAACTGGCCTGATAGATCCACAAATTGAAATACGCCCTGTTGATATGCAGGTCGATGACCTGTTGGACGAGGTTCGAAAAGTCTCTGCCGCGGGGATGCGTACGTTGTGCACCACGCTGACCAAGCGGATGGCCGAGGACCTCACAGAATACATGCACGAGCAAGGTATCCGCGTGCGCTATATGCATTCTGATATCGACACAATCGAGCGGATAGAAATCCTTCGCGATCTTCGCCTTGGAGCGTTTGACGTGCTGATCGGCATCAACCTTCTGCGAGAAGGCTTGGATATTCCCGAATGCGGGCTGGTAGCCATCCTCGACGCTGACAAAGAGGGCTTCCTGCGCTCGGAAACTTCGCTGATCCAGACTATCGGACGCGCGGCTCGCAACGCCGAGGGGCGCGTTATCATGTACGCCGACCGAATTACCGGCAGCATGGAGCGCGCAATGGGCGAGACCGAGCGCCGTCGCGTGAAGCAGGTCGCCTACAATGAGCTCCATGGCATCACGCCGACGACTGTGAAGAAGAACGTCGAGGACATTCTTGCGGGTCTTTATAAGGGTGATACCGATCAGTCCCGGGTTACCGCGAAAATCGACAACCCGCTAGCGGGCGGCAACCTTAAATCAGTCCTTGAAGGACTGCGCACCGATATGCGCAAAGCCGCTGAAAACCTCGAGTTCGAAGAAGCGGCGCGCTTGCGCGACGAGGTAAAGCGCCTGGAGGCTGTGGATCTGACGATAGCGGATGATCCAATGGCGCGCCAATACGCTGTGGACAAGGCCGTGGACGACGCCAAAACGAAATCCGGTCGAAGCACAATGGGCAGGGGCGGTATGCGTGGTGGCGTTAAACGCCGCGGGAGATGAACATGCTTGTCAAAGCGGTGCGGGCTTCAGTTTTTTCGAAAAGCTTACCTGCCCGCCCTTCTCGATCCGCCCTGTAACCAACCACTTCATTCTCAGTTGTGGTTGATCTGGACGCCAATCTCTAAAGCGGTCACAGCTAACGATCTGTATGCGCTCTTGCGCCGCTGCAGCGAGAAGCAGTGCATCCGCGGGAGTTCCACGTGGCGCTATGACGACCTGAGCAACATTGCTCAGCGCAGCGAGATCGTCCTTACTCAGATGCCGCCCGATACTGTGATCAAAGTAAACGACCGGTTGAAACCGTCGCCTCAAAAGCGCCTGTATCACCAAAAGCGGGACATCGCGATCTGCCTGTCCACCGCGCCAAAACAATACATTCGAGCCATCAACGAAAATCTGCGCCACAAACTTCATCACTTTTATTCACAATATCTGGAACAATCCGCTGTCCAAACTGTTCTTATCATAACAGTTAACAAAGCACATTTGGGAGAACTACAATGGAATATGGCATTCTCGCGACCCTTCATCTGATCGCTATCATCTACGCAGTGCTTCAGATCTTTTCGTCCAATGCGGGCATTTTGGGCAAAATCTTGTGGAGTCTGGGCGTTGTAGCGTTTCCAGTCGTCGGATTTGTCGTATGGCTCCTCATCGGGCCACGCGGGACAGCTCTCAAAACCTGAGAGACGTTTGTTTACCAGACGTAAGGGGCCTCGCTTCACAGCGAGGCCTTTTTTTGACTTCGCTAACTATTTATTAACGGATGTTAACCAAAGCTGAGGGCAGGAGAATTGCCCACAGTGTACGAACGCCTTTTGCCCGCCTTGTTGCTCATCATCCTTGCAGGCAGCTCAAAGGCTGGTCCGTGGCTGCGTGAAAAAGGCTCTTCCTTCACGGCAAGCTCCATATCGGCAACCTATTTTCTCGATACATCGAGCCAAACCTATCTGGAGTACGGGCTTACCGACAAAACCACTCTCATTGCAGACATTAGCATGCTCAGACTACGTTTTGCACCTGAAAGCGGTTACGCTATTTTTTCCCTCCGGCGCGCATTATCAACGCCGGACGCAACATCGAAATGGGCATATGAAGCAGGCATAGGCGCAGGGTGGATCGGCGTACAAACACTTCCAATTGCGCGCGCAGGCCTGAGCTGGGGCCGCGGGATCAAATTGGGTGAAAAATCGGGATGGGCTACGATTGAGGCATCTCTGGTCTGGGATGTTACTTTTGGAGAACATATTGCCAAGCTGGACACGACCGTCGGCCTTAACTTTACCGATCTCACCGCAGGCATGCTCCAGCTTTATACCGTCGATATCGCGGGCGAAACCGCTGCGACCCTCGCGCCATCAGTGGTTTTAAGTCCGGACTGGACCAAATTCCGGTTCCAATTCGGCGCCGAAAGCGAGCTGGGCAATATCGAAAAAAGCGCAATAAAATTGGGGCTGTGGCGAGAGTTCTAAGGTGGGCTCCGGCACATTGCGCGCCGAAACCCCTTTTCCTCTAAACGGTATCGTTGTCCATTCGAGCCATCACAGCAATCTTGCCACGTACAGGCTCGGACCATACGACATGCACCTGATTTGCGTCTGGTCCCTGCTGCGCACGCACAAATGGGTTATCATAATTGAGTTGGTTGGCCGTATTACGCACGCCCCCTCGCACCACCACGGAATCCACACTAAGCGAACGCCCCTGAAACGGCAGCCCGGGTCCTGTTTCGATCACCCATGTTTGCTGATTAGACTCCTCTATGGCCTCCATCAACAATGGGTTAACAACCGGATTGCTGATCCCGTGGAACGAATTTCCAGTGAAACGGACATTGCGCATACGGGTGAAGTTCAAATCGGCAAAGCTGGTATCGACCCGCTCCGCGCGGTCCACAAAACCATTGATGCTTCGGAAGCGATTACCCGACACATTCAGACCGTTTATAAAATGGCCTTCGCCATACGGCTTGATCACCAGATAGCTAAAGCTGGTCGCAACCTCACCCGATAGAAAGATGTTTCCGGCCACCTCAAGCGAGCTGAAAGAGAAACCGCCGTTGAAGCCGGGGGTGGGGTCCCGCTCGTTTGTCCATTCAAAAAACGCGTTATCGACGTAGTTATTGTTGAAAACGCAGGATGCATAGGCCTCTGCCAGCACCACACCAGCCGACCGAATGCCGCCATTCACGGTATCACCCTGAAAAAAGTGGTTTCCGATGATCAGGTGATTCTGGCCTGCCATGACCGCAAAATGGCGAAATCTTTCGGCCCGACAATTGCGCAGCTTAACATCATTCGCATTCACGTTGAGCGCAATCGTGCTGCGCTGTGACACCGCCAGATCATTTTCTGCTGACAGAAATTGACAGCGCTCGATGAACATGCCCTGACATCCACCTCCAATCGACGTGATTCCGCGATCTTTCGGTGTGGTTATGAAACAGTCACGGACCGTAAAGATCGTTCCTGCATCTGCCAGCATGATTCCGCTACAAAGCTCCTGACACTGAAGCTCCACATTGTGGATTATAAACTTTGCGATCACATCAAAGCCGCTGAAATCGAGCATGTATTTATATCGGCGAAAGGTAAAATTCTGCGTACCTGCCGCATCGTACAATGGTCCGTTAAGCGTGAGTTCGCCGCGCGCTACGTTTTTGCCGCGAACATAAATTTCGCGGCCCACACCAGAACCGCTTACATGGCTGCCTATGGGAATATTCGCCACATTCGCCACATTAGTAAGGGTGCGTGGATTGCCTGTGCTATATGTTGCCTGCGCAGTAATCGTTGTGGTGTCCCAATCGCCATCAGTCATCGCAATGAGCTGGCCGTTGTGGATGGCACGGCGTGTCTCATAACGCGTCCGGTTGGGCACGGCTGCCTGCAAATCAATTGGTCCGGTCAACGCAACCTTTCGTCCCCCCAGATCAAGCGATTCGTGATCCGAATTGTTCAGCAACGCCTGAAACGCCTTTTTAAACGCGAGTTCTTCATCATCGAATGCCTGAATGTAGTTAGGCAAATCGAAATTTTGCCGCAGCAGTAGAACTGCCGATGTTGGCATCGTTACCTTGCCTTCGAATTTGGTGAGCGTGTCAAATGTCACATCCCCGTTGAGGCGAAATACCCCTGCAGGAATCAGGACAGTTCGATCGTTCGCTGCACGGTTCGCCGCCTCGAACGCCGCAGTGTCATCGGTAACACCGTCGCCAATTGCACCAAAATCACGGACATCGATCGTCGCGACAATATCGCTCAGAAACAGAGAAGAGACATCGTTGATCTCGATATCATCCACCCGCACCACACCACCGTTCTGCCCCACCAGATCAATACCGAAATGACCGTAATCTGCGTTGACGCCCCATACCATATCCACGCCGGAACGGTTGCCGATGCCCACAATCGCACTGACCTCCACAATCTGACCGTATGCGGTCAGCGGGGTCAACGCGCCTTCGGTCACCACACCGCTCAGGGCTGTACCGTCAGAACGTGCCGCATAGGCTGCGATCCGCACCGATGGAAGATTCCCGCTGATTGCCTTTACCCGCGCTTTGATCTGCACATAGCACCCCGGAACAATTGGTGTCTCGCCTTTGTACCTGAGGGTCTGCGTGCTGCTTGTCTTAAGAATTTCCAGCGTACCGCCGAAATCCTGATCTGCGGGAACGAAAATTCCATTGCCGGAGGTGGCATAACTCGGCGATCCCGCCGTGCCGTTGCCGTTGGAATAGGCCGCGAGCCCGCTTGCATAGGGGGCGGGGGTTAGGTTGTTCAAGCTGCTGAGTGCCGTATTCATAATATCCCTTTCGCGCTTCTCCGGCGCAACTGCCGGACACACCGCAGGGAAATATCAACGAGGGATTAAGGTGCTGCTATGCCACCGTCACGGTGCTGTTGCGCCTCAAACAGCAGCGCCGGGTGCATCAAGTATCTGCACACCACTGATACGCCAGCCGTCTGGCGTTTGCTCCATACGGTATTCCAGAAGGTGAAAACGGCCCTTCTGGTCCGTAATCTGCACCCTTTGCCAATAGGTATCATCCTCTTGTCGCAGATCCAGATAATCGACCCGCGAAGGCCGCCATACCATCGGATACCCTTGGCTCACCATACGGCCAAAGTTCTGCGGGTTTTGAAAAAACATCTGCAATGACGGACTAGCAAACGTGAAGGCAGTGGTGAAATCATCCACCTTGAACGCCTCAAACTGCTGATTGATTGTGCCACGTATTTCAGCATCCTGTGCTTGCGCACCAAACGCAGTCAGCATCGCAAATGTCGCCGCCAAGACTACCATTTTCATTGTCACTCTCCCTGTCGCCTTCATGACCTAAAGTAAATCACGCAAGCGACAGGGCAAGAGTTTCACACTGCTGTCAATTTTCCAGCCAACGCGTTGTCAATCAGCGCGACTGTTTCCTCAACGCCATAAAGGGCGATAAACCCGCCAAACCGTGGCCCCTGCGACGCGCCAAGAAGCACTTCATAGAGGGCAGTAAACCAGTCGCGAAGCGGATCAAAACGCTCCTTGCCCACGGCAAACACCATCGTCTGCAACGCATCTGCATCAAGGCCGCCATCCCACTCAGACAGTTGCGCGCGCAGATCGATCAGCGCCTCACGTTCCAGTTCGCTGGGCGTTCGGAATACCTTTTCGGGCTTCACGAAATCATTGAAGTAGCGCACCGCAAATGCTGCGGCTGCGTCCATGCCGGGGTTCGTTTCAGGTGTTGCCTCGGGTGCATAGCGCTGGATAAAGCCCCACAGTTGGGCCTTATCCTCTGCCGACGAAACAGAGGCGAGGTTGAGCAACATCGAGAATGGTACAACCATATCCGATTTCGGCACATCGCCGCCGTGGATGTGCCAGACGGGATTGTTGAGCTGGCCTTTGATGTCCTGGGTCTCATAGGCGCGCAACTGCTGGTGGTATTCGTCCACCGCCTTAGGGATCACATCGAAATACATCCGCTTGGCCGTCTTGGGCTTGAGATACATAAAATACGACAGAGATTCCGCACTGGCATAGGTAAGCCATTCGTCTATCGACAGTCCGTTGCCGGAAGTCTTTGAAATCTTGTGCCCGTCCTGATCAAGGAACAACTCATAGCTGAAATGCTCCGGCGCACGCGCGCCAAGGATACGACAAATCGAATCGTAGATCGGCGTGTTGGTACTGTGATCCTTGCCGTACATCTCGAAATCGACCCCGAGGGCCGCCCAACGCGCCCCGAAATCGGGTTTCCATTGCAGCTTTACATTACCGCCCGTCACCGGAAGGGTCATCTCCTCGCCTTCATCGGTGTCAAAAGTGATCGTCCCCGCCTTTGCATCCACCGATTTCATCGGCACATACATCACTCGACCGGTCACCGGATGGATCGGCAGGAAGATGGAATAGGTCTGACGCCGTTCCTCGCGAAGAGATTTGAGCATGACTTCCATGATCTCATCGTATTTTTCAGCGGCGCGCATCAGAATCTCGTCGAACTGGCCGGAAGCATAGAATTCAGTGGCCGAGATAAACTCATATTCAAAACCAAAGGTATCGAGAAACCGCCGCAGCATTGCATTGTTATGATGCCCAAAGCTTTCGAACTCGCCAAACGGATCAGGCACAGATGTCAGCGGCAGCTGCAAATGCTCGATCAACGCCTCCGGATTCGGGACATTGCTCGGCACCTTCCGCATGCCGTCAAGATCGTCGGAAAAGCAAACAAGGCGGGTAGGAATGTCGCTGATCGCCTCGAATGCGCGGCGGATCATCGTTGTCCGGGCAACCTCGCCAAAGGTTCCGATATGCGGCAGTCCGGAGGGGCCATAGCCTGTTTCGAACAGGACATACCCCTTCTCAGGCGCTTTACCCTGATAGCGTTTGAGCAGGCGGCGCGCTTCTTCAAAAGGCCACGCTTTGCTCTGCATTGCTGCATCCCGCATCTCAGACATATCAAACTTCCCGAAAATAATCGCTAGCACCTTATCGCGCCGCATTGGCATCGTCTATTGCGCAAGGCCCGTGCCGTCAATAATCTGCACATCTAACATCGCCGCGTAAAGGATCCCCTAGAATGCAAAACGACCCCTCCCTTACGCTTAGCGCACAGGATTGTCTTGTGGCCGTAATGATCGCCGTTTCCGCCTCGGACGAACATATTGGCACCACAGAGCTTATCAAGATCCAGACGGCTGTCACCCTGCTCCCGATCTTTGCCGATTTCGACCAAGACCGGATCAAGACCGTCAGCCAGATGGTATTCGATCTGTTCGAGCAAGAAGACGGCCTAGATGCTCTATTCGGTTTGGTGCGCGAGGCCCTGCCCGATCGCCTGAACGAGACCGCATATGCACTGGCTTGCGATGTTGCCGCAGCCGATGGCAAGCTTGAGGAAGCCGAGATGCGTATTCTCGAAGAAATCCGCTATGAGCTGAATATTGACCGGTTGCACGCTGCAGCGATTGAACGCGGAGCCCGCGCACGCCACCTCACCTGAGGAGCATCCCCCAGCTCTCCCATAAAAGCAGTCAGGTTTAAAATCAGCAGGCTAAGCGCCGTAAAGAACGCCCCAGCGCTCAATAAGATGCTGCTGCATCCGTTTAGCGCGGATGTTCCAGCTGTCGCTCCCCGGAGGGCCTTCACGCTCAGCGCGAGTCAACTTCGCGCGAATATCCTGATCGGCCGCAAAAATGGCAAATGCCATCTCTGTCCCGTCAGGTCCCGTCAGATACCCCGCAAGCGCGGACACGAAATTTAGTGTACCTGTCTTCGCATCAACCTTGATCGGATGATCATCCACTACTTTGCGCTTTTCATCACGCATTTTCACGGGCTTGAGAATATCGCGCAGGCCCTCGTTGCGGGCATGCACAAGGGCTGCAACCATGTCGTTCGCTGTTAAACGGCTATCATCACCAAGGCCGGAGTGATCCACCAGCGCGGGCCCCGTCATCCCCAAATTCGCGCGGGCCCAGATATTCATCTGTGATGCAGACGCTTTGAGGCTCACCGGAACCGGTCCATGGGCAGCGCTCGCTGCAAGGCCCATCATTTCAGCCGTCAGGTTGGTTGACCATTTCAGCATGTCGCGCAGAATACTTCTCAAGTCCTCGCTTTCCTGACGGACGAGGATCTCAGCCTCGGGAACCACATCCACAATCTTCGGCGCACTCAACCTGATCCCGTGAGCGCCCGCCAGCGTCTGGAAAACTTCGCCTGCATACAAGCCTGGCTTGCGCACCGGCAACCAACGGGAGCCGCTGCCGCCTAGAGCACCACGGGCAACAGACCACGCGTCAATTCCCGCCTTATCTTCATAGGTGTAAACCGGCGCAGCACGATCACGGATTTGCATAACGGCCATTGTCACTGCGGGGCGATACTTATCGGAGCGCCCCTCCATCGTCACAGTATAATTGCCACTCGCGCGTCTCCATTCAAAATGAACGCGGTTGTAGTTCAGAGCGATGCCTGACACCCCTGGGTTATACCCCACCTGATCGGGTTGTTCGGGATCAATTCGCGAAATTACCGGCAGGCTGGCCTCATAAACCTTGAACCCTCCTTTAACGCCGATGATTCCCGCAGCCTTCAGATTTGCAGCCATCAGCGCCAGTGTGTCCGTATCAAGCGTAGGATCACCTCCCCCGACCAAAACCAGATCGCCGCCAATCTCACCGTTGACGACCCCACCTGTCGCCAGCAGGCGCGTCTCGAACCTGTGTCCGGCGCCCAGCGCGTCCAACGCGTAAAGCGCGGTAATCGCTTTTGTCACACTCGCGGGCGGGCGCGCTATAGCGGCATCATGGGTCTCAAGCGTCTTGCCTGTCGCTGCGTCAGACACAGCGAATGATACATTGCCTGCAAGCTTTGCTTCGCCCAGAATATCCTCGACACTGCGCGCAGCACGTTTAAAAAACGCCTCACCCCTCTGAACGGGCCGGAGCGATTCAGTGGGCGGCGCTGCCTGCGCAGTATGCGACCCTAAAACCGCAGCGGCAGCAGCAGTGCCCAAAAAATACCGTCGTGAAAATGCGCGTTCCATTCTTCAGGGTTACCCTAAGACAGGTCGCCGCCACAAGCGCCCATAAATGACATTTCCTCGGACACACGCAGGTGATAGCGCATCACTATGCAGCGCGCCGTTTTTATCATGTTTCTAGCTATGTCCTTGATCCCTGCTGGGGACAGTGCAGGCAAATTGCTCAGCGGAACATATCAGACAGCGCCGATATTTGTCGCATGGTCCCGCTTTCTGGTCGGGGCAGTGCTAATTCTGCCCTTCGTTCCGCGCAGCGCATGGGCGCTGTTGCGTAACTGGCGCATCTGGGTACGGGCCTGTTTTCTTGCTGCCGGTATCAGTTGCATCCAAAACGCGCTTCGGGTCGAAGAAGTCGCCACCGTCTTTGCAGCGTTCTTTGTGGGACCGCTGATCAGCTATGTTCTGGCGGTGATTTTCTTGCGCGAGCCTGTGACACCACTGCGCTCGGCGCTGGTTGTGCTTGGGTTTTTAGGCGTGCTCATCGTCGTCCGTCCGGGCATGGGGGCTAGCACGGGCGTGCTTTGGGCAGTGACCGCAGGCACCTGCTACGGAGTATTTCTTACGATGTCCCGCTGGTTGGGGCCGCTTGGAACACCGCTGGCGATGACATTCATCCAACTCTTGATAGCGGCACTGGTACTTGTTCCGCTAGGTGTCACTCATCTGCCCGCTTTTACGGGCACGATCGCGGGCCTCACACTGATCTCGGCATTGTGCTCGATGATGGGAAACCTGCTGCTACTTTACGCCTATCAGCTGGTGCCTGCTACACGCATCGCTCCGCTGGTATACTTCCAGTTGGTCGCGGCAGTCGGGTTGGGTTGGGCCGTCTTTGGCGACCTCCCGGACATCTGGACATGGGCGGGGCTGGCAGTTATTTTGACGGCAGGCCTTGCCTCTGCACGCTTACGCTGACCACGCCCCCGAGGCGCGAATAGCAGAGGATGAAACATCCTTCATCGGGACATTCACAAAACACCACGCAGGTGCATGCGCCTGCGCCAGCAACTGGCTGTTGCGCCCCAAAATCCGGTAGGGGGCATACAGGGTTGCCGCTCTGCTCATCCGTGCAGAAATACGCTGGCCGGGACGGGCCAAAATGCCCATCGGCACAGTTTCGGCAATCCGCTTCCAATCCTGCCACATGTGGAACTGTGCCAGATTATCCGCGCCCATCAGCCACACAAACCGCGCCCGCGGGTAAAGCGCCTGCAATGCCGCAATCGTCTGCGCAGTATAGCGTGTGCCAAGGCGTTCCTCGATGCCGGTCACGGTAACTTGCGGATGATTTATCACCGCTTGGGCCTGCTCGATCCGTGCCGCCATTGGCGCGGGCCCGCGCGTTTTCAGCGGATTACCGGGGCTCACAAGCCACCACACCGCGTCCAGTCCGAACCGCTTGAGCGCTTCACGCGTGATGTGCGCATGTCCTTCGTGCGCGGGATCAAACGAGCCACCCAAAAGTCCGATCACCTGACCGGGGGCAGCATATGGAATATCATATCGCAAAACGAAAACAGCCCCCGAGGTATCTCAGGGGCCGAAGGGACGGCAAGATCCGCCTTATGTCAACAAAGCTTAGTGCTTGTACTTGACGATTTCGCCGGATTTCAAGCGGCTGAAGTAGCTGTTCATCTCACGCTTGACGATCGGCATCAGACAATAAAGCGCCGTGATGTTAACCACCGCCATCGCAAAGATCATGGCGTCGGAGAAGTCGATGACCGCACCCAGCTGTGCAGCCGCTCCCACGATGATGAAAAAACAGAAGATCAGCTTGAAGATCAGCTCTGTCGTTTTGCCCTCACCGAACAGGTAGGTCCATGCCTTGAGCCCGTAATAGGACCACGAGATCATGGTGGAGAAGGCAAACAGGATGACCGCAACCGCCAGCACATAAGGGAACCAGCTGAAGCCGGAAGCGAAGGCCGCCGAAGTCAGCGCCACACCCGAAGATCCATCCGCAGTCAGGATTGATGTCCCTGCTTCATTAAGCAGGTAGGCACCCGCAACAGGGTCCCAAACCAATACGCCTGAAATGGTGATCACAAGTGCCGTCATTGTACAGATCACAACAGTATCGATGAATGGCTCCAGCAGGGAGACGACGCCTTCTGTCACAGGCTCTTTGGTGCGCACAGCAGAGTGTGCAATCGCCGCAGAACCGACACCGGCTTCGTTCGAGAACGCGGCACGCTTGAACCCTTGGATCAATGCACCGACAAAGCCGCCCGCAACCCCCAGGCCGGTAAACGCACCGGCAAATATCTGGCCGAAGGCCCAGCCAATCTGGTCGTAGTTCACTGCAAGAATCATCAATGCCGCTACAACGTACAGCACCCCCATGAACGGCACGACCTTTTCTGTCACGCTGGCAATAGATTTGATTCCCCCAACAATAACCATGAAGACAACCGCAGCAAAGATCACCCCGGTGATCAGACCGCTGAAATCACCCGTAATTTGCGTGATTTGGGCATGTGCCTGATTGGCCTGAAACATGTTCCCGCCACCAAGCGCCCCACCGATGGTGAAGATCGCAAACACGATGGCGAGGAAACGGCCACCGGGCAGATTGCGCTCTTTGAACCCTTTCACCATATAATACATTGGACCGCCTGATACGGTGCCGTCGGGATATTCGTTGCGGTATTTCACCCCCAGTGTACATTCCGTAAATTTCGACGCCATCCCAAGGAGGCCCGCAACAATCATCCAGAACGTTGCACCCGGCCCGCCGATACCAATGGCCACTGCAACACCCGCGATATTGCCAAGGCCTACAGTGCCGGACAACGCCGTCGTCAACGCCTGAAAATGGCTGACCTCACCCGCATCATCGGGATCCGAATAGTCGCCTTTTACAAGGCTGATCGCATGGCCGAACGCCTTAAGCTGGACGAACCCAAAATAGACCGTAAAGATCGAAGCGGCCACAACCAGCCATAAAACAATCCACGGAAAATTGGTTCCCGGTAGGTTCATGAAAATCAGATTAACGAACCATCCGGTAGAGCCGGCAAAAATATCATTCACCCGCTGGTCAATTGATACAGCCTCTTGGGCGGCGGCGAGGGTGGGCAAGCTGATCGCCGTGGCGGCTGCTCCCAATGCAAAAAAGTGCTTCATATCTCTTTCCTTTCTACGGGATAATCGTGATCGGCACGCTGGATGCAGCAACTAGACGCCCCGTCACACCGCCAAACAGACGTTCCTTGATCCCGCGCTCACCGATGCGACCCACAACAATCTGCGAGGCATTATTGCTTTTGGCGAGGCTCTCGAGAATTTCGGCGACGTCACCGTGCTTCACGATGCCCTCGACCACAACGCCATCCGCCTTTGCAGATGAGATTGCAGGGTCCAGAATACGCTCCCGCGCAAGGCCTAACTCCTCTTCACGCCGCACGTGGCGCTTTTCATTTTCTTCTGCTGTCTGAAAGCTGAACGGCGACCATTCGATCACGTAAACCAGCAAAACACGGCAATCGCCGATCAGCTTGGCACGGGCTGTTGCAAACGCGAGCGCGCGTTTGCCCGGCTCGGATCCATCCAGCCCCACAATGAGGGTTGTCTGAGACATTGGTATTTTCCCTGTTCTCGATCGTATTGAATAACGATCCGGTTAATCCGCGGCACAGGGACATTCCCGCCCCACGGGCATGACATCAGCCTAGCAAATTCCCTCTTACTAATTTGCCTTAATTTTTTCCTAGCCCTGTAATGCTGCCTGAATTATGAAAATTTGCAATCTAAATGAATTGCTTCAGTCAACAGCGCATATCGAACGTCCCGCTCAAACCAAGCCGATGTGCTGATTCCTCCATCCCTTTTTGAGAGAATCTTCCCTACTTTCCCTCAGCCATACCCGTCATGGCCAACAGACAGTCCGCCATTTGCATCAGCGGGACGTTGATATTGCGCAGCGCCCCAGATATTGCAGGGCAAATCCTGACACGCACGAGGAGTCGCACCATGGCCGCCTATCAATACGTCTATCACATGCAAGGGGTATCAAAGACCTATCCCGGCGGTAAGAAATGCTTTGAAAACATCCACCTGAACTTTTTGCCCGGTGTGAAAATCGGCGTGGTCGGTGTTAACGGCTCGGGTAAATCGACGCTGATGAAGATCATGGCCGGCCTTGATAAGGATTTCACCGGTGAAGCATGGGTCGCCGAAGGTGCAAAAGTTGGCTACCTGCCACAGGAGCCAAAGCTCGACGAGACGCTCTCTGTGCGCGAGAATGTAATGCTTGGCGTTGCCAAGAAAAAAGCCGTACTCGACCGCTACAACGAACTGGCAATGAACTATTCCGACGAGACTGCCGACGAGATGGCAGCCCTGCAAGACCAGATCGACGCCGAGAATCTCTGGGATCTCGATAGTCAGATCGATGTCTCGATGGAGGCATTGCGCTGCCCGCCTGACGATGCCGATATCTCGAAACTCTCCGGTGGTGAGCTGCGCCGTGTAGCTTTGTGCAAATTGCTGCTGGAACAGCCTGAAATGCTGCTGCTCGACGAGCCGACAAACCACCTTGATGCAGAAACGATCGCTTGGCTCCAACAGCACCTGATGGCCTACAAAGGTACAATCCTGATCGTCACCCACGACCGTTACTTCCTCGACGATATCACCAGCTGGATTCTTGAACTTGATCGCGGCCGCGGCATCCCCAACGAGGGAAACTATTCCGATTGGCTCGAGCAGAAGGCAAAGCGCCTTTCCCAAGAATCCCGTGAAGATAAATCCCGCCAGAAAACACTTGAGCGTGAGCTGGAGTGGATGCGTCAGGGCGCCAAAGCACGCCAGTCAAAATCAAAAGCGCGTATCAAGTCCTACAATGAGATGGCCGACCAATCCGAGCGCGAAAAACTTGCAAACGCCCAGATAGTGATCCCCAACGGTCAGCGTCTTGGCAACAAGGTGATAGATGTCACTGGCCTGACAAAAGCGATGGGCGACAAACTTCTCGTCGAGAACCTCGAGTTTTCCCTGCCACCGGGTGGCATTGTCGGCGTGATCGGTCCCAACGGCGCAGGCAAATCAACGCTGTTCAAAATGCTCACTGGTCAGGAAACGCCAGATGCGGGCACGGTCGAAATCGGCAATACCGTCCAGCTTTCATATGTTGACCAATCGCGTGATGACCTGAATCCCGATGACAACGTCTGGCAGGCGATTTCGGGCGGAGCCGAACTGATCGCGCTGGGGGATGCCGAAGTAAACTCGCGGGCCTATTGCTCGTCGTTCAACTTCAAAGGTGGGGACCAGCAAAAGAAGGTTGGCCTGCTGTCTGGCGGTGAGCGGAACCGTGTTCACATGGCGCGCCTTTTGAAATCGGGCGGCAACGTACTTCTCCTCGATGAACCTACAAACGATCTCGACGTTGAGACCCTCCGCGCGCTCGAAGACGCTCTTGTCGATTTCGCAGGCTGTGCTGTGGTCATCTCCCACGACCGTTTCTTCCTTGACCGTATCTGCACGCATATCCTCGCCTTCGAGGGCGAAGCCCACGTCGAGTGGTTCGAGGGTGCATTCTCGGACTATGAGGAAGATAAAAAACGTCGTTTGGGTGCCGACGCACTCGAACCTAAGCGCCTGAAGCACAAGAAATTCGTGCGCTAGAAAAATACCGGTCATTGAGCCGATTGAAATAGCGGGCGACCTTAGTACCGCCCGCTATTTCTGTTCTCACAAGCCAATATTCGCGCATCATCGCAGACCCCTTGATCGAATCCTTGTCAGGCCCTATCTTGGAAGTTGCTAACGTTATCTATTTCGACCCACTGTCTCCCTAACACGGCGCCACGGACGACTTCAGACCGACCACGCCACGCCATCGCACCACGCGGATGGGACACTAAAGTTTAGGAGACTACGGAATGGCTACTGGCACCGTAAAATGGTTCAATACAACAAAAGGCTTCGGCTTTATCGCACCAGATGGCGGCAAGAGCGATGTATTCGTACACATCTCTGCTGTTGAGCGCGCCGGCCTCACAGGTCTTGCCGACAACCAGAAAGTGACCTTCGACATCGAAGCAGGCCGTGATGGCCGCGAGTCCGCGACAAACATCGCACTTGCATAAGTCGTAGACGCTTGGGCTACGGCCCGCTCTACACAAAGATTTGACCGACCATTCTGCAACGGATGGTCGGTTTTTCTGTTCTAGGCTTGAAAATTCCCTCAGTTTGCTAAAACTAAGCGCAAATTTGCTTTTATAAGGACAATTTCATGCGCCGCCGTTCGTTTATTGCCAGTACTATAGCCGCATCCGCCCTGCCACAGCTTGTCTCGGCACAGGCCGCCGTTTTTGATCCCACGCCGCAATTAGTCCGCATCAAAAAAAGCTATAATGTAGGCGAGCTGCTGATCCTGCCCCGCAGTTACTATCTGTATTTCGTGACAGAGCCGGGCATGGCCATGCGCTATGGCGTTGGCGTCGGGAAAGCGGGTCTTGAGTTCACCGGCTCCGCCACGATCGACGTAAAGAAAGAGTGGCCAACATGGCGCCCGACCAACGAAATGATCGAGCGTGATCCAAAAGCCTACGCCCGCTTTATCGGCAACACCGAAGCACAACCCGGTGGCCCCGGTAACCCGCTCGGTGCGCGCGCACTTTATCTGTTCCAGAACGGCAAGGATACGTACTTCCGCATCCACGGCACCACGGCGCCGAAATCAATCGGCCGCTCCGTTTCCAACGGATGTATCCGCATGCTGAACGCCCATGTCGAAGACCTGTACAAGCGCGTCCCACTCGGCACAAAAGTGACTGTCGTCTAAACCTTCCAAAATTTTCCATCCAAAGGGCCGGTGATTTCGCTGGCCCTTTTCGATTGGCAGTTCTGCAAGAGTCTCTCGGTAAACTGCCGTACCGGAATTCTGGACAGCCCCACTCCCAGCAGATACCTCGAAGCGACAAAAATGCAGGGCGTCCAATGATCGAACCTACCTACCCGAGCCAAAATCACCACTACCGGCGCGCCGACTTGATCGTTCATGTGATCGGCCTGTGTCTGATACTTGTCGCAGGGGGGCTTTTGCTCACAAGGGCAAGCACAGCCATGCTCGCCCCGTCTCTCATCGCAGCGCTTGTCGTATATGTCTTGTGCGCGCTAGCCTCGAATCTTGCATCTTGCGCCTATCATTTTTCGCCATGGCACGCGCACCGGCTGTTGTTGCGCCGCATTGATCATGCAGCAATCTATCCCAGCATCTCAGGCACGTTCACCCCGTTTTTTGTCTTCGCAAACACTCCGTGGACCATCATCCTGCTCTGGGTTTGCTGGGGACTCACAGCCATCGCGATTTGGAACAAGATAACAAATGTAACCGTTCAATCGCGGTGGTCTACCGCATCCTACCTTGGCCTTGGTGCAATTGGCCTCAGCGCATTGCCAGATATGACAACAGTTCCCCTCGCGACTCTTTGGTGCATCGTTGCAGGTGCAATCGCTTATGTCATCGGCACTGCGTTCTATGCACGCCGCCAGATGCCCTACCGCTATGCAATCTGGCACACCTGCGTCAACTTTGGCGGCATCGCGATGTTCGTAGGCATCTGGCTCGCCCTGTTCTGAAAGTGGGAAAAAGGGGCCGGTCTAGACCAGCCCCTCACCCCTGACATCAGCTCGACTTACTTGGCAGCCAACAACTCCGGAACATAAAGGCGGATCACCTCGTTACTGTCTGGCACGCCCAGCGTCCGGCCCGCCGAAAATGGCAAGTTATTGTCGTTTGAAACAAGGATATGATCCTCGCCATCGCGCAGGACACTCTCGATAGTGACAAACGGGAAAACAAATTTACCATCTTCTACCTGCCCGCTGGTGTCGCCCATCCGGCTGATCCCGTCAGGATCTGAAATATCCATCAAATCAATCTGCGCCAAGCGCCGCACAAAGCCCTCGGCGTCGATCTGCGCGGTGTCAATCAGGGTCACGCGCTTTATCAGTGCGGGGGCATCGAAACAGTCCCCTGCTGCACCTGCAGCACAAGCTGCTGACACATGCCCCTGCCCGCCATCACGCTCAATCACCAGCGCGCGCGTATCATCGATAAAGTTGAAATCACCGATCGCCACCGCCCCTTCAGTCAGCGCAAACTTAAAACTATCCCCAGTCCAGCGACGTGCATCGGGATCAAACGCCAGCACCCGCAGATAATTGCCCTCCGGTGCTCCCGTCTCGTCCAGCATCGGCTTTTCCAACATACCCCAAAGTGTTTTCTTGTCCGGCGTGAGGGCCAAACCTTCGTACCCGCCGGAGCCGGGCAGCTTCCAATCCACACCCGCCTGTGCTGTCGCACGCAGTGCCGGATGATCGGGTGAGCGCAACTCCTTGCCGTCTACCATCGTCGGGTAGACCCCTGTAACCTTACCCTCCAGTGTGGCAGAAATTAGGTAGGGGCCGAACTCCTCCCCGATCCAGACAGTGTCGCCGACAATCTGCATCCCTTCGAGATCAAAATCCGCGCCCGTCAGGTAGCGTGTCTCGGAGCCGTCGTGAACAATGCGGAACGGTGCAAGGCGGTCAGGATCATGCAGCCAGATCCGCTCTTCTACAGCGACAGTTCCCTCGTCAAAGTTTGGCGAAATACGGGTAAATCCAAGCAGCGCATCCGAGCTGTTCGCCTTAGTTCCAAACCCGTTATCAATCAGCGCATACAGGCTATTCTCCGCGCCACGTTGCGCGGCATAGCCCGAAAAACCCTGTAGCGGTTGCCCGAAAAACGGTAGCATCAGCCCGTTGATCTCAACCGATTGCGGCGCGGCGATGGCGGCAGGGCCATTGGTATATTTCCCAGAAACCCACGTTTCGGCGGGCGCATCCGCGGGCGGTGCCGAAAATGAGAATGCGGGGATAACAGCATGCCCTGCAAGGGTTGCTGGCATCATCTCCTGCGCAGCAACAGGCAGCGCCATAAGCGCGGTTGTGCAGGCCGTGATAAAAGACGTGGGATACATCGGGACTTCTCCAGTAAAAGCAAACATGAGCCTGCAAATACTGCCCCCCCTATGTAACGGCATTCTTGCGATCAGGTGAAGCTTTGGCAACGTAACCGTGACAGTTCTGCGTCACTCAAGGCCTGACTTCACATAAAAAAGGGGCCGGCACCTATGCGCCAGCCCCCTCATGCCAATTTGACTATACTTAGTTCAGTGCGCCATCCGTGATGACGCTTGTCCATGCGCCCTCGGGCTGCTTGGAGATCACCGGATCAGATCCACCTGCCAGCAGCGTATCCACCGTGCGCTGGAAATCCGCCTCGGCCAGTGCGCCGTTGGATCCCGCAGTGAGCTTGGCCACTTCTTCCATCATCCGCACCTGCGCCTCTTCGGACTGTGCACCGGTCTCGTCATTCTCGATGATGATTGCACCTGCTTCTGCAGTATTCTCTTCCGCGTATTTCCACCCCTTCATGGACGCACGAACAAAGCGGGTCATTTTGTCGACGAACACTTCGTCCTTGAGGTTATCCTCAAGCACCCAGATGCCATCTTCCAACGTGGCAACACCCTGATCTTCGTATTTGAACGTAACCAGTTCCTCAGGGTTCACACCAGCGTCCAGAACCTGACCATATTCATTGTAGGTCATCGTCGAGATGCAGTCCGCCTCGCGTTGCAACAGGGGATCGACGTTGAAACCCTGCTTGAGGACAGTAACACCCTCTGCGCCGCCATCTGTCGAAATGCCCGCTTGGGACATCCAACTCAGGAACGGATATTCATTGCCGAAGAACCAGACACCGATCGTCTTTCCCTTGAAATCCTCCACCGACGTAATGCCGGTGTCCTTCCAGCAGGTCAGCATCAGGCCGGATGTCTTGAACGGCTGTGCGATGTTAACCACCGGCAGCCCCTTTTCACGCGCAGCCAGCGCCGATGGCATCCAGTTGAGCATTGCATCCGCGCCACCACCGGCCAGAACCTGCGGCGGTGCAATATCTGGACCGCCTGGAAGGATCGTTACATCAAGCCCCTCTTCCTCGTAAAACCCCTTATCCTGGGCCACATAATAGCCCGCAAACTGGGACTGCGTGACCCACTGCAATTGCAGTGTGACGGTGTTAGCATGGCCATCCGCAAAAACAGGCGTTCCCGCCAGTCCTGCGGTGCATGCCGCCGCGATCATAAATCTCTTCATCTTTCGACCTCCAAGTCGGTTGGTTAATACAAACGCCCCGTTTGTCGGGGTCATTGTTATCGTTGCGACGGGTGCCAAAACGTCACCCGCTTTTCGATCAGCGTTACAAGGCCATAGAACGCGCTTCCCGCGATGGCCGCCACAACAATCTCGGCCCAGACCATGTCCAGCGCAAGCTGCCCGAAGCTCGTAGATATCCGAAACCCCATCCCCACCGTGGGAGAGCCGAAAAATTCGGCAACAATTGCGCCGATCAACGCCAGCGTGGTGCCGATCTTGAGGCCATTAAACATAAACGGCAACGCCGCAGGCAGCCGCAGCTTGAACAATGTCGGCCAATAGCCCGCAGCATAGGTCCGCATAAGATCCCGTTGCATGCCGCTTGTGTCTTTCAATCCTGCCACTGTGTTCACAAGAATCGGAAAGAACACCATCACAGCGACCACCGCCGCTTTGGATTCCCAACCGCTGCCGAGCCATTTCACCAAAATAGGCGCTGTCCCAACGATCGGCAGTGCCGCCATGAAACTCCCCACTGGTAGTATTCCGCGCGTGAGGAAATCCGACCGGTCAGCAAGCACTGCAATGCCAAAGGCGCCCACCATCCCAACCAGATAGCCAACCAACGCCCCCTTTAGTACGGTCTGCCGAAAATCCGCCCACAGGATTGGACCCTCCTGAATAACACGTGCAGCAACCGACGAAGGCGCTGGCAGGATCACAGGGTTCACTTCGAATCCGCGTACCATCATCTCCCAAACTATGACGATCGTCAGACCAAAAATTGCAGGTACAATAATCCGCACCGCAACTCCGTCTGAATTTGGTCCCTGCGATAGCCACACATTCAATAGCCATCCAGCGCCCCAGATTATCAATCCTAGCAGTACGTACATCATGCCACAGCCATCCCCATGCGCCGCAACGTGGCCCTTTCGACCGCGCTGAAAAGCGCCACTAATGCTGCGGCCGTCAATGCAGCTGCGAACAATGCTGCCCAACTCACCAGTGGCTGCCCATATTGGTCGCCCACCAGCATTCGCGCGCCAAATCCGGCCCGCGCGCCCGTGGGCAGCTCCGCCACAATCGTACCTACCAAAGACGCCGATATTCCAATTTTGAGCGAGGCGAACAAATATGGCGCAGAGGCGGGCAACCGCAGTGCCCAAAACCCCTGTGCCCCCGATGCGTTATAGGTCCGCAACAAATCCAGCTGCATTGCAGAGGGGCTGCGCAAGCCCTTTACCATGCCCACCACAACGGGAAAGAACGACAAGTAGGCAGCAATCAGGGATTTTGGAAACAAGCCCTGAACCCCCATGGAGCCGAGAACCACAATAACCATTGGCGCCAGCGCCAAAATCGGGATCGTCTGGCTCACAATTGCCCAAGGCATGACAGACCGATCCATCACCCTGCTATAGACAATTCCGACCGCCAGCAGCACGCCCAGCGCCGTCCCGATCACAAACCCCAACAACGTCGGCGCGAGCGTAACCCAGCCGTGATACACTAGCGAGCGGCGCGAAGTCACCTTCTGCCCGAAAATAGTATCCACCATTTCACCAATCACCTGCTGGGGGCTGGGCAATCTTGGCCGCTGGAAATCATAGGTCAGCGGCACCAGATGCAAATTACGCACCGCCAATCCCGCTCCGCTAAATTCCTGCCGCTCCATTGGCGTTTCAGGTACGACCACTGCTCCGTCCCGCTGTGCCTGATCCGCCACCAGATGCATATTCATCGGGATCACGGCCAAAAGCCAGAACCCGACAACGGCTGCCAGAACAGTAAGGACAGGCAATATATTCCTCACGCCGCTGCACCTTTTATTTTACCCCTAAAAGCCAGCCTTGCAGCCGCTGCATGAAGTAGCCATTCATATTGCACTGCGCTGGAGGGCGGGCGGGGCGTCGCGGCACACGCGCGACGAACGTCATTTATTTCAACACTAATCATCCGAATGTCCCGCCCGCAGCCCCTCACGCACACGGTGCGCAATCGCCAAAAACTCGGGACTTTCCCGTATCTCCAAAGGCCGCTCTTTTGGCAGCGTACTCTCGATCACATCTGATATACGACCCGGTCGCGGACTCATCACCACGATCTTCGTACTCAGATAGACTGCTTCGGGAATCGAATGCGTCACAAAAGCGATGGTCTTTTCCGTCCGTGCCCAAAGCTTCAATAACTGCTCGTTCAGGTGGTCCCGCACAATCTCGTCCAGCGCGCCAAACGGCTCGTCCATCAACAAAAGGTCAGCATCAAAACTAAGCGCCCGCGCGATGCTTGCCCGCTGCTGCATGCCCCCGCTCAACTGCCACGGAAATTTGTTCTCGAATCCGCTCAGCTCCACAAGCTCAAGTACCCGCGCCACACGCTCGGCCTGCTCGGCCTTTGGAACTCCCATAATTTCGAGCGGCAGCCGGATATTCCCGCCGATCGTACGCCAAGGATACAACCCCGCCGCCTGAAACACATAGCCGTAAGCCCGCGCTTCACGCGCTTCACGTGGAGAGACCCCATTAACCGTAATCTCACCACCCGTTGGCTGCTCCAAATCCGCCATCACCCGCAAGAATGTCGTCTTGCCACAGCCGGAGGGACCGATGAAGCTAACGAAATCACCCTGATTGATATCCAGATCAACGCCTTTGAGGGCATGAACAGGGCCGTCATTTGTCTGGAATGTCAGGTCAAGGTTCCGAGCACTGATAACTGCGGTCATATCGCTGGCCTCCGTGCGGCCAATGTTGGCTCCTTTCGGGTCGAATTTATCTTCTGCTCCCCCTCGCGCCGAACAACCTGGCGTTCAAAAACCAGAATGTATCCCGTTGCCAATGTCCAAAGCCCGAGCGTAACCACCAGTAGCAAAATACGGAAAACCCAGATGATCAAGTTCCGGTTCTCCGGGATAACTTCCGCCAAATTCCATCCATCCCTGTTTTTCGCCGCTATTACTTTTTCCAGCCGCGCGAACTGGCTGCCCACAACCAACCCTAATATGCCACCCGTATAACTCACACGCGCAAGCGAATTTTCTTTTTGAAATTCCATGTCCGGCTTTATATCCCCGCCGGAATGTTCAGTGGATCACGCTTGATCATTTTCGGCGCGTTCAGCTCTTTCCATTTACTCAATGCAACGTTTGCGCTCGGAAATGCGGGCCGCGGAATAAAACGCCCGCGTCCCGGATTGGGTTGTGAGTTCTGCCCCCAGGCCCAGATCACTTCACCACGACTCAGAGTAAAGCGGCTTTGCGCGCGCACTTCAAACCCCTCGAACACGTTATAATCCAGCACAGAATGATGGTTCGCTGGCGAAATCGTCTTGGTAATTTTTGGATCCCACACAACAATGTCCGCATCCGCCCCCTCAACCAGCGCCCCCTTGCGCGGATAGATGTTCAAAATCTTCGCCACATTTGTTGAGGTCACCGCGACAAATTCATTCATCGTCAACCGCCCCGTCTCAACGCCTGTCGTCCACAGCACGGCCAAGCGTTCCTCCAGACCGTTAGACCCGTTCGGAATGATCCGGAAGTCATCACGCCCCGCTCGCTTCTGCTCCGTGCTGAAGGCTGCATGGTCTGTCGCTACAACCTGCAACGATCCTGCTTGCAGACCAGCCCAGAGACTGTCCTGATGGTCCTTGCTTCTGAACGGCGGCGACATCACCCGCCGCGCGGCATGGTCCCAATCCTTATTGAAATACTCGCTCTCGTCGAGAGTCAAAAACTGGATCAACGGCTCGCCATACACCCGCATTCCCTTTTGCCGCGCACGGCGGATCGCCTCATGGGTCTGCTCGCAAGAGACATGCACAATATAGAGCGGCACACCGGCCGTATCCGCAATCGTTATCGCACGGTTCGCCGCTTCGCCCTCCAACTCCGGCGGACGCGAATAGGCATGCCCTTCAGGCCCCGTAATCCCCTCGTCAAAATACTTCTGCTGCAACTCGGCCACCAGATCGCCGTTCTCGGCATGCACCATCGGCAGCGCACCCAACTCTCGGCATCGCTTGAAGGACGCGAACATCTCATCGTCCTCAATCATCAACGCGCCCTTATAGGCCATGAAGTGTTTGAACGAGTTCACACCCATGTCCACGGCGTCTTTCATCTCGTTAAAGACGTTCTCGTTCCAGCCGGTAATCGCCATATGATATCCGACATCACTGCAAATCTGCGGCGCAGATTTCCGGTGCCATTCATTGATCGCATTCTTGATCGAGCCATCAGCACCGGGCAGGCAGAAATCCACAATCATCGTGGTACCGCCGCAGGCCGCAGCCCATGTTCCGCTCTCAAACGTCTCGGCGGCGGTGGTCCCCATAAACGGCATCTCAAGATGCGTATGCGGATCAATCCCGCCGGGGATCACATAAGCCCCCTCCGCATCAATATACTCGTCGCCCTTAAGATCCTCGCCAATGCGAACGATCTTCTCGCCCTCAATCAGGATATCCGCTTTCCACGTCCGGTCCGCTGTGACGACTGTGCCGCCTTTGATTACCTTACTCATTCCTATCTCCCGTCTGTCTTTCTTGGCCTTAAATTCTCCGGTACCGGAGGCCGGCCCCAGTCCAAACCTGAAACCTAAGGCTTACCCAACAATTTCTGCCGTCTCCAGCACCGCATGGAGCAACACATCCGCCCCCGCCATGGCCCACTCCTTGGTAATTTCCTCCGCCTCATTGTGCGACAGCCCGTCCACACAAGGGCACATCACCATCGCCGTAGGTGCCACGCGATTAATCCAGCATGCATCATGCCCAGCGCCCGAAATCAGGTTCATGTGGGAGTACCCCAACCGCTCCGCCGCATTGCGCACCGCAGTGACACAGCCATCGTCAAAGGCAACTGGATCAAACCCACCGACCTTCTCGAATTCAATCTTCAGCCCCATCGTATCGGCCACAACTTGCCCTTCGACACGCAGCCTCGCTTCCATATCCTCAATCACTGTTAGATCAGGCGAGCGGAAATCGACCGTGAAAACCACACACCCCGGGATCACATTGCGCGAATTCGGGAAAACATCGATATGCCCTGCCGCCCCGACCGCATGGGGCGCATGACTCAGCGCAATTTCCTCAACCTTTTCAAGGATTCGCGCCATACCAAGCCCAGCATTACGCCGCATCGGCATTGGCGTGGATCCCGTATGCGCATCACGTCCCGTCACGGTGACCTGTATCCATGACAGGCCCTGACCGTGCGTAACGACGCCAATATCCTTACCCTCGGCCTCCAGTATCGGCCCCTGCTCGATATGCAACTCGAAGAACGCATGCATCTTCCGCGCGCCCACTTCCTCGTCGCCGCGCCAGCCGATCCGCGCAAGCTCGTCCCCGAATGATTTGCCCTCCGCATCCTTCTTTGCGTAGGCCCAGTCTTGGGTGTGAATGCCAGCAAAAACACCTGATGACAGCATCGCAGGGGCGTAGCGTGTCCCCTCCTCGTTGGTGAAATTCGTAACCACAATCGGGTGCTTTGTCGTGATCCCCAGATCGTTCAGGGTACGCAACAGTTCCAGCCCGCCCAATACGCCCAACACACCATCATATTTGCCGCCTGTCGGCTGCGTATCCAGATGCGATCCCACATAAACCGGCAGCGCATCAGCGTCCGTGCCCTCGCGCCGAGCAAACATGTTGCCCATCTGGTCAAGGCCCATCGTGCATCCCGCTTCCTCACACCACTTCTGGAACAAGGCCCGCCCCTCTGCGTCCGCATCCGTCAGCGTCTGGCGATTGTTGCCGCCCGCCACACCGGGGCCGATCTTTGCCATTTCCATCAGGCTATCCCAGAGGCGGTCTGCATTAATCTTAAGGTTTTCTCCGGGGGCTGGCATCGGCTGCTCCTGTCTGTGCTGATCTGTTGGACGATCAATTTTTTACCAATTGGTCAATGGACGATTGCGCCTGCCTTCCTGTCTGTCAAGTTCTGCTTTAGAAAGCGGCACAGCACTTCTGACATTCTGCCTATTTTCCCAGCACAAAGCGGAGCCCACCCTTGCCAGACACTCCCGCCAAAAAACCGAGCCGCATCCAGACCCGCAACCGCCGCCTGATCCTCGATGCCGCCCTCGACGTGTTCTCTACAGACGGTTACGGCGGTGCCACACTAGACGCGATCGCAAAAGGAGCAGGTCTGAGCAAACCCAACCTCCTTTATTATTTTGACGGTAAGACAGAGATTTATGTAACCCTGCTAAGTCAGCTTCTGGAGACATGGCTTGATCCCCTGATCGAGCTTGACCCAGAGGGCGATCCCATCGAGGAACTGCTGGGGTACGTCCGCCTCAAATTAGATATGGCGTTAGAGTTGCCTGCCGAGAGCAAGCTGTTTGCCGGTGAGATCCTACAAGGTGCACCCCGTATGACCGACCACCTCAAGGACGATCTAAAACCCCTGTTCGACCAGAAATGCATCGTCATACAGCACTGGATTGACACAGGCCGCATCGCGCCTGTCGATCCTGCGCATCTGATCTTTTCGATTTGGGCAACGACCCAGCACTATGCCGACTTTGGCGCGCAAGTGTCTGTGCTGCTGGGTGGAGATGACCCCTCGCTGCGGGCGGGTGCGCATCTGGAAATGATGTTCCGGAAACTTCTGGCACCCGTTATCCAATAAATTACCTTTGCTCGCCGCATTAACGTTCTGGCAACAACGGTTGCACCTTACTGCGGCCGACGTCAGCCCTTACGCAATCAAGCCTGTGGGCGAAAGCTTGGGCACGAGCCGCGGCTCCGCCAACGGCGGCAAATCTGCACAAAAAAGCGACACCTACTGACAAGCGCCAGTTTTCCCGAAGCATGCCGAGCAAGCTGCCCGCATGACGCCCCTTAAGGCTGCGCCGATGTCGGCTGTACCAACACAAACCCGACAGCGGGGCACTGAGGCGACCCCGCCGCAGCACCGGACGGGCCCAAGCCCGTCCGAGATTGAATGTTACGCACCTCCCGACCCACATCAACCCCGCCGATCCTTCTGGCTGCGTTATCCTACGCAACACGCAAGACAACGGAATGACCGTTCACTCCGCTGCGGTTGCGGAGGGGTTGTTGGGGTGGGTCGTCCAGTTGGCGTAGACGTCCTCAACAACCTTGCCGGTGCGCGGATCGGTACTCCCTTTGGGCATCTCGACCATGGTGATACAGTTCTCTACCGGGCAAACCTCGACACAGAGGTTGCACGCCACACATTCCTCTTCAATCACTGTAAATGTGCGATCCTCGGACATGGCAATCGCCTGATGCGAGGTATCCTCGCAGGCAGCGTAGCAGCGCCCGCAACTGATGCAATCATCCTGCGAAATCTGCGCTTTGGCGATGTAGTTGAGGTTCAGATACTGCCAGTCAGTCGTGTTCGGCACTGCTGCGCCCATGAAGTCCTGAATTGATGTATGGCCTTTCTCGTCCATCCATTCCGACAGACCGCTGATCATTTCCTGAACAATTTTGAACCCATAGGTCATTGCGGCTGTACACACCTGCACGTTGCCACACCCCATGGTGATGTATTCTGCCGCATCACGCCATGTTGTCACGCCACCGATGCCACTGATCGGCATGCCCGCCGTGGCCGGCGCCCGCGCAATCTCGGACACCATGCTCAGGGCAATCGGCTTGACTGCCGGACCGCAGTAGCCGCCATGTGTGCCTTTTCCGTCAATGCTCGGGTGCGGGCTCATCGTGTCCAGATCTACCGACACGATCGAGTTGATCGTATTGATCAAGCTCACCGCATCCGCGCCACCGCGCCGTGCTGCCTCAGCCGGTTTGCGCACGTCTGTGATATTCGGCGTCAGTTTTACGATCACAGGCTTGCTGTAATACTGCTTACACCAGCGTGTGACCATTTCGATGTATTCCGGCACTTGCCCCACGGCAGCGCCCATGCCCCGTTCCGACATGCCATGCGGACAGCCAAAATTTAGTTCAATCCCGTCTGCTCCAGTGGCTTCGACGAGAGGTAAAATATCTTTCCATGCCTGCTCCTCGCAGGGGACCATAATGCTCACGATCATCGCGCGGTCAGGCCAGTCTCGCTTGACCCTCGTGATCTCGTCCAGATTTGTCTGCAAATCACGGTCAGTGATCAGCTCAATGTTATTGAGCCCCAGCACACGGCGGTCTGCCCCGTGGACTACGCCGTAGCGAGGGCCATTCACATTGACGACAGGCGGCCCTTCCATACCCAGCGTCTTCCAGACCACTCCGCCCCATCCCGCCTCAAAGGCGCGCCGGACGTTATATTCCTTATCTGTCGGCGGCGCCGAGGCCAGCCAAAAAGGATTGGGGGATTTGATCCCCAGAAAATCGGTCGTCAGATCAGCCATCTTATAAGCCCCCAGTCAAAACTGCATGAATATCCATTGCGGCATCGCGGCCCTCGGCCACAGCCGTCACCGTGAGGTCATCTCCGCCCGAGGCACAATCGCCACCAGCCCAGACACCTTTGATGCTGGTGCGCCCAGCGCCATCCACAGCGATCTTCCGCCCCTCCAGCGCAGGAAGAGCATCCCCCTCAAGCGTCTGGCCAATCGCCTTAAAGACCTGATCCGCAGCAAGGCGCAGCGTCTGGCCGGTCGGCTTCATATCCGGCCCCACATAGTCAAATTCGATCTCGCGCACAGATCCATTTCCATGCACGGCCTTTGGCGTCGCATGGGTTACAATCCGCACACCCTTGCTGGCCGCAAGATCCTGCTCGAAGACACTCGCGTTCATCGCCTCGCGCCCGCGCCGGTAAACCAGTGTAACGTTGAGCGCGCCGAGCAGTTTGGATTGCACTGCTGCGTCCACCGCTGTCATACCACCACCTATCACAACCACATCACGGCCCACAGGAACCGATGCGACATCGCCCGCCTGCCGCAACTCCGCGATGAAATCCACCGCATCCAATACGCCATTCTTATCGTCACCCTCGACCCCCAGCGCGTTTACGCCGCCCAGACCGATGGCCAAAAATACCGCATCAAATTCCGCCTGCAGTGCCCCGAGGGTCAGGTCCGCACCCAGCGCCTTGCCGGTCTCGACCTTGATTCCGCCGATCTTAAGCAGCCAATCCACCTCGCCCTGCGCAAAACCGTCAGGAGTTTTATAGGTGGCGATTCCATATTCATTCAGCCCGCCCGCTTTGGGCCGCGCATCATAAACCAGAACATCATTCCCCAGCATCGCCAGCCTGTGTGCCGCAGCCAGACCCGCAGGCCCAGCACCCACCACGGCAATTCGTTTACCAGTGGCCTCGGCCCGCACAAACGGATGAATGCCCTGGGCTTGCAAATGATCTGTGGCAAAGCGTTGGAGCTGACCGATCAGCACCGGTTTGCCCTCTGCCTCCTCGCGAACACAGGCCTGTTCACACAACTGCTCGGTAGGGCAGACCCGCGCACACATCCCGCCCATAATGTTCTGGCTCAGGATCGTTTTCGCGGCCGCATCAGGTGTGCCCGTGGCGATCTGGCGGATGAACAAAGGGATGTCGATGTCGGTGGGACAGGCCGTTATGCAGGGCGCATCATGACAGAAATAACACCGGTCTGCTGCGACCAGCGCCTCATGTCGGTCAAGGGGCGGATGCAGGTCGCCAAAGTGCGCCTCGTATGTCGCTGGCGCCAGACGCCCCGCCATCACGCCTGGTTCAAAAACCTTATCTGTCATCTGCTGATCCTCTGCCAATATCCGTTCCTCTGGATAAACGCTGGCACAGGTCTATTTTTTTATCAACTGGTAAAATTTAAGCGGGGGCGCAGTAAATTGTGACTGCCCAAGAAACAGGCAGTCACCGTTCAAATCACCCTAGTAGGCGGACTCAACGACCTCATAAAGCTCGATCACTTTCGGGCCTATAGCCTGCACAATCTTGGCAACACCTTCGGCGTTCGGGTGAATACCATCCGCCTGAAACCACTGGCGCAGCCCCGCAGGGTCGGCTGTCATGACATCATCACCCAGTCCGGCAAAGAAGCTTTCGAGATAAATCGCGCCATAAGCTTCTGCCAGATCAGGATAGATCGCATCAAACTGCTCTTTGTAGTCTGGCCCGTAATTGCCTGGTGCTTCTAGACCGATCAGTAACACCTCGACGCCAGCGGCATCAGCAGCCTGTAAAATCCCTTCGAGATTTTTGCGCGCCTGCGCAGGGTCCAGCCCACGCAGAATGTCGTTGCCGCCCAGCGCCACAATCATCGCGTCCACATCCTCCGTCAGTGTCCATCCAACCCGCGCCAGCCCCCCGGCAGTCGTGTCGCCTGACACGCCTGCATTCACCAGTTCGGCCTCAATGCCCTGCGCGGCCAGCCAAGCACCCAGTTGCGGCACAAAACCGTCTTCCTGCATAAGGCCGTAGCCTTGCGTAAGGCTGTCGCCCAGTGCCGCGATTACGATCTCGTCGGCCTGCGCAATACTTGCCCAAACCATAAGAATCCCTGCCAAAGCCTTGCGCATCGCCATATTCCCTCCATATCCCCTAAGGACGCCATCGAAGGGGCCCCTATGAGCAATCCTATTTTCTCTCTTAAAGATGCAGCCTTGCGGCTGAATGGCAATGCCGGACCTGTCGATATACTGCACAGTATTTCGCTTGAGGTGTCAGCAGGCGAAAGTATAGGCTTGGTCGGCCCGTCCGGCTCTGGAAAATCATCGCTCTTGATGGTCATGGGCGGGCTGGAACAGGCAACAGGCGGCACAGTGCTTGCCATGGGCGAGAACCTCACCAATATGAATGAGGACCAACTGGCGCGCTTCCGTCGCGATCGCATGGGCATTGTGTTCCAGTCATTCCACCTCATCCCGACCATGACCGCGTTGGAGAATGTCGCAACTCCGCTGGAACTCGCAGGTCACACAGACGCATTCGACCGCGCCGCCGAAGCACTCGAAATTGTAGGCCTCGCCTCGCGAGCGGGTCATTATCCCGCGCAAATGTCAGGCGGCGAACAACAGCGCGTGGCGCTGGCCCGCGCAACGGCACCGCGCCCTGCGATCTTGCTGGCCGACGAGCCTACAGGAAATCTCGACAGTGCCAATGGCGAGGCAATTATGGATCTGCTGTTCAACCTGCGCGACCAGTTCGGCTCGACGCTTGTGCTTGTGACCCATTCCGATGTTCTGTCGAAGCGCTGTGACCGCGTGGTCACGCTGCGCGACGGTGCCATCGCATGAGCCTTGCTCTCGCCACCAAATTTGCCCGCCGCGAACTGCGCGGTGGTCTGCGCGGCTTTCGGCTGTTCCTTGCATGTCTTGCACTTGGTGTTGCCGCAATTGCCGCTGTCGGATCCGTCCGCGCCGCCATCGAGGCAGGGCTGGAGCGAGAAGGCGCGGCGATCTTGGGGGGCGATGCAGAGCTTGAACTGACCTACCGCTTTGCGACCGAGATAGAGCGTGCATGGATGCAATCGCAGGCCAGCGCGATCTCAGAGATTGCCGATTTCCGTTCGATGGCCGTGGCAGGTGAAGACCGCGCCCTGACGCAGGTCAAAGCAATCGATGCTTTTTATCCTCTAGTCGGCGCAGTAACGCTTGATCCCGAAATGCCGCTGGCTGATGCGCTTGCCATACAAAACGGTACGCCTGGCGCCGTGATGGAGCGCGCACTCATTGATCGTCTGGGCCTCAGCCTCGGTGACAGTTTCGCGCTCGGCACCAACTATTACACCTTGAGAGCCGCGATAACTCGCGAACCGGACGCAGCCGCTGCGGGCTTCTCGCTCGGTCCCCGCACACTCGTTCTGCGCGACAGCCTCGAGGGTTCTGGCCTGCTCTCCGCAGGCTCGCGCTTCAACTCCAAATACCGTCTACTTCTTCCCGAAGGCACCGACATTAATGCGCTTGAGGCGCGGGCAACAGACCAGTTTACCGACAGCGGCATGCGGTGGCGCGATTCGCGCAACGGCGCGCCACAGGTCTCGCGGTTCGTTGAACGGCTCAGCGCCTTTCTCATCCTCGTTGGCCTCTCGGGCCTCGCTGTGGGCGGCGTGGGTGTCTCGGCGGCTGTGCGCAGCTATCTCAGCCGCAAAACCGAAGTCATCGCGACCTTGCGTGCCCTCGGGGCTGATCGCGCTACCATCTTTCAGACCTACTTCATCCAGATCGGTGTTTTGTCGGTGCTCGGTGTTGCGATCGGTGTGATCCTCGGCGCAATTCTTCCGCTATTGGCAGCTCCAATTCTTGAGGCTCGCCTCCCAATTCCGACCGCGTTCCGCGTCTTTCCCGCCCCGCTAATCGAGGCAGGGCTATACGGGCTGCTGACTGCCTTCATATTTACTCTATGGCCACTGGCGCGGACCGACCGCGTGCGCGCCGCTACGCTGTTTCGCGATGCATGGGACGGGGCCAACCGTCTGCCAGCGCTCCCTTTCATCATTACGACCGCTATCGCGATCGCTGCCCTCGTTGGTATGGCCGGGTGGTTTAACGGGAGCTGGTTTTT
Source organism: Sulfitobacter guttiformis (assembly GCF_003610455.1). Classification (NCBI taxonomy): domain Bacteria; kingdom Pseudomonadati; phylum Pseudomonadota; class Alphaproteobacteria; order Rhodobacterales; family Roseobacteraceae; genus Sulfitobacter; species Sulfitobacter guttiformis. Next base: position 2,033,790 of record NZ_RAQK01000001.1, on the reverse strand, counting down.
GACCCTCTGGACGCTCGGCGGTATCGCAGGCGCGCTCGCACTGCTGGCAGTTGCTGCATTCCTCATCCGTATCGCCGCCCGCAGCCTCAGCCACCGCTTGCGCGGGTACCCGCGCTGGCGTTGGGCGATGGCGGCAATCGGCGGCACCGGTGAAGGAGCTGGCGCGGTCGTGCTGTCCCTCGGCCTCGGGCTGTCGGTGCTCGCTGCGGTGGGGCAAATTGACGGCAACCTGCGGCAGGCGATCAACGGAAACCTCCCCGACATCGCCCCCAGTTACTTCTTTGTCGACATCCAGAGGGACCAGATAGACGGGTATACCCAGCGGTTAGAGAACGATCCTGCCGTGAGCCGCATCGATTCGGCGCCCATGCTGCGCGGAATACTGACCCAAATAAACGATCGTCCTGCTGCCGAAGTGGCGGGCGATCATTGGGTCGTTTCGGGCGATCGCGGGGTGACCTATGCCGCAGCACCCAAGGACGGTGCACTCATCACGGCAGGGGAATGGTGGGCACCAGACTACTCCGGCCCGCCGCAGATAAGCTTTGCCGCGGAAGAAGCCGAGGAAATGGGCCTTGTTCTTGGCGATACCATCACGATCAATGTGCTGGGCCGTGACGTTACAGGAACGATAACCAGCTTTCAGGAAGTTGATTTTTCCACCGCTGGCATCGGGTTTATCCTGACGATGAACCCCTCCGCCCTTGCCGGAGCGCCCCACACATTTATCTCGACCGTCTACGCCGAACCGGAGGCGGAAGCCCAGATCCTGCGCGATCTGGCGCAAGCCTATCCAAATATCACCGCCATTCGCGTTAAGGATGCTATTGACCGCGTCGCAGGGGTTCTTGCCGGTCTGGCTGCCGCCACATCTTACGGCGCTGCGGCGACGCTCCTGACCGGTTTTCTGGTTCTTATTGGGGCTGCTGCCGCGGGTGCTGATGCGCGCACGTACGAGGCGGCGATGCTTAAGACGATGGGCGCCTCCCGCCGTATGATAGCAGCGAGCTTTATCCTGCGTGCCGCCCTTCTGGGCCTTGCCGCCGGTGCGGTTGCCCTGCTGGCAGGAACACTGGGAGGCTGGGCCGTCAGCACATTCGTGATGGAGACCGACTATACCGTAATCTGGTCGTCCGCCCTGCTGATCGTCGCAGGAGGCATCACGGCGACGGTCCTTGCAGGCCTCGGGTTTGCGCGCCGCGCTCTTCAGGCGCGTCCTGCCCGCGTCCTGCGCGCACGCGAATAATCAGCAACAGGGAAAAGCCGCTCGCGTTGCCCCGTTGCCTTCTACGCATCATGTCCTAATCTACCAAAAACAAAGGAGCGCTCGAATGTCAGATCACGATACTGAATCCGCCACAACGGGCAACCTGCCCGCAACACTCGCGCCCGCAATAACACCTGCGCAGCGTATGCAGATCGTCAACATCGTGCGCCGCGCCGCTAAAGCCGAGATCCTGCCCCGGTTCCGTCGCCTGTCTGACGGCGATATTCGTACGAAATCAAATGCTGCCGATCTGGTCACGGATGCGGATACCAAAGCCGAGGCAATGATTGCACGCGCTTTGCAGATTGCCTTCCCCTCGGCGCTGGTCATCGGGGAAGAGGCGGTCGCTGCAAAACCCGAACTTCTAGACGGGATAGCAGATGCGCAACTGGCCTTTCACATCGACCCCGTGGACGGGACGTGGAACTTTGCACATGGCCTGGCTCTGTTCGGCGTGATCATCGCCGCCACCAGGTACGGCAAGCCCGTGTTCGGCCTGATCTATGATCCAATCGGTGATGACTGGGCCATCGCGGACGAGGAAATGCTGCCAGAGTTGCAACGCCCTTTTGGCTCCGCCCGCCCGCTCAAGGTCGCGATGGGCAAGCCACTCGAGGAGCTTTCGGGCATCGTTCCCCTTCATCTGTTCGCAGCCGAAAAGCAGCCCCTGCTCGCTGCGACATTTCCCGGTTTTGCCCGCGTCAATACGCTTCGGTGTTCCGCGCATGAATACCGCATGCTGGCGCAGGGCCATATTGATTTCAGCCTAACCGCCCTGTTGCACCCTTGGGATCACGCCGCCGGAGCGCTTATTGCGGCACGTGCAGGAGCGCATGTCGAAATGCTTGATGGTGGCGACTACACTGCCACGCGCCTTACCGGACACCTGCTTATCGCGCCTGACAAGGCAACGTGGAACAAGCTGAAAAAGGTATTCAGCTTCCTTTTGGAAGACAAAGGGACCGCAACGGATCCCGAGCCCAAATAACGCTGCGACTTAGCGGATGTATTTCTGGTAGGCCGCTTCATCCATCAGTTCTTCCAGCGCGTCGAGGTCATCAATGCTCATCTTGAAGAGCCATCCATCGCCCTGAGGGTCCTCGGAGATGACCTCGGGCGCTTCGACCAAACGCTCGTTTACTTCCGTGATCTCACCGTCAAGCGGCGCAAGTATATCAACGGCATCATCATCCGCCTCGATTACGACAACCGGATCATCGACCGATACAACATCACCCTCGTCCGGCAGCTCTACAAACTTGGCTTCACCAAGCTGCTCCGCACCATATGCGCTCAATCCTACAGTGATTTCATCCTCGCCGTCCTCGACGCGCAACCACAGATGTTCTTCGGTAAATTTCATGGCATTGGCCCTCCGTCATTTTGTTTTGCCAAAGCGCGCCGACTTTTTCAATCTCCTTTGCGCATGGTTGCCCCTACGCATACGCAGTGATTAAATAGTGCTTGGATTTCCAGCGCAAAGGCCCCCCATGCATCCCTGTTTTTTCGGCTACGGCAGCCTCGTTAACCGTGACACCCACATCTATGAAAACGCCGCGCGCGCGCGATTGGTGGGCTGGCGCCGCACATGGGTTTTCACCGCAGAACGCGGGCAGGCATTTCTCAGCGTAATCCCAGACCCCGACACCGTTATTGACGGTCTGATTGCCGAGGTGCCGCATGGCGACTGGGATGCTTTGGATGCCCGCGAACACGGCTATTCCCGCATCGCCTCGGGCAGTGCCGTACAGCATCCCCGCGCTTCAGCACAGGATATCTCGCACTACGCCGTGCCGCGCGATACATGGACCCAGAGCAGGGAAAACCACATTTTGCTGAGCTATCTTGATGTGGTGGTTCAGGGTTATCTGCGCGAATTCGGCGCGGGCGGTGTGGCCGATTTCTTTGCCACGACCGATCGCTGGGATACGCACATTCTGGATGATCGTGCCATGCCGCGTTATCCGCGTGCGCAACGTCTCAGTATGCAGGAGACCGCTTTGGTCGACCAGCATCTGGCCCTTCGCAACGCGGTCATCGTGGCAGGCTGAGCCCGCCACGATACACTGTTTGCTGGATTTAGCCGCGTGCCTTGATTACCTGCAACAGCGGTAGCACAGCCGACATGTCCGGACCGTGGGCCTGTCCGGTCAACGCTTTGCGCAGCGGCATAAATAGGCTCTTGCCCTTACGCCCTGTTGCCTCTTTCACTGCTGTAGTGAAATTACCCCAAGTATCCGCATCGTAGGGCCCTTCGGGGAGCATCGTCATAGCTTGCGCGATGAATTCACGGTCTTCGTCGTCAATCGCTGGCTCGGCACCTTTCGCAAACATTTCCCACCATGGACCCAGATCATGCAGGGTCGTGATGTTTTCGCGCGTCACCGCCCAGAACTGCGCGGCCTTATCGTCTGGCACGCCCAATGCGCGAATCTCATCCGCGACAGCGTCCAGAGGCAGACACTGCAAATATTTTGCTGTCAGCGGCTTGAGGTCTTCTGCGTCGAATTTGGTTGGCGCAGAGCCGAAGCGAGAGATATCGAAGCCTTCAATGAATTCTGCCATTTCTGTGCGCAACTCTACCGGATCAGCTGATCCCAAACGCGACATCAGACTAAGGAGGGCCTGCGGGGCAATCCCAGCTTCGCGCAGGTCGCGCAATGCCAGCGTGCCCAGACGTTTGGACAATGCCTCACCCTGAGGACCGGTTAGCAACGAGTGATGTGCAAAAGTAGGCACTGTACCGCCCAGCGCCTCCATGATCTGGATCTGTGTGCCGGTGTTGGTGACGTGATCAGCACCACGCACCACATGGGTCACGCCCATTTCAGTGTCATCCACAACGCTCGCAAGCGTATAGAGGATCTGTCCATCCCCACGAATAAGCACCGGATCGGACACCGATGCGCCATCAATGCTCACATCGCCCAGAATACCGTCCGTCCAGACGATTCGCTCCTGCAACAACTTGAACCGCCATACGCCATCGCCCCGATCAGCACGAAGCGCCTCTTTTTGCGCACCGCTCAATGCCAGTGCCGCGCGGTCATAGACCGGCGGCTTGCCCATGTTGAGCTGCTTCTTGCGCTTGAGGTCCAGCTCCGTTGGCGTCTCGAACGCCTCGTAGAAACGGTCCATGCCGCGCAGTTTCTCTGCTGCCTCATGATATTTTTCGAGACGCAGGGATTGTCGCTCGACTCGGTCCCAATGCAGACCAAGCCATTCCAGATCACGTTTGATCCCGTCGACGTACTCTTCCTTCGAGCGGTTCGGGTCGGTGTCATCGATACGCAGAATGAACGTGCCACCTGCCTTGCGCGCAATCATGAAGTTCATCAACGCCGAGCGCAGGTTACCGATGTGGATCCAGCCGGTGGGCGACGGGGCGAAACGGGTTGTGGTTTTGTCAGACATGAAGGGCCTCCTGTTGCCTCACCTGCTGGCACAGCGCCGCCGCTTTGTCCAGTTAGGGACGCCTATCTGCCCGCTCAAAGCTGCCCTGCAGCCTTCAACCGATCAAGCGCATAGCCAAGGTATTCCGTACGGAACGAATGACCGCCCTCAAACAGGCACAACTCCAGCAGCTTGCCCGCCGCGTTACCCTGCCGCGCGCAGCGCAGGTCAGGCGTGTCCATCTGTTCTGCTGGCCCAAAAGCACCCAGCGCGCCATACATTGCCATCGCTTCCGACACCTTGCCCTGACGGGTCGCACCAATGGCCCGCCCGTCGAGGGGAACGGTGGCATCATCGTCACCGTGAATATGGATCATGTTGGCGACCGGCGCGTCACATTGCGCAGGCGGCCCACGCCAGAACGTCCCCGAAAAGGGTATAAACGCCGTAAACTTCTCCGGCTCGGCGCAGGCGATATTCCACACCAGCATGCCACCGGCACTAAATCCGCTCGCCACCAGCTTGGTTCGATCGACGCCAAAGCGCTCGACGGCGTCAGAAATCACCCTGTCGACATAGGTAAATTCAGGGGCACCGGTACTGTCGGGGGTGCGCGGCCCGTTGGGCAGATCCCATGTACCGTTCACGCCCTGCAAAGCGATCAAAGCTAACCCTTGTGCATGAACTAAATTGAGCAGGCTGGCGTTTCGCATGGCACCTTCAGCCGCCCCGCGATAACCATGCGCCCAAATCACCGCACCTGATGGCGCAGTCCGACCTTGTGGCAGCGATATGCGGTAGATCCTGTCGCCGACTACGCAATCACTGTCCGCTCCGCACGCTTGTAGCGCAGTCGCCGTCAAAACTGTCCAGATCACCAAAAGCCATTTCATCGCAGCACTCCCGTTTGCACCGGATTAACCCATGATTGCAGACTTCGCACATCACATCGCCGCGTGCGGCAAAGTGTAGGAAAAGATATGATGTTATCAGGAAGGATCTCGCCAACGGTTGGCAATAGGATACCGTCGGTCAAGCCAGAATGCCCCCTTCGTCAGGCGGGGCCCTGGTGCAGACTGGAATCTTTTGTATTCCGAAATATAAACCAGATGCTCGACACGTTTGGCGACATCACGGTCAAACCCCGCTGCCACGCAATCTGAAATTGATCCGTTGCGATCCACCAGAATTTCCAGCATCGCATCCAACTCGGGATAATCGGGCAGGCTATCGCTGTCCTTCTGGTCATCGCGCAATTCGGCCGACGGCGCTTTGGTGATGATATTTTCAGGGATCACAGCGCCCGCAGGCCCCATCATCCAGTCGGCGTGATTGGCATTGCGCCAGCGGCATGTCTCGAAAACCCGCATTTTATAAAGGTCTTTGATCGGGTTATATCCGCCCGCCATATCGCCATAGATGGTGGCGTATCCCACAGCCACTTCCGATTTATTGCCCGTTGTCAAAAGCATCTCGCCGAACTTGTTGCTCAGCGCCATCAAAAGGAGGCCGCGCAGGCGGCTCTGGATGTTCTCTTCGGTTAGATCAGGCTCGGTGCCTTCGAACAATGGCGTTAAAGTCTGCGTAATCGCATCGCGCCCCGCCTTGATCGGCACATAGTCATATCGCGCGCCCAGCGCCTTGGCGCAGGCCTCCGCATCTTCCAGCGACGCGTTAGAGGTGTATTCGGACGGCAGCATAACACAGCGCACATTGTCAGGCCCCAAAGCATCGACCGCAATCGTGGCAACAATCGCCGAATCGATACCGCCGGACATTCCCAAAAGCACTTTTTCAAAGCCTGTCTTGCGCATATAATCACGCAAGCCCTCAACCATAACGCGGTAATCCTGCGCGTAAGGGTCGGCATGCACTGCCTTGTTGCCTTCCAGGATGCGCCAGCCATCCGGTCCGCGCTCAAGATCGATGTGCTGCGTGACCGCATCAAACGCTGGCATCTGGAACGCCAACTTGCCGCCGGGATTCAAACCAAAGCTCGCCCCATCAAAAATCTGGTCATCCTGCCCCCCGACCATGTTCAGATAAATCAATGGCAGTTCTGTCTCGACGACACGGCTTACCATATGGCTGAGGCGGGTGTCGAATTTACCGCGGTAGTAGGGCGAGCCATTGGGCACGAGCAAAAACTCCGCACCGGTTTCGGCCAAAGTCTCGGCCACATCTTCATGCCACGCATCCTCGCAAATCGGCGAGCCGATGCGCGTGTCACCTATGGAATAAGGTCCACCCAAAGGGCCACTGTCAAATATGCGAACCTCGTCGAATACCGTCTCGTTGGGCAGGTGATGCTTGAGCACGCGGCTCGCCACCTTGCCTCCCTTGAGAATCATATAGGCGTTATAAAGCTTGCCACCCTCAACCAGCGGCGCACCGATCGCAAGCGCAGGACCGTCCGCACACTGAACCGCCAGCGCATCTAGATGGGTCACGACATCGCGCTGGAACGCGGGTTTCATCACCAGATCCTGGGCGTTGTATCCCGCAATGAACATCTCCGGCAGCGCTACGAGATCGGCACCGGCGTCACGCCCCTGCGCCCAAGCGGCACGCGCTTGTTCCGCGTTGCCTGCCAAATCACCAACCGTCGGGTTCAACTGCCCCAATGTGATGCGAAACCGCTCTGCCATTGTCGTCCCTCTCGCTGTTGGACCAACGATGTAGCAGATCGGGCGTCCAAGAAAAGCACGCAATGGCCCACGCGGCAAAAGGCCGTTGCCCCTCGGACGTGGCGTCTTTAGTCTGATGGAAAACCACGGGCACCCTTGCCCGCTCTATTGGACAGGACCGCCATGACTTTCCGCACCCTGATGCTCGCTGCCGCTTTCGCCCCTTTGATGCTTGGGTCCGCGTTTGCGCAAAACACACAAGTATTAAGCAAGCAATACGACGACGGCGGCGTATATGAAGGCACGTTCAAAGACGGGCTACAGCACGGCACCGGCACCTACACTCTGCCCAACGGCTACCAGTATTCCGGCCAGTGGGTCGAGGGCGAGATCCGCGGCACCGGCATCGCGCGTTTCCCGAACGGCTCGGTCTACGAAGGTGATTTTGCGAAGGGAAAGCCCGAGGGTATTGGCAAGATCACAATGTCGGACGGCGGCACCTACGAGGGCGAATGGGAAGCTGGCACCATCATGGGGCAAGGCGTGGCAATTCACGCAAACGGAGAGCGGTATGAAGGCGCCTTTCGCGATGGCAAAAGGAACGGAAAAGGCGTGTTGGTTACGCCCGCAGGCTATGAATACAAGGGGGACTGGGTCGACGGACAGGCCACAGGCCAGGCCGTGATCAAAGACGCCGAAGGCGCGATATACGAGGGTACAGTAGTCGATGGCGCGCGTTCGGGTCCGGGCAAACTCATCCATCCCGAGGGGTTCACCCTTGAAGGGACATGGGCCAACGGCCAACTTAATGGCACTGGCACGATCACCCAGGCAAATGGCGACACCTATGCGGGCGATCTGGTCGAAGGCCGCCGCGAAGGCACGGGCACTTCAACCACGGCAGCGGGAGACACCTACGTGGGCGCCTATCTGGATGACCAGCGGCATGGCACCGGCACCTTCACCGGCGCGGATGGCTACAAATACGAGGGTGACTGGGTCGAGGGCCGCGCGGAAGGCACAGGCACCGTGACCTATCCGGACGGCTCGGTTCAAACCGGCCTCTTCAAGGACAATCTGGCGCAAGGCGCTGGTAGCATTACCTATCTTGACGGCTCTACCTATACCGGAGACTGGAATGCCGGCGTGATTGAAGGTCAGGGCCGCGCCACCTATCCGAACGGGATGGTGTACGAGGGCGGCTTTGTTGATGCCCGCAACGAAGGACAAGGCACGCTAGATTACGGCGATGGGCGCTCGTATGTGGGCACGTGGAAGGCAGGGCTGCGGCACGGCACCGGCACCGCCACCTATCCCGATGGCACCACCTATGTCGGCGAATTTGTCGACGGTCGCCGCTCAGGCATGGGCAAGATCACCATGGCTAGCGGCTTTATCTATGAGGGCGAGTGGGCTGGCGGCGAGATTGAGGGCACAGGCACCGCCACCTATCCCAACGGCGATGTCTATGTGGGTACTTTCAAGGATGGCAAGCGGCAGGGTGTAGGCACCATGACCTATGCCACGGGGGAGCAGGCCTCGGGCGATTGGGATAATGGCACATTGGCTCAACCCGCCGCCGCGGACCCAGCCAATGCTGAGCCGACTGGCGCAGACCCCGTCACGGCAGAGCCGGCAACAACGGATGCCCCTACTCCCGTGACCGACTGAATTCGGTGCTATTTCTTTGACTTAAAGGGTTTGTAAAACGCGTTCCGCTCTATCATACCCATAAAAGTATAGTCCGCCGCAGGGCAGAGCGCGCGTAGCTTTTTCTCGATCTCGCGGGGGTCTTGCGCCGCCAGCGTCTCCAGCACGATCAGCGGATGCCCTTTACCGATAGTCTGCGGCGCACCTTCAAGCGCCTGCCACTCGTAGCCTTCGATATCGAGCTGCAGCACGCTCACCTTGCGGTCGGCAGGGACCAGATCGTCGATCCTAACAATCTCCACATCAACCGTGCGCCCCTCCTGCGCCTCGGCTACGATCATCGAGGTGCCGCCCATCTGCTTACCCGCCGCATCCGCCACCAGCAGCGGCAGAACGCCCGTCTCGTTGCCCACCGCCACCGGTGACAGCCTGACGTTTGTCAGATCATTGAGGGCGACCGTCATCGTGGTGGCGGCAAATCCCGTTGGATTTGGCTCGAACGAATGTAGATACGCGCCCCGCTTGAGGCTGCGCGACAAGAATGGCAGAAAATCCCCCACAAAAGCGCCGCCGCTTACAACATCGCCATTACCCGCAAACTGGCGCATCAACGACAAGGTGCGCGGTTCGTTGACCTCTCCCTTGAGCAACATCTGCGCGACCTCCCGCTTGCGGAATGTGCCTGGGATACAATAAAATCCATGGGCGTTAATGGCGGTGGAATGCGGGAAATCCGGTGGTATGACTGACATCTTTAATCCTGCTAGGTTTAATTAATTTCAATATAGGCTTACATATGTGCACACGACCGACAAGGCGGGCCATGCCACCCCTTGCCCGATAATGAGGCCCTTCAAGCCCGCGAGCCATGCCTGCATGCCCTTATTTCCTTCGCCTGACAGCACATTCCAGCGGGCTGTCGACATGCGACCAATTATATGGGATACACCCTCTCTGCGATCCGCACATGCCCAAGATTCTGGAAACGAAAATGCGCTTTTTGATCCGCACCCATCTGTCCTATGCGGCCACCCAGCCCTGCGATTTGTTATTACAGATCGAGGCGATGCAGGATGCCGTCCAGCGGATCGTACATTCGGAGATCAGCTTTGATCCTGTGTCCGTGCACCACAACATTGAAGGCGAGCAAGGCCTTGGGACGCGTAAATGGATCGAGGCAGGCCCTGACTTTGACTGTCACTATCAGGCGCAGGTTGAGGTCACGCGCAACAACGGCAGCCTCGCCACGTTGCTTCAAACACCGCGCACACAAATTCCGGCGAATGTCGTGCAATATCTGATGCCATCACGCTATTGCCACTCTGAATTGTTCCTCGATTTTGTCTCTTCCGAATTCGGAGATTCCCAAGGCGGCGTGTTGGTGGAGGCGATGCGCAACTGGATCAACACCAATTTCACTTATGACAACGGTGCCAGCAATGCGGGCACCACGGCCAGCGACAGTTTCCAAAGCCTTGCCGGTGTCTGCCGTGACTACGCGCATGTGATGATCGCGTTTGCCCGCGCCGCAGGCATTCCTGCGCGTTTCGTCAGCGTTTATGCTCCCGATGTCGTCCCCCAGGACTTTCATGCCGTCGTCGAGGTCTACCTTGACGGGGGCTGGCATCTTCTCGATCCGACCGGCATGGCCAAACCCTCCGACATGGTCCGCATTTGTGTGGGGCGTGATGCCGCCGATGCCTCGTTCATGACTTCGTATGGCTGGATGGACCTACGCAAACAGACCGTCGAGGTGCACAGAATTGCGTCCTGATCCACAGGCTACCGCAAGCATCCTCCCGAAAATGCAAAACAATCTTTTATTGTAACGCAGTCTGCATCGCTTTAAGTATCTCCCGAGTTTTAAACCTGTTTTTTCCCTGTTCTGGACCATTCAAAATGACCTATTGCGTTGGCCTTCGCCTTAACCGCGGCCTTGTTTTTATGGCCGACACGCGGACTAACGCAGGGGTCGACAATTTTTCGACCACCAAAAAGATGTTTACGTGGAATGTCCCCGGTGAACGGACCATTACGATCATGACCGCCGGAAATCTGGCTACAACGCAGGCGCTCATCAGCGTATTGGAGGAGCGCTCCAAAACTGTATCTGAGCGGAACCCCACCCTTCTTGAACAACCCACCATGTTTCAGGTTGCACGCCTTGTCGGTGCCACCCTTCAGGAAGTTATCCGCGACAGCGCACAGGGCGGCCAAACAGGATCGTCGCGCTTTACTGCGTCGGTTATCGTCGGTGGACAGATCAAAGGCGGCGCGCCAACGTTGTTTCTGGTTTATCCCGAAGGTAACTTCATCGAAGTGACCGACGATGCCCCGTTTTTCCAAATTGGCGAGGCGAAATATGGCAAACCCATTCTGGTGCGTGCCTACCAGCCCGACATGAGCTTTGAAGATACGATCAAACTGTTGCTCGTTTCATTCGACTCTACGATCAAGGCTAACCTGTCTGTCGGAATGCCACTCGATCTTCAGGTCTATGCAAAAGACAGCTTCTCCATCGAAGAGCAGACCCGCATCGAGGCTGATAACCCCTACTACCAGACTATTTCGGATGGATGGGGGGATGCACTGCGCACCGCGCTGATGCGTCTGCCCAGCTACCGCAAAAAAGGCATGCCAGCCGGTAAATAAATGCGCCGGTCCTGCGGGTCGCATCTATTTACCGCACATTTCAAGACATAAACACTACAGACCAGGCCTGCGCCGCAAATCAAGGGTCATGGGGAACTCGGGATGGGGGCGCTCCGGTACGGGCGTGAATGCGCCGGGGGTGTGGCCCATCTTCTCGAACCGGCTCAACCTGCGCGCCTCGGCCTCGTTGCCGTTAACAGGGAAAGTATCAAAGCTTCGCCCGCCCGGATGCGCCACATGATAGCGGCAGCCCCCTAGCGATGTGCCGGTCCAGCTGTCGTAGATATCAAACCGCAGCGGCACATCCACCTCCAGCACCGGATGCAGCGATAGCGAGGGTTTCCACGCCTTGTACCGCACCCCGCCCACACGCACGCCATTTGTCGCAGTTGGGCTCAGAGGTACAACACGCCCGTTTGCCGTTACGTTGTACCGGTCGGGGTTGGCGCCTTTCAGCGATATTTGCATCCGCTCGGACGAACTGTCGGTATAACGTACTGTCCCGCCAATCGCGCCGGTCTCGCCCAGCACGTGCCACGGCTCCAGCGCTTGTCGCAATTCCAGCGTGACGCCCTCATACTTGACCTCTCCGCAGAACGGAAAGCGGAACTCGGCCTGCGCCTCGTACCATGCCGGATCAAGCGGTAGGTCATGTAGCCGCAAATCGGACAGCACATCGGTGAAATCCTCCCAGATGAAATCAGGGAGCATAAAGCGGTCGTGCAACGTAGTGCCCCAGCGAGTGAGATTGCCGCTGATAGGGTTCTCCCAACAGCGCAGGATGATTGCGCGGATCAAAAGCTGCTGCGCAAGGCTCATCCGCGGATCGGGCGGCATCTCAAAGCCGCGAAACTCCACCAGTCCCAAACGTCCTGTTGGACCGTCGGGAGAGTACAGCTTGTCGATGCAAATTTCGGTGCGATGCGTGTTTCCCGTCACGTCAATCAATGCGTTGCGCAGCAGCCGGTCTGTCAGCCATGGAGGCGGCACAGCCCCTTCGCTGGGTGGCCAAATCTGGTCGAGCGCAATTTCGAGTTCATACAGCACATCATGCCTCGCCTCGTCGATGCGTGGCGCCTGCGATGTGGGGCCAACAAATGTTCCCGCAAAGAGGTAGGACAAACTGGGGTGCCGCTGCCAGAACAGGATCAGACTTTTCAACAGATCAGGCCGCCTTAGAAACGGACTGTCGGCGGGGGTCGCACCGCCCACGACAACGTGATTGCCGCCGCCCGTACCGGTATGGCGCCCGTCTGTCATGAATTTATCCGCGCCGAGGCGACACTGCCGTGCTTCTTCATAGACTGCCTGTGTGGTTGCAACACAGTCTTTCCAGTTCGCGGCGGGGTGGATGTTCACCTCAATCACGCCGGGGTCAGGGGCGATACGCATAACTTCGATGCGCGGATCAGAGGGGGGCGCGTAGCCTTCGATCAGAACCTTACGTCCGATATAACCTGCCGCCGCCTCAACGGCCGCGATCAATTCCAAGTAATCCTCGAGCGTTTCGACGGGAGGTAAAAATACACATAATCGCCCGTCGCGCGGCTCTACCGAGATGGCGGTGCGCACACGCCCATCCATGTCTTTCAACGTTTGTTCGACCTGTTGCTGCCCTGCGGTGGCATCCGTCCGGTGCGCAACTGGCTGCTCTTTGACGGGAGCGGCCTGTCGCACCACATCGGGTAGCGGGCCGCGTGCCTCTGTTGGGTCCTGCGGCATGATAAACGGGTAATCACTCTGCGGGATGTGGGGCAAAGTCCCCAGCGGCAGGCGGTAGCCGACAGGACTGTCGCCCGCCACAAGAAACACTTTGCCACGTCGCAGGTTCCAAACCTCGGACATCCACCGGCTCGATGCCCGCGCCTGCCAGCGCTGCACTGGTAGAACATATCCTGCAGGTGTGCTCAGCCCGCGCTCGAACACCTTTGCGATTCGCGCACGTTCCTCGGGGTCGGCCAGCTTGGAGTTTTCAGGTGTCACATTAGCGGGCAGATTGCCTTCCTTGATGATCCACTCGGCGGGGTCCTCAAATGCGGGCAACACATTTTCAGGTGGCACAGATAGATGCGCCGCAATCGCGGTCAGCAGATTCTGGGCATCATCCGGTCCGACATCCTCGTGTGTGTCCTCACGCGCCAGCAATTCGGCATCGCGCCAAATCGGGCGCCCGTCCTTGCGCCAGTACAGCGAAAAGGTCCACCGCGGCAGCGTTTCGCCCGGATACCATTTACCCTGTCCGTAATGCAGCAACCCGCCGGTCGAAAACCTGTCCTGCAAGCGTCGCATAAGGTTGTCTGCCAGCCCGCGTTTGGTAGGGCCGACAGCGTCAGAGTTCCACTCGTCACTTTCGAAATCATCGATGGACACAAAAGTGGGCTCCCCTCCCATTGTGAGGCGCACGTCGCCCGCATCCAGTCGCGCGTCGATCTTGTGGCCCAGCGCGTTAAGCGCCTGCCATGCATCTTCCGAGAATGGCTTGGTTATGCGGGGGTGCTCGGCGGTGCGGGTCACCTGCATATCAAAGGAAAATTCCACATCCGCCGCGCTGGCCACGCCCGAAATCGGTGCCGCGTGACGGTAATGTGGCGTCGCGGCGAGCGGGATATGGCTCTCGCCTGCCAACAGACCCGAGGTCGGATCAAGGCCGACCCAGCCTGCACCGGGCAGATAGACCTCGACCCAAGCATGCAGATCCGTGAAATCCTTGTCTGTCCCGGCAGGCCCGTCAATGGCGATCAGATCAGGCTTGAGCTGGATCAGATACCCCGACACGAAGCGCGCCGCGAGCCCCAGATTGCGCAGTACCTGAACCAGCAGCCAGCTTGTATCGCGGCATGATCCAGCGGCACGGCCCAGAGTTGTCTCTGCAGGCTGCACCCCCGCCTCCATCCGGATCTCGTAATTTATCTCGGAGGCCAAGCGGCTGTTGAGCATCACCAGAAAGTCGATCGTGACCATCGGGCTGCGCGACACACTACCTAAAAACGCCTGCAAAAGCAGGCCCACAGGCTCGGTCCGCATATAAATGCTCAGGTCGGGCGCGATATCCGCATCATAGGTCAGCGGGAATTCCTTGGCGCTGTCCTCCACAAAGAAATCGAACGGGTTATAGACCGACATATCCGCCACCAAGTCGACCTCGATCTTGAATTCGCGCACCGGTTCGGGAAACACCAGCCGCGCCTGCCAATTGCCATAAGGGTCCTGCTGGTGGTTCACGAAATGGGCGGCAGGCGAGACTGTGAGGCTGTGCGAAATCACACGTGTTCGCGAATGAGGGGCAGGACGCAGGCGGATCAACTGGGGGCCCAGCGTCACGGGGCGATCATACTTGTAATGCGTCAGGTGATAGATGCTTGCGGTGATTGACATAATTCTTGTCTCCTTGCGTCTATCAGGGGCGGGTCGGCCGTCCGGTTCTGTTCATGAGTGGCACCACTGCGCGACCAGTTGCAACACTCCCCTGCACCATAATGATACAAGCACGGCGCGCCAGTTCGCGTTATGCCTAAAAAGTAATCTCGCCGCAGCCCTTCTCAAGGGTTAACTACAACCCGCCCCATTTGCTACGTTGTAGTATGCATAAATTCCGATAGGATTTCATGCATGGATGAACAACCAAATCACTTTGACGAAATGCTGTCAGCGCCCGACAATGTGCGGGAGCCTTACCGCGCTTATAAAACATGGTTTTCTGGGCAGGACCCCTCGCGCCTGAAGAAAAAATCAAAAGAGGCCGAAGCGTTTTTCAGACGCACGGGCATTACTTTCAATGTCTACGGTCAGGAGGCTGCACAGGAGCGGCTTATCCCCTTCGACCTTATACCGCGCATCATCGCCAATCGCGAATGGACCAAGCTCTCCAAAGGGATTGAGCAGCGCGTGCGTGCGATCAACATGTTCCTGCACGACATTTACCACCGTCAGGAAATCCTGCGCGCGGGGATCATCCCGATTGAGCTTGTTGCAAATAACTCGGCCTTCCTGCCCCAGATGATCGGCATGACACCACCGGGCAACGTATATACCCATATCGTTGGCACAGATATTGTGCGCACCGGCGAGGACGATTTCTACGTTCTCGAGGATAACGCCCGCACGCCTTCGGGCGTTTCCTACATGCTCGAAAATCGTGAGACGATGCTGCAAATGTTCCCAGAGCTTTTCAGCCAGAACAGGGTCAAACCGGTCAGCGATTATCCCAAAAACCTCCGCCGCTCACTGGCGGCTTGCGCGCCATCCAAATGCGGCGGCAGGCCCACTGTCGCGATCCTTACCCCCGGCATCCACAACTCTGCCTATTTCGAGCATTCGTTTCTGGCCGACCAGATGGGCGTCGAGTTGGTCGAGGGCCACGACCTGCGTGTGGTCGACGGCCATATCGCGATGCGCACCACCCAAGGGTACAAGGTGATCGATGTGCTCTACCGCCGTGTCGATGACGATTACCTCGATCCGCTGAACTTCAAACCGGAATCGATGCTGGGCGTGCCGGGCATCATGGACGTCTACCGCGCAGGCAATATCACCATCGCCAATGCCCCTGGCACCGGCATTGCGGACGACAAGGCGATATATTCCTACATCCCCGATATTGTCCAATTTTATACTGGCGAAAAGGCGATCCTTAAAAACGTCGATACCTTCCGCTGCGCAGAACCCGACAGTCTGAAATATGTGCTCGACAATCTGGCCGAGCTTGTCGTCAAAGAGGTCCACGGTTCGGGCGGCTATGGAATGCTTGTTGGTCCAGCTGCCAGCCGGCAGGAGCTTTCGGATTTCGCGGATAAACTCAAATCCAACCCTTCTAACTATATAGCACAACCAACACTTTCGCTGTCGACTGTGCCAATATTTGCGAAAAAGGGCCTCGCCCCGCGTCACGTCGATCTGCGGCCGTTTGTTCTTGTCTCGCCTAACGGAATCGAGATCACCCCCGGCGGTCTGACGCGCGTGGCGCTTCAGGCAGGCTCGCTTGTGGTCAATTCAAGTCAGGGCGGCGGGACCAAAGATACTTGGGTTCTGGAGGACTAAAGCAATGCTGGGAAAAACCGCAGGGGGCCTCTATTGGATGTTCCGTTTTATGGAGCGCAGCGAAAATACCGC
This sequence comes from Sulfitobacter guttiformis, assembly GCF_003610455.1. Lineage (NCBI taxonomy): Bacteria > Pseudomonadati > Pseudomonadota > Alphaproteobacteria > Rhodobacterales > Roseobacteraceae > Sulfitobacter > Sulfitobacter guttiformis. Next base: position 2,017,092 of record NZ_RAQK01000001.1, on the reverse strand, counting down.
GCGCCTGATCGAGGCAGGATTCCGCATCGCGCTCACCCGCTCCAATGACACAACTTCCGACTGGAAATCCGTTGTTACCACGGCAGGCGTGCGTCACGGATATGACGCGAAATATGATACCTACACAGCCGAGCATGTGGTTGATTATCTGCTGCGCGACGCCAGCAATCCCTCCAGCGTGATGGCCGTCACGGGAAGTGCGCGCACAAATGCCCGCATGGTACGCACGGCGCTCACCACCGAGGTCTGGGAAGCTGTCAATGAAAACTGGATGGCGATGAAAGATGCGCTCAAACATCCTGTGCGCGATATCGACCTGCCAAAACTGCTGGGCGAAATCCGCCGCCACAGTGCACTGGTGCGCGGGGCGTTGCACGGCACAATGCTGCGCAACGATATTTACGACTTTGCCCAAATTGGCACCGCTTTGGAACGCGCGGATAATACAGCGCGCATCATCGATGTGAAATATTATACTCTCCTTCCCTCGGCCAGCTTCGTGGGCTCGCCGCTGGACAACGTGCAATGGGAAACCGTGCTACGGTCTGTCTCTGCACATCGCTCGTTTCGCTGGCTCGGCGAGGGTGAAATGACCTCTATCGGCATCGCAAAGTTCCTTATACTCGACACACGGTTCCCGCGGTCGCTGTATTTCGCCAGCAGTATTATCGAGGAAAATCTCGCTTATCTTGCGAAGGATTACGGCAACCGCATGCCCTCCCACGATCTGATCGACGCCCAGCTTGCGGCGCTGCGGCAGCACACCATCGAATCAATATTTAATGACGGGCTGCACCAGTTCATCAGCACCTTCATCCGCGAGAACAACGCCATCGGTGCGCAGATCGAACAGGACTACCGGTTCAACGGATAACAAGGGCTTAACAGCTTAACAGACAGGCAGAGCAGATGAAGCTGAAAATCACCCATACCACGCGTTATTCTTATGATATGCCCGTGCTCTACGGTCTCCAGCAGCTGCGCCTGACCCCTGTCACAGACCGTCAACAAACAGTGCTGAACTGGGACATTGCGATCGAGGGCGGTACACGAGAGCTTTCCTGTACCGACCAATATAACAATCACTGCACCCTTATTCAGGCAAAAGACGGCGCGACCCAGATCGCCCTGACCGTGTCGGGCGAGGTCGAAACCCACAGTTCCGATGGCATTTACGGCAAGGTCTATGGCACCGCCCCCCTGTGGCACTTCAAGCAATCTACCAACCGCACCATGGCTGGCAGCGGGATCGCAAAGTTATCGGAACTTATCACCGATTCCGGCGGCAATCTGAACGAACTGCACAGCCTGTCAGAAAAAATTCTCGCCGCGGCACCTTATGGCAAGGCCGTTACCGATGTGACCACCACGGCAGAGCAGGCGCTGGGTCTTGGGGGTGGCGTCTGTCAGGACCACGCGCAAATTTTCATCTCCGCCGTGCGCCATGCCGGCATTCCCGCGCGCTATGTCAGCGGATATTTGATGATGGATGACCGCATTGATCAGGATGCCAGCCATGCTTGGGCCGAGGCGCACATCGACGGGCTGGGCTGGGTCGCGTTTGACGTCTCCAACGGTATTTCGCCGGACGAACGGTATGTACGACTTGCTGTGGGCCGCGATTCAATCGACGCAGCGCCGGTTTCGGGAATGCGGATGGGCAATGCCCGCGAAACAATGAGTGTATCTCTCCAGATTCAACAATAGCAGCGTTGCTGAACCTCGAGAAATACGGCGACTAATTAACAAGGCATCAGGTGATCCTGTGCGGGCAAGGACGCTACACCACCTCGCCCGCGTCCAGTTTATCCAGAACTGACTGTCCGTCGGACAGAACCGTTGCCCTCTTTTCGGCATCCATCCGGTCCCATGTGCCGTACATGTTTCCCATGCGTGGATTGCCGGAAAACCGATCACGATGCCGGTCAAGGAAGTGCCAATAGAGCGTGTTAAAAGGGCATGCCCCCTCACCTGTCTTCTGGCTCACCTTATAACTGCATCCTTTACAGTAGTCCGACATCTTGTTGATGTAGGCGCCTGAAGACACGTATGGCTTTGACGCGATGACGCCACCGTCGGCAAACTGGCTCATGCCGACAACATTTGGGGCCTCAACCCACTCGAACGCGTCCGCGTAAACCTCCAAATACCATTGCGACACCTGCCCCGGGTCAATTCCCGCCAACAAGGCGAAATTACCGGTGACCATCAGGCGCTGTATGTGATGCGCATAGGCCTCGCGGGAGGTCTGACCGATGGCTGCCTCCATACAGGCCATTTTCGTCTCAGCGCCCCAATACATCGCGGGTAAATCGCGTTTTTGCTTAAGAACATTGCGCGCAGCATATTCCGGACCTTCAAGAAAGTAGATGCCTCTCACGTACTCCCGCCAGCCGATGATCTGACGGATAAAGCCCTCCACGGCATTGATTGGCGCATCCCCATTCCGATATGCCTTTTCAGCAGCTTGGCAAACTTCCAGCGGCCCAAGAAGCCCGATATTGAGGTAGGGAGAGATAATCGCGTGGTACAAGAAGTCTTCGCCTCGCAGCATGGCATCCTGATAGTCGCCAAACGTGGGCAACGAATGCCCTATGAAATGGTCCAGAGCCTGCAGGGCCTGCGAACGCGTTGTGGCAAACCAAAAGGGCCGTAATGCGCCGAAGTGGTCGCCAAACCGGCTCTCGACCAGTGCCAGAACGTCGCCGGTGATATTGTCAGGCTCGAACCTTAGCGGGCCTTCGGGGGCGATACTACCGGGCGCCGGTTTGCGGTTGTCGTGGTCAAAATTCCACTGGCCGCCTTCGGGTTTATCACCGTCCATAAGCAGGCCCGTCTTGCGCCGCATGTCACGATAGAAATACTCCATCCGCAGGGATTTGCGCCCCTCGGCCCACTCCTCGAACTCACCGTGCGAGGCTAGAAACCTGTCATCCGGCAGGATGACTGTCTTGATCGGCGCATGGGTCAGTTTGGAAATCAGCCGCCACTCACCCGGCTCGGTACAGAGCACCTCGGCCGCTCCTGTCTGCTCGGCGCGGCGCAACAGCTCCCCTACGATAGAGCCTGCATTATCCGTATCATCAAGCTGGCTATAGGCCACAGTCCAACCGTCGTCCTCCAAAGCCGCTGCAAATTTGCGCATGGCGCTAAAAATTAGCGCAATTTTTTTGGGGTGATGTTTAACGTAGGTCGCCTCTTCGACCACTTCTGCCATGACTACGGTATCCGTCTGTCGGTTGCCCTCGCGCAGCGCGCTCAAACCTTCTGACAGTTGGTCGCCCAACACCAGAACGAGACGGCTCACCATGTAACCTTTTCACCGGCCCAATCGAAAAAGCCGCCGGTGTCTTCAGGCTTCAATCCGTTTAGCACATTCATCAGGTTCTCCGCTGCTTCCTGTGCAGGCACTGCCGGATGCCGCCCCAGATATTTTTGCGTGAATGGAGTCTGCACTGTTCCGGGGTGTAGCGCCACACAGACCAGCTCTTTGTGCGTGCGTGCCAGCTCGATAGCGGTAGTATGCACAATCTGGTTGGCGGCGGCCTTGGCTGCACGGTAGCTGGTCCAGCCGCCGATCCGGTTATCCCCGATAGATCCTACACGCGCTGTTAACACCGCACAAACGCTTCGCCCCTCACGTGGCAGCAGACGCCCCGCGTGGCGCAATACCAGAGCGGGACCAATGGCATTTACAGCAAACTGGTCAGCCATAGCCTTCGCACTTACGGCGCGGATGGTTTTCTCTGGCTCGGCCCCGCCAATCTCAAGCGCGCCCGTGGCCACGATCACACCACCGAATGGACCTTGCAACGCGTCCATATGCGCCTCCACACTGGCTTCATCCGTTATGTCAAACCCGTGGACGGACCGTGAGAGTTCAACAACTTCGGCGCCCTGACCGGACAAAACCGATACAAGTGCCGCACCAATTCCGCCCGAGGCGCCAATAATCAAAAATCTATTCATGACCTTCAGTTAGTTCGCACGCGACAGCGTTCAACACTGCTGTCGTGCGGATTTTACGTTATAACCTGCTCTCACCTTTTTGCAGACAATCTCCCCTTCCCATCTACAAAACCTGCGTTATAACAGTGCGTATGAACACAATTGCACATAGCCCCACATTCGCGCAGAATTTTGCGCCACAGCTCCGTGCCCTTCTGCTGCTAGCCCGCCTCTGAGCGTGCCAACAGGCGCGCCCGCTCAGAGGGATGTGCCGCGCGCCAAGACAAGCAAAAGCAGACAAGAGAAAGCCAATCACATGACAGACCAGAAACAAGACCGCGTCTTGATCTTTGACACGACCCTGCGCGATGGTGAGCAGTCGCCCGGCGCCACAATGACCCATGCCGAAAAAGTAGAGATTGCAGGCCTGCTCGATGAAATGGGTGTAGACGTCATCGAAGCCGGATTTCCGATCGCCTCGGAGGGCGATTTTGCCGCCGTGTCCGAGATCGCGCGTCAGGCAAAAACCGCACAAATCTGTGGCCTTGCCCGCGCTCAGATCGGGGATATCGACCGGTGCTGGGATGCGGTCAAGCATGCGCGCAACCCGCGTATTCACACATTCATCGGGACATCGCCCTTGCACCGCGCCATCCCGAACTTGACCATGGATCAGATGGCCGACCGTATTCACGAGACGGTGACACACGCCCGCAACCTGTGCGAAAACGTCCAATGGTCACCCATGGACGCGACAAGGACCGAGGCCGATTACCTGTGCCGTACGGTTGAGATCGCGATCAAGGCAGGCGCCACTACCATCAATATCCCCGATACCGTCGGCTACACTGCGCCACGTGAAAGTGCGGCACTCATCCGCATGTTGCTGGAGCGGGTACCGGGCGCAGATGAGATCATTTTCGCAACCCACTGCCACAACGATCTGGGCATGGCCACGGCGAACTCCCTCGCCGCTGTCGAGGCTGGTGCGCGGCAGGTTGAATGCACGATCAACGGCCTTGGCGAGCGCGCGGGTAACACCGCGCTCGAAGAAGTTGTTATGGCCCTGAAAGTCCGCAATGACATCATGCCTTTCCAGACCCGCGTAGATTCCACGAAACTGATGAATATCTCGCGTCGTGTTGCTGCTGTTTCGGGATTTGCCGTGCAGTTCAACAAGGCCATCGTCGGCAAGAACGCTTTTGCGCATGAGAGCGGCATACATCAGGACGGTATGCTGAAAAACGCCGAAACATTCGAGATCATGCGACCCGCAGATGTAGGCCTGACAGAGACGAATATCGTCATGGGCAAACATTCTGGCCGCGCAGCCTTGCGCTCCAAACTCGAAAACCTCGGTTACGAATTGGGGGACAACCAGCTCAAGGATGTTTTCGTGCGGTTCAAGGAACTCGCCGACCGCAAAAAAGAGATCTACGATGAGGACCTGATCGCACTCATGCGCATCGCAACCGATCCGGAAGCCGACCGGATCAAACTGAAGTCAATGCATGTGGTTTGTGGCACAGAAGGACCGAACCATGCGCGCATGACCCTGACGGTGGACGGCGACGAGCATAGTACCGAGCAGGACGGAGACGGCCCCGTTGATGCCTCGTTCAAGTGCATTAAGGCAATCGTCGCCCATTCCGCCCGCCTGCAGCTTTATCAAGTGGCCGCAGTGACAGAAGGCACCGACGCACAAGCGACTGTTTCTGTACGATTGGAAGAGGACGGACGCATCGTGACGGGCCAATCCGCCGATACCGATACAGTTGTCGCGTCTGCCCGCGCCTATATCCACGCGCTCAACCGCTTGCTGGTGCGCCGCGAAAAAGGTGGCACGGACAAGCGCGAGATCAATTACAAAGACGCAAGTTAAGGCTAGATACCTAACGACACAAAAAAGGCCCCGCATCACAGCGGGGCCTTTTTTTCGTTAAAATCATAAATCAGAAGTCTGTCAGACCCAATGTGCCGTTTGCCAGCGTACCCACGACATTGCTAAGCGTACGGCGCTTCGATGTCTTTCTGCCGAATTCGTAGTTCACGCCAAGCGACAGGCGATTGACGTTTGCCCCGCCATCTACGTTCAAGCGTCCAACAGCCAGTTCTGCCTTGGCGCCGGGTACGAATTCATATGCACCACCCACTGAAAAAGCAGTTAGGCCGTCGCCGTCAACATCAAGGCTGGACAGGCTACCGGTCACGGAAAAATTATTGCCCAGATCATAGGCGCCGGAAACTGCAAAAAGCTCGGCTTCGCCGGTCACGATTGCGTCCGCTTGCAGGTTGTAGTTCGCCAGATCGTAATCAGCATAGGCAGCGACAATGTTCTCACCTTCGAGGCGGATCAGATCGGCCCCGACAGTGCCCTCAGGCGAGACATCCCATGCGCCGAAGACGCTGTAAGTTGTATCGGACAAATCGGAGGAGTCGCCTGCGGACAGGCCCAGAGTATACGCGCTGAAACTATAGAGCGCGTAGCCCGACAGAATGTCTGCGCTATCTCCGCCAAAATCAAAGCGAGTGTAATCCGCGCCCAGCGTTACGCCGTTGGGCAGTGCATAGCCTACACCGACCGAACCAAAATCAAGCGCTTCGCCCTCGCCGTCGATACGATTGAACTCGCCCGAGAACGTCAGCTGGTTCAGACGAAATTCGGCTGCGCCACCCAATGTAGTCAGGTCGATGTTGCCGCCGTCATTCTCGAAATTGTGGTGATTTACGAACGCGGATCCGTAGGTCAGCTCAGCGGCTGCACCGGTTGCAGCGCAGCAAAGCGCTGTCGTGATCATAAGATTTTTCATAGCTCGATACCTCAGTTTTTTGATTTGTTTTTCCGCAATGATCTACCCTTCGCGCAAAAGGCTCAACGCCAATTCCTTATTGACTTCGGCATTACAGTTGCTTGTGGATTTTCCGCAACAACAGCGGAGTTCTGCCGAAACCTGTACTAGCGGTATGGGTTTTTGGCGCTCCGATCGTCCGACAAAGTTGCCTGACTGCGCTCCACGATCATGATAGCAGCATCCGCCAGATGCTCGCGCGAGATGGCTTTGTCACCCCGTGCTACCCGCAGTTTGTGCGCCTCCAGCATGACCTCGGCGTGGCTGCTGCCGCGGGGCGGGATGAAGGTGTAGCATGCCAGTTCGATTAATAAGCCTAATGGATCTTTGAAGTAGATCGAGTGCATGAAACCGCGATCTTTGATCCCCGAATTACCAATGCCGCGCGCCTCGAGGCGTTCCAGCACCTGATCGAACATCGCGCGGTCCACTTCGAAGGCGACGTGATGCACACATCCTGCGTCCATCGGCGTGCGGCTGTGTACGCGGGTACGGCTTTCGTTGGTGAAAATTGTGACAAGTCGTCCGTCACCCGGATCGAAGTAAAGATGTCCCTCGTCCGGATCGTCGAGGTTAGGCTGGTCGAACAGGAAAGGCATGCCCAAAACCCCCTCCCAAAAGTCGATGCTGGTCTTACGGTCTGCGCCCATCATGGTGATGTGATGCACGCCAAGTGTCTGTATCTTCTTCATATGAGCGCCTCTCGTCCTGATGGGCATACAGTGACCCATGCAGCGCGGAATTCAAGTGGCACAATCACGCTCAAAGCGGGCCAGCACCCCCTTTAATCTCGCGCTGTGCAGGCCTATAAGAACGATGCCTGCATCCTCGCGGAGTCGCGGGCGTATTCGTATTTTTGCAAGGTGCTAATTCACATGTCGATCTTTGGAAATCTGCGCGGCCTCTTTTCGTCCGATATGGCGATTGATCTGGGGACTGCCAACACTCTGGTCTATGTGAAGGGCAAGGGCATCGTGCTAAGCGAGCCATCGGTAGTCGCCTATCACATTAAGGACGGCGTGAAAAAAGTGCTGGCCGTGGGTGAGGATGCAAAACTGATGCTAGGACGCACGCCTGGCAGCATTCAGGCGATCCGGCCCATGCGCGAGGGGGTGATCGCCGACTTTGATACCGCCGAGGAGATGATCAAGCACTTCATCCGCAAGGTGCACAAACGCTCGACCTTTTCAAAGCCGAAGATTATCGTTTGTGTGCCCCACGGTGCCACACCCGTTGAGAAGCGTGCGATCCGTCAATCCGTTCTGTCAGCGGGCGCACGCCGCGCAGGCCTTATCGCAGAGCCTATTGCCGCCGCGATCGGGGCCGGCATGCCCATCACAGATCCGACCGGCAACATGGTTGTGGATATTGGTGGTGGCACGACGGAAGTTGCGGTTCTGAGCCTTGGGGACATCGTGTATGCGCGCTCGGTGCGCGTTGGTGGTGACCGAATGGATGAGGCGATTATCAGCTATCTGCGCCGCCAGCAGAACCTGCTTGTGGGTGAAACGACGGCAGAGCGGATCAAGACATCCATCGGCACGGCGCGCATGCCCGATGACGGGCGTGGCACCTCGATGCAAATTCGCGGGCGTGACCTGCTCAACGGCGTGCCAAAAGAAATTGAAGTGACACAGGCGCAGATTGCCGAAGCGCTGGCGGAACCCGTCCAGCAGATCTGCGAAGCTGTGATGACCGCACTAGAGACCACTCCACCGGATCTCGCGGCGGATATTGTCGACCGTGGCGTGATGCTCACCGGTGGTGGTGCGCTGCTGGGGGATCTGGACCTTGCCCTGCGGGAGCAAACCGGGCTTGCCATCTCGGTTGCGGACGAGCCGCTCAATTGTGTGGCACTCGGCACCGGCAAAGCGCTTGAGTATGAAAAACAGTTGCGTCACGCTATAGATTACGACAGCTAAAAGTACCCCCGAGGGGGCCCTCCTCGGCTGTCCTGATCAAGGGAACGCACCGCCGCTATGGCCAGAAACAGTCAACAGTCAAATGATTACGTCGGCCCACTGCGCCGGTTATTGCTTGCCGTGCTTGCCCTGCTGCTGGCCGCGATATTCATTCTGTGGCGCATCGACAGTCCCCGCGTCGAGCGGTTCCGCGCTCAGGTAACCGACAGTCTGGTCCCGAATTTGGATTGGGCAATGGCGCCTGTAACAGGCACCGTTAACCTGCTTCGGGATTTCCAAAGCTATCAGCGCCTGTCGGACCAAAATCAGGAGTTGCGCTCGGAATTGCGACGCATGCAGACGTGGAAAGAGGCTGCTCTCCAACTGGAGCAGGAAAACGCCCGGCTTCTCGACCTCAACAAGGTACGCCTCGATCCGCGCCTTACCTATGTCACCGGTGTGGTTCTCGCGGACAGCGGCTCTCCGTTTCGACAGTCTGTCTTACTCAATGTGGGTGCGCGCGATGGCCTGATCGAGGGATGGGCAACCATGGACGGGATCGGCCTTGTCGGGCGAATTTCAGGCGTAGGTGAAAATACAGCGCGGGTAATCTTGCTCACCGATGCTTCGAGCCGTATCCCAGCGATAATTCAGCCGTCGGGCCAGCGGGCGATTGTTGCGGGTGACAACTCTGCTGCACCTCCGATTGATTTCCTGGAAAATCCCGGACTGGTGCGTCCCGGTGACCGTGTGATCAGCTCTGGCGATGGCGGCGTATTTCCGGCTGGCTTGCTTATAGGGCAGATTGCTGCAGATCCGGGTGGCCGGCTGCGAGTCCGTCTTGCTGCTGACTTCGAAAGGTTGGAATTTTTGCGCGTGTTGCGCCACCACGGTACGGATGCTGTGGTGAACTTTCCTTCTATCATCCGCGACGCACCAGACGCGATCGAGACCGAACTGCCGCTGGCGGATGCGGATGTTGATACGCCTGCGGTCACGGAGTGAGCAAAAATGGATGAACTTTCTCCATTGCGCCTGTGGACGATGCGGATTGCCTTTGTCGCTGTGGCGCTGGTGATATTGTTTTTTCACTTGCTGCCCATCGATACACAGCCCGTTTCGCTTTTCACACCTGACCTACTTCCGCCGCTTGCAACAATTGACCCTGCCGAGGCGCGCCTGCGCGAGCTTCTGGATCAGGGAAGCAACCGCATACTCGTCGGTCCTGATCTGCTGATAGCCTTTGCATTTGCTTGGTCGCTTCGGCGACCGGAATATGTGCCATCGCTGCTGCTGGCCCTGCTGTTTCTACTCAGTGATCTGTTGCTTCAGCGCCCGCCCGGTTTGTGGGCATTGCTGGCGCTGCTGGCCTGCGAGAATCTCAAGGGGCGCAGCAGAACCCTGCGCGATGCGACATTTGGCGCGGAGTGGATTGCGGTAGCGGTATTACTCACGGGTATTTTGATTGCCAACAGGGTTGTGCTATCCTTGATGCTCGTACCGCCTCCGCACCTACGGCTCGGCCTATTAGAACTGGGAATTACGATACTGGTCTATCCGGTCGTGGTTTTTGTCACCAGATCCCTTATGGGCGTCCGGCGTGCCGCACCTGGAGAGCTGGACGCTCTTGGCGGGCGTGCATAACATAATGATGAGGCAGACCGCATGAGACGCTCCAGAGCCGAAACCGATGCCAACCACGCAACACTGGGGCGCCGCGCTGCGCTGCTGGGTGGTGTGCAGCTCTTGTTTATGGGCGGTTTGGCTGCACGCATGCGCTACCTTCAGGTCGATCAAGCTGACCAGTTTCGTCTGCTGGCCGAAGAAAACCGCATCAATATCCGCCTCATCCCACCAAAACGCGGTGAGATTTTTGACCGCAACGGGCTACAATTGGCCCAGAATGTGCCCAGCTACCGCATCGTAATCGTGCGCGAGGACGCGGGTGATGTGGATGATGTGATGCTGCGGTTGGCCCGCCTGATCAACCTCACGCCCGAGCAGGTTGACAGCGCGCTTCGCGAGCTCAACCGCTCCGCGCCTTTCCTGCCTGTAACCATTGCAGAGGACGTAAGCTGGGACGCAGTCAGCGCCGTGTCTGTCAATGCGCCCGCCCTGCCCGGCGTTTCGCCAGAGGTGGGTAGCACACGGGTTTATCCCCGTGGATCAGATTTCGCCCATGTGGTGGGCCGTGTGGGCAGGGTAAGCCAGATGGATCTCGACGCCCTCGACGATCCGGACGCAGTATTGCGCATTCCCCGCTTCCAGATCGGCAAGATCAACGTAGAGGCCCGGGAAGAAGCATTGCTGCGTGGATCGGCTGGCACCAAACAGGTTGAGGTGAACGCAACAGGCCGCGTCATGCGCGAGCTTGAGCGCCGCGAGGGCCAATCGGGCGCCGCACTTCAGCTTACCATTGACGCAAAGCTACAAAACTATGTTCAAGCGCGGCTCACCGGCGAGAGCGCGGCGGTCGTCATCATCGATTGTGAAAAAGGCGATATTGTCGCCAACTCATCCGCGCCGTCCTATGATCCGAACCTTTTTATCGGCGGCATCTCATCCAAAGATTACGACCCACTGCTCACGGACAAGTATCGCCCGCTGGTGAATAAGACAGTGCAGGGCGCCTATCCTCCGGGATCTACTTTTAAGATGATGACAGCGATGGCCGCAATCGAGGCGGGGATCATAGGTCCCGACGAGACTGTCTATTGCCCTGGTCACCTCGAAGTCGGCGGCAGGCGGTTCCACTGCTGGAAGCGCTCGGGCCATGGCTGGGTAGATCTGGAGAATTCGCTCAAACAATCCTGCGATGTCTATTACTACGATCTGGCACTCAAGGTCGGTATCGAAAAGATCTCTGCAATGTCCAACCGCTTTGGTCTTGGGATACGCCATGACATCGCCCTCAGTTCGGTCAACTCTGGCTTGACCCCCACCAAAGAATGGAAACTGGAAAACCGCGGCGAGCCATGGGTAATCGGCGATACAGTGAACGCCTCTATCGGTCAGGGCTTTATGCTCGCGTCGCCGATGCAATTGGCTGTGATGACCGCACGGCTGGCCACAGGACGCGATGTGACGCCACGACTTATCAAATCCGTTGACGGGGTCGAACAGCCGGTTAAGGGCAACGGCCCCTTGGACATGAACGAGAACAACCTGCGTAAAATGCGTAAATCCATGTACGCAGTTATGAATGACCGGCGCGGCACCGCCTACCGCAGCCGCATCATCGCGGAGGATATGCGCATGGCCGGAAAAACTGGCACCAGTCAGGTCCGCTCTGCCGTGGTCGACAACAAATCTGTTCCATGGGAGCAGCGCGACCATGCCTTGTTTGTGGGCTTTGCCCCCTATGACAACCCGCGCTATGCCTGTGCTGTTCTGGTGGAGCATGGCGGTGGTGGCTCGACCGCAGCGGCACCTATCGCCCGCGATGTGATGCTTCAGGCGCTTTATAACGGAGAGCCGCCGCTCGAGGCCTATCCTGCCGGAGACCGCGGCCAGATCGAGGAACAGCAACGCCGCCTGCGCGACGTACAGCCTCAGGCGCGGGTCAAAAAGGGCAAGGATCAAGCATGAGTTATCTTGAATATACCGTCAAATCGGTCCCGACCGGTCTGCGTAAAATTCTCTATCTCAACTGGCCGCTTATCTTGTTGCTCACTGCTGTTGCAGGCACCGGTTTTCTAATGCTCTATTCCGTGGCGGGAGGTGGGTATTCGCCTTGGGCCGAACCCCAGATGAAACGGTTTGCTGTAGGCCTGTGCCTGATGATCGCGGTGGGCCTTGTGCCGATCTGGATGTGGCGCAACCTCGCCGGCGTAGCCTATGCCGTGTCGGTTATGCTTCTGGTCGGGGTTGAGTTTTTTGGCGCGGTTGGCATGGGGGCGCAACGCTGGATCGACCTTGGTATTATCCGCCTGCAACCGTCCGAACTAACAAAAATTACTTTGGTCATGTTTCTCGCCGCCTATTATGACTGGCTCCCCGCGAAAAAGACATCGCACCCCGTCTGGGTGCTTCTTCCTGTCATTTTTATTTTAATTCCAACCGCGCTGGTCCTGAAACAGCCTGATCTTGGAACTGCGATCCTGTTGCTTGCGGCAGGTGGTGGGCTCATGTTTTTGGCAGGTGTGCACTGGGCTTATTTCGCCACACTCATCGCGGGAGGTGTCGGGCTGATCGCCGCTGTGTTCCAATCGCGCGGGATGCCATGGCAGATGCTCAAGGACTATCAATTCCGCCGCATCGACACGTTTCTGGACCCCAGTTCCGATCCGCTTGGCGCGGGCTATCACATCACACAGTCAAAAATCGCTCTAGGGTCCGGCGGCTGGACGGGGCGCGGATTTATGCAGGGCACTCAATCACGCCTCAATTTTTTGCCAGAAAAACACACCGACTTTATCTTTACCACACTGGCAGAAGAGTTCGGATTTATAGGCGGAATCTCGTTGCTGGTGCTCTATGCACTTATCATCTTGTTCTGTATCGTCTCTGCTGTGATGAACAAGGACCGGTTTTCCTCGCTGCTTACGCTTGGTATCGCGCTTAACTTCTTTTTGTTCTTCGCGGTCAACATGTCGATGGTGATGGGGCTCGCTCCGGTTGTGGGTGTGCCACTGCCACTGGTGAGTTATGGCGGCTCTGCCATGTTGGTGCTGCTACTGGCCTTTGGATTGGTGCAATCAGCGCATGTGCATAGGCCGCGCTAACCACCCTTTGCACTCCGCCGCCCCTCGGCTATCTGTGACGCAACTTTACCAGATAAGGATCGCCGCGATGTCCATTTTCCACTTTGCTTTTAACGTAACCGACCTTGATCAGACCCGTAATTTTTACGGCGGCCTTCTGGGGTGCGAAGAGGGTCGGAGCACTGACACTTGGGTTGACTTCGATTTTTTCGGACACCAATTGTCGTGCCATCTGGGGACACCCATGGCAGTTGCCGCAACCGGCCTTGTTGGGGAGCACAAAGTGCCGATGCCGCATTTCGGCGCAGTTCTGCCCTATGACGAATGGCGCGCGCTGGCCGACAGGCTGGAAGCGCAGGGTATTGATTTCATTCTGGCACCCCAAACAAGATTCGCCGGCGAGCCGGGCGAGCAGTCCACAATGTTCTTCACCGACCCGTCCGGTAATCCGCTGGAGTTCAAAGGGCTGGCCGATATGGCCGGAGCGTTCGCCAAATGATCAATGTTCTTTTCGCCGCAAAGCCCGAGCGCTGGACCACTTACGAAGCGCCGCTGCGCTCTGCCCTCGCAAAAGCAGGAATCGAAGCACATCTAGCGCAGGACATTGCGCCCGCTGAGGTCGATTATATCATTTATGCGCCTAACAGCGACCTGCAGGATTTTACGCCCTACAGCCGTGCCAAGGCAGTGCTGAACCTCTGGGCGGGGGTCGAGCAGATAACCGGCAACAAGACGCTCAAAATCCCACTGGCACGAATGGTGGACCCCGGCCTGACCAAAGGCATGGTTGAATGGGTGACAGGCCATGTCCTGCGCTATCATCTTGGTATGGATGCGCATATCGTGAATCCTGAGCATAAATGGTCCGTTCAAACGCCACCTCTCGCACAAGAGCGGGAGGTTGTGATTTTCGGTTTGGGCGCGCTTGGGACGGCATGCGCCCAAGCGCTGTTGGGGTTAGGATTCCGTGTTACAGGCTGGTCGCGCAGCCCAAAGGAAGTAGCGGGCGTCACTTGCCTGTACGGGAACGCGGGATTTTCGGACGCGTTGAGCCGCGCAGAGATTGCAGTGACCCTGCTGCCGGATACGCCAGCAACCACTGATATCTTGAACGCGGAAGCTTTTGCAAAGATGCCTCGCGGCGCTTTCCTCATCAATCCGGGTCGCGGACCATTGATCGATGATAATGCGTTGATCGCGGCGCTCGACAGTGGTCAGGTGGCGCATGCCACGCTGGACGTGTTCCGTATTGAGCCTTTGCCGCAGGAACATGCATTCTGGGCCCACCCACAAATTACCGTTACGCCGCATATTGCTGCTGAAACACGCGCCAGCACAGCAAGCGAGACGATTGTCGAAAACATAAAGCGGGGAGAGGCGGGTGCGCCCTATATCAATCTTGTAGACCGCACCCTGGGATATTAGGCCGCCTTCAATCCGCGGCCTTTCAACAAGGCTTCAACACCGGGCAAGCGGCCACGGAACGCGATGTACAGCTCGGCTGCATCGCGGCTGCCACCCGTCGAAAGGATATGCTCCTCAAGCGCTTTTGCGCGCTCGGGGTCAAATGCGCCGCTGGCCTCCTCGAAAGCCTCGAACGCATCTGCGTCCATCACTTCGGACCACATGTAGCTATAGTAACCGCTGGAATATCCGTCACCGGAAAAGACATGCGCAAAATGTGGGCTGGCGTGGCGCATGGTAATCGCTGCAGGCATACCCAACCCGTCAAGTATTTCGCGCTGCTTCACCATGACATCCGCAGGCGGATCGCCTTCGTGAAATGCCAGGTCCACGAGCGCGGAAGCAACATATTCGACAGTCGAAAAACCCATGTCGAAGGTCGCGGCACCCAGCACCTTGTCCAGCATTTCACGGGGCATCGCCTCTCCAGTTTTGGCATGGGTTGCAAATTCGCCCAACACCTCCGGCACGTCCAGCCAGTGCTCGTAAAGCTGGCTCGGCAGCTCCACGAAATCGCGCGCAACAGAGGTACCAGACACACTTTCGTATGTCACATTCGACAGCATCTGATGTAGCGCATGGCCAAATTCGTGAAACAGCGTCCGCGCGTCGTCATATGATAGCAACGCAGGGTTGCCCTTGGCGAAGTTGCAGACGTTGATTACCACGGGCGCCTGCACCTTGGGGAACTTCGCTTGCGATCGCATCGCAGAGCACCACGCGCCTGAGCGCTTCGAGCCTCTTGCGAAATAATCCCCGATGAACACTGCAACATGCTCGCCGTTACGCGTCACTTCCCATGCGCGGCAGTCAGCATGGTACAGCGGCACGTCGAGAGGCTTGAACTTCAATCCGAAAAGCTTGGTCGCGCAGGCAAAGGATGCCTCAATCATTCGGTCGAGCTGAAAATACGGCTTCAGCGCGGCTTCATCCAGATCATGTTCTTGAGCGCGGCGCTTTTCCGCATAATAGCGCCAGTCCCACGGGGCCAGATCACCGTTCACGCCGTCCGCGTGCATCATCGCCGTCAACACGTCAGCGTCAGCATTCGCTTGTGCCTTTGCCGGCTCCCAAACCTGCATGAGCAGGTCGCGCACCGCGGCCGGCGTCTTGGCCATTTCAGTTTCAAGCTTGTAGTCGGAAAAGCTGTTGTATCCCAACAATGCAGCCCGCTCCTTACGCAGCGCCAACGTTTCTGCCGCGATGGCGCGGTTGTCGGTTTCGCCCCCGTTGGCACCGCGTGCTTCCCACGCTTTAAATGCCTTCTCGCGCAGATCGCGGCGACTACTGAATTGCAAGAATGGCGTGATGAGCGACCGTGACAGGGTCACAACCGGCCCTCCAGCTTCTTTTTCCTCGCCTGCAGCGCGGGCGTTATCGATCACAAACTCCGGCAGACCTTTCAGGTCAGCCTCCTCCAGCTTCATGAACCAGTTACGCTCGTCTGACAGCAGGTTTTGGGTAAACTCGGTGCCGAGCACGGCCAAGCGACCCTTGATTTCTTTCATCCGCGCCTCGTCTGCGCCAGTCAGCGCAGACCCCGCACGCACAAACCCTAGATGCGTCAGCTTGAGCACGCGCGCCTGTTCGTCGGTCAGATCGATGGTATCACGCGCCTCCCAGACGGTATTAACCCGCCCGAACAGCGCCTTATTCGCAGAAATTTCAGAGAAGTGTGCAGAGAGTTTAGGCGAAAAGTCGCGTTGAAGTGCCTCGCGTGCAGGGTTGCTGTCAGCACCTGCCACCGAGTAGAAAACGCTCAGCACCTTATCGAGCGCTGACCCAACCGCCTCTAACGCCTCAACTGTGTTTGCAAAGGTCGCTGGCGCAGGATCATTTGCAATAGCAGCGATCTCCGCGTTGTGTTCGGCGAGTGCTTCCTCCAGCGCGGGTGCGAAATCATCGTCGGAAATGGCGTCGAACGGGGCGATGCCAAAGGGGGTCTTCCAGTCTTGCAACAGCGGATTCATCAGGTGGTTCTCCTTTGCACTCAAACTAAGGGTGCGATGACAGGTATACAATGTTCAGGCCTGCGTAGCCCCACAGACTGGACAATCAGTACGCGGGCCGATTTTGATTTTTCGGCTTTCGGCATAAAGCGCGTCGTAGATCACCATTTGCCCCAGCAATGGTGATCCTGCACCCGTAATGATCTTGACCGCTTCGACCGCCATCATCGATCCCACCACACCGGGCAGCGGGCCGATCACGCCAGCCTCGGCACAACTCGGCGCGAGATGGGCGGCGGGTGCAGTGGGGAAAATACACTGGTAACAGGGCGCTCCACGGGCAGGATCAAATACGCTCAGCTGGCCTTCCCACTGGCTCAGCGCGCCGGAGACAAGCGGGATCCGCGCCGCCACGCAGGCTGCATTCACAAGATAGCGTGTATCGAAATTGTCGCAGCCATCCAGCACCAGATCATATTCCGCGAACAACTCCGGCGCGAGGTCTGCATCCAAACGGCGGTTATAAGGCTTGACCGTGACGAAAGGATTTTGTGCCTGCATTTCCAGTTGCGCCGAGAATACCTTTGGCATCCCGATGTTGGTATCTTTGTGGATCACCTGCCGCTGGAGATTCGTGTTCTCGACCTTGTCGTCATCTATCACTCCGATTGTGCCAACGCCGGCCGCCGCAAGATATTGGAGCACAGGCGCACCCAGACCGCCCGCACCAATCACCAGAACTTTTGCGTTTCTGAGCGCTTTCTGCCCAGCGCCGCCAACTTCGCGTAGGATAATGTGGCGGGCATAGCGGTTCAGCTCGGTCTCGGAAAAGCTGCCCTGTCGGGTCGGTACTGCGGCAGGCGTATCAGCATCAACACCAGTTTGCGCGCGCAGCCCTGAGATAACGCGGGAATAGAAAAATATCACACCGCCGATCCCCGTGAGGATCAGCCACGGGGCTGCACTGTTGCCAGTGGCCGCACGCAGCGGATGGCCCTGCGGGAACACCAACTGCACCCCGATAACTGCGACCAGCAAGATCCCGATCATGATCCAGCGCGCTGGTCGTGGCGTGCCCATGACCGCGCCAATCCCCCAAATTACTGCCGCTAAAACCAGTACTAGCACCCGATTACTCCGTTCCGGTTGAGCCAAAGCCCCCTTCACCCCGTGCTGTAGCTTCCAGCACATCTACGGAGTGGAACCTAGCCTGCACGACGGGGGCGACAACCATCTGCGCGATCCGCATGCCGTGTTCAATGACAAAAGGGGCATCACCCGCGTTCATCATGATCACCCCCAAAGGGCCGCGATAATCACAATCAATGGTGCCGGGGCTGTTGGGCAACGTAATGCCGTGCGTCAGGGCAAGGCCCGAGCGCGGCCTGATCTGTACCTCAAACCCTTCGGGGATTGCGAGACGCAGGCCCGTCGGCACCAGTGCGCGCGCGCCAATTGCCAAGGTGATTGATGCCCGCTCAGGCAGGTTGGCGCGCAAATCTGCCCCTGCGGCCCCCGCCGTCTCGTATCGCGGCAGACCCAGCGCCGTATCCGCTCCCGCTTCCCACATCATGCGAATGTCAGCACCATTCATTGTGTGATCGAATCCGCGATCCGCGCCGCCAGTTTTTGCGCTACTTGGTCCTTGCTCATCCGCGGCCACTCCTCGGTGCCCGCTTCACTGATCACTGTCACAGCATTCTCCGCACCGCCCATGATCCCTGTCGCGGGGGACACATCGTTGGCAACGATCCAGTCACAGCCTTTGCGCAGCCGCTTTGCCGTGGCGTTCTCGATCACGTCATTCGTCTCCGCAGCGAAGCCGACAACCAGCGCAGGACGCCCCGTCTTCATCTGGCTAACGCCGTGCAGGATGTCGGGATTTTCGGCGAATTCGAGCACGGGCAAGCCATCTTTTGTCTTTTTCAATTTGCGCTCGGAGGCCGAGCTTACCCGCCAGTCCGCCACAGCAGCGGCAAAAATAGCGGCATCCACAGGGAGGGCCGTACCGACCGCGTCTTGCATCTGCTGTGCAGTTTCAACGCGAATTATCTCGACGCCTTCAGGCGGCGGGACATCGGCCGGACCGGTCACAAAAACCACGTGAGCACCCAGCGCTGCAAGCGCGCGCGCCACTGCTGTGCCCTGTGCGCCGCTCGAGCGGTTGGCGATGTAGCGCACGGGATCAATCGGCTCATGGGTCGGGCCAGAGGTGACGAGAATACGTTTCCCTTTCAGCGGCCCATCCGACAGTTTCGCCTCAATCGCCGCGACAATCTCCAACGGCTCGGACATACGGCCCGGGCCGTGCTCTCCGCAGGCCATGTCGCCCTTGTTCGGGCCAACCACGGCAATGCCATCGGCGATGAGTGTTGCAAGGTTGCGTTGTGTCGCTGCATGCTCCCACATCCGGACATTCATGGCAGGCACGATCATCACCGGCGTATCCGTGGCCAACAGCAGCGTAGAGGCCAGATCATTGGCCAGCCCCGCTGCCATTTTGGCCATAAGATCTGCCGTTGCTGGCGCGACGACCACCAGATCGGCAACGCGGCTCAGCTGAATATGGCCCATCTCGGCTTCGTCGCCCAAATCGAAGAGATCACGGAACACCTTACTGCCTGCAAGCGCAGAAACGGACAAAGGTGTGACGAACTCCTCTCCGGCGCGGGTCAGTACGGGCGTAACGACAGCGCCGCGCTCGCGCAAACGCCGGATAAGATCAAGGGATTTGAATGCGGCAATCCCGCCGCCAATGATCAGAAGAATATGTTTGCCTGCAAGCATGCTGCGCCCCTTGGACCCCGAAAGTTCAGTGCCACCTTATGCCTCAGGGAAACACAGCACCAGACCCTACCGAGTGAAGGCCGCGCAGGGATCGCCGCGCATCGGCGCCGGCGCATCAAGTGTAAGAGAAAAACCACCGCTAATCTCCGCATCCCCCTCGGCCTGCGCCAGCGCGAAGACGATCACATCAGGCGCTGCATGTGCAAGCAAGGACGGAACACCCCAGTCGGCACGCGCATGTCCATTGCCGGTAATAACGGCGACCGGCCCGCCCGTCTGCTCCAGCGCCCGCAATGCCGCATCAGCCAATGAGATGTCGCGGTGCTGCTGCGCTTCGACCATCATCGGCAACAGCGTTTCAGGCAGGGCGTTGCAATGCGCCTCCGCCTGCAATGCTTCACGGGCGCTCTGCTCTTGCGCGTCAAGTGGCTCATCCAGCCCGAAACGTTTTGCGGGCGGATACGTTGCCAATGGTATTTCCAACATGTGCTGTAATTGGCCCCGTGTGATGCCAGCGCCGTAAATAGCAGCATCAGGTGCGGCAGCAAAAATCGGGTAATACATATCAAACGAAGGCCACGCCGTGTCTGACCAGCCGATCAACCCATCCAATTCAGCCTGACTGCTCCATTCTGACTGCGCATTTAGTCCCTGCACTGGGGTGAGCATCTCAAACACTAACGCTTTTGGCCGAAGCTCTGCGACCCACATCGCTTGGCGCACATGATGATCGGGGTTGTCATGCAGTTCCCCCAAAATCACGATCTGCGCCTGACGGGCTGCCTGCGGTATCTCGGCCTGCACCTCAAACGCAAAAAGCGCAGCCAAGAGGGCCACGCTTAAGCTCATTTTTCTAGGAGAAAAATTCTTCATCATCAGTTCAGGAAATGGAAAACTTCCTGAGACTGCATCTCGAGCGACTTGCGCATTTTCTGGAAGGCGGCTGCCTCCAGCTGGCGCACACGCTCCTTGCTTAGGTTTAATTCCTGACCAAGGCTTTCGAGCGTGCGGGGTGTATCGCGCAGTTTGCGCTCACGAACGATAAATTGCTCCCGCTCGTTCAACGCAGCCATTGAAGTCACCAGCCATTCACGCAACTGCTTTGTGTCGTGGCTGTGCTCGACGTTCTCTGCTGCCTGTGTGCTGTCATCTTCCAGCGCGTCGATCCATTCGCGACCTTCATCCTCGGCGGATTGGGTGGCATTGAGAGAATAGTCAGACCCGGACAAACGCCCTTCCATCATCTCTACATCATGGAGCGGAACCCCGATTTCGGTCGAAATCATCTGACGTAGCTGGTGACGGTCGAGTGTTTCGCCCGCCGAGGCAGCCTCGCGCTCAAGCCGTGCCTGAACGCGGCGCATGTTAAAAAACAGAGACTTCTGCGAAGAAGTAGAACCGGTACGCACCATCGACCAATTACGCATCACGTGGTCCTGAATCGACGCCTTGATCCACCAGACCGCATATGTAGAGAAACGTACGCCACGATCGGGGTCAAACTTGTCTGCAGCCTTCATCAGTCCAAGTCCCGCCTCCTGAATAAGGTCGTTCATCGGTGCGCCGTAGCGTTTGAATTTTGACGCCATCGAAATCGCCAAGCGCATGTAGGCAGTGATCAGACGGTGCAGAGAGGCCTCGCAGCGCTCGTCGCGCCATGCGTAGGCCAGTTTCAGCTCGGTGTCGGCGTCCAAAAGCTCCGCCTTCATCGCTGTGCGGGTGAGTGAAAAGTCTTGCGCTGTTCCCATTGCCATCTGTTCGGTCTCCCTTAGGTGCTATAGTCACTCGGTGGTGACGCTTTGTTAAGTTTACGTACCGAAGTGCACTTTGGTTCACATAAGGTTTCGAAAAATGTTGCCACGCGGGACGTTTATTTTAGGCGGAGCTGCCTCGGGAAAATCGCAGTGGGCCGAAAACTTCATACTTTCTGCCGACTTGCCCTGCATTTACCTCGCTACAGGGCGCATCTGGGACGACGAAGTAGCACAGAGGGTACAAGTGCACAAAGACCGGCGCGATGCCCGATGGAGCACATTTGAGGAACCTCTCGAATTGGGGCCAAAGCTGGCGCAATTGACCACCAATACACCGGTCCTGATTGACTGCGCGACAATGTGGCTCAACAATCAGATGATGGAAGATACCGACCTGTCGCGCGCGACCGACGCTTTGCTTATGGCGCTTGATGGTTGTGCTGCTCCATGGGTCATCGTCTCGAACGAGGTAGGCCATGGCATAGTTCCCGATAACAAGCTTGCCCGCAGCTTCCGCGAGGCACAGGGGCGGCTTAATATCGCACTGGCGCGTCAGGCCGATCTTGCGGTTATGGTGGTCGCAGGCCTTCCTCAGGTTCTCAAAGGGGTACTGAAATGACAACATGGCATTGGGTTCGACACGGACCCACACACGAAAAATCATTTGTCGGCTGGCGTGATGTGCCTGCAGATCTGTCTGACACAGCGTTGATCGCGCGCGTACGCGACCACCTCCCCAAGGAGGCGTTGGTCGTTTCCTCTGATCTGATCCGCTCCATCGCCACCGCAGACGCTCTCGCGTTGCCCGATCACACCCGTCTTCCGCATGAAGCCGATCTGCGCGAGATCAACTTTGGCATTTGGGACGGCATGCATTTTGATGCTGTCGCCGCCCGTGACCCGCGGCTTAGCCGCGAGTTCTGGGAGAAACCCGGCGATATTCAGGCACCAGACGGTGAAAGCTGGAACCAGACCGGAACGCGGGTCAGTGCTGTTGTCGACCGTCTCAACGCTAGTCACACCGGCGCGCACATCGTTGCTGTGGCGCATTTCGGCGTGATCCTGACGCAGGTGCAGCGCGCGTTGGGAGTGTCGGCGTACGAGGCGATGGCCCATAAAATCGATAATATATCCGTGACCACGCTTACCCATCATGGTGGCGACAAATGGCATGTAGGTGCGATCAACCACCTCCCGTGATGGCCCTCAAAACATTTTGAATTTGCGCAAGTGTCTGCGCACCGATACGAATTGAATTATGACATACAAACTATTTATCGGTGACCGTACCTTTTCGAGCTGGTCTTTGCGCGGCTGGCTGATGCTGCATAAATTTGATCTGCCCTGCGACGTGCAGATGGTCGGCCTGTATAGCCAGACAATGGCGCAGGATATGGCAGCGCTGGCGCCCGCACGCCTCGTGCCGGCCTTGCGCACACCTGAGGGTGATGTCGTGGGCGAAAGTCTTGCTATTGCCGAAACGCTCGCAGAACGACACCCTGCGATTGCCATGTGGCCGCGCAATGCTGCGGCGCGGATCCGTGCCCGATGGCTTTGTGCCGAAATGGTTGGCGGCTTTGGTGCGCTGCGTGGAGAATGCCCGATGCAGCTTGCCCATGTCGATGCAGATTTTGCAGCTTCGGATGCGGTTAAATCCGACCTGTTGCGCATCGAAACCCTCTGGGCCTTTGCGCGAGAGATAGCATCAGACGGCCCATGGCTTTTTGGCGCCTATTCCATTGCAGATGCATTTTACGCTCCCGTTTGTGCCCGCATCACAGGCTATAACCTGACAGTATCAAAAGCGGCTCACGCTTATTGTCAAACCACTCTCACGGATCCGGCGTTCCAGCAGTGGCGGGCAGAAGGGCTAAAGAAAAGCTACAGCCCCTTCCCCTATCCTCCTGCAGGCCGCACAACACCTTGGCCAAGTGAAACCATTAACCATTCCTAAAGAAATACTGCTGTACCGTTAACCAATTTCTGGGAACGGAGCAGGATCATGGTTGCACGCGCCTATAGCGTTGCATTTCAGGGCGTTGAGGCACGCATTGTTGAAGTGCAATGTGCCATCACACCAGGATTGCCCGCGTTTTCGATTGTCGGGCTTCCAGACAAGGCCGTTTCCGAGGCACGGGACCGTGTGCGCACCGCGCTTACCTCCATGGCCATTGCCCTTCCGTCCAAGCGGATCACCATAAATCTCAGCCCTGCAGACCTCCCCAAGGAGGGCAGCCATTTTGATCTGCCAATCGCGCTGGCGTTACTGGCAGCACTGGATATTTTGCCAAAGGACGTGGTCGAGACCGTTGTTGCTCTGGGGGAGCTATCGCTTGATGGCTCGCTTGTGCCGGTCCTTGGAGCTCTGCCCGCTGCGGTGGCTGCGGCAGAGGAAAACCGGAGCCTGCTTTGTCCCCAAGGCTCCGGCGCAGAGGCCGCGTGGGTCAATGCATGTCAGGTCATCGCCGCTAAAACACTGGGCGATGTTGTCCGCCACTACACCGGTCAGGTGCCGCTCCCTCCTGCAGAACCAGGCGAGGTGGCCCCGATCAACCGCAGCCGTGACCTCAGCGAGGTCAAAGGGCAAGAGCGGGCAAAACGTGCGATGGAGATTGCTGCCGCTGGCCGTCACCATCTCATCATGGTCGGCACACCCGGGTCTGGCAAATCCATGCTCGCTGCCCGCCTGCCCGGCATTTTGCCGCCGCTTTCACCAGCCGAAGCTCTTGATACCTCAATGATCCACTCCCTTGCCGGTCTACTGGACGAGGGCGGCATTTCCCGCGAGCGTCCATTTCGTGAACCGCATCATACTGCCTCAATGGCAGCGATCATCGGTGGCGGTCGGAATGCTAAACCGGGCGAAGTGAGCCTTGCCCATAACGGCGTGCTGTTCATGGACGAGTTTCCGGAGTTTGCCCGCAATGTCCTTGAAACTCTGCGCCAGCCGATTGAAACCGGCGAAGTAATGATCAGCCGCGTCAATGCCCACGTCAAATACCCCTGCCGGTTCATGCTGGTCGCGGCAGCCAACCCCTGCAAATGCGGGTATTTGCCCGATCCATCGAGGGCGTGTTCAAGGGTGCCACAATGCGGAGAGGATTACATGGCCCGTATTTCAGGGCCTTTGATGGACCGGTTCGATCTGCGCGTCGATGTACCGCCCGTTGCATATACCGATCTTGACTTACCGTCGTCCGGCGACAGCTCCGCAACAGTTGCGGAACGGGTTGCACAGGCCCGTGAAATTCAGATGATCCGCTATGCCGCACATCCGAAAATGCTTTGTAATGCCGATGCGGAGGGCGAGATCCTAAGCGAAATAACAGCGCCCGATGCGGAGGGGCGCGATATACTGCTGCGCGCGGCGGAACGCTTCCGCCTGTCGGCAAGAGGTTACCACCGCGTCTTGCGCGTTGCGCGCACCATCGCCGATCTCGACGGATCCGAAAACGTGCGCAAACCCCATATAGCAGAAGCGGTGAGCTTCAGACTTCCCAGTTCTGTCGTTGCCTGATCCACTGCGCCAAGGCGTCGATGGTACCCCGCGCCTCTGGCAAAGTATTGTGAAATATCGGCCAGACATGGGGAAGGTCGTGGGTAATCACCAGTTCGACCTCTGCACCATCAGCGCGTATCTTGTCCGCCAGCCTGCGGGAATCGTCCAACAGTATTTCTGTGTCGCCCACCGTGAGCCAAGCAGGTGGCAATCCCTTAAAGTCCGCGAACAACGGGCTGACGAGGGGCTCGTTGGCAGGGTGAGCGTTCAAAAACATCTCAGCCAACTCGCTTGCGCGGCCAGCGACCAACAGGACGTCACTGTGCGCGTTAAACGCAAAACTGGGCCCGCTGAAAGTGAGATCCGCCAGAGGCGAGAAGCCAAAGACAGCGCCGGGCAATTCAGCACCTTCAGCAGCCAGAGCGGCGACCAATCCAAACGCCAGCGCGCCGCCCGCACTGTCACCACCTATGACGATATCAGCAGCGGATACACCACTGGCGAGAAGGCCGTCCCACGCACTGCGCACATCATGGGGTGCTGCAGGATAAGAATGCTCAGGCGCAAGACGGTAGCGCGGCAATACACATTGCGCGCCAATCTGAGCAGCGATTCGTGCAACCATTGCGCTGTGGGTGTCAGGGCTCCCGAATACGAAAGCACCGCCGTGGATATAAAAAAGGTAGCGGTCTGGCGATGTCTGCGGCAGCATCAAAGTGAGACACGGCACATCGCCAAAGGCTTCCCACTCGCTTTGCGTGCCGCGCGGCGGATGGAAAAATAGTTTCGATTGTTTTTCCAATGCGCGGCGCAAAGTGCGCACATCACCAGTGCGCATTCGCCGTTTTTCAACAGTACGCAGCCAGAAGTTCAATGGCTGCCGCAAAAAGCTCATCCGCGCTTTGCTTCGATTACATCCCAGATTTTGCCGGCAATATTCACACCGTCGAATCGTTCAAGTTCTTGAATGCCGGTGGGCGAGGTCACATTAATTTCAGTTAAATAGTCACCGATCACGTCGATACCGACGAAAACCTGCCCCTTTTCCTTCAGTACACCACCAATGCGCGCACAGATTTCGCGATCACGTTCTGTCAGGCCAACCTTTTCGGGCCGCCCCCCCACATGCATGTTCGAGCGGGTCTCGCCCTCGGCGGGCACACGGTTGATGGCGCCTACAGGCTCGCCGTTGACCAAGATCACCCGCTTGTCCCCTTTGGACACATCGGGCAGAAATTTTTGTACAATCAACGGCTCGCGGGAAAATCCGGTGAAGAGCTCATGCAGCGAGCTGAGATTGCGGTCTTCGCGGGTGAGTTTGAAGACACCAGCGCCCCCATTACCGTACAGGGGCTTCAGAATCACATCACCATGCTTTTCCTTGAAGGCTTTTATCGTTTCAAGATCATGGGCAATTGTAGTCGGCGGCGTCAAATCCGGATAGTCGAGCACCAAAAGCTTTTCAGGGAAATTGCGAACCCAGAATGGATCATTCACCACCAATGTTGTCCCGGCTATCCTGTCGAGGAGATGGGTGGAGGTGATGTAATGCATGTCAAAGGGCGGATCCTGCCGCAACCAGACGACATCAAACGTAGCAAGGTCAACTTCCCGCATCTCGCCCAGCACGGCCGGATTGCCCGCGATACGCTGAACGGTCATATCCTGCCCGCGCGCTGTGATCCGCCCCTCCTGATAGGAAAGGTGATCAGGTGTGTAGAAAAACAGTGTATGCCCGCGCAGCTGTGCCTCCTCTGCGAGGCGGAAGCTGCTGTCTGCGTTGATATTGACGGCCCCGATCGGGTCCATTTGAAAGGCGATTTTCATGGCTCTATCCTTGCTGTTGCACTCTAGATGACAAAGCAAGGCGACCTGTGCAATGGGCTCAGCAGTGGCCGAAGGCGTTTTCAATTATTTGTGTCTCACCAAAACCGTTCACCAAGGCCACGTCAAAGCGTACTTCTGTCAGGCTTCCGCGCGGTTGTGTGCCCAGATATTCCTCGGCACAGCGATAGATACGGCGCATTTGCACGGCACTAACGCGAAGCGCTGCGCGCTCAAAGCTACGGCTTTGTTTGACCTCGACGAAGATCAGTCCGTCACCATCGTTCAAGATCAAATCAATCTCGCCGGATTTCCCGCGCCAGCGTTGTTGCGCCAGTGGGTAGCCTCGCTGTGCATAATTACGAACAATCGCTCCTTCCGCCGCCAATCCGGCGTGAAAAGACATTGAACCGCGATGGGCGCGCTGTTGCGAAGTATCATTATTCCGCGCTGTCATGGCCCTCAGACTTTTTTCGAATTAAGCTCTAATGCTACCTGATATACCTGCCTGCGCGGCAAAGCGTGGGCTTTGGCGACCAGATCCACAGCATCACGCATCGACAACTCGTTCAGTGCAGCACTCAAAGCTTCTTCTAAATCAGCGGTATTAATTTTTTCTAAATCGCCACGGTCTACCAGAACGACAATCTCGCCTTTGGGCGTGGTGCTTGCGTAAAACTCGGCCAGCTCTTCCAACGTACCGCGCCGGATTTCCTCGAATTTTTTGGTGAGCTCGCGGCACATTGCAGCATTACGCCCACCGCCTAGCGCTGTCTGCGCATCGCGTAGCATAGCGCCCAGCCGCTTGGGCGATTCGTAGAATACCAATGTTGCCCGCACATCGCGCAAACCCTCCAAAGCACTCAGCCGTGCAGCTTTTGAGCTGGGCAAGAAACCGGTGAAATGAAAAGCATCCGTAGGCAATCCGCCCAATGTCAATGCAGTCAACACCGCCGAAGGCCCCGGCGCACAGGTCACCGCGACCCCGGCAAGCGCAGCAGCGCGCGACAACTCAAAACCCGGATCAGCAATAAGTGGCATCCCCGCCTCAGATGCGTAGGCGATGGATTTTCCCCCTTGCGCCGACGCAATCAGCCGCTCGACGTCACCGGCTTTCGAGTGGTCATGCAAGGCGGTTATCTTACGTCCATCAAGTGAAATACCGTGTATATCCATGAGCTTGAGTAGGCTTCGAGTATCCTCCGCGACCAGCATATCCGCGCTTGCCAGCACGTCGAGTGCGCGCAATGTAATGTCACGTGCAGTGCCGATCGGTACCCCGACAAAGGTGATTCCCGGTGCCAGTTTCTGCTTATTAATATTCAATGCTGGACCCGCCCTTTTGACACGATATGATTGCCCGAATGACAGCGCAGAGCAATACCTGCGCCTTTGACCGGGGAGTACCGTTACCATGTTTGCCATTCTGCGCGCCATCCGAAAGCCCATCCGGATGCTTATGCTGCCAATTTTCGCAATGATGTTGTCAGCTTGTGATCCTGCTGCTTTGGGAGGTCTATCCGGTGGCGGTGGCCCCAAGATCGATCCAAACGAGCCTATTCCCGTTGCTCTTCTGGTGCCCCGTGGGGGCTCTGCCTCCGATGATCTGCTGGCAAAAAACCTCGAGAATGCAGCCCGCCTTGCGATCCGCGACCTTGAGGGTGTGAACATTGATCTGCGTGTATACGGTACAGCAGGCAGAGCAGA
This sequence comes from Sulfitobacter guttiformis, assembly GCF_003610455.1. Classification (NCBI taxonomy): domain Bacteria; kingdom Pseudomonadati; phylum Pseudomonadota; class Alphaproteobacteria; order Rhodobacterales; family Roseobacteraceae; genus Sulfitobacter; species Sulfitobacter guttiformis. The sequence goes on along the minus strand of NZ_RAQK01000001.1, from coordinate 1,988,707 downwards.
TGTCGCAGCCGCTGCCGCCTCTCAGGCCGTGACAGAGGGCGCAAAGATTATCCTTGGACCCCTCTATGGCGAGGCGGCGAATGCGGCTGGCGTAGCGGTTGCGGCTTCAGGTGTGAATGTCCTTTCGTTTTCAAACAATACGACCATTGCGGGCGGGAATGTTTTTGTTCTTGGGCCAACATTCGACACCTCGGCAAACCGGTTGGTAAATTACGCCAAGCGCGCTGGAAAAGACAGAATCGTGGTTCTGCATGCCAATGACATTGGCGGGCAACTTGGACGTAATGCGGTACAGCGGGCAATCGCGGCAAACGGCGCCACTCTGGCGGGCGATGTCGAATATGCCCTAAGTCAGGAAGGCGTGCGCAGCGCAGTTCCACGCGTCAAGGCCGCGGTCGAAACCACAGGCGCGAACGCCGTGTTTATCACCGCAAATTCTGCAACAGCTCTGCCGCTACTGGCGGAAATGTTGCCCGGTGCCGGCGTGACAAATGCGCAGGCGCAGTTTGTCGGCCTTTCGCGTTGGGACACGCCGATCCAGACATTGGCGCTTCCCGGGCTTCAGGGCGGCTGGTTCGCGCTGCCCGATCCCGCTGCCAGTGCGGCATTCGCCGCCCGCTACAACGCGGCATATGGCGAGCGGCCCTTGGACATTGCGGGTCTCGCCTTTGACGGTATTGCCGCTATCGGTTCACTCGTGAAGAACAAAAAGGGCAATGCCCTAACAGCCTCGGCTCTGACCCAAGGAGCCGGCTTCCGCGGAGCCAGCGGTATATTCCGCCTCCGGTCGGATGGATCAAACGATCGTGGCCTTGCAGTGGCAACAGTTCGTAACAATCAGGTTGTCCTGCTTGAAGCCGCGCCTACGGCATTCGGCGGCGCGGGCTTCTGAGCAGCGCGGTGAACGGTCCTGAAACACTGCTCCCAGACGCGGCCCTCGCGCCGCGTCTGGGAGCAGAAGCGATCGAAATCTATGACCACGCCACGGTAGATGCAGAAATCGCTGCAGTGGCGTCAGATACATCTGCAGATGCGCGTGCCGCAATCGTGCAGGTTTTACGCCAAGCGCAGACAAAAGGGCGCGCAGCCATTGCCGAAGCTTTCGCCGCCGCACCCTTTGATGCAACCGCGATGACGGCCTCCTATACGTATCTCACGGACGGCATGGTGAAATCCGTCCTGAACGTGACCACTCGCACCCTCTACCCCGCACCGTCGGACGCCGCAGCACTGAGCGTGATTGGCGTGGGAGGATACGGGCGCGGTGAGATGGCGCCGTTCTCCGACGTCGATTTATTGTTCCTCGTGCCTGCAAAAATCACCCCTTGGGCCAGCAACGTGATCGAAGCGATGCTCTACATTCTGTGGGATCTCAAGCTCAAGGTAGGGCATTCCAGCCGCACGATCCGCGACTGTGTGCAGCTGGCCAAAGAGGATTATACAATTCAGACCGCCTTGTTGGAGCATCGCTATGTGTGCGGCGACGTGGAACTGGCCGAGACACTGGCTGATGCGCTCAAGCGTGATCTTTTCTCTGACGGCGGCCCTGCGTTTATCGAGGCCAAACTGGCGGAGCGCGACTCGCGGCACCTTAAGCAGGGACAGCGTTATGTCGTGGAGCCAAACGTAAAGGAGGGCAAAGGCGGGCTGCGCGATCTGCAATCACTGTTCTGGATTGCAAAGTATATCCATGGGGTTGAGCACTCGGCCGATTTGGTTACGGCGGGGGTATTTCGCGCCGAAGAGTACAAAACCTTTCAAGCCGCCGAAAACTTTTTGTGGGCAGTACGTGGGCATTTGCACCTGCTGACAAAGCGCGCGACAGAACAGCTGACTTTCGACATGCAGGTAACTGTCGCGGAAGCGATGGGGTACGAGGACCGTGACGGCCGGCGCGCCGTCGAGGTGTTTATGCAGGCCTACTTCCGCCATGCCACTGCTGTGGGGGATCTCACGCGTATCTTCCTGACGAAACTGGAAGATATGCACGTCAAGTCAGAGCCGCTGCTGGAGCGACTGTTTCGCCGCAGACCCAAAATCAAGAATGGCTATCTAGTAGTGCATAACCGCATCGCAATTGAGAATGATGCCGTTTTCCTTTCGGCCCCGCTCAATATGCTGCGCCTGTTCGAGGAAGCATTGCGCACCGGCATGCTGATCCATCCCGACGCTATGCGCACCGTCAAGGCGAACCTGCATCTGATCAACGACACCGTGCGCACAGACCCCGAGGCCCAGCGCATCTTCCTTGATCTCATGCTAAAACATGGTAACCCCGAGCGGGCGCTGCGCCGCATGAACGAGCTTGGCATGCTCGCTGCTTTTATCCCCGAATTCGAGCCGATCGTGGCGATGATGCAATTCAACATGTATCACAGCTATACCGTCGACGAACACACGATCCAGACCATCGCTAACCTTGCCCGCATTGAAAAAGGCGAACTTGAAGAGGAGTTGCCCGTCGTCTCCTCGATCTTGAAACGTGGTGTAAACCGCAAGATTCTGTATGTCGCGCTATTGCTGCATGACATCGGCAAAGGCCGGCCAGAGGACCATTCGATCCTCGGGGCACAAATCGTGCGCAAGGTCGCGCCCCGTCTGGGTCTCAAGCAGGAAGAAGTAGATACCGTCGAATGGCTGGTCCGCTACCATCTGGTCATGTCTGATATGGCGCAAAAGCGCGACATTGCAGATCCCCGTACCGTGCGCGACTTTGCCAAAGCGGTGGAGACGGTCAAACGGCTCGACCTGCTGTGCGCTCTGACTGTTTGCGATATTCGCGGAGTGGGTCCAGATACATGGAACAACTGGAAGGCAGTGCTGATCCGTGGCCTTTATCGACAAACACACCGCGCGTTAGAGACGGGCCTTGAGGATCTCAACCGGACCAATAGGGGTGCGGAGGCAAAGAAAACCTTGCGCGCCGCCCTTCCGGATTGGCCGAAAAAAGCGCTCAAAGTCGAAACTGCACGGCATTACGATCCCTATTGGCAGGGCATGCATGTGACCGCCCATGTCGCTTTTGCCAATCTACTGCGTGACATCGAACCGGACGAGCTGCGCATCGATCTGCACCCCGACGAGGACCGCGATGCCACCCGTGCCTGTTTTGTGATGTCTGATCACCACGGTGTTTTCTCGCGGCTTGCAGGGGCATTGGCGCTGGTGGGTGCGAATGTCGTTGATGCGCGTAGCTACACCAGCAAAGATGGCTATATAACCGATGCATTCTGGATTCAGGACAGCGAAGGCAATGCCTATGAGGCCTCTAAACTGCCCCGCTTGCGCCAGATGATCGAGAAAACTCTGCGCGGTGAAGTCATCGCACGCGATGCCCTCAAATCCCGCGACAAAGTTAAAAAGCGCGAGAAGGCTTTCCGCGTGCCAACCTCTATTACCTTCGACAATGACGGCTCGGAGATTTACACAATCATTGAGGTCGACACCCGCGACCGGCCGGGCCTTTTGTACGATCTGGCGCGTACCCTTGCGGGGCTCAATGTCTACATAGCCAATGCCGTGATTGCGACTTACGGTGAGCAGGTGGTCGACACGTTCTATGTCAAAGACATGTTCGGCCTGAAATATTACTCTGAGAGCAAGCAGAAGACGCTTGAAAAGCGCCTGCGCGAGGCAATCCTTGAAGGGGTGGCCCGCGCCGACAGCTGATGATGATGGCGGCGCATCGCACAATTGCTTTGCTGCCGTGGTACCAGTTTCTCAACGGCTTATTGTTCTGGCAAGCAGTCTGGTTTTTGTATTTTCAAAGCACCCTGTCCGGTGCAGAAGCGATAATTCTTTATTCGGTCTACGACATATCCGTGACCGTGCTTGAAGTGCCGTCCGGCTACTTCTCCGATCGCATCGGCCGCCGTCTCACACTTTTGCTGTCTACATTATGCTCGCTTCTGGGATGTCTCGCACTGGCCTTGGGTGGCAGCTTTTCTCTCTTTGTGCTGGGTCAGGCGCTGTTGGGCGCGGGCGTAGCGTTTAAATCGGGGACAGACTCGTCCCTTCTATACGAATCGCTGGAGCATGCAGGGCGTGCAAATGAAATCGAGGCACAAGAGGTCAGGATTTGGCGGTTTACACTTGCAGGTTTCGCCCTGTCTGCAGTTCTTGGTGGTGCGATGAGCCTTTGGTTTCCGACACTGCCCTTCTACGCTACCGCGGGTGCTTACGCCCTCGCTGCGCTGATTGTATGGCGTATGGAAGAACAACCGCGCACCGCCACCGAGGCCGTGACGATGCAACTTGCCTCTTTGAGGGCCGCTTTTTTGAACCCCGTGCTGGCGTGGCTTTTTGGACTCTCGGTGCTGATGTACGGGTTCAGCCACCTGCCTTTTGTGTTTGGGCAACCCTTTATCCTCACCGCCCTTAGCAATATGGGTCTCGCGGCACAGGCCCCTTTGGTCAGCGGGGCAGTGACCTGCGCCATGATGCTGGTATCTGTGCTGGCGTCGCTTGTGGCGTTGCAGTTGCGGCGTGCTATCGGATTGCCGCTGTTGCTGCTGTCTGCATTCGCCCTGCAAATTGCACTTGTCAGCGCCCTTGCGATCAGTACTTCGGCCATCGTGATTGGCATTTTACTGTTGAGAATTGTTCCCGATTCCCTCTCCACACCGTTTATTCTGGCACGGGTACATCCGCTTTTACAGGCGGGCACCCGTGCCACATATCTTTCGCTTAAAAGTCTTGGAGGGAAGGTTCTGTTTGCCGTTACACTCCTGTTCGCCGCGACAACAGCACAGGATGCAGGCCATCTTCCCGCTGATGATCTTCAGCGCATTTTAGGTTGGTACGCTATCGGAGGGGTTATATGCCTTGCCACCCTTGCACTAATGGCGCGGCGCATCATGATCGAGCCTTCTCAGAAAACAGAATGATCGCCCAGCGCTACGCTGCGGTCCTGAGCGATCAGCGTCGCGTAGAAATCAAACAGCGTATCGGTCCCTGTTTCGGGGGTGGCATCAGCATCGTATATTCCGCGCTTTGCGTCCCAGACCAGCATTGATTCCGTTGCATAGTAGCGTCCGATGCCCGCAAGCTCAGCCTTGTCGGCCATCGCTGGACTGACAACGCCTGCCAGTCGCAGCAGGGAACGTACGCCAGTCATCAGCGCCACCGGCACGCGCGTGACCTTCAAAGGCCGATCCAGTAGCGCAAACAGCGCCTCCGCCTGATCCATCGGCGTAATCGCAGGACCGGGACCACCGATAGGAAGTATCCGGTTTTCCCGAGCAGGATCATCCAGACAGCCCGCAATGAAGACGCCCAGATCGCGGTCGCTGATGGGCTTGCAGGCCGTGAGCAGGCCATCCCCGAATACCAAAAATGCCTTGCCTGCCCGTACGCGGTCCAGTTGCCCCGAAAGGGATTTGAAAAACGCTGTAGGCCGCACGATGGAGTAGATCATGCCCGATGCCCTCAGCTTTGCCTCGAACGCAAGCTTGGCGTGTTGAAACTCTAAACGCGGCTTTTGCACACAAATCGCGGAGAGCAGGATGAATTGCGGGACCCCAGCAGTCTGTGCCGCGCGCAACAGCGCAATGTTGGCGTCATAATCGACCGCCTGCGCATCATTGCGCGTCCCGCTGCGGGACGCGATGCAGGATACAACAGCGTCGAAATGTTCGCCACGCAGACCGTCTTGTGCAACGGATGCCTCGCTGCGCAGATCCCCAATCCGCACTTCGGCACCCAAATCGGCGGGCGAGCGCGCAAAACATACCACTTCGTGCCCCGCTGCGCGTAGCGCGGCAAGTGTGGCGCGACCCGCCGTTCCGGTAGCGCCGGTCATGAAGATACGTTTGGATGCCATCTGCAGCGTAACATCCCGAAAATCCGCCGCCTGCGCAAGCGTTTGTAAAAGACAATTGCGCAGCATCGCACCAAACGCTAGGCCAAACACATCGCAGCAAAGGCCAACATCCCATGAAACCTATCCGTCTGATGACAGGCTTTTTCACCGTCGGGGTCTGGACCCTTCTGAGCCGCGTTTTGGGATTTGTGCGCGATGTCATGATCGCGGCATATCTTGGCTCGGGTCCTGTAGCCGAAGCTTTCCTTATTGCCTTTTCACTGCCTAATATGTTTCGCCGTTTTTTTGCCGAAGGGGCATTTAACATGGCCTTTGTGCCAATGTTCTCGAAGCGCTTGGAAGCCAATGACGATCCACAGGGTTTTGCGCAGGATGCTTTTGTGGGCATGGCGTTTATCCTGACGATTTTCACCATTGTAGGCATCATTGCCATGCCAGGTCTGGTGCTGTTGATGGCATCGGGATTTCGCGGCGACGAGCGGTTTGATCTGGCGGTGGAATATGGTCGTCTCGCATTTCCCTATATTCTGTTTATCTCGCTGGCAGCGCTTGTATCAGGTGTCCTGAACGCCACCGGGCGTTTTATGGCCGCTGCAGCTGCTCCGGTTGTGCTCAATATTATCTTCGTGATCGCTGTGCTGGTCGGGGCGGCAGCGGGACGGCCAATGTCTGACGCGCTCGGGGTTGGTCTTGATCAGGCGCTAGGGTTACGTGTGGGCGATACGCTGGCGCTTTCGGTGCCACTGGCAGGGATTGCGCAGCTGGCACTGGTCTGGTGGGCGGCAAAACGGGCCGGATTTACCCTGCGCCTTTGGAAACGCCCCCGCCTCACGCCTGACCTGCGGCGTCTGGCCATTATTGCGGCTCCCGCAGCCCTCGCTGGTGGTGTCGTACAGGTAAATCTGCTGGTCGGCCGTCAAGTCGCGAGCTTTTATGACGGCGCTGTTGCGTGGCTCAGCTACGCCGACCGCCTCTACCAGTTGCCTTTGGGTGTCGTGGGCATCGCCATAGGCGTTGTCCTCCTGCCTGACCTGTCACGTAGGCTCAAGGCAGGTGATACCGCAGGCTCCCAAACCACCCTCAGCCGTGCGGCCGAAGTGTCACTGGCGCTGACTATACCGTCCGCAGTCGCACTTGTTGTGATCCCGCTTACGTTGGTGTCGGTACTGTTCGAACGCGGTGCAACGACCGTGGACGACAGTGCAGCGATTGCCACAGCCGTGATGATATACGGCCTCGGACTACCCGCATTCGTGCTGCAAAAAATCTTGCAACCGCTCTATTTTGCGCGCGAAGATACCAAGCGGCCTTTTTATTACGCGCTGGTGGCTCTGGTTGTGAATGCAGGGCTGGCGATCGGGCTGGCCCCGATAGTCGGATGGCTCTCGCCTGCGATTGCCGCCACGACAGCGGGGTGGGCGATGTTTGCGCTGCTCGCGATCGGTGCACGCAGCTACGGAGATGCTGCAAAATTCGATGTGCGTTTTCATAAACGCATCTGGCGCATTATTGCTGCCAGCCTGTTTATGGGCTTCGCGCTGTGGTTTTCCGAACTGCAAATGGGTGCGCTGTTCGCGCTCCCCGGTTGGCGCGGGCTGGGTCTGCTTATCCTGCTGAGCATCGGCGCGGTTGCCTATTTCGGCTTTGGCCAACTTATCGGTGCGTTCCGGATGGCCGAGTTCCGGGATGCTGTCCGGCGCCGGCGCTAGCGCCGGCGCAACCGCTGTAGAATACGCGCCCATTCACCGGGCGCACAGATAAAGCAAAACAGAAAGCCACAGACAAAGCCCGACAGTTCCGCCACCCAACCGTTCCCGACCGTTGCAAACAAGCTCCAGACCAGCTGGAGCCCCATGAGCATTCCGATAAGGCTGAACGCCTGCATCTGCTTGCCGCCCGCGGCGCCCAGCTTTCGCCACATCAAAAAACTATAGCCGCCGATAAGCCCGTAGACAGACGGATATGCTCCTACCAGCCACACAGGGTCATTGAGCAGCAGCGCATAAGCCAGCGCACCACCAATGCCTGACAGCATGAACAGCGCCAGCATAGCGAATTGTCCCATTACTTCGGCGGCCATTTTGCCCAGCGCCAGCATCAGAACCACCGCCAGCAACGTGTGGGTAAAGCTGAGGTGGATAAACGGATAGGTAATCAGCCGCGCAAGATGATGCAGGGGCCAGTAGTTCTGGGCAATCATCGCATCGAACAAATCACCCGAGAACCCCCAATCCCGCACCAGCGCGAGGCGCCAACCGATCGCACTTGGCCCTCCGACCAACCCCGCCTCTCCCAGCGACAGCACAGCCTCGATCCCTGCGGTCAGCAAGAAGAGGGCCACTACCACTATGGGCAATTTGTTGAACGGCGGTTCGAAATCGGGATCGTTACGGGGGGTGTTGTCGTCTGACATCGGTCTCTTTCGGTCTGTTGACGGGAACCTAAGCCATGGGTAAGCCCAACGGGAGCGCATATCCAGCCCCAACCGGAGCATCCCATGACCAAAAATACATTCACCCCCCGCGTCTTTTCCGGCATCCAGCCGTCGGGCGGTCTTACACTGGGTAATTATCTGGGGGCGATCAAACGCTTTGTGGATATGCAGAACGTTGGTAATTTCCAGACAGTTTACTGCATGGTCGACTTACATGCGATCACTGTCTGGCAAGACCCTGCAAAGCTGCGCCATAACACCCGCGAGCTTGCCGCAGGTTTCATCGCCTCGGGGATATCTCCTGAAAAATCTATCCTGATCAATCAGTCCGCTGTGCCCGAACATGCCCAGTTAGGCTGGATCTTTAACTGTGTTGCGCGCATGGGCTGGATGGGTCGTATGACCCAGTTCAAGGACAAGGCCGGCAAAAATGCCGAGAACGTCTCGCTCGGCCTCTTCGGTTATCCTGCGCTTATGGCCGCCGATATCATGGTATATCATGCGACACACGTGCCGGTGGGCGAGGATCAGAAGCAGCACCTAGAGTTGACCCGCGACATCGCTGCCAAGTTCAACCACGATTACGGCGTTGATTTCTTTCCCGAGGTCGAGCCGGTGATCGAGGGCGCCGCTACGCGTGTGATGTCCCTGCGCGATGGATCCAAAAAAATGTCAAAGTCCGACCCCTCAGATGCAAGCCGCATCAACATGACCGATGATGCCGACACCATTGCCAGGAAAATCCGCAAGGCCAAGACGGACCCCGACGCCCTGCCCTCCGAAATTGAAGGGCTCAAAGACCGCCCCGAGGCGCGTAATCTGGTGAATATCTATGCCGCACTGAACGAGCAAACGGTCGAGCAGGTACTGGCGGATGTTGGCGGCCAGCAATTCGGCACGTTCAAACCTGCATTGGCGGAATTGGCGGTCGCAAAACTCTCTCCTATCTCGTCCGAGATGGCCCGCCTGATGGCGGATCCCGCCGAAATTGACCGCCTGTTGGCCAAAGGTGCGCTGCAGGCACGCGAAATTACCGCGCCCATTCTGAAAAAAACCTATGAGATTGTAGGCATGGTGGGCAACTAAACACGCCCTGCATCAGCGCACAGTTTCTGCGCGGATGCAGGGATCGCACGCTAATGCATGCGGGCCTATTTTCAGGGGATAGTGATACAGGATCCCCACATGGCACATGCAACAATCGGCCACATTCATCTGCGCGTCGCAAACCTCGAGCGCGCTATCGGTTTTTACCGTGATATTCTTGGCTTCGATCTCACTATGCAAATGGGTATCTCCGCCGCATTTTTGGGCGCTGGCGGCTATCACCATCACATTGGCCTGAATACATGGGAGAGCCTTGGCGCTACGCCGCCCCCCGCAGGACACACCGGCCTCTATCATAGTGCATTTCTTTACCCTGATCGCGCTGCGCTTGGTTCTGTGCTCAGGCGCGTGATGGATGCGGGCGTGCCGCTCGACGGGGCTGCCGACCATGGGGTGAGCGAGGCGATTTATCTGCGGGACCCCGACGGTAACGGGGTCGAGTTATATCGAGACCGCCCGCGTAATGAATGGCCTTATGACGCAGATGGCAAACTGGCCATGACAAATACAACACTGGATCTGCGCGCGCTGTTGCGCGAGGCATCCTGACCGGAATCAATTGCCGTGGACAATCCCCGCTCCCTTTGCCACCCTCAGCCAAAGTAATAGGAGGCCATCATGGCTACGGGTTTTTTCTGGGACGAGCGCACATTTTGGCATGCGGGGGGCAACTATGCCATGACTCTTCCGCTGGGGGGATTGGTTCAACCACTCGCGGCTGGTGGCCTTCCCGAAAGCCCGGAGACAAAGCGCCGCTTCAAAAACCTGATGGATGTGACGGGCCTGAGCCGAGAGCTCGACCTGCGCACGGCCCCCCAAGCGACCCGTGAGGAGCTGTTGCGCGTTCATCCTGCGTCCTATCTTGATGCCTTCAAGTCTGCGTCTGACGCAGGGGGCGGTGAACTGGGGCATCATGCGCCGTTTGCCAAAGACGGCTACGAGATTGCGGCGCTGTCAGCTGGTCTTGCCACTGCAGCAGTGCGTGCTGTCGCAAAGGGTGAGTTGACAAATGCCTACTCCCTAAGCCGCCCGCCCGGTCACCACTGCGAGCCGGACAAACCGATGGGCTTTTGCCTGCTTGCCAATATTTCCATCGCTCTCGAAGCAGCCTTCGCTGAAGGCACCGCCAAGCGCGCCGTGATCCTCGACTGGGATGTCCACCATGGCAACGGCTCGGAGGCGGTTTTCTACGGGCGCGACGATGTTCTAACCATCTCCCTGCATCAGGAGGGAAACTATCCGCTGGAAAGCGGCGGCTTGGATGACCGTGGCACGGGTGTCGGTAAGGGGTATAACCTCAACCTCCCGCTGCCGCCCGGTCTCGGCCATGAAGGGTATCTCCATGCCATCGACACCGTGGTGATCCCCCAGATCAAGGCGTTCGCTCCCGACATCATCATCGTCGCCTGCGGCTATGACTGTGCCATGCCGGACCCCCTTGGATCCATGCTGGCCACGGCACAAACATTCCGGGACATGACTGCGCGCATCAAACGGACTGCCGAAGATATTTGCGGCGGAAAGCTGGTTGTTGTTCACGAAGGGGGATATTCGGAAGTGTATGTGCCGTTTTGCGGTCATGCCGTGATGGAGGTACTGTCCGGCAGTGAAACAACCGCCCCTGACCCCATGGCAAAGGCAATGAGCCTGCGCCAGCCGAATGCCCGTGTTGTAGCATTCCAAAAAGAACTGATCGACGATATGGCTGCCGAGATAGGAGTTTAACCGATGCCCGCCCCGAACCCTGCTGCGCTGGATTTTCTTCTCAGCCGTCGCTCACGCCCTGCGAAAACGCTGAGCGGTCCTGTGCCCGACCGCGCCGCATTGACACAGCTCCTCACTGCGGCGTCACGCAGTCCTGACCACGGCAAGCTGGAGCCATGGCGGTTTATCGTGCTCGACCGTGCTGCAATGGCACGCCTAGCAGCATTGGCGCAGGCCCGCGGGACCGCGCTGGGGTTGGAAGCTGAGCAGATCATCAAAGGCCGCACACAGTTCGACCAAGGCCATCTCGCAGTGGTTGTTGTCGAGGTTCAACGTGCATCAGAGAAAATTCCACCACTGGAGCAGACCTACGCTGTGGGCGGCGTTTGTCTGGCCCTTCTGAATGCGGCGCTTGCGGCGGGATGGGGCGCAAACTGGCTAAGCGGTTGGGTCAGTCATGACCGTGAGTTTATTGCGCAAGGTCTCAACCTCGCTCAGCATGAACGGGTTGCGGGCCTCATTCACATCGGAACCGAGACAAGCGTGCCACCTGACCGCCCGCGCCCTGACGTGAATGCAATCACCACATGGCTCTGAACACAGTTTTCACGGCCTTTGGGCTTGCGCTGGGTCAGTTGGGTGATCCACGCTTTCGCCGCGTACTTCTGTTGGGCATTGGCGGCGCACTTGCTGTACTTGCCGCGTTCACATGGGGGCTGGCGGCGCTGGCGGAATGGTTCGCAGGCGATGCTGTCACACTCCCGCTTGTGGGTGAGGTGCGCTGGCTAGATACGGCGTTTGGCTGGGGTGCTGTCGTACTGGGTATGGCACTGTCGGTATTCCTGATGGTGCCTGTCGCGTCTGCGATCACATCACTGTTTCTGGACGATGTCGCGGACGCAGTCGAGTCTGTTCACTATCCCCACATACCCCAAGCACCACGCACGCCGTTTATGGAGGCCATGCGCGACACGCTAGGCTTTCTAGCGGTGATCGTAGCGGTAAATCTTTGTGCCCTGATCCTCTATCTGGTGTTTGCACCAGTTGCGATTTTCATATTCTGGGCCGTGAACGGATTTTTGCTGGGACGGGAGTACTTCATGCTGGTCGCAATGCGCCGCGTTGGTCGTGTTCGCGCCAAAGAGCTTCGGCGCAAACATTTCTTGACGGTTTGGCTCGCGGGCATCCTGATGGCAATGCCGCTGTCAATTCCGCTGGTGAACCTCGCGATCCCGATCCTTGGCGCCGCGACCTTCACACATTTGTACCAACTGCTCACTACCGCGTCCCGCGTCCCATCCAGCTCTCCAGATCATTCACGCTGATCACGCCCGACAGGATAATCGCCACAAACGCTCCCCAGATCGCTAACGCTATCAGGGTGGTCCACAGCGCTTTTTTCTTGAGGTGGTGATGTTCAGGTGCGCCAGCATGCGTGCCCGGAACGATATCCTTTAGATCCCCCTGCGTCTGAACGCGGATTGGCAAAATAATCAGGAACAGCATGAACCAGACGATGGCATAAAGGACGAGGCCCGATACAACGCCCATGCTTAAACCTGCTCGAGTTCGACGAGCGCGCCGTTGAAATCTTTGGGATGGAGGAAAATGACCGGCTTGCCATGTGCGCCGATCTTCGGTTCTCCGGTGCCCAGAACTCGTGCGCCGGTTGATTTGAGATGGTCTCTCGCCGCGATGATGTCATCAACCTCATAGCAGATGTGATGGATACCCCCAGCGGGGTTTTTGTCGAGAAAACCCTGAATGGGGGAATCCTCACCGAGCGGATACAAAAGCTCGATCTTTGTGTTTGGCAACTCGATGAAGATCACAGTAACACCGTGATCCGGCTCGTCCTGTGGCGGTCCTACATTTGCGCCCAAGGCATTGCGGTACTGGTCGGCAGCCGCCTCCAGGTCAGGCACAGCAATGGCCACATGGTTCAGACGTCCGATCATGGTATTCTCCTCAGGTCGTGGTTCTTTATGTTTATGGAGCGCAAAACATCCGCGTGCAATGCGGCGTGTTAACTCTCTCTTAGCGATGGCTGCCTAACAATAGGGAAACTTGTATGGAATCGGAGAGCATGATGGAACCAAACGACCCGTTTGCAGCTAACTACCCCGCGCCCACTGCGGCGCGCCCTCTGCTGGGATTGACGGTTCTCGTGGTGGAGGACAGCCGATACGCTTGCGAAGCGATGCGGCTGTTGTGCCTGCGCTCTGGCGCGCGGATCAGGAGGGCCGATTGTATACGCTCAGCGCGGCGCCACTTACAGGTCTACCGCCCCTCTGTTGTGGTCGTTGATATGGGGCTTCCAGATGGCAATGGTGCCGATTTGATCGAGGAACTTGCCCAGGCCCCATCCGAGCGTAGTGTAATTATTGCCACTTCGGGCGATGACACGCTTGAGCGGGAAGCGATTTCCGCAGGTGCGCAGGGTTTTTTGAGCAAACCTATCACTTCGCTCGCGGTGTTTCAGCAACTGGTGCTGGCCGCCCTTCCGCCCGAGCGGCGGCCATCTGGCCTGCGGGCCGTCATTGACGAGCAGGTGAGCCCCGATGAAATCGCTTATCATGACGATATCAACTATGCAGCAGAACTGTTGGATAACTTGCCTGACGACAAAGCGCTCGATTACATTGCGCAGTTTCTTGAAGGCGTGGCGCGCTCAGTCGAAGACAGCCTGATGGAGAAAGCGGCAAAGGCCCTTGCAAACAAGCGTGCGGCTGGCGAGGCGACAACATCCGAAATGGCGCAGATTGCGGGGCTGATCCAACAACGACTTGCTCATAAAATTGCGATCTAACGGCGTCGCACTGCCGCCGGATCCTCTGATACTCGTACCAGACGGGTCATATCCCCAAGGCTTTCTCGCTGCTGTCCGTTCGTGTCAAAATTCCCAGGCGAGAGCCATGCCGAGTAGGCCTCCTTTAGCGCAGGCCATTCCGCATCAATAACGGCAAACCACGCGGTGTCGCGGTTGCGTCCCTTTACAACGGCCGCCTGACGGAAAACCCCTTCGTAGCTGAACCCCAAGCGCTGAGCTGACCTCCGCGATTTGACGTTCAGCGCATTACACTTCCATTCATACCGCCGGTAGCCCGCTTCAAACGCCCAGGCCATCATGAGATACATCGCCTCAGTGGCAGCGGGCGTTTGTTGGAGTGCAGGGCTAAAATTAATATGCCCTACCTCGATTGACCCTGCGACGGGGGAAATCCGCAGATAGCTGGCTACTCCCTCCCAATTCCCAGATCTAAGGTTTTTGATTGCGTAGAAGTGTGGATCTTGAAGGTCAGCATGATCCCGCACCCAACGATGGTATTGGGAAGCAGATGAGAACGGGCCATAAGGCAGATAGTCCCAGACTTTTTCATCATCGACAAATGAACGATAGAGCAATGCGGCATGATCTTCGGCGCACAAGCGTTCAAGGCGTACGAACTGCCCCTCCATCGGATCAGATGTCGGCATTAACGGTTCGGCCCAGTTTTCGACAACTGCACCCAATTGTACCTGGGATGATATTTCTGTGTTCATCGCAAAATAATAAGCTTCATTCTGAACGAGGCCAAGCACACAATGATACAGCTGTGTTAAATCAAATGCGCAGTATTCAGTGCTCTCCTACGCGTACTGCTGCCTTATTCCGGCGATACCCAGACCCTATTCAGAGAGAAGCAGGGGAGCGTCATGCAGTTATTCACACGAAACTTTCTAAAGGAAACATCCGGGGCAGTAACGGTCGATTGGGTTGTGCTTACAGCGGCCGTGGTGGGGCTTGGCCTTGCTGCGGCGATTAGCGTTGCAAATGGAGCGACAGGTTTGGGTGAAAACCTCGGGGCCTTTTTAGAGACGGAACAGCCTTTTCCTCAAAATGAGTGACTTTAGGTCGTCATGATATGGAACTCTGCCCTGTATCTGCGGGTTAAACGCACAGTAATATATAGGAGCTTTACCATGCCATCCATTTATGACGCCATTAAAGCCGATCACGACGCCCATCGTGACTTGCTTGATAAAATTGAAGCGACGAGTGGGGACAGCAAAGACCGCCGGTCGCATTGGCAGGCATTTTATGAGGATGTAAAATCGCATGCTGCCGCAGAAGAAGAAACTTTTTACTCCAAACTGATTTCTAAAACATGGGGGCAAGACGCCGCCCGCCATTCGGTACACGAGCATCAAAAGCTCGATGACTTGATGGAAGAGCTAAACGAGACCGATATGTCCTCTTCCGGATGGCTGACGCGGTTCAAGACGCTCAAACATGATTACGAGCATCATATGGAGGAAGAAGAGACCGACGTCTTTACACGCGCCAAAGAAGTCATTGGTGCAGAACAAGACCAGGATTTTGGCAATCGTTTTGAAGCTCGAAAAAAGAAAGAGCGCGGCCTTATTGATGAAAAAAAGGAAGATAGTCTCGAAGACTGAATGTCATCCGTAAACAACAAAAAAGCGCCGCAAACTAATGCGGCGCCTTTTTCTATTTATCCTGGGGTATCACTCTGAGGCCCAGTTCCATCAATTGCTCTGGCATCGGATCGTTTGGTGCATTCATCATCACGTCCTCCGCCCGCTGGTTCATCGGGAACAAGATGACTTCGCGAATATTGCTCTCCTCGGCGAGCAGCATAACGATGCGGTCAATGCCTGCTGCGCACCCACCGTGCGGCGGAGCGCCATACTGAAATGCGTTCACCATTCCTCCGAAGCGCTTTTCGACTTCCTCTTTGCCGTAGCCTGCAATCTCAAACGCCTTGAACATAATTTCGGGCCGGTGATTCCGGATTGCCCCTGACACTAATTCGTATCCATTGCACGCCAAGTCATACTGGTAGCCCAATACTTCTAGGGGGTCACCGTTCAGCGCATCCATTCCGCCCTGCGGCATCGAGAAGGGGTTGTGCTCGAAATCTATTTTGCCGCTTTCCTCATCTTTTTCATAGATCGGGAAGTCAACAATCCATGCGAAGGCAAAGCGGTCAAGCTCGGTCAGGCCCAGTTCTTCGCCGATTACGTTGCGCGCACGGCCTGCTACCGCTTCAAAAGCCTTTGGCTTTCCACCAAGGAAGAATGCAGCATCTCCGACCCCAAGCCCGAGTTGGACCCGGATTGCTTCGGTCCGCTCTGGCCCGATGTTCTTAGCCAAGGGGCCGGCTGCCTCCATCCCATCGCCTTGATCGCGCCAGAAGATATACCCCATTCCGGGGAGTCCTTCTTTCTGCGCAAAAGCGTTCATGCGGTCACAGAACTTGCGACTGCCACCCGTAGGCGCAGGTATTGCACGAATTTGTGTGCCATCCTGTTCCAGAAGTTTTGCAAAAATGGCGAATCCAGACCCTTCAAAATGTTCAGATACAACCTGCATCTTAATCGGATTGCGCAAATCCGGCTTGTCCGAGCCATACCAAAGTGCAGCGTTCTTATAGGAAATCTGCGGCCAGATTTGGTCAACAGCTTTGCCGCCGCCAAATTGCTCGAATATGCCGGTCAATACAGGCTGAATAGTGTCAAAAACGTCCTGTTGTTCAACGAACGACATTTCGAGGTCGAGCTGGTAAAAGTCAGTAGGCGAGCGGTCAGCACGTGGATCTTCGTCTCGGAAGCAAGGCGCGATCTGGAAATATTTGTCGAAACCGGAGACCATTAGCAACTGTTTGAACTGTTGAGGTGCTTGCGGAAGCGCATAGAATTTTCCGGGATGCTGACGGGAAGGGACTAGAAAATCACGCGCTCCTTCGGGCGAAGATGCTGTAATAATCGGCGTCTGGAACTCTTTAAAAGAACGGTCCCACATCCGCTGGCGTATTGAAGATACGACATCCGAACGTAAAATCATATTGCGTTGCATCTTTTCACGGCGCAGGTCGAGATAGCGATACCTAAGGCGTGTTTCTTCAGGATATTCCTGATCGCCAAACACCTGAAGTGGTAGATCCCCGTTTACACGGCCCAATACCTCAAGATCACGAATAAAAACCTCTATCGCGCCAGTAGGAATTTTACCATTAACGAGTTCGGTAGCGCGTGCCTTTACCTCGCCATCGATGCGAATACACCATTCGGCTCGCACTTTTTCGACGTCTGAAAACACTGGAGAATCGGTGTCGCAGATGAGCTGGGTTATACCGTAATGGTCACGCAGATCGATAAATAGGACTCCACCATGATCTCGGACGCGGTGAACCCATCCTGACAATCGAACACTGTCTCCCACGTTAGTGTCATTTAAATCAGCACAAGTCTGGCTTCTATAGGCGTGCATTTGCGTCCCTTTCTCTCTCTCCGCAGTCTCTTCACAGAGGTGAGACACCGAACGGATATATTTTGGCAGGTACATATCGGGCGCGAAGTGAAGTCAAGTGGTAGGCATACAAATTGCGTCAGTCAAAGCGCTGAGTATCTAGGATTTTGTGATTATGTTATTAATCTAGCGTTTTTTTGTTTTATTTTGCTGAGTTTGTTTGTGCCTGCTGTGCAGTGTGAGTGTGTTTGTTTTTGGATCGAAAGGATCTGCTTGAGGATTGTTTATTTAGTTTGTGCTATTTTCGCGTGTCTTGGGTTGTTTGCGGGTTTTCGGGGTCTTGGAGTAGCAAGACAAAGCATTTTTTCTATTGAGGTTTTTTGGGAGGCATTGGCGTCTGGCTTTTGATGAGGGTGCGGGGATGTGATAAGTATGTCGAGACACGCTGGAGATGTTCGGTTTGTGCCGTGACAGTCTAATTTCAGATAGCTTCTGGCTTAGAGTGAGGCAGCTTGCGATAGGTCTGACACGTTTTCACGTTGGGAGGCGCCATAAAGGGTAGTGCCTCTGGAAGCGGCAGAGCTAAAATCAGCAGATCTTTAGACTTTTAAGTCTGCATAAGAGCGTATCCATAGCGAAGGTGCTATCTGTCGATGCGCTTGCAATAGGTTTAAGCAGGTTGCAGGTAATTTGACACAGCAAAACGCCGCCAGCTTTTCAGCAGGCGGCGTTTTGTTTTCATCGAAGAGAGATACTCATCTGGAAAGCTTGTTAGGTTTGGCGATGACCTACTCTCCCACGCCTTAAGACGCAGTACCATCGGCGCAGTAGCACTTAACTGCCGGGTTCGGGATGGGACCGGGTGTTTTGCTTACGCTATGATCACCAAACCAAACAAACTTTCCAAATGTCCAAGTCAGTACAACTGATGTGTGTGTATGCTTTTGATTTTCGCAGTAGAGAGTTAAGTCACTCTGTTACTGGATCAAATCAAGCCTATCGAGCCATTAGTACCAGTCAACTGAACGTGTTACCACGCTTACATCTCTGGCCTATCGACGAGGTAGTCTACCTCGGCTCTCAGGGATACCTTGTTTTGAGGGGGGCTTCCCGCTTAGATGCCTTCAGCGGTTATCCTGTCCGATCATAGCTACTCTGCACTGCGGCTGGCGCCACAACAGATCCACCAGTGGATCGTTCACCCCGGTCCTCTCGTACTAGGGGCAACTCCTCTCAAGTATCCTACACCCACGGAAGATAGGGACCGAACTGTCTCACGACGTTCTAAACCCAGCTCACGTACCTCTTTAAACGGCGAACAGCCGTACCCTTGGGACCTGCTCCAGCCCCAGGATGAGATGAGCCGACATCGAGGTGCCAAACACTGCCGTCGATATGGACTCTTGGGCAGTATCAGCCTGTTATCCCCGGCGTACCTTTTATCCGTTGAGCGATGGCCCTTCCACTCGGGACCACCGGATCACTATGACCGACTTTCGTCTCTGCTCGACTTGTCAGTCTCGCAGTCAGGCTGGCTTCTGCCATTGCACTCAACGACCGATTTCCGACCGGTCTGAGCCAACCTTCGCGCGCCTCCGTTACGATTTAGGAGGCGACCGCCCCAGTCAAACTACCCACCACACAGGGTCCCGGATCCGGATAACGGACCGCGGTTAGACATCAAGCAGAACAAGGGTGGTATCTCAAGGGAGGCTCCACGCAAACTGGCGTTCACGCTTCAAAGCCCACCACCTATCCTGCACATGTTCGGCCTAATGCCAGTGTGAAGTTGTAGTAAAGGTGCACGGGGTCTTTCCGTCTAACCGCGGGTAACCGGCATCTTGACCGGTAATTCAATTTCGCTGAGTCTATGTTGGAGACAGCGGGGAAGTCGTTACGCCATTCGTGCAGGTCGGAACTTACCCGACAAGGAATTTCGCTACCTTAGGACCGTTATAGTTACGGCCGCCGTTTACCTGGGCTTCAATTCAGAGCTCTCACCCCTCCTTTTAACCTTCAGGCACCGGGCAGGCGTCAGACCCTATACGTCGTCTTACGACTTCGCAGAGCCCTGTGTTTTTAATAAACAGTCGCCACCCCCTGGTTTGTGCCCCCAGCCTCTAGTTGCCTAGAAACCGGGCCTCCTTCTCGCGAACTTACGGAGGTATTTTGCCGAGTTCCTTCAACATAGTTCTCTCAAGCGCCTTGGTATTCTCTACCTATCCACCTGTGTCGGTTTAGGGTACGATCTAGCGGTGAAGCTATTTCCAGGAACCTCTAAGCAGCCCATTCAATCCGATAAGGATGAACTACCCTCGAGATCCGTCACTTTCACCTGGCCCAGGAATATTAACCTGGTTCCCATCGACTACGCCTTTCGGCCTCGCCTTAGGGGTCGGCTTACCCTGCTCAGATTAGCTTTAAGCAGGAACCCTTGGATTTTCGGCGAGAGTGTCTCTCACACTCTTTGTCGCTACTCATGTCATCATTCTCACTAGTGATCTCTCCACGGGATCCCTCACAGGCCCGCTTCACAGAAAGCTCCTTGTGTCCAATCCCACCGAAGTGGGTAAAGACACATGGAACTATGTCACACTACGCTCTGCTACCATGCAATAAATGCATCCTAAGCTTCGGCTCATGGCTTGAGCCCCGTTACATCTTCGCCGCAGGACAACTTATTTAGACCAGTGAGCTGTTACGCTATCTTTAAAGGATGGCTGCTTCTAAGCCAACCTCCTGGTTGTTTTGGTCGTCCCACCTGCTTTCCCACTTAGCCATGAATTAGGGGCCTTAGCTGTAGGTCAGGGTTGTTTCCCTCTTCACGACGGACGTTAGCATTCGCCGTGTGTCTGCCGACTAGTACTCATCGGTATTCGGAGTTTGGTTAGGATCAGTAAGCCTGTGGGGCCCCATTACCCATCCAGTGCTCTACCCCCGATGGTATTCGGTCGACGCTCTACCTAAATAGATTTCGCAGAGAACCAGCTATCTCCGAGTTTGATTGGCCTTTCACCCCTAGGCACAGCTCATCCCGATCTTTTTCAACAGATGTGGGTTCGGTCCTCCAGTAAGTGTTACCTTACCTTCAACCTGGCCATGCCTAGATCACTCGGTTTCGGGTCTGATCCCTCAAACTCATTCGCCCTATTAAGACTCGCTTTCGCTGCGCCTACACCTAACGGCTTAAGCTTGCTTGAGAGACCAAGTCGATGACCCATTATACAAAAGGTACGCTGTCAGGCCGCAAGGGCCCTCCAACTGATTGTAGGCGTTCGGTTTCAGGTACTGTTTCACTCCCCTCGTCGGGGTGCTTTTCACCTTTCCCTCACGGTACTGGTTCACTATCGGTCAGTAAGGAGTACTTAGCCTTCGAAGGTGGTCCTCCGATCTTCAGACAGAATTTCACGTGTTCCGCCCTACTTAATACGTCCAATCATGCTTCTTATACGGGACTATCACCCACTCTGGTTGCGCATTCCAACGCATTCTAACCACACTCATGGCTCGGCTGGTCCCCGTTCGCTCGCCGCTACTAGGGGAGTATCATATTGATTTCCTTTCCTCCGGGTACTTAGATGTTTCAGTTCCCCGGGTTTGCTTTTCTAAACCTATATATTCAGTCTAGAAATACCTGGTTTACCTCATTATTAGCTGCACCCGAAGGCACAGTAATAACAAAATATCAGGTGGGTTGCCCCATTCAGAAATCCATGGATCAAAGCTTATTCTCAGCTCCCCATGGCTTATCGCAGAGTATCACGTCTTTCATCGCCTCTTACTGCCAAGGCATTCACCAAACGCCCTTTTCGCGCTTGATTTGATCCAGAAAGAGAAGGACTTAACGCCCCTCGTGGACAACAGAAGCTGGTAAGAAACTGTTTATCCCTGTTTCCAGATCAAAAGCATACATAACTGCCATAGAACCGTGCGGATCTATGACTATTTCGAGAGGCCTTACGACCTCTCCGGTTAGTGTACTTGACTTGGACAACACTGCTGCTTTCAGATGGCAAACAATTGGCAGACCGAGGAAACAGTCTATGCAAATGCTTGTGATAGGCCTAAACCTAACACACCAAACTGAGATCATTGCCACACTCGGCACGATCAAACAGTGTTGTTATTTGTATCTCTCTTTACGATGTTAATTCGTCCAATTGGACGGTTAAGAACTGTGTACAGTGCTTAACGATCTAATTGAGCTTGTATCTGAAGGCTTCATTACAGTTTAAGTGCTTGGTGGAGCCTAGGAGGATCGAACTCCTGACCTCCTGAATGCAAATCAGGCGCTCTCCCAGCTGAGCTAAGGCCCCATCACTTATCTTCTACATATGCAGAAGAATTCATGGTGGGTCGAGGAGGACTTGAACCTCCGACCTCACGCTTATCAGGCGTGCGCTCTAACCACCTGAGCTACCGACCCATACGAGCGGTAGCTCGTGTTCTGTTTCTGAAGAGATATGAGGACGGCTCGGTCCGAAGAACATCCGAAGATGTTCCAAATATGGACAGCTTTGTTTGCTGTCCTGCTAAGTGTTCCACGAGTAAAAGAACAAGTTCTAATGCTGCTAGGAACATCCTTAGAAAGGAGGTGATCCAGCCGCAGGTTCCCCTACGGCTACCTTGTTACGACTTCACCCCAGTCGCTGATCCTACCGTGGTCCGCTGCCTCCCTTACGGGTTGGCGCACGGCCGTCGGGTAGAACCAACTCCCATGGTGTGACGGGCGGTGTGTACAAGGCCCGGGAACGTATTCACCGCGTCATGCTGTTACGCGATTACTAGCGATTCCGACTTCATGGGGTCGAGTTGCAGACCCCAATCCGAACTGAGACATCTTTTGGGGATTAACCCATTGTAAATGCCATTGTAGCACGTGTGTAGCCCAACCCGTAAGGGCCATGAGGACTTGACGTCATCCACACCTTCCTCCCGCTTATCACGGGCAGTTTCTTTAGAGTGCCCAACTAAATGATGGCAACTAAAGATGTGGGTTGCGCTCGTTGCCGGACTTAACCGAACATCTCACGACACGAGCTGACGACAGCCATGCAGCACCTGTCACTGCGTCACCGAAGTGAACGCCCGATCTCTCGGGTTAGCACAGGATGTCAAGGGTTGGTAAGGTTCTGCGCGTTGCTTCGAATTAAACCACATGCTCCACCGCTTGTGCGGGCCCCCGTCAATTCCTTTGAGTTTTAATCTTGCGACCGTACTCCCCAGGCGGAATGCTTAATCCGTTAGGTGTGTCACCGAACAGTATACTGCCCGACGACTGGCATTCATCGTTTACGGTGTGGACTACCAGGGTATCTAATCCTGTTTGCTCCCCACACTTTCGTACCTCAGCGTCAGTATCGAGCCAGTGAGCCGCCTTCGCCACTGGTGTTCCTCCGAATATCTACGAATTTCACCTCTACACTCGGAATTCCACTCACCTCTCTCGAACTCAAGACCAGGAGTTTAAGAGGCAGTTCCAGGGTTGAGCCCTGGGATTTCACCCCTTACTTTCTGATCCGCCTACGTACGCTTTACGCCCAGTAATTCCGAACAACGCTAACCCCCTCCGTATTACCGCGGCTGCTGGCACGGAGTTAGCCGGGGTTTCTTTACTAGGTACTGTCATTATCATCCCTAGCGAAAGTGCTTTACGACCCTAAGGCCTTCATCACACACGCGGCATGGCTAGATCAGGCTTGCGCCCATTGTCTAAGATTCCCCACTGCTGCCTCCCGTAGGAGTCTGGGCCGTGTCTCAGTCCCAGTGTTGCTGATCATCCTCTAAAACCAGCTAAAGATCGTAGACTTGGTAGGCCATTACCCCACCAACTATCTAATCTTACGCGGGCCAATCCTTTACCGATAAATCTTTCCCCCGAAGGGCACATACGGTATTACTCTCAGTTTCCCGAGGCTATTCCGTAGTAAAGGGTATGTTCCCACGCGTTACTAACCCGTCCGCCGCTCGCCCCGAAGGGTGCGCTCGACTTGCGTGTGTTAGGCCTGCCGCCAGCGTTCGTTCTGAGCCAGGATCAAACTCTCAAGTTGAAATGATCTTACGATCATATCCTTGACGTCAAACCTCTGCACATCGTCCTGCACTACTTACTGAATAGTACAGGCGTTTTTCTCCGTTTGATGTACTAAAGATTACCAAAGTAATCGAAAGTCCGTCAAACAGTGAAGCTGACACTCTATCATCGGGCCTGAACCCTAAGAGCGCGATATACAGACGTTGATCCATCGAAATAGACCAAACCGCCCACATATCTCTTCAGATATTCTATTTTCAAATAACGTGGAGACAAAAACCCAACAGATGCGCAATTCTCACTGCGCGCCCGCCAGTCAATCTCTCCGAATTTCTATCTTCGCTTCCTTAACTCCGCGTCTCCGCTTCGTTCCGTCCGCTGCTCCGTGTCTGCTTGTCTGCGTCTCCGGTAAGGGGGGTTCTGGTGTTAGTTCCAGCAGGCCGCAACCCCTTTTTTCACCTTATTCCATTTTTTTGCCGATTTAAGGATTTTTCAGGTAATTCAATGTTTTAGATGCTTATGGTTGCGCCGACAGCCCGTTTTGCGCAGCTTTATTACCCGCCCCTTAGGTCAACCTCTGAATGCCGAAATCCATATCTGGTGTTATCCACAGGGTTACCCACAACCGGGCTCAGGAATCGGAGCAAATCACCATGTTCAGGCGACTCGTTTCGCCCTTTTTCGAATCTCTTTGACGACTCGCAGGGATAACAGCGCCAGAATCACGGCCATATATAGGATTGGTTCGATCTGAATGCCCTTCACGAGCCAGAGGTAGTGGATGCCGCCCAGCACAACGGCCAGATACGTAAGCTTATGTAGCTTGCGCCATGTCGCAGCCCCCATCTTGCGCACTGACAGATTGTTTGAGGTGATCGCCAGCGGCACTAGCGCTACGAATCCTGCCATCCCGATTGTGATGTAGGGACGTTTCCAAATGTCGGCCCACATTTGACTCCACAACAGACTCATATCCAATACAACCCAAACCGCGAGATGCAGCGCCACATATGTAAACGCTAACACACCAAATGTTCGGCGGAACTTGATCAGGTTAACCCCGAGGTACTCGCGCAGCGGCGTTACGCACAGCCCGATGATCAACAACTGCAAAGCGATCTGGCCCAACTCATGCTCCAACGCCTTGATTGGCTCACGACCAAGGCCGTTCGTCGCCCCCAGATAAAGGAGCCAAGGAACAGGTAATAGGTATAGTATATAGACGGCCCATGTCGGCACACGGCGTGCGGTGCTATTAATGCTATCGACGATGATACCCATGGTCATTCTCACTATATTCGTTTGCTTAGGCACCATACGCAAAAGGCCGGAGCGTTTAGTGCTCCGGCCTTTGGCGTATGTATGGTCTTAAATGTCTTTGCTAAGGTCCATTCCCGCATACAAACTCGATACCTCTTCATCGTATCCGTTCATCATCAGCGTGGGCACCCGCTTGGAGAAGAGGCCCCCTCCTATCATACGCTCTGACGCTTGGGACCAACGCGGATGATCAACCTCTGGGTTCACATTACTATAGAACCCGTATTCGCGCGGATTGGCTTTGTTCCAGCTGGTGGCCGGCTGCTTATCAGTAAGCGTCATGCGGACCACTGACTTGATAGATTTAAACCCGTATTTCCACGGTACAACCAGACGCAGGGGAGCACCATTCTGGTTAGGAATGTCTTTCCCGTAGATGCCTGTAGCCATAATCGACAGTGGGTGCATCGCTTCGTCCAATCGCAGGCCCTCGACATAGGGCCACTCCAGAACAGGGTATTTAACCCCTGGCATTTCGTCAGGGACCAGCGCCGTTTCGAAGGCAACATATTTAGCGGCGGACTGAACACCCGCCATCCCCAGCAGATCGGCCAACTCGAACCCATTCCATGGAACGACCATCGACCATGCCTCGACACATCGGAAGCGGTAGATCCGCTCCTCGATGGTCATCGCCTTCATGATGTCCTCAAATGCATAGGCTCCAGGCTTGTCGACCATACCGTCGATTGTGACGCTCCAAGGTTTGGTGGTCAGCGCGCCTGCATACTGCGCCGGATCATCCTTGCCGGTGCCGAATTCATAGTAGTTATTATACTGTGTTATGTCCTCATAACTGTTCGGCTCTAACGCATCGGTCGCGGCAAAGCTGCCAGTGGCCCCGATGGAGGCCAGTCCGAGGCCCGCAGCAGCACCCCCCATAAGTGAACGACGGTTCATAAACATCGCCTCGTCCGTAACGTGGCGATCTTTGAGCGTGTTTTTCCAGCGCATAGCCATGAGAAGTCTCCTATTTGTTACTATACAACTAGGGCCGCGGTACCAGAGCACCAAATCTTTTCCTGCAACATTTCAAGCTGAACACCCAAATGTCATAGCCCCTGAGCACACACATAAGGCAACATACCCAGCAATCGCGTTGCCTGCCTGCCGTCCGGATTCACGACATGGCCATTAACCAAACTGTGCAACAACTCAGATCAAGTGACACCTATGGCGACCGCTAAGCCAAATCGCGCGGAACACCTCCGGATCACGGCAAGGGTCATGGATGAAATGCCGCAGGTAAATTATACAATTGCGCGATAAACGGCCGTTTCTTCAGATACTTGGCCGCTAACCGCCGACACATGCGCGCCTAGTTCGATGCGTCTTATGATCAAGGAAATATAGCGCCTGATATTTGTGAACCATTCCCGCTCTGCAGCGTATTCTTTCCGATGCTAACAGACGCATTGATAACCCAATAAAGGATTACATCATGTTTCGTACAACAGTTCTCTCTTTGACCGCAGCCGCTGCACTTGCAACATCAGCATTTGCCGCCGGCCATGAAAAGAACATCGTAGACACAGCGGCAGCCGCTGGTGATTTCGGCACACTGCTCGCCGCTGCAGAAGCTGCCGGTCTGGTCGAAACACTGAACGGCGATGGACCCTTCACTGTATTCGCGCCCACAGACGCCGCGTTTGCTGCATTGCCAGAAGGTACAGTCGAGGATCTACTGAAGCCTGAGAACAAGGAGCTGCTTGCTTCTATCCTCACCTATCATGTGATTGCAGGCAAAGTGATGTCAACGGACCTCACCGATGATATGGAAGCGGCCACTGTCAACGGCGACACAGTAATGATCGACCTCGACAATGGCGTGATGGTAGACGACGCGACCGTAACAACCGCCGATATCGAAGCCACGAACGGCGTAATCCATGTCATCGACAAGGTGATTATGCCCGGTTCCTAATGCTCTCCTCAGAGACTTAGGCAATTATAAGCCCGCCGACATTTCCCGTCGGCGGGCTTTTTTTATTGCGATTCATGGACATACGTCCAACTAGAACCGCACTGGCTTGGCTTTCTGACGATTAACCGCAATTTGCCTAAATTTGTCCGCAGATCTGCCTGAATGTCCCAATATCTCATTCTAGTGAACCGGGTAGGACTGTAACCGCGCCCCGCCCACGCATCTGTAAAACTTTTATGAGGCTTGATTACATGGCAATTATTAATGAAGGCGTGGACGCATCCATAAGCGCCTATGCGACTGACAACTATAACCTTCTGGCAGATGACGTGTTCAACGGCGCCATCGGCGGTGGTGACACTCAGGACGGTGTCAATTTTCAGGGAATGACCATTGGTCAGGAGTATACTGTCACGGTGACAGTCGATGATGTTTCCAACACAACGGCGCTAACGCTGATCAACTCCTCTAACTTTCACTCAATCAATTATTATATCACCGATGGCGCTGCGGTTTCACCGCAGGCTGACACAGGTTGGGTTCGTGACTTTGTCGTTACTTCCCCACTGACCATCGACGGTAATACCTTCTCTTTCAACTTTACACCTTTGCAGCAAACGAGCCTCGCATTTCAGGTGATGGGTGATGGCACCCCCGAGAGTTACTCCGTTACCTACGCAGAAGCCGTAGTTGTGCCCCCAATCACGGAAGGAGCAGACAATTTCGTTGGAACAGCCTCCGATGACAATGTTTCCCTGCTAGGCGGCAACGACACCTTTGACGGTGGTGCCGGCAACGATACTGTCGACGGTGGCGCGGGTGATGACACCATGACAGGCGGCACGGGCGCAGATGTGTTCATCGCAGGTGCCAATGGCGGCGCGGATGTAATCACCGACTTTACCCTTGGCGAAGACCGCGTCGACCTCACTTCCTACGGGATCAATGCAATCGAGGATCTTGGCCTGACAGACACAGAGGCCGGCGTTGTGATCGATCTTGGCGATGGCAACCAGATCACTCTAGAAGGGATCACTGCCGCCGAACTGAACAATGACAGTTTCGTTCTGGTTAATAACGTATTTGAAGGCGACGCAAGCAACGACAAGGTAAACGGCAAGTCGGGTGTAGACATCCTGTCCGGTGGCGATGGCGACGACCAGCTTGACGGCAAAGACGGTAACGATATCCTCGACGGCGGCGCCGGCAAGGACAAGCTGTCAGGCGGCAATGGTGACGACACCCTCACAGGCGGAGACGACAATGACCTGCTCGAAGGTGGCGCTGGAAACGACAATCTCGTCGGCGGCAACAACAATGATCGCCTGCATGGCGGAGACGGCAACGACGCGATCACTGGCGATCTCGGCAATGACAAGCTCTACGGCGATGACGGTGATGACATTCTCAGCGGTGGCCTCGGCAGGGACGAGCTGACGGGCGGTAACGGCGCAGATGTCTTCGTCTTCGAAACAGGCTCCCATCGCGACACAATCACAGATTTCACCGATGGTGAGGATATGCTCGATTTCTCAGGCTACTTCGGCGTCGAGAGCATTGCAGATCTGTCGATTTCACAAAGTGGTGCGCATACGATCATTTCAGCCAGTGGCCCCGATTCCGTCACGCTTCTGAACACAGATATGGCTTTGCTGGATGAAACCGACTTTATCTTCTGATCCGCACGCGATCCGGTAAATGAAAAGGCCCGCATCACTGCGGGCCTTTTTTACGTCAATGAACGGTGGCCTCGTCGGGCTTGGGCTTGTTGCTAGGAGAAATCCGGTCACCGATGATCAAGCCGTCTGCACCCGCAGTCACTGGGATCGTATCCCCATCACTCACGTCCCCCGCCAATAGCATTTCTGCTAATGGGTTCTGAAGCGCCGCCTGAATCACGCGTTTCAGCGGTCTTGCCCCGAACACAGGGTCATAACCCTCATCGGCCAGCCACTTGCGCGCTCCATCATCCAGCGCCAACTCGATCTTTCGTGCAGCAAGCCGTTTAAGCAGCCGCCCCATCTGGATTTTCACAATTCCGTCCATGTCTTTGCGGTTGAGACGGTCAAAGATGATCGTCTCGTCCAGACGATTCAGGAACTCGGGGCGGAAATGTGCCCGAACAGCATCCATCACATCGCGCTTGGCGTCTGCCATATCGCTGCCATCGGGTGCCATGCTCAGCGCTTGGGCACCAAGGTTGGACGTGAGAATAATCAGAGTCTGCTTGAAATCCACCGTGCGCCCCTGACCGTCGGTCAGCACACCGTCGTCCAGTACCTGGAGCAGCACGTTGAACACATCAGGGTGCGCCTTCTCGACCTCGTCAAATAGCACAACCTGATAGGGCCTGCGCCGCACGGCCTCGGTCAGTACACCGCCCTCGTCATAACCCACATACCCCGGAGGGGCACCGATCAGCCGCGACACAGCGTGCTTTTCCATGAACTCCGACATGTCGATCCGCACCATCGCGCTGTCGTCGTCAAACATGAACTCCGCTACCGCCTTGGTCAGCTCGGTCTTACCCACACCTGTTGGTCCAAGAAACAGAAAGCTACCCAAAGGGCGATCCTCGTCGTTCAGACCCGCACGTGAGCGGCGGACCGCATTGGCCACCGCTTTTACAGCCAGATCCTGACCGATCACCCGCCCGTGCAGCTGCTCTTCCATTCGCAAGAGTTTGTCGCGCTCGCCCTCAAGCATCTTGCCCGCAGGGATACCTGTCCAGCGCTCGACGACGCTTGCGATCTGGTCCGGGCGCACGGCCTCTTCTACCATCATCCCGTCCTCGCGGCTTTCAGCCTCGACAAGCTGTCGTTCCAGATCAGGGATCACGCCATAGCTCAGCTCACCGGCTTTTGCCAGATTTCCGTCCCGCTTGGCGATGTCCAGATCGGCCCGCGCGCGATCCAGCTTTTCCTTGATGTCGCGGGCACCGGCCAGCTTGTCACGTTCTGCCTGCCATGCGGCTGTCATCGCATCGCTGCGCTCCTGCAAACCGGCAAGGTCCTTCTGAAGTGTTTCTAGGCGGTCTTTGCTAGCCTGGTCATCTTCTGCCTTCAGTGCTTCTTCTTCGATCTGGAGCTGCAAGATCTGGCGATCCAGCGCGTCCAGCTCTTCGGGTTTGCTGTCCACTTCCATCCGCAAACGGCTCGCTGCCTCGTCCATGAGGTCAATGGCTTTGTCCGGCAAGAAACGGTCGGTGATATAGCGGTGGCTCAGGGTTGCTGCCGCAACCAGTGCACTGTCAGAAATCCGCACGCCGTGGTGCAGTTCGTATTTCTCCTTGATGCCGCGCAGAATACTCACGGTATCCTCCACAGTCGGCTCCAGAACCATTACCGGCTGAAACCGCCGCGCAAGGGCCGCATCCTTCTCCACATACTTGCGGTATTCATCCAGCGTGGTCGCACCGATGCAATGCAACTCTCCACGTGCCAACGCGGGTTTGATCAGGTTGGCTGCGTCCATTGCGCCCTCACCCTTGCCCGCGCCCACCAATGTGTGCATCTCGTCGATGAACAGTATTACCTCGCCCGCCGCTTCTGTGACTTCGGTAAGAACCGCCTTCAGCCGCTCCTCGAACTCACCGCGATATTTCGCACCAGCAATCAACGCGCCCATGTCCAACGAGAGCAAGCGTTTATTGCGCAAACTTTCCGGAACATCTCCGTTTACGATCCGCAGGGCCAGACCCTCGGCGATCGCTGTTTTACCTACACCGGGCTCACCGATCAGGACGGGGTTGTTCTTGGTCCGGCGGGATAGCACCTGCATCGCACGGCGAATTTCCTCGTCGCGGCCGATGATCGGATCGATTTTGCCCTCTTCGGCCCGCTTCGTCAGGTCTTGGGCGTATTTCTTGAGCGCGTCATAGCCGTTCTCGGCGCTGGCACTGTCGGCTGTACGTCCCTTCCGGAGATCATTTATTGCAGTGTTGAGACCCTGCGCGGAGACCTTACCCGTTTCGAGTGCCGTCTTCGCGCTGGATTTCACCATACACAGTGCCATCAGAATACGTTCGACAGGTACAAAACTGTCGCCCGCCTTTTTGGCGAGCGCTTCAGCTTCTGCCAGAACGCGGCTCGTCGCACCGTCAAGATAAGTCTGCGCGGCATCGCCCGTCACTTTTGGCATTTTGCCAAGAGAAATATCGTTTGCCTGCTTTACAGCTTTGGCATCGCCACCCGAAGCTGTGATGAGGTTGCTCGCAAGCCCCTCTTCATCGTCCATCAATGCCTTTAGGATGTGCTCCGGCGACAACCGCTGGTGGCTTTCGCGGGTCGCAATCGTCTGGGCCGCCTGCACAAAGCCGCGCGACCGCTCCGTGAACTTGGTCAAGTCCATGGTATTCTCCTTTTCAAAAGCGTCCGCTGTAAACTGCACCCGCTTGGCGGCATGCAAAGAGTGCGGACCTTGCCTATCATATTTGGGATCGGCCCCTAGCCGATCAAGGACTCGGCGCACCGAAATTGAGCCGATCCCGCGACAATAGACGCGTGAATTCCCGATCTTTCACTCACGCGTTCGTGAGTTTCGCTAAAATAAGCGCTTTTACGCCCAATCTAACACTTTGCTTTATATGTACTTTTCAAAATATCGGGTTTTAATCCCGTTTGAGCCGAATCTATGGGGAAACTTTTTTCTTCGTTACCCGTTTAATTAATGAGCATAGTGTACATATTGCAACAACAAGCAATAAAGCTCCGAGCAAATATGAGAGCAAATGAGGTTGAGAACATGACTAACACGTTTATAGAATTGAACAATGTCGTTTACAATGCCGCAACGCAGTGCTTCGAGGCGCTTGTGACTGTCGAAACTGACACCACAACCAAAACTTATCCTTGTGCAATAGAGGCACCTATGTCGATGAGCTTTGAACAGGCAGCCTTGGGTCTTCAAGAGCAGGCAGTACGCCGCAGCAAGAAGGCTACGGGCATGTATTCCCAGATGCGTCACCACGTTGCACCGGCACGTGCGGGTCGCCCCCGTTTCGATGCACGAACATGGCTCGCAAATCTCGGGTTTGGCTCGTTTAACGAAGCTGCCTAAAAGCGCTGAACAGAATTTTTGTTTTTGCGCCGGCTTCAGCCCTTTTCCGTGCAACTGTCCCCGCACGAGGGGTGCCGCGCAAATCCACAGACGCATGCCTGCCTGCACTGTCTGTGATTACTGGCCCGGTCCGCATATGCGCGATCGGGCTTTTTTTATATACAATCCCTGCTCTATCGCCTAAGCCAAAGGCCGTTTTACCCTACCCTGATGGAGCTTGATTGATGCCCGATGACCGCCTGATTGTTGCCCTTGATGTGCCAAACGCCGTTTCAGGGCTGGCCTTGGCAAACCGCCTCGGAGAGGCAGTGAATTTCTATAAGATCGGCTTGGGCATGTTGACGGGCGGCGGTCTGGGCCTCGCCAACGAGCTCAAGCAGGAACATGGCAAGCGCATCTTTCTGGACATGAAACTGTTTGACATCGGCGCCACAGTCGAGGCTGCAGTGCGGGGTCTTGCCCGCTTTGATCTCGATTTCCTGACGGTTCACGGCGACCCACATGTGGTGCGCGCCGCCAAAGAAGGCGCCGCGGGCACCGACCTGAAAATCCTTGCCGTGACCATTCTTACCTCTCTTGACCGTGCGGATCTGGATGCGGGACTGATCCGCGATGGCGACCTGCCCGAAATTGTCGTGGCCCGTGCGTTGCATGCGTTTGAGGCAGGCGCAGACGGCGTGATTGCCTCTCCCCAAGAGGCCGCTTTAATCCGCGCCCTTCCGCAGGCTTCACAAAAGCTGATCGTGACGCCAGGTGTGCGCCCAGCCGGCACCGCCATGGGCGATCAAAAACGTGTATTAACCCCGAGCCAAGCCATTGAAAGCGGGGCTGATCATATCGTTGTAGGCAGACCAATCTGGCGCGCAGAAGATCCCGCACAGGCAGCCCGCGATGTATTGGCGGAGATCACCACTCAGGCGTGATCAACCTATCCGTGTGCTATTTTAAACACATGGTGCATTTTAGATCAAAAGATCACACCCGTTCGCCTATGTGCAAAATAGAAACAATGCTACCTTAAGTATGGTGATACTCCCCGACGGGCCGGTTCTTCCTAATGCCCGTCACCTCCCCTCGCTGAGAACAGCGGGGGGTTTTTCGCATCCGCCACTACATAAAGTTCTTTCGTTCGCAGGCTATAGTCGCGGATCACGCTCGCCGATCCATACCTTGAGACGATCCTTAAAGGCGGGCACCGCCATAGGGTGCGTGACAAAGCGGCTTTCCTCCATCATGCGCCACTCCTGCCCCTCGTTCCCGAACACTACATCACCTATCGCGGACTCCGGCATCTGAGCCACAAAGAACCACTTTGCCTGTGTGCCTTCCGGAAACGCACGCCCCCAAACAATCGCCCCTTCAGGCACCAACAGGCCCAGTTCCTCGCGGCACTCCCGCAAGGCACAGTGGATTGGGCCCTCATCACCCTCACGGCCACCGCCGGGCAGATCCCAGTGGTTCGCGAATATCAGGCCTGGCTTTGCGTCCCGCAGGATCACTGCCAGACGCTCTCCCAGATACAGCGCCAGCTTCGCACCTGCAAAGGGCGCGCCGTCATAGGGTGAAATGTCGATTTGCATGGCTCTCCCCGCTGTCAAAGCCTATAATTAGTCATCCAGCAACAGATCACAATGCCCGCCATGCCCGCCCTCTGCCGCGATTGCCTGACCCAATTCGACAATGCGCGCCGCTGTCCGGCATGCGCAAGCCCGCGCGTGACGCGGCACCCTGAATTGTGGGAACTGAGCATCGCGCATATGGATTGCGATGCATTTTATGCTTCCGTGGAAAAACGCGATGATCCATCCCTTGAGGGAAAGCCCGTCATCATCGGTGGCGGCCATCGCGGTGTTGTCTCGACCGCCTGCTATGTCGCGCGGATCCGTGGGGTCCGGTCTGCGATGCCTATGTTCCAGGCACTCAAGCTGTGCCCCGAGGCGGTGGTAATTCGCCCCCGCATGGAGGAGTACGTGAAAGCCTCCCGCGCCATTCGTGCCATGATGGAGGAGCTGACCCCCGCCATTGAGCCACTATCCCTCGACGAGGCCTTTCTGGATATGGGCGGCACCGCCCGCCTCCACGGTGCGCCGCCTGCTGTGATGCTTGCGAGACTCGTCCGGCGGATGAAACTGGAACTCGGTCTGACAGGCTCCATCGGACTCAGCCACAACAAGTTTTTGGCCAAAGTCGCCTCGGATCTGGACAAGCCCCACGGGTTTTCGGTCATCGGCAAGGGTGAGACGATGGATTTTCTGCGGGAAAAGCCGGTACGCATGATTTGGGGTGTCGGGGCCGCCGCGCAGGTATCGCTCGACAAAGCGGGAATTCGTACGTTCTCCGATCTGCTACGCTGGGAGCAGACCGATTTGGTTGCCCGTTTCGGTGGAATGGGGGAGCGCCTCTATCACCTCGCACGCGGCGAAGACTTCCGCCGCGTTTCCGCACATACTCCGATGAAGTCGATCACCAACGAGACGACATTCAACGAGGACACCGCCGATCCAGATTTGCTGGATGGTCACATCTGGCGCATGGCGGAAAAAGTTGCAGACCGTGCCAAGGCTAAAAATCTAGCTGGCCGCGTTGTCACGCTCAAACTCAAACGCGCCGATCACACTCTCCTGTCGCGCCGCATTTCACTAAGCGATCCCACACAACTTGCTGATCGGATTTATCGCACCGCCCGCGCTCTGTTTGATCAGGTTGGGGACAAGGGGCCTTACCGCCTGCTGGGGTGTGGCATATCCGATTTGTGTGATGCATCGAGTGCGGATAAACTTGGCGACTTGCTTGATCCTGGCGCTGTGCGCCGCTCTGGCGCGGAGCGTGCAACAGATGCCATACGCGAGCGCTTCGGCGGTAAAGCGATCGTAAAGGGGCGAACCCTACGCTGAAGAGGCCCGTTTACTCCGCAGCAAGCTTTACGCGGCCGTGACCGATTTTAGCGACCTCTTGTATGACCTTACGCAGCGCCACTTGGACCGCCTCGAAATCTCCGTTGGGGCGAATCAGCTTTTCGTTCATATAGAGGGATCTGTCGATTTCGACCTGCACTGCATGCTGGCCCGTTGCAGGCTTGCCGTATGCCTGAGTGATATAGGCACCGGCAAAAGGCGCATTTCGCGTAACAATAAAACCTGCACTGGAAAATGCTGACTCGATCCGGTCCACTACGTCCCCGCTGGCCGCCGCTCCGAACCGGTCACCCAGCACGATATCAGGGCGCCGCATACCTGCCCGAATCACGCCATCCATTGCTTCGTGTGGCATAGAATGGCAATCAATCAGCACTGTTTGCCCATGACGGTCATGCGAAGCGTCCAGCAAAGTCTGAAGTTTGTCATGGTATGGCACCCAATATTCGGCAATCCGCTCCTCCGCTTCATGCAAGCTCATTTTCCCCCGATAGATGGCACGCCCGTTTGCGACAACGCGGGGTATCACCCCCAAACCCGATGCAACCCGAGGGTTGTGCCCGATCCGCCGCACCCCCTCAATCAGCGCGGGATCAAGCTCGTCTCTGGCGCGGTTAAGATCGACAAATGCACGCGGGGCCCCTGCTTTTATGAAAGCAGCACCGTATTCCGGCGCGCATTCAAACAGTTGATCGACAAAAGCATCCTCTGACGAGCGAATCGCATGTTCGTTCAAAACGGTTTTGCGCATGAACGACCATGGATAGTCCCGCCCGGAATGGGGAGAGGCGAACACGACGCAAGAAGTCTGCGTTTCGGGCATAACAACATCAAAGGCGGCAGCGGGCATATTTGTATCCTTACTGAAAAAGACATAGCGCAGAACATATCAAAGCCAAAACCCCTTGATCACTGTGGCGACTCCTTTTATAGCACGCGAACGGCGCGTACTTTTTGCGCCCCATTTTCGTTTGGGGCCGAGGGGAAAGCGTTCATATAAGTGGATGATTAGCTCAGCGGTAGAGCACTTCGTTGACATCGAAGGGGTCACTGGTTCGATCCCAGTATCGTCCACCATGTATTCTCTGGTGTGTTCACCTCGTGAGCGCACTGCCCGTAACCCGGCGCTGGCCCGCGCCACAACTTGGAAGGATCGGACCGATGAAAGTTCGCAATTCACTCCGCTCGCTCAAGAACCGGCACCGCGACTGCCGTGTTGTGCGTCGCAAAGGCCGCGTTTACGTGATCAACAAAACCCAAAAGCGTTTCAAAGCTCGTCAGGGCTGAAGCCATCAAGGTTTGCTACTGAAAACAGGCTGCCCCCTCGTGGGGTGGCCTTTTTCTGTTTGCACAGAATATGTGCGCTTATCTTCCGGATTTCGCGCTGGTCCTTGTGCATCCACTGCGTCACCTTACCTCCAAATAGAATGAAACTTTCCGAAAGGAGCCTCACATGGCCGACGACCTCACCTACACCCCTCCCAAAGTCTGGACTTGGGACGCAGAAAGCGGCGGGAAATTCGCTTCGATCAACCGCCCTGTCGCTGGGCCTACACATGACAAAGAGCTCGAAGTCGGCAAACACCCTATCCAGCTTTACTCGCTGGCCACACCCAATGGCGTAAAGATAACGATTCTCCTCGAAGAGTTGCTGGCAGCAGGTCACACGGGCGCGGAATACGACGCATGGCTCGTCAACATCGGCGATGGCGTCCAGTTTGGCTCGGGCTTTGTTGACGTGAACCCCAACTCAAAAATCCCCGCCCTTATGGATCATTCTGGCGAGACCCCACAACGCGTGTTCGAAAGCGGCGCGATCCTGCTCTACCTCGCCGAAAAGTTCGGTGCCTTTATTCCTAGCGATCCTGCGAAGAAAACCGAGATGATGAGCTGGCTTTTCTGGCAAATGGGCTCAGCACCCTACCTTGGCGGCGGATTTGGACATTTCTACGCCTATGCCCCGGAGAAATTCCAATACCCCATCGATCGCTTCTCTATGGAAGCGAAGCGCCAGCTTGACGTTTTGGACCGCCATTTGGCCGACAACGAATGGTTTGCGGGCGAATATTCAATAGCCGACATTGCGATCTGGTCATGGTATGGCCAGCTGGTCCTCGGGCGCCTTTATGACGCCGCAGAATTCCTTGACGTCGCCAGCTACAAAAACGTCATGCGCTGGGCCAAGGCAGTCGATGCCCGTCCCGCAGTCACACGTGGCCGTATGGTGAACCGTGCATTTGGCGATGATCTGTCCATGCAGCTGCATGAACGTCACGATGCCGCCGATTTTGACACAAAAACTCAAGACAAGATCGCAAAATAGACGACAGCGCGCGCCGATAGCTCGGCGCGCGCCAACATCCTTATCATATCCTATAGGGTCTAATTTCATTCGGTCGCGAATACAGGCCTATCTGTTGCGACCAACTTGCCGGCAAATCAGTATGACAGGCAGTAGTCCCATCGCTACGATCACAAGACTAGGCACGGCAGCACCCTCCAGCCGCTCGTCACTTGCAAGCCGGAAAGCCTGTACAGCCAACGTGTCAAAGTTGAAGGGCCGCATGATCAGCGTGGCAGGCAATTCCTTCATCACATCCACAAACACGATGAGCAGTGCCGTCAGTAAACTGGGTGCGAGAATCGGCAGATGTACCCGCCGCAGCGTGCCCACGGGCCCTTGACCCAAAGATCTCGAAGCTGAATCCATGTTCACGTGCACCATCGCCTGACCGCCCTCATACGCTCCGAGGGCCGCCGCCAGAAACCGCACCATATAGGCGATAACCAACAACCAGATAGAGCCGGTAACAAGCAATCCTGTCGAGACGTCGAAAGTGGCCCGCATCCAGGCATCCAGTGCATTATCAAACGCGGCGAACGGCACCAACAACCCCACTGCAATCACCCCGCCCGGCACCGCATAGCCAAGCCGCGCAACATAGGCCGCGCCCTGCGCCATCCGGTCTCCGCGTATACGTTGTAAAAACCCCACGCTGATCGCGGCACAGACGGTCACGACAGCCGCCACAGATGCAAGAGTGGCCGAGTTCTGAATGAACCCGAGATATCGCGTGCTGAGCAGGTTCTGCTCCGATCCCAACCCCATCGAGAACAATACGATAATCGGGAGTATCGCCCCTAGCATGACGGGTACGGCGCACAGCACTGTTGCCACCCATGCCCGCCAGCCCTTAAGGACCAGCGGTGGAGCAGGTTTAGCCTGTCGTGCCGGATCATGATACTTTGCGTCTCCCCGCTGAAGTCGCTCCAACATCGCCAGCAACAGCGCAAAGCTGAGCAGACACAGCGCCAGTTGCGCAGCCCCCACACGGTCGAACATCGAGAACCAGCTGGTATAGATGCCAGTCGCAAAAGTCTGCACACCGAAATAAGCGACTGTGCCAAAATCCGCTATGGTCTCCATCACCGTGAGCAACACGCCCCCCGCGATCGCAGGGCGTGCCAGTGGCAGGCTCACCTTAAAAAACGCGGCCCATGGCGAAGAACCCAACGCCCGCGCGGCCAGAAAGGTCGTCCCGCTTTGCTGTAGGAATGCTGCGCGAGCCAGCAAGTACACATAGGGATAAAGCACCAGCACAAGCATTGCGGCCGCCCCACCAAGAGACCGTATCTCTGGGAACCAGTAATCCCGCGGCCCCCAGCCCGTCAAATCCCGCAACACAGTTTGCACAATTCCAGGATGGTCAAGCACATGGGTATAGGCATAAGCCAACACATAGGCAGGAAAAGCCAGCGGCAGCACCAAAGCTATCTCAAAGAAGCGCGCCCCGGGAAACCGTGTCATCGTCACCAGCCAAGCAGCGCCAACGCCGATCACAAATGTGCCAAATGCCACCATCAAGACGAGCGCCAGCGTGGTACGGGCGTAGCCGCCGAGGACCGTTTGCGCCAGATGCTGAACTGTATCGGTGCCGCCTGACAAGGCCGCCAAAAGCACAGCGATCATCGGCAGCGCACAAAGGCCCGCGACAAGCAAAGCCAGCCCTGACAGTACGCGCGCACCATCGCGCTTGGATTTATAGGAAGGGGTCGATATCTGGCTCATGCCTCTATGTCGACTATTTTTGTCAGAAAGAAAAGTGCGTCCAGCCTGCGCCCTCAATCATAGGTGCGCTGGTCTTCGATCACCAAACCATCCTTAGGTAAACTCCCTGGTGCCACAACTTCAATGCGCCCTTTAAGCTTCAAAAGCTCCGCGACTGAACGGCCGTATGCTTCTGCATCATGGGTCTCGCTCTCGATTCGTACGGTCATCACATCCTGCTCACCCTCGCGGGTGGCAACAACGCGCGCGCGGCTGATCTCGGAGTGGTGTGAAACCAGCTGTGCCACCTGCTCGGGGCGAACGAACATACCCTTTATCTTGGTCGTCTGGTCGGCGCGCCCCATCCATCCCTTAATACGCATATTGGTTCGGCCGCAGGGCGAAGGACCTGCCATTACCGCACTCAGATCGCCCGTGGCAAAACGGATCAATGGATAATCGGGGTTAAGCGTGGTTACCACAACTTCACCAACCTCTCCCTCAGGCACAGGATTGCCAGTGCCGGGGGTAACGATCTCGACGATGACGCCCTCGTCCACGATCATCCCTTCCATGCTGGGCGACTCA
The DNA here is from genome assembly GCF_003610455.1 of Sulfitobacter guttiformis. Lineage (NCBI taxonomy): Bacteria > Pseudomonadati > Pseudomonadota > Alphaproteobacteria > Rhodobacterales > Roseobacteraceae > Sulfitobacter > Sulfitobacter guttiformis. The sequence goes on along the minus strand of NZ_RAQK01000001.1, from coordinate 1,949,501 downwards.
TAAGCAATGTTTCCCAAATCGGCAGTAGCGTAGCATTGAAGGCAGGTAATACCGCGCGCTGAATACCACTCGCGCAAGCTCGGGAACAACGCACCGCCGCCCACCGCCGCACGCGTAATCTTGAGCGTCACACCCATCTCGTCTGCCTTTTCAAGAATGATCTTGAGGTAGTCAGGCGTACCCGCATAGGCGGTTGAGCCAACATCCCGCGCCGCAATGACCTGTAACTCGGTCTGGCCTGTGCCCGCAGGCAGCACCGTAGCACCGACAGCGCGCGCGCCGCTCTCGAAAATCATCCCCGCAGGGGTGAGGTGATAACCAAAGCAGTTGTGCACGATGTCGCCCGTACCAATGCCCATTCCATGCAAAAACCTCCCCATCCGCCACCAATCGGGATCAGTCGAGGATGGCTCGTAAATCGGGCCGGGCGACTGGAACACATGGCTGAACCCCTGCGCAGGCTTGGTGGTGAACCCGCCAAAAGGCGCGTCGGCCGCTTGCGCCTTTCCAAGCTCCGACTTGCGCAAAACCGGCAAGTCAGCCAATGCCGACATCGATGTGATCAAGGCCGCTTCAACATCGTCAAGCGATCCTGCATAGCCTGCAAGTCCCTGCGCACGCGCAATTTGCGCAGGCAACGCCAGCGCCAGATCAGCGGCACGGGCCTGTGCACTACGGGTTTCCAGATCGTCGAAATTGCTCATATCATTCACTTGTCTATCCATTTCGCCGCACTCAGACGGCCACTCCGAACAACCGGCCCACAGCAGCCGTCACCGCCATAGCCAAACCGCCCCAAACCACCACCCGTAAGGCCGCAGGGCCGATCAACGCGCCACCTGCAACAGCCCCCAGCGCGCCAAGTCCGCATAGCGCGACAAGCGTCACCATCACGACCACTGGGATCAAAACCGCCGCTGGCGCCAGCACCGCAGCGATCAGTGGGATTGCGGCAAAGGCGCTGAATGTCAGCGCCGAGGCAGCCGCCGCCAGCAAGGGCTGCGCTGCCTGCTCTTCCGTCAGGCCCAACTCGTCGCGCACATGTGCCGCCAAGGGATCCTTTTGCATTAGCTCCCGCGCAACCTGTCGCGCAGTCTGCTCTGACAGACCCCGTGTCATGTAAATCTCGGCAAGTTCGACCTCTTCGCCCGCAGGATCGTCAAGTATCGCCTGACGCTCGCGCTCGATATCCGCCTTTTCCAGATCAGCTTGCGAGGACACGCTAACGTATTCGCCCGCAGCCATCGACATCGCACCCGCCGCCAGCCCAGCAGCGCCGGCGATTAAAACAGCACGCGGATCAGGGTCCGCCGCAGCCACCCCCACAATTAGCGAGGCTACAGAAACAATCCCGTCATTGGCTCCCATGACAGCCGCACGGAGCCAGCCAACGCGGTCTACCAGATGAGGGTCATCGGCATGTGCTGAAGGCTCCATTACGAGAGCCAGCGTTTGCGGCGGCGATAACTGCGTACATCGCGGAAACTTTTGCGGCCTTCGTCAGACATGCCCAGATAAAACTCCTTCACATCCTGATTTTCGCGCAAATCCTTGGCAGGGCCGTCCATGACGACGCGCCCGCTTTCGAGAATGTATCCGTAATGCGCAAACCGCAGTGCCACGTTTGTGTTCTGTTCCGCCAAAAGGAAGGTGACGCCTTCCTTCTCGTTGATCTCCTTGACGATATTGAAGATCTGCTCTACCAGCTGCGGTGCCAGACCCATCGACGGCTCGTCGAGCAGGATAGTTTCGGGGCGGCTCATCAGGGCACGACCGACCGCACACATTTGCTGTTCACCGCCCGAGGTATAGCCCGCTTGGGATTTACGCCGCTCGCGCAGACGTGGGAAATAGTTGTAGACCATTTCCAGATCAGCAGCGACCGCCCCCTTACCGTCGCGCCGCGTGTAGGCGCCGGTCATCAGGTTTTCCTCGATGGTCAGATGCTCGAAGCAGTGGCGGCCCTCCATCACTTGCACGACACCTTTTTTCACCGTCTCGGCGGGGTCTTGTGCTGCAATTGACTGGCCGCGATATTTGATCGTCCCCTTCGTCACCTCGCCCCGCTCGGAGGCGAGAAGGCCGGAAATCGCCTTGAGCGTGGTCGTTTTGCCCGCGCCATTGCCACCTAGCAGTGCGGTAATCCCGCCCTTGGGCACGTTCAGGCTCACCCCCTTGAGAACAAGGATCACGCTATTATAGATCACCTCGATGTTGTTCACCTCAAGCAGGTTCTCTACCTGCACTTGCGCCGGTTGTGCGTCCAACATGTCCCTTGGTCCCTTCATGAATTCTTATGTGTCTCTGGCCGCCGCACAGGCAGCGGCCAGAGCAGGCCGGAGTTACTTACACTCGGGCGTGATGTTGTTTTCCGCGGCATAGGCAGCGGAATCTTCGGCAATCAGACCGTCGATCAGTTCCTTGTCTGTCTCGGCAAAATCCGAGATCAGCGTCCATGTCTTGGCTGTTGCATCCCACTGGGTCACGCCAACCATGCCGTCACCACCGTGGTTGTCGCATGATACTTTGAACGAAGGACCGAAGTTAGGCAGACCAAGTGCGGCCATCTTTTCTTCGGTTATCTCGAGCGCCGCCATACCATCACGCATCTGGGACGCATTGATCTGTGCTACGCCGTGGATTTCCTGAGCTGTCTTTGCAGCTTCGGCCGCCAGCATCGCAGCATAGAGACCGCGGTTATAGAGCACGGTGCCGATCTGGTCGCCTGCACCCGCCGCTTTACCTGCATCGACAACATGTGTCTGGATGTCGGCAAATACGGGGAAGTCTTTACCAACACCGTGGAAGGTAAGCGCTTTGTATCCATTTGCGCCTGCGCCTGCTGCTAGAACGTCATTCTCGGAACCCGACCACCAGACACCGATGAAATTTTCCATCGGGAACCGGATGTTGACCGCTTCCTGAATCGCTACTTGGTTCATCACGCCCCAACCGTACATGATCACATAGTCAGGCTTGTCACGGCGAATTTGCAGCCATTGGGACTTTTGTTCCTGACCGGGGTGATCGACCGGCACTTCAGTAAACTCGAAACCGTGTTTGGCAGCAAGGTCGGTCAGCGTGCGAATGGGCTCCTTGCCATAGGCGGAGTTGTGATACACGAGGCTGATTTTCTTACCGTTAAGATCGCCACCGTTCTCGGCCAGCAAATAGTTGATCGCACCAGACGCACCATCCCAGTAGTTGGCCGGATAGTTGAATGTATGAGTGAACACTTCGCCGTTCTTCGCAGACGTACGGCCATAGCCCATCGTGTGCATCGGAATATCATCAACTGTCGTTTTCGGGATCAACTGATAGGTGATGCCGGTCGAAAGGGGCTGATACACCAGACCGCCGCCGCCTTTCAGCGATTCGTAGCATTCGACACCCTTCTCGGTATTATAGGCTGTCTCGCACTCGGGAACCGAGGTCATTACGCCGCCAATACCGCCATCACGGGCGTTCAGCATGGTGAAGTAATCCGCATACCCGTCCGCAAACGGGATACCGCCCGCCGCATAAGGGCCGGTCCGGTATGACATCGACGGGAATACAAGATCCGCAAGAACGGGACTTGCCGCCATCAGGCCTGCTACAGCCATTGAAGTCAGTTTCATTTTCATTTTCATTTCCTCCCAAGGATTGTTGTTGGTGTCGTTGGGCGGGGAGAACCCGCCTTCTTGTCGTAGCTCCCCGTCAATGCGGGAAAGGCCACAATCTCAATTTCTCTTTTGCCACGCGCCACAGTTGGGCAATGCCATGCGGCTCGGCGATCAGGAACACAATGATCAGGAGCCCTACGATGACAAGCTGCAAATGCGCGACGATATCCGTAGGCCAACCTAACCAGTCGACACCGACAACCTTCAATACCACCGGCAAAAGCACCAGAAACGCGGCACCTGCGAAAGACCCGAAAATACTGCCCAGACCTCCGATGATAACCATGAACAAAACCAGAAACGATTTTTGGATGCCAAAAGCTTCGCCTACTTCCACAGCGCCAAGATAGACGGAGAAAAACAGCGCGCCGGAGATGCCGATAAAGAAGGAGGAAACCATAAACGCCGTCAACTTGGCGCGCAGCGGATTCACTCCGATGATTTCGGCAGCGATATCCATATCGCGAATTGCCATCCACTTGCGCCCTGATGCGCCCCGCGTCAGATTGCGCGCAATTAGCGCACAAATGATCGTGAAAAAGAGGCAGAATAAATAAGCCGCCCAAGGGGTAGTCGAAGGTCCGGTAATCAAAATGCCGAACAAATCCCGCTCCGGTGCGCTGATCTGGCCAGAGGCCGAATAATTGTAAAACCACGAAACACGGTTAAACAACCAAACAAGGAAGAACTGCGCGGCCAGCGTCGCCACGGCGAGGTAGAAGCCTTTGATCCGCAGGCTGGGCAGGCCGAATAGCACGCCGACAAGTGCAGTCATCACACCGCCCATAATGACGCTGAAAAAGATATTGAACTCTGGCAACCGAAACAGCAATTCACCGCCCCACCAGATGTCCACACCGGTCATGAACTTATAGCAGCTATATGCCCCAACGGCCATGAAACCACCGGTTCCAAGTGATACCTGTCCGCAGTATCCAACAAGAATGTTCAACCCCAGCGCCGCAATCGCATAGATTAAAAACGGTAGCAGCAGCGAGTTTACCCAATAGTCGTTGAGCAAAAATGGCACGACAAAAATGGCGATGAACAGAACCACATAGTAGCGGTAGCGGTCGAACTTGATCGGGAACGTCTGCTGGTCCTGCGGATAGGTCGTACTGAAATCGCCTGCTTCACGATAGAACATTTAGGTCTCTCCTTTGGTGCGCAGTGAATGCGCACCCTACGGCGCATCTGTGGGGTGCGCATTCACTGCGCACCGCTCTCTCAAACTCATACACGCTCAATGATCTTCTCCCCGAACAAGCCTTGCGGACGGAACACCAGGAACAACAGCGCCAGCATGTAGGCAAACCAGTTCTCCGTCGCCCCACCAAGGAACGGCGCACCGATCAGGAATTCGAACAACTTCTCACCCACACCGATGATCAAGCCACCCACGATGGCCCCCGGGATCGACGTAAATCCACCTAACATTAACACTGGAAGCGCCTTCAAAGCGATCAGCGAGAGCGAGAACTGAACACCAGACTTCGCGCCCCACATGATCCCCGCGACAAGGGCCACAAATCCTGCCAGCGACCAGACCAAAATCCAGATAAAGTTCAAAGACACCCCAACTGACAATGCCGCCTGATGGTCATCCGCAACCGCCCGCATCGCGCGCCCCTGCTTGGTGTACTGCGCAAACATGACCAGACCCACCACAAGGATGGCCGCAATAATGCTCGCTACGATATCGAGGTTGTCGATGAAAAAGCCATAGCCCAGCGCCTCGTAGGTGGTCCCTTCCAGCCACATGTTCATACCCTGCGGCAAACACGCGCCAGGCGCTGCACAGACGTCCAGCGCTTTGAGCTCGGACCCCCACATCAAATCCGCCACCCCTTCGAGGAAATATGCCAAGCCGATGGTCGCCATGAACAGAATGATCGGCTCTTGGCCCACCAGATGCCGGAATACAAACCTCTGCACCGCCCAGGCAAGTACAACCATGACAGCTACGGTCAGCAAAATTGCGACAAACGAATGCACTGTCCATCCGAATTTGTGCACGTCCAGCCCGAACATTGCGTTGATGAGATGCGCAAATGGCACCTGCCCGTTCTGGATTCCGACCAATGTCATCGCCGCAAACAGCGCCATAACACCTTGTGCATAGTTGAAAATCCCCGACGCTTTGTAGATCAACACAAATCCGAGGGCGACCAGCGCATACAAAACACCCGCCATCAGCCCGTTGGCAAAAACCTCGATCGTAAATGCAAGCTGCTCGTTCATGTCGCGTCCTCCTCGTCATGGGCTACACCCAGATAGGCGTCGATCACTGCCTGATTGTTGCGCACTTCATGCGGAGTGCCATCACCAATCTTCTTGCCGTAATCCATCACCACCACACGGTCGCTCAGGTCCATCACAACACCCATGTCATGCTCGATCAGCGCAATCGTGGTGCCGAATTCATCATTCACGTCCAAAATAAAGCGGCTCATATCCTCTTTTTCCTCGACATTCATTCCAGCCATCGGCTCGTCAAGCAGCAGGATTGAAGGCTCGGCGGCAAGTGCCCGCGCCAGCTCGACCCGCTTTTTCAACCCATAAGGCAGCCGCGCCACAGGCGTCTTTCGGATCGCCTGAATTTCAAGGAAGTCGATAATCCGTTCGGCCACTTCACGGTTTGCAACCTCTTCACGCTCTGCAGCCCCCCGCCAGATCATCTGGGACAGCATTCCCGTCTTCATATGGGTCAAACGCCCCGTCATGACGTTGTCGAGCACAGACATCCCTTCGAACAATGCAATGTTCTGAAATGTCCGCGCGATCCCCTGCTGGGCAACCTCATAGGGCTTCATGGGGGGGCGACGCGCGCCCTTGTACCAGACCTCCCCCTCCTGAGGGACGTAAAAGCCCGATATCACATTGAGCATCGAGGACTTCCCTGCACCATTAGGCCCAATAATTGCCCGGATCTCTCCCTCGCGGATATCGAAGGAGATATCCTTGATCGCTTCCACCCCGCCAAACCGCAAGGTGATGTTCTTCATTTCCATAACCACGGGACCAATCGTGCGCCCGTCCGTCGTGACGTAGCTCTCGGCGTTATCTTTCACGCGAATGCCCCCATCTTCAATTTTCCAAATAAACTCATGCTCTCACGGGATGGCGGGCGGGGCGTCGCGGTACGCGGGCGTCGCACAGACATCATTCCGCCGCCATCTTGCGGTTATCCGCAAATATTTTTGCCGACCGCACTTCCAGCGTTGCTTTGATGCTGCCCTTGCGCCCGTCTTCATAGGTGACTTCCGTCTCGGTGCTCACCTGCGTAGACCCGTCATAAAGCGCTGCAATGATATCTGCATATTTCTCTTCGATGATCCGGCGGCGTACCTTGCGTGTCCGCGTCAGCTCTCCGTCATCCGCGTCCAGCTCTTTGTGCAGCACAACAAAACGGTGCAGCTGACAGCCTGACAGCATCTCGTCTTCGGCCACAGATGCGTTGACAGCTTCCACATGCTCCTGAATTTGCTGCATCACTTGTGGGTGACGCGCCAGTTCCTGATAGGAGGCATATCCGATGTTATTGCGCTCCGCCCAATTGCCTACCGCCGTCAGGTCGATGTTAATAAAGGCAGTGCACTCTTCCTTGCCGTTGCCAAAAACAACTGCCTCCAGAATGTTAGGGAAAAACTTGAGCTTATTCTCGACATACTTGGGCGCAAACAAGGTGCCGCTGGCCATTTTGCCCACGTCTTTTGCACGGTCGATAATCCGTAAATGCCCTGTGTCAGGCTCGATAAATCCGGCATCTCCCGTGGCGACCCAGCCCTCGGAATCCTTGGTATCTGCCGTGCTCTGCGCGTTCTTGTAATACTCTACGAACACCCCTGGCGAGCGATAGAACACCTCTCCATTATCGGCAATTTTCAGCTCCACACCGGGGCAGGTCACACCCACCGTGTCACTGCGCACCTGACCATCGGGCTGCGCAGTGATAAACACAGTCGCTTCCGTCTGGCCGTACAGCTGCTTGAGGTTAATCCCCAAGCTTCGGTAAAAATCGAAAATCTCCGGCCCGATTGCCTCACCTGCGGTATATCCCACACGCACACGGCTGAACCCCAAGGTATTTTTGAGCGGACCATAAATGAAGGCCTCGCCCATGCGGTAATTTAGCCGGTCAATCAGGCCGACTTCTTTACCATCAAGAATATCTGCCCCGACTTTGCGCGCTACACCCATGTAGTAATCAAAAAGCTTTTTCTTGAACCGGCTCGCATCCTCCATGCGGATCATCACATTGGTAAGCTGCGTCTCGAAAACCCGCGGTGGCGCGAAATAGTAAGTTGGCCCGATTTCGCGCAGATCCACATGCATGGTTTCCGCACTTTCCGGACAATTCGTACAAAACCCTGTCCACAGCGCCTGCCCTACCGAAAAAATAAAGTCACCGACCCATGCCATCGGCAGATAGGCCAGAATGTCGTCGGATTGGCGAAGCTTATCAAATTCGGATGACGATTTGGCCGTCTCAATGATGTTACGATTGCTCAGCACCACGCCCTTGGGTTTTCCGGTCGTGCCAGATGTATAAAGCATTACGCCGGTACTGTCATAGTCCAGCTTGGCCTGCCGTGCGTCCAGCTCTGCCTTGTGCTTTTCGCGGTTAGCACGGCCCATATCTTGTACTGCCGCATATTGGTCCAGCACATCATGGTCGTACTTACGCAAACCACGCGGATCGAGATATATGATACGCTCGAATTCAGGCAATTGGTCGCGCACTTCAAAAATCTTGTCGACCTGCTCCTGATCACCAACGATCGCAAACCGCGCACCGCAATGACTCATCACATAAGCCATCTCTTCTGCGTTGGCGTCCTGATACAAAGGCACGGGAACTGCACCGCATTTCTCGGCTGCCATCATTGCCCAATAGAGATAGGGCCGGTTCCGACCGATGATGGCAACGAAATCACCTTCATTCAGTCCAAGCTCCAGAAACCCCAGCGCCAGTGCCTCGACCTCATCACGGGTCTCGCTCCAGGTCCAGCTCTGCCAGATACCATATTCTTTCTCGCGGTAGGCAGGCGCATCCGCAAACATCTTTGCATTGCGGTCCAGCAATGCAGGAACGGACGCGGGTTGCCCCGCGGGGCATTCAATCAAAGCCAAAATGTATCCTCCCAGATCCTATCATTGCGACAGGCAGACCGCGTTTGCGCGATTCAGTATTAAAGTAGCATGGCATTCGTACCGTCGACTTCAACTTATTCGTGATGTTTTCTCAAACCTTACCAATTGTTACCAGCATCGCAAAATATCACTTCACCGCCCTCTAAATTACATGTGAACCGGCGCCGCCGCGAACTCCCCCTTTGACACCCCGCCGCGCGGATGCAAACTGCGCCATGGCTCTGACAACCGATCAAACAAAATCCATGACCATGGCCGGCCTGAACCTCATCGCGCAGGCACTGACCATCTATGACCGCGATCTGCGTCTAGTAGTGT